>CAWIFA010000024.1:0-13741 GCA_963835315.1 uncultured Solirubrobacterales bacterium | reverse complement strand
GCCCGCGACGGCGGTCAGGCGCGGGACAGTACCCGCATCTCCAGACCGCCCTTGGGCGAGAGCGTGGGCATCTGGCGCACGGTCATCGTGCGGCCCGGGCAGGGCGTCGAGGCGCAGGCGCTGCAGCAGCATCGTCGCCACCAGCTTGACCTCGGTCTGACCGAAGCGCTTGCCGATGCAGATCCGTCGCCCGCCGCCGAAGGGGACGTAGGCGCCGCGCGGCAGCGCCGCCTTGCGCTCGCGGGTAAAGCGCTCGGGGATGAACGCCTCGGGGTCGGGGAAGACCTCGGGGATGCGGTGGCTGGCCCAGGAGCAGTAGTTGACGTAGGCGTCCCTGCGCACCTCGTGGCCGCCGAACTCGAAGTCGCGCACGGCGCGGCGCGGGCCGATCCAGGCGGGCGGATAGAGGCGCAGCACCTCGTCGAGCACCATGTCGAGGTAGGGCATCTCGCGCTCCAGCCGGTCGATGCCGGGCGGGTCGCCGCCGAGCACGTCGTCCTGCTCGGCGACCAGCTTCTCGACCACCTCGGGGTGGCGCGCCAGCTCGTGCATCATGAAGGTCAGGGTCGAGGTCGAGGTGTCGTGGCCGGCGAACATCAGGGTCATCACCTGGTCCCGCACCTCCCTGTCCGAGAACCCCTCCCCCGCCTCGTCGCGCACCGCGAGCAGCAGGCTGAGGATGTCCATCCGCCCGGGGTCCGGCGCGGCGCGGCGCTGGCGGATCTCGTCGTAGACGATCTCGTCGAGGATCGCCCGCGAGGCGATCATCTTCGACCAGGGCGAGCCCGGGCCGCGCAGCAGGCGCAGGTGGAAGTCGATGCCGTAGAAGCCCAGGGCGCGCTCGAAGTGCTCGGCCGCGGCGGCGCCCTTGCCGGCCTCGTCGGGGTCGAGGCCGAGCAGCGCCCGCATCGCGATCCGCATCGCCAACCCGCGCATCCACTCGTATATGTCGACGACCGCGCCGCGGCGCAGGCGGTCGATCGCCGGGGTCGCCTCGGCGATCATCGCCTCGACCGCCGCCGCCACGTGCTCGCGGTGGAAGGCCGGCATCATCGTCTCGCGGGCGCGGTCGTGGTAGGCGCCGTCGATCGTCAGCAGCCCGTCGCCGAGCAGCGGGATCAGGTCGCCGAAGCTCCCCTCGCGCCAGTGGAAGTTCTCCGGGTGGGTGACGGTGATGTAGTGGTTCGCCTCCGGGCCCAGCATGAAGATCACCGGGTGGTGGAGCAGGCGGACGCTGAAGATCGGGCCGTGCTCTTCGTAGAGCGAGAGCAGGATCGGCAGCGGGTCGCTGGCCATCTTCAGGGTGCGGCCGAAGTCGAAGTTCTGCGGCCCCGGCGGGTAGGAGCCTCCGCGCCGCACGCGCAGCTCGGCGCGCACGTCTTCGGCCAGCCGCCGGACCGGGTTCGGGCTCAGCTGGAGCGGCGGCTCGACATGGCGGCGGCTGGCCTGTCGGCGCTGTGCGCCTTCGACCGGCCATCCTGCCCGATCCTAAGTCCTACGCCTCACCGGCCGTCGCCGCCAGCTGGCCGCAGGCGGCCTCGATGTCGCGGCCACGGGTGAGCCGCACGGTCGCTGCGAGGCCGTGCTCGGCGAGCACCGCGCGGAAGCGCTCGATCCGCTCCGGCGAGGAGCCGTCGTAGGCGCCGGTCGGGTTGTATGGAATCAGGTTGACCTTGTAGGCGCGGCGGTCGAGCAGCGTCGCGAGCTCGCGCGCGTGCTCGGGCAGGTCGTTGACCCCGTCGAGCATCACGTACTCGACGAAGACCTTGCGGCGGCGGCGCGCCCGCCAGCGCTCGCAGGCGGCAAGCACCTCCGCCAGCGGGTAGCGCTCGTTGACCGGCATCAGCTGCGAGCGCAGGCCGTCGTTCGGCGCGTGCAGGGAGAGCGCCAGGGCGATCGGCATCGCCGTTTCGGCCAGGCGGTCGATCCCCGGCACCCAGCCGACGGTCGAGATCGCCGTGCGACGGTGGGTGACGCCCAGCTCGGGCAGCCGCTCGCAGGCCTCGAGCACGGCGTCGACGTTCATCGTCGGCTCCCCCATGCCCATGAAGACGACGTGGTCGATCTCTTCGACGCGGCGGAAGTGCAGCGCCTGGTCGAGGATCTCGTCGGCGCTGAGGTTGCGGCCGAACCGCATCTGACCGGTGGCGCAGAAGGTGCAGGTCAGCGGGCAGCCGGACTGCGAGGAGACGCAGACCGAGCGACGCCCGTCGCGGTAACGCATCAGCACCGCCTCCAGCGGCCGCCCGTCGGCGGTGTGGAAGAGCGCCTTGACCGTGCCGTCGTCCGACTTCGCCTCGGCCCGCAGCTCCAGGGTCGAGAGCGGCACCGCGCCGTCGAGCCGCTCGCGCAGGGCGGCCGGCAGGTTGGTCATCGCGCCATAGGAGCCCGCCCCGCGCGCCACCCACTCCCAGACCTGGGAGGCGCGATAGGAAGGCTCGCCGGCCTCGGCGAGGGTCTGCTTCAGCAGGGCGCGGTCCACGCCCCGGAGTCTAGGCGGGCGGCGCGCCCTCTCCGGACGGAGGCGTCTGCTGGTCGGCCGGCAGCGGCGGCGGCATCTCGCTCGACGAGGCGGGCGGGAGTTCCTGGCCGGGCAGCGCCTCGGCTTCCTGGCGCCAGATGTCGTTGAGCGAGACCTGGATGTAGGCCCAGAGAGCCGGCGAGAGCAGCAGGTAGAGGATGATCGCGATCCAGCCGTTGAGCGGCTCCTTGCCGGCCAGGCCGGAGGCCTGCATGACCCGCTTGGTGCCGCGCCAGTAGGTGATCAGCGCCGGGACGATGATCAGCCCGCCGGGGAACAGCGCAAGCAGCGAGTTGGTCGGGTTCTGGCCGAGGTCGTAGCCTTTGGCCTTGCCGTAGTCGCTCAGCTCGCGGTTGATCCGGTACCACCAGACGAGGTGGTAGATGCCGAGCGTGATCAGCGGCAGCAGGGCGGCGGCCCAGGGGCTGCGGACCTTCACCTCGGACTCGGTGCCGCGGATCTTCATCTCATAGGCCATGCGGGAACTCCGTTCTGGAGGAGGAGACAGTCGGCCGACCCTAACCGACCATGCGGCGACCGACCACCCGGTTTTCCCGCAGACCTCGAACGGCCCGACCTCACACCAGGCTGCCTGGCTAACATGAGCTGCGGTGACAAAACACTTCGCCATCGAGGGTCTCGGGCCGGGTAGCGCGCCTCCCATTAAAGAAGCCGTGCGCAATTTTTCGATTCTGCACGCCACGTGTGCGTCTGCGCCAGAGAGATTCGTGGCGTGGAGTCGATCCTTCTCATCGCTGGAGTAATTCTGGAACGCGCGGCCATAACTGCGGGTTTCCTGGCGGCAGTGATCGCCATCGGTGGGTTTCTGGGGCGAGCGCTGGCGGTTCTACGGGCTGACCCTGAGCCGGCAGAACTTCGACGCGCGACGATTGTCGGCAGTCTGATCGGCTTCGCGTTTGGCATCGGGGTCGTTGTCGTCGATGCGGTGCTGGGCTAACATGCCATCTGTGGACAAAACATTTCTCATCGGAATGCTGGTGTCAGCAGCCCTTGGCGGGGTGATTTGCGCGATCGCCTATGGCATCGGGGCCGACCCGGATGTCGGCGGAGCCATGATCGCTCTGGGCGCCGTCGGCGCCGGCTTGATCGCAGGCGAGGTCACGAAGCGCATGCCGCCGCCTAAACGCCGTCTGTAAGCCCAGCTGGCCCGGGGCTTACCCCGAGCGGACATCGTGAAGCTCAGATCTCTGCGCTCAGGCCGACCTGCTTGGCCTCGTCAACCATGCGCGCCGCATCCGGGTCAACGTCGTCGCCCTCTCAAGAGAAGCGCCGCGCGGAGCTCCTCCTCATCCACCCCGTCCACGCGCACGACCTTGTCGCGCGACTTCTCCCCGCGCACCACGCTGACCCGGGAAGGGGCGACGCCGACCCGCTTCGCGATCAGCCCGCAGAGGGCCTTGTTCGCCTTGCCCTCGACCGGCGCCGCCGTCACCTTCGCCTGCAACACCCCGTCACGCACCCCCGCCAGCTCGTCCCGGCTCCCCCGCGGTCGCAGCCGCACCTGGATTTGCGCGTGTTTCCTCCTCATCCCTCACCCCCGTGGGGATCGCAACGGAGCGATCTGGGGCCGAAGGACATTCGCCGCGACGGGTGAGCCGGCCAGATCGTCCTTTGACAGATCCACAGGCGCCCTGCGGCAACGCACATGCCCCAACGAGGTCACGATGATCGACTTGGTCGCCTCGCCCGACTTGGTGCAGCGGTTGGCCGATTCCCCCTCGATCTCTAGGAGCCGCTCCCAATGCCTCGCCTGCTCATCGGCAATGTCCTCGCGTCCCTGTGAATCGACGTGAAACCAGCGCCAGGACAGCCAAGCCCGTCGATCGGCGGTCATCTTCCCCGCCCGGAGCGAGGCCAATGCTTCAGCCACGGCCGCCTGGAGGATCACGCCGGCAAACGCCTGCCTCTCCTCGGGGCGCAGCGCCTCGATTTCCTCGTCGGTATAGAACGGAATCTCGATCGCTCGGTAGTAGTGCTGCATCATGTTGCCAACCCGCTTCGAGTAGGCCAACTCAATCGATCCCTCGTCCAGCAGTTCCTTGAGATGGTGTTTGATCTTGTGCGGCTTCACGCCGATCAGCTCGGCAAGTTCGTAACGGTTGCGCTCGCCTTCGTTCAGAAGGCAAAGGAGTTCAACCCGACGTTGATGCTTCACGGCGTAACCGATCGCCTCCGCGACTCCCCGCTTCCCCTGGCCCAATCGAATCAACGGCGGCCCCCGTTCTTCAGAGCCCATCATTGGCATTGGCAGGGGCGGAGTAAAGCGGAAGCGTTCATATCCCAGCGAGATCACGATGATCGACTTGGTTGACTCCCCCGACCGAACGCAGCGACCAAGCGCTTCGACCTCGATCGCTCGAAGCCGATCCCAATGTCTCGCCTGCTCATCGGCTATGTCCTCCCGCCCCCGGGCATCGACGTTGAACCAGCGCCAGGACAGCCAAACCCGCCGATCGTCGACCATCCTCCCCGCCCACAGGGCCGCCATCGACTCGGACATAGCCCCCTCGAGGATCACGCCGGCAAATGCCTGCCTATCCTCAAAGCGCAGAGCCTCGATTTCCTCGTCGGTGTAGAACGGAAGCTCGGCCGCCCCGTAGTAGTGCTCGAAGGTATTGCGCACTCGCTTGACGTGCGCAATCTCGACTGAGCCGTCGGCGAGCATTTCCCGGAGATGATGCCCGACGTTCTTGCCCACAGGGGCGCGGATGAGGCGCGCCAATTCCTCCTGAGAGCGGGGTCCCTCGTTCAGGATCATGCGAATTTCGGCCCTCGCCTGATGCGTGACGGCGTAGGCGACGGCGTCCGCGACGCCTCGCTTCCCCGTTCCCAATCTGATCGCTGTCTCAACCAAGGTAGTCGCTCCATGCCCCTCGGATATTCAAACGGACCAGAGCATAGGCGCCGGTCCGGCAAGAAATGTGCGGGCAGGCCAAGTTTGGATCGAAACTCCAGCCTTTCTTAGCATTATCCCCTGCCCGGCGGCGCCACCGCCGAAAGCGAGGGAAGGGAGGTAATCGCAATGAAGATCGTGCAAATCGATCGCGTCTTGTCGTGCGTGCATGTAATGAAGCACGGCTAGAGCGCAACGTAGGAGGCCGGCCGCGATCCGCCTGCACAGGGCCCGTGGCCGGCCTGCCCGACTTCATCCCAAGGCGACATGGACAAAGCGAAGCTTAAAGGAAAACTTGTGAAGTTTCCTATGGCCCTTTCGATCCGCAGCCCCGACGATGCCCACCGTGGCCCAATTCGGCACCAGGCTTCGAGAGGCGCGTGAACGCCTCGGGCTGACCCAGGAAGAGGTGGCGCAGCGCAGCGGCGTCCATGTCACGGAGGTCAGCAGGATGGAGGCTGGAAAGCGCGATCCGAAAATCTCGACGCTGCGACGGCTGGCGAAGGCGGTCGAGGTCAAACCGGGACAGCTCGTCGACTAACGGCGCCCCGCCGGGTCCAGGTCCTACCACTCTGCCGGACAGGGTGTGGACTATAAAAATTCTTAGTAAGTGTCAAAGCGTCGCGCGGGCCGCGAAACTTACCGGGAAATGTTTGAAACTCAGCTCGTTCCGAGAAGTTGCCATTGCTATTTCAAATAGCGCCGATCACTCGAAGGGGAGGAACGAGAGGATGCCAAAGAGAAGCTCGAGGAAGAAGAACGCTGCGGGAAACGGCCGTCGGCTGCCGGTGCTGGTGGATCCACGGCTCATCAAGGCGCTGGACCACGTGCTGCGGCAGCACATTCTGCTTGCCACCGTGGCGGGAGAGGTCAGCCCCAGCGAACTGTCGAAGGCGCTCGGCGAGGGTCTGAGCCAGGTCAGCTACCACGTGAAAGTCCTGCGCGACGACTGCGACGGGATTATCGAAGAGGTCCGAACCGAGCCGCGCCGGGGAGCGGTCGAGCACTACTACCGGGCTACGGAGAAGTCCCTGCTTCCGGCGAAGACGTGGCGCCGGCTGAAGAAGGGCTTGCAGGCCGTCATCGGCGCTGGACAGGCGAGTGACCTCTTCAACGACCTGGCGGACGCGCTCAAGGCAGGCAAGCTGCAAGGAGCCCACGATCACCTCATTCGCACGCCGCTCGTTCTCGACGCCAAGGGGAAGCAGAACGTGAAGGCGATCGCCGAGCGCGCGACCAGGGAAGTCGAGAACGAGCAGCGGGCGACGGCGAAACGCCTGAAAAAGGCCAACGGCGATGAGGCGACTGGCTACACCTTCGCCCTTTTTTCATTCGAGCCGGCGTGGGCGCCTCCCGATTTGCGCGCCGCGGCGCAAGATGACAGCTGAAGACACCCCACCCGAGTACAACGTCGCAATAGTTGAGGCCGTACTCCTCAAGGAGGCCGTGGAACTGCACCCAAGATCGCTGCCAGACAGGGAGCTGTTGTTGAGAATCGTCGGCGACGCCAACGACACAAGGGAGCTCGAGACAGCGAGTCAGGCAATCTGCAGCCTGCGCAAGCTCGGCTTGCTCGCAGACCGCGGGGACAAGATCGTCGAACCAACCCCGGCAGCGCTGCGAGCTGTCGCGCTTTTCACTTAACGCATGCCGTCGCCCAAGTAGCGCCGCTGAGCAGCGGGACTACAGCCCCGCCGCGTCGGCGAGCAGGTCTACCTGGGCGGGGTCGCTGGAGCTGGGGCAGAAGACGAGCTCGTCGCAGCCGAGGCCGGCGTAGGCGGAGGCGTACTGCTTGACGGTGTCGGGGTTCTTGGCGGCGGCGCCGGCGATCATGCCGGCGACCTCGTCGCCGAGCCAGGCGTAGTAGTGCATCAGGTTCTCCCGCACGTCCTGCTCGGCGCGCTCGCCGAGCGAGAAGTAGGCGAGCGCCATGATGTGCGGGGCGCCGTCGCGTCCCGCCTCGGCCCAGGCCGCCCGGACCGCGTCGACTCCCTTCGCGGCCTCTTCCGGTCCGGACCCCGCGGCGATCCAGCCGTCGCCGATGCGGGCCGCGCGGGAGAACGAGACATCGGCGTGACCGGCGACGATCAGCCGTGGCGAGCGGCCGAGCGCGGGGCCAACCTCGTCGCCCGCCCAGATCCGCCTGACCTCGTCGAGCTGCGCGTCGAAGCGGCCGCCACGGCCCTTCAGCTCGACGCCGCTGAGCTCGTAGTCGTCCTCGCGGGCGCCGAGGCCGACGCCGAGCGTCAGCCGGCCGCCGGAGAGCGCGTTGACGCTGAGCGCCTGCTTGGCCAGCTCGACCGTGTTGGTGCGCAGCGGCGCCAGCAGGGCGGTCGTCGAGAGGCCGATCCGCTCGGTCACCGCGGCCGCCGCGGCGAGCGCGACGAGCGGCTCGTAGTTGTCGTAGACGATCCGGTCGATCGTCCCGAGGGTGGAGAAGCCGCGCGCCTCGGCGCGGCGCGCCCACTCGGTCAGCTCGGCCCCGGTCGCGCCGGGGATCGCGTTCGGAAGGGCGATGCCGATGTCCATGGGGCCTCCTCGACTCGAAGTTCGGTCTGCGCGCCAAACCTACCCAACGGCGCTCGGCGACAAACGGCCGGAAGGGGTCTCTGGCCGCTCCTGAATCGGGACGGCTCAAGCTCAGCCGTAGCGCTCGCCGATGACCGCGCGCAGCTTCGCGCGGTCGTGGCGGGCGTGGATGCGGCGCACAGTGCCCGAGCGCGAGCGCATCACCAGCGACTCGGTGCTGGCGCCGGCGCCGCGGTAGCGCACACCCTGCAGCACGTCGCCGTCGGTGACGCCGCTGGCGGAGAAGAAGACGTCGTCGCCGGAGCAGAGATCGTCGGCCGTGAGGATCCGGTCGAGGTCGTAGCCGGCGTCGACCGCTGCACTGCGCTCCTCGTCGTTGCGCGGCCACAGGCGGCCCAGCAGCTGGCCGCCCATCGACTTCAGCGCGGCGGCAGAGAGCACGCCCTCCGGCGTGCCGCCGATCCCCCAGAGCAGGTCGACCGGCGAGCGGTCGCTGACCGCCAGCAGCGCGGCGGAGACGTCGCCGTCGGTGATCAGGCGGATGCGGCCGCCCGCCTCGCGGACTTCCTTCATCGCCTCCTCGTGGCGCGGCCGGTCGAGCATCACCACGGTGACGTCGCCGACGCTGCCGCCCTTGCGCTCGGCGATCAGCTTCAGCATCTCCGGCAGCGGCCGGTCGAGGTCGAGCAGGTCGGCGATCTCCTCGCCGCCCGCCATCTTCTCCATGTAGACGCAGGGGCCGGGGTCGAACATCGTGCCGCGCTCGGCCAGCGCGATCACGGCGAGCGCGCTGGGCATGCCGAGCGCGCAGAGCCGCGTCCCCTCCAGCGGGTCGACGGCGATATCGACCACCGGCGGGCTGCCGTCGCCGATCTGCTCGCCGTTGTAGAGCATCGGCGCCTCGTCCTTCTCCCCCTCGCCGATCACGACGACGCCGTCCATCGCAACCGAGTCGAGCACGTGGCGCATCCCGTCGACCGCGGCCTGGTCGGCGGCGATCTTGTCGCCCCGCCCGACCCAGCGCGCAGCGGCGAGCGCCGCCGCCTCGGTCACCCGGACGAGCTCCAGCGCAAGGTTGCGGTCGGGCTTCTGCGGCGAGGTCTCCCCCATGCGCGCTGCACCCTATAAGGTCGACGGGTGGCTCAACGCTGGGGACTCACCTTGCCGCTGCCGGGGACGCCGCTGCACGCGCACGAGGAGCTGGTCAAGCGGGCCGAGGCGGCCGGCTACACCGACTTCTGGAGCGGCGAGACCAACGGGCCGGACGGCTTCACGCCGCTCACGCTGAGCGCCGCCTGGACCGGGCGGGCGCGCCTCGGGACGGGGATCGTCGGCGTCTTCCAGCGCGGCCCGGCGCTGCTCGCGCAGGAGGCGGCGGCGCTGGCCGACGCCTCGAACGGGCGCTTCGTGCTCGGCATCGGCTCCTCCTCGGACCGGATCGTCGAGGGCTGGAACGGGATCCCCTTCGAGCGTCCGCTGAGCCGGGTGCGCGAGACGCTCGAGTTCCTGCGCGTCGCGCTGGCCGGCGAACGCACCGCGAGCGGCTTCAAGCTCGAGACGGCGCCGGCCGAGCGGGTGCCGATCGTGCTCGCCGCGCTGCGCGGCAAGATGCTCGAGCTGGCGGTGGAGCGGGCCGAGGGCGCCTTCACCAACTTCCTGCCGCTCGGCGGCCTGCCGAAGGTGACGGCGCAGCTGCAGGGCGCGCCCGAGGGCTTCGAGCTGCTCTGCCGCTTCTTCTGCCTGCCGGGCGAGCGCGAGGCGGTCGAGCCGCTGGCCCGCTTCATGTTCTCCTCCTACATCACCGTCCCCGTCTACGCCGCCTTCTACCGCTGGCTCGGCTACGGAGAGCAGATCGAGGAGATGGTCGCCGCCTGGGAGTCGGGCGACCGCCAGGCGGCGGCCGCGGCGGCGCCCTGGGAGCTGATCGAGGACATGTTCGTCTTCGGCACGCCGGAGCAGATGCGCGAGCGGCTCGACGCCTTCGTCGCCGGCGGCGTCACCCTGCCGATCCTCACCCCGATCGTCTCCCCAGACCAACTCACGACGACGATCGAAGCGCTGGCCCCGTCGCCATGAAGAACCAATCAGCGAGCGTCACGATCTGATTCTTCGCGAGCGGCGCCGATATGGCGCGCAGACGCCGCCCGCGGACGCGAAGCGGAGCAGGCGGCGTTGTATGTCTAGTACTCGACCTCCGCACCGAGCCCGAACGAGCGATCAGCGGCCAGTTCGACGATCTTGTCGACGATCGGCGCATGCCAGCCCTCCTTCGACGCCCGGGTGGCGATCGTCTCCACCGCCATGCCGACCCGGGTAGCCGTGGTCGAGGCCAGGCCGCGCATCACTTCGAAGTCGAACTCGCACGCTTCGCAGACTTCGGCCAGCTCGAGCAGGTAGGAGGTTTCCTGGTACTCGTCGGAGATCACCAGCCCGCGGTGGATCGGGTCGTCGTAGACGACGGTCGAGCTCAGGTCGGTCAGCGGCGCCAGCCGCCACTTCGGCTCCGGCCCGCCGAGCGCCGTCGTGTCGCGGTCGATCAGCGCGTAGTTGTCGCCGTGGGCGTCGCCGTTGCCGAGGATGTAGTTGCAGAAGGCCGCGGTGAGCAGGTTGACGATTTCCTCCGAGCGACTGACCGCGTTGAGCAGGCCGCGTGCTTCGGCCCAGCCCGGCGGTTCCCGCTCCTTCCCGTCCTCGCCGACCGCGACCGTGCCCGGCACGATGCCGAGCGCCTGGGAGAAGGACTCGCAGTGCAGGCGCCTGGTGTCGAGCGCGCACTCGCCGGCGACCCGGTCGTAGCGCGGCGAGACCAGGCAGCGACGGCCGCCGACCTCCTCGACCGTCGCTTTCGCCACCGGCAGGCCGGCCTGCCGGCAGACGGTCATGCAGAACATCTCGTTGGCGATGTACTCGGCGTATTCGCCCGTCTCGGGCTTGATCACGTGGGTGCTCGACAGCCCGGCCCGCGGCCAGGCCCAGCGGTCGCTCGCCGCATCGCGGACGAGCGCGAGCTTCGGCCGCTCGCCCGGAAGGACGAAACGCGGGCGTCCGGCGGCGTCGCCGTCGAGACCGGGCGCGGGGCGCCGGACCGCGGCGGCCAGCTCGTCGGGCTCCAGCCAGGCGATCGAGTCGGGGGCGGCGGCGCGGGGGGCGTCCTCCGGAGCGAGGAAGCTGACCGCGCCCGGGCAGTCCTCGCCGAGCGCCGCCAGCAGCAGGTAGCCGTCGATCGGGTCGACGCCGAGCTCGCGGCCGAGCCGGGCGCGGCGCGGGCCCTGGGGCAGCAGGCCTTCGACGTACGCGCGGGTCGCCTCGGCGCTGTAGGGCTCGGGGCGCGCCGGCAGCGCGCTGCTGAGCAGCGTGCGACCCGGGCCCAGTCGCTCCACCGCCGCCGGGTCGTAGGCGAGGCGGTAGTCGTTGTCGCCCGCCGGGAACAGCATCCCCACGCGCTCCCCGTAAAGGTAGACGTCAAGGCTCACTCTGGGTCCTCCTCGATCCTCCTCCGGGTATCCAAGGTCCAGGACTTTAAACCGAAGCCAGGCTCAGCGCATAGTCCTCCGAGGAGTCGGTGAACCAGCCGTCCGGTTGCAGCCCCGCCTCACGATAGACGGATTCGAGCCGCTCGCGGGTGAACTTCGAGGAGATCTCGGTCCGCATCTCCTCGCCGTCGCCGAAGCGCACGGTCAGGTCGAGGCCGTCGAGCCGCACCGTCTGCTCGGCGAGCGAGCGCAGGCGGATGTCCATCCGCTCGCCCTCCGCGTCGTAGCGGGCGACGTGCTCGAAGGCCTCGGGGTCGAAGTCGCCGCCGTACTCGCGGTTGAGCACGCGCAGGACGTTCTTGTTGAACTCGGCGGTGACGCCCTCGGCGTCGTCGTAGGCGGCCTCGAGGCGCTCGACGGACTTGACCAGGTCGGTGCCCAGGAGGATCCGGTCGCCGGGCTCGAGCAGGGCGGCGACGCGGGCGAGGAAGTCGCGGCGCGCCTCGGGGTAGAGGTTGCCGACGGTGCCGCCGAGGAATGCGACGAGGCGGCCGCCGCCGCCGTCCGGAATCCGCTCCAGGTCGTGCTCGAAGTCGCAGACGAGCCCGCGGACCGTCAGGCCCGGGTACTCCTCGACCAGCGAGTCCGCCGTCTCGCGGGTGATCTCCTCGGAGATGTCGACCGGCACGTAGGTGTCGAGGCAGCCGGCGTCGCGCATCGCGCTCAGCAGGTGGCGCGTCTTCGCCGCCGAGCCCGAGCCGAGCTCGACCAGCGTGCCGGGCTCGCCCGCCGCGGCGACGATCTCGCCCGAGCGATGTTCGAGGATCTCGCGCTCGGCGCGGGTCGGGTAGTACTCGTCGAGCTCCGTGATTCGCTCGAACAGTTGCGAGCCGCGCTCGTCGTAGAAGTACTTGGGCGAGAGCTCCTTCGGCTTCGCGGTGAGGCCGAGACGGATGTCGCGCGCCATCGCCACGCCGCCGTCGGCGCGCAGCCGGACCTCGATCTCGACCGGCTCGGCGGCCGCGCCGGGATTCACGAAAGCTCCCTCGCGCAGCGGAAGCCGGAGAAGATCTGGCGGCGCTGGGGCAGGTCCCAGTTGCGGAAGCTCGGCCGCATCAGGTCGGGGTGCGTCGCCCAGGAGCCGCCGCGCAGGACCTTGTAGGTGTCGCCGAAGAAGACCTCCGAGTACTCGCGGTAGGGGAAGGCCTCGAAGCCCGGGTAGGCGAGGAAGTCGGAGGCGGTCCACTCCCAGACCTGGCCGACGCCGTCGAGCTGCGGGTGGGCAGCCTCCCACTCATGCTCGCTCGGCAGCCGCTTGCCGGCCCAGCGGGCATAGGCATCGGCCTCGTGCCAGGAGACGTGAATCACCGGCTGGGCCGGTTCGACGGGCTCGCGCCGACCCATCGCCGTATCGACCCACCCCTCCCCCTCGCGCTCCCAGTAGAGCGGCGCCTCGCCCCCGGTCTCCGCGACGAACTGGGCGTATTCGCGGTTCGTGACGGGCAAGCTGTCGATCTCGAAGGGCGCAAGCTCGACCGTGTGCCGCGGCCGCTCGTTGTCGTAGGCGAATCCGGTCGCCGGCGCCCCGATCTCGTACTGGTCACCCGGAAAGCGGATCGAAGTAGGAGCGTGGGGCACCTCTCGAACGGGCGGATACTCAAAGCGCCGGGCCAACTGGCCCGGCGCTTGTCCGGGCGAGAGATGCCCCACGCTCCCAAACGCATCCGGGAGTTCGTAGCCCTCGACCATCTGCAGCAGCTGCAGCATCGTCTCGTTGTGCTGCTGCTCGTGCGCGATCAACAGCTCGTAGACGAAGCCGTCGCGCAGCAGCGGGTCCTCGGCCCCGGCCGAGATGTCGACCTCGTCGAGCACCTCGAGCGCCCGCTCGCGCACCTCGGCGAGGTAGGAGCGCAGCTCGGCGTCGCGCAGGATCGGCAACTCGTTGCGGCTCCGGCGCGGGTTCTCGATCGCGTCATAGAGGCGGCCGAGCTCGCCGTGCAGCGGCTCGCGCTCGCCGATCGTCTGCACCAGCCAGAGCTCCTCGAAGTTGGCGATGTGGCCGAGGTCCCAGGCCAGCGGGCTGAGCAGCGGCGAGTAGACGCGGTTCAGCTGCGCCTCGTCGAGCGGCTCGATCAACGCGTGGGTGCGACTGCGCGCCTCCGCGAGCCGGTCCGCGATCGCTGCCTTAGCGTCCATCCGGGACTGTGCCGTCACCTCGGTGGCGATGCAAACACAGTAACGATGTCGCCGCAGAAGATGTGACGAACCTATAAAACCCGCGTCATGGAGATCGAGGGCAGGGGA
>CAWIFA010000023.1:0-121283 GCA_963835315.1 uncultured Solirubrobacterales bacterium | reverse complement strand
TCGGGGCTGAACGACTGAGTGCTGGCATTCGGCTGAACGCCGCCCCCGGATCCTCATGATCCCGAAAAGCGAGCAGACTATACGCACCTCACGGAGCTACATGTCCACACATAGCCGTAGATAGCCACCGATCAACACCTTACCCCCGGTCCGATTGAGGAGTGACATACGGGCCGCTACGTTCGATCGGTGCAGACCACCCACAAGATCCCCGGCGCCTCCGCCACCCGCTACTCCAACTACCTGACCTCTGTCGCCCAGCGCGGCGACTATTACACCGACGAGGGAGGCGAGCCCGTGCCGAGCTGGCACGGCTCACCCGATCTTCTGTCCTCGCTCGGGCTCACCGCCGATGAGCCGGTGGCAAGAGAGGATCTGCGCGCGGTGATGAAGGGACTCTCGCCGCTCACCGGCGAGCCGCTGCGCCCCGCCGGCGCCGACGGCACGAGGACCGCCGGCGTGGAGCTGATGCTCGCCCCGCCCAAGAGCGTCTCCGCGCTGTGGGCGACCGGCGATCCCTACCGGCGCGCGCAGATCGAGGCGGCCCACGGCCGCGCCGTGGCGAGCGCGCTCGCGCGAACCGAGCGCGAGGTCGCGCTCGTCAGGAGAAAGAGCGGCGGGGTCGTTCGCTTTGAGCCCGCCAAGAGCCTCCTGGCTGCCGAGTTCGTCCACACCTCCAGTCGCCTCGCCCGAGACCAAGACATAGGTGGCGTTCCCGATCCCCAGCTGCATTCCCACTTGATCGTCTTCGCCGCCCAGCGCACCGACGACAAGCTGGCGGCGGTCGAATCGCGCCGGCTCTACCGCTCCGCTCGCGAGAGCGGCGCCTGGTACCGGGCCGAGCTTGCGGCCAACCTGCGTGAACTCGGCCTCGAGGTCGAGCGCCGTACCGGCCGGGGCGAGCGCTACTTCGAGCTGCGCGGCGTCCCCGAGGGGCTCGCTGAGCATTGGTCGTCTCGCTCCAAAGACGTCGATCACGCCGCACGGCTCTTCCGCCAGCGCTACGGCCGCGAGCCGCGCGCGGGTGAGCTGGGATCGCTGACCACGGCCACGCGCGGTAGCAAGAGCGCCGCCGAGCCGATCGACGCGAATGCGGCGTGGCGGGCGCTGGGAGAGGAGCACGGCCTGGGCGCGGAGCGCTCCGAGGCGCTGTTCGAGCAGCGCTCAGGCGCCAAGGATCACCGCGCAGACCTTCGCGCCGAGCTCCTATCCGAGGCAACCCGAGAGCGCTCGGCGATCGAGGATCGCGAGCTGCGCGCCAAGGCCTATGAGCTGAGCGCCGGCATCTGTCGGCCCGTCGAGGCCGACCGGCTGATCGAGGAGCTCTCGCGCTCGGGTGAGTTGATCCGCCTGGAGGACGGCATGTGGACCACCCGGCGCCTACGCGAGCTGGAGCGGGCCACCGTCAAGATCGTCGAGGGGCGCTCCGGCGAGAACGCCGCCCCAGTTGAGGAGCACTCGCTCAAGCAGGCGCGCCGTGAGACCGGCAGGGAGATCCGTGCCTCGCTCAGTGCCGAGCAGCGCCAGGCATTGGAGACAGTCACCGGTCCCGGCGGCGTCTCGGTGTTGATCGGCCGCGCCGGCACCGGCAAGGGCGTCGTCATCTCAGCGGCGGCCAGAGCCTGGCAGCTGGATGGCTATGAGGTGGTAGGAACCGCTGTCGCCGGCGCCACCGCGCAGCGGCTGCAGGAGGGATCCGGCCTCGATCGCTCCCATACGACCGACGGTCTCATCAACGGAGTCGAGCAGGAGCGCATCCACCTCGGGCAGCGCACCGTCGTGGTCATGGACGAGGCAGGGATGGCAGATACCGAGCGCCTCGCCCGTCTGACCAAGCTCACCGCCGAGTCCCATAGCAAGCTCGTGCTCGCCGGTGACTCGGCGCAGCTCAGCCCGATCGGCGCAGGCGGGTTGTTCAAAGCGCTGCAGGGCCGGGTTCCCACGGCAGAGCTGACCGAGGTGCATCGAGCCCGTCACGAGTGGGAGCGCAGGGCCTGGGAGCGAGTCCGGGAGGGCGAACCCGGTCCTGCCCTTGCGCAGTACCAGGCCCACGAGCGCCTCCACGTCCACGACACGCGCGCCGAGGCCGCCGAGGCGATGGTCGGCAACTGGGAGGAGACGAGGCGCAGGATCGGTGGCGGCAGGGCGGTGATGATCACCGACGCCTCCAATGCGGAGCGCGACCGGATCAACGCGATGGCCCAGGAGCGACGGGTCGCAGCCGGCGAGCTCGGCTCGGGGCAGGTCGAGCTACCCGGCAAGCCCTATGGCCTGCGCGCCGGCGACGAGGTGATCTTCACCTCCCAGCTCCACCTCCCCGGCGAGCGGCGGGTGGAGAACGGGATCACCGGCACGGTGCTCGACACGGATCCTGATTCAGAGCGGGTGACGATCGCTACCGACGAGCGGCAGTCGCGCGAGGTGGCCGTCGACACCGGGGAGTTCTCCGAACTCTCGCTTTCCTACGCCGTCCACGTCTACAAGGCCCAGGGCATCACTGCCGAGAGCTCTGGCGTCTTGGTCGGCGGCTGGCAGACCGACCGCGAGCACGCCTACGTCGCTCTCAGCCGCGCCCGTGAGCAGACTCACGTCTACGTCTCCCGTGAGGACCTCGGCGAGGCCGGGATGGACGCCGGCGCGATTGAGCGACTCGGGGAGAAGATGCGCCGCAGCGGCGCGCAGGAGGCGAGTGTCAGCCGCGACAAGACCGAGCAGCAGGACCAAGCGCTCGAGCGACAGCGCGCCGTAGAGCGGGATCGCTACCTGGACCACGGCTTCGGGATCGAGTAGGCCTATGGCGCCGCTCGCGCTTCTGCTGTTCGTCCGATGCAAGAGCGCGCGGGGGGACATCGCCGACGTGCTCGCAACCACGCGGGAGCGGCAGCGGGGGATGCATGCTCGCTTTCGCCAGACAGCCGCAGGTGACCTACGATTTTTCGTGGTTGCGGCGGATCGCTTCCTCGCGGGCTTTCCTGACCCTCTCGAGATCCCTCGCATACGGACGGCCAACACTTACGGAGTAGTCGATGCGATTGCAAAGGCGGTGCGCAAGGATGGCGTTGTCAACGTCTCGGTGGCCCCCCTCTCTCTTGGAGCGCGGGAAGTGCTCGTGGGTGGGCATCCAGTCGCTCAATTCGTCGCTGACCGGCTCGAAGTAGCACGCGCCTCCAAGCTCCTCGGGGCAGAAGCATTCGGGCATCTTGCATGCGAGCTGCGTGATGTAACCCTGCTCGGCTGCCTTAATGAGGATTCCTTTGACGCCGAGCGCCTTCAACCTCGCTGCAGCGGCTCGGCCGCGTTCAGGATCTCGCTCAACTCTCGGCATGTCACAACGTCAAGCTGTCGTTTGCCTTTACTTCGAGGTTCGCAGCAGATAGCCGGCAATCAAAGTCAGTAAGCCGCCGAGTCCGAGCGCGTAGATGCCGATCCCTGGAGACGCCTTCTCAGTGTGAGACATCGTCCTGAGAGCTTCACCCAAGCCCATCCCTTCGGTTGGAGCGGCGGATTTCAGAGTTAAGGCGTCGCTGTTCGCGATGTAGAAAGCGAGCCCCACGCCCAAGATGCCGACCACGACCAGCGGCCAAGCGTTGCCCTCGCCATTCATACGCCGGTACGTAGCACCCGCGCCCAACAGCGCCAGAATCACCACTCCCCAGCCTTCGGTGCCGGTCTGGATCATCGTGTTGTCTACGACCTTCGCGAACTCAGTGCTCTCCGCCATCGGAAGAAATGCAGAGATGAGTAGGACCGCGGCACCAGCAAATCCGAGACCGATGCCGAGTTGCAAATCGCTCTTCGTTGGCCCCTGTTTTATGTCCGGGCGCCGGCCAGGCACCTGCTGTTGTGTCTCCTCCCCCTTGCCTTGATGAAGTGCCCGTAGATCGCGAAGCACGTCAGGGTCGTCGTCACGCAACCCCAATTCGCGCGCGAGCGCTTGAAGCTCGTCGTCCTCAGCGGCCATGTTCGCGCGAGCCTACAGAGATTTCGCTGTGGAGGTTGGGCCTGCTCCACCGAGCATTGCTCGGTGCATTGGACGGTTCGGCCGCAACCTAAAAATGGCCGCGCGATGCTCGCGGCCGGACTCAGGAGGACCTTGTCAACGGCGTGAAGGAGTGGCGACTCTCTCCGAACCGATACCGAACATCGCTGCCGTCAGATCAGACAGGGAGACTGCCTCGAAATGCATCCGCGTCCGCCCGCTCTCGATAGACGCGAAAATCGGGCAAAGTTATTTCGGCTCTATCTTGATCGTCCAGTTGCCGACAGCGTTCGTTTCCATGCTGCTGTAAGTGCCAGCCGGCAGAAAGGTGTTCCCGCTGTGCCCTTGAGAGTTTACGAGAACGTCGTATTCGTTTGCATAAATCTGAATGATGCCGCCGTCATTGGTCCAAGTGAGCGTTGAATCGGCTGAAACGTCAATGTTGCCAAGATTCTTTCCGCCATTTCCCGAGAACGTTTGGACCGCTCCGCCCGACGACGAAGATTCTGATGACGCAGCCGGCTTGGCGGGCAGTCCCTTGTCCGTCACGGTGTCGGTGACCGTCCGCAACTTTGGCACGGTCCTCGTCGTCACTTCGCGCCTCGTGTTCGTGATCGTCTCCGTCGTCGTACCTGAATTCCCACTAACACCGATGACCCCACCGACCACGAAGCCCGCGACCGTGAAGGCAACGTAACGCCAATTCCTCGCCCACCAGCCGCCGGACGAGGGCGTTGTGTCTCCCGTGGGAATATCCGTCGTCCATCCTGCGCCATCCCAGTAGCGCAGGTTGGACGAGCCAAGCGGATCGGGATACCAGCCGACGGCTGCTTCGACGTCGCCGTCAGGAGGCGGTGGCTGATTGCTCATCCTGGTCACAGACACCTAATACTTATGCGCTGGCCAGACTGAAGTCAAGCCCGCGCTTCTCGGTCCGCTTCCGCCTTAAGTGGGCACTCGGGATCAGGCCCGCGTCAGGGGGCCTCGTTCGCTTCTTCCCCACCAGTCGACCGCCACGGCTCGCACTCAAACCACGGCGTCAGCCCGACCAGCCCCCAGCCACCACCCCGCAACAAGAGCCCCTGTCCCGCCGGCAGCTTGGCGACCTCCCCCGGCGTCAGCACCCGCTGGCGCTGAGTCTGGTAGCTGGCTGATTCGTTGTAGCCGTGGGGTGAGAGCCAGCGGTCGTCTTCGCTTGTGCCGATCGATGTCGAGACAACCTTGCGGTCGTATTCCCCGAGCGCCAGCGAGATGCTCTCCAGCGTCCGCGAGTCGCCGATCCCCGAGAGCACCAGCTTGGTCTGGAACAGGCTCATGAACCCCTCGGCCACCTCCGCGCCCCAGCGGCCGCGCGCCTGGCTGAGGTCCTGCAGGCCGACCATCACCTGCAGGCCCTGCCCGCCGGCCTGGGAGACGAGCGTCGGCAGGTCGTGGATCGGCGCGATGTTTGCGATCTCATCCAGCGCCCAGAGCATCGCCGGGCCGCCTGCCTCGACCGCCGCCCGCTCGTAGACCGCGTGGCGGACCTGCTCCAGCAGGCCGACGATCAGTGGCGCGCAGAGCGCCTGGCGGTGCTCTGGCGCCGTGATGAAGATGGTGTCGGCCGAGCCCGCGAAGCGCTTGGGGTCGAAGTTCGGGGTTGCGGCACTCGCCCTGACCGCGTCGGCGTTGTAGGCGGCGAGGACGCCGGCGGTGGCGGAGAAGATCGAGGAGCGCTCGCGCGAGTCGGTCTGCTCGATCCCCGCCAGCACGTCTGCGGCGATCTCCGCCTCGCTGTCGAGCAGCGCCTCGCGAGCCGGCGATAGATCCTGGCGCAGCGTCCAGCGCAAGACCTCCGCGATCGAACGATCCGTGAGGTTGGCCGCATGCAGGAGCGGGGCGAGCAACGCCGAGGCACGCTCGGTCCAGTGCTCCTCGTTCGTCGTGCCGCTTCCCGGCCGCGTGCAGGCCGCCATCGCCCGCGCCATCACCAACGCCTCATCCCAACCGCTCGCCGCGGCAACCGGCGACCAACACAGCCGCCTCACGTCCTCCGGCAGCTCTCGCTCGCTCCCCGAGGGGTCGAACAGCCACACCTGGCCGACCTCAGACCTCGCGGCCGCCGTCGCCCGCAGCACCTCGGGCTTGGTCGAGGTGGCGATCACCGGCCCCGAGGCCCCCAGCACCGCCGGGATCATCACCGCGCTCGTCTTGCCCGAGCGCGGTGGCCCCAGGACCATCACGGCGCTCTCGGGATCTGAGACCGTCCAGCCGCCGCGCTTGGAAGTCCCCAAATAGGCGCCGCCGCCCAATCTGGCGATCTTGGCTCGCACCGCCTCGCCGAGCGTCGTCTCCCCGCCGGCAGCGCTTTCCAGTCCCTCGCCCGAAGAGCTGCTCCGCTTCAACCCAGACCACAGCCAGGCGATCGGAATCCGCCCGTCGTGGATCGCGCCCGCGAGCAGCTTCACCAGCCAGCCGACCAGGAAGGCTTTGAGGCTCCAGGTGAAGGGGTTCTCGCCGCTCGGGCGCAGCGCGCTGTAGGTGAGCAGGGCGAGGATGTACCAGCCGAGCCCGCTCCACAGCCACTCCCACCTGCCCCTGTGGGGAGGCGGCTCCCGGTGCTGATGGGAGGGACCCCAGGCCTTGTTTGCAAGCCTCCTTGACATTCGCTTGACTTTAGGCAAGAATCAACAACGACGCAAAGCCAAGAGTCAAAGACGACACACCCGCGACCAAACAAGCACATCCTCAATGGCCCGCAAACGCAACACACTGGGAATCAAGCGCCAGATCGACCGCGAACTGCGCTCGGTCGAGGCCGAACGCGACCGCCTGTTGGCCGCCCGGGCCGCGCTTGACGGAGAGGCCGTGATCGCCACCGAGAAGCCCAAGCGCTTCTCCCAAGACGACGTCGCCGCCTATCTCTCCGAGCACCCCGGCTCCACCTACACCGAGATCGCCGCGGCCCTCGGCGCCTCACCGGTCAACGTCGCCGCCCACCTCAGCCGCGGGCAGAAGGCCGGGCGCTTTCGCAACGCCGATGGCAAGTGGAGCCTCAAGGAGCAATCGCGATGAGTCGATGGAGCACAAGGAGGCCTTTAGATGAGCACGTTGGCGAGGCGCTACCTGATCAGGCCGGGCGATCTCAACCCCGGCTGGATGCCCCTGTATGCGGCTACCTTCGCCCTGCAGTTCCTCCTCGGGTGGGTTCGCTCCCTGCTCGCCGCGTTGGTCTTTTTGATCGTCAACCTGCTCACCGTCTGGATCCTCGGCTTGCACCTGCCGGTCGAGCCGCTCGCGCTCGCGGTCGGGTTCGGGCCGCTTCTGCTCTCGCTCGCGACGCTCATCCTGCCCCTCGGCGGCTGGTGGTTTCAGCAGCAGGAAGGGGGGAGGCGGCCATCGGAGCGCGAGCAGGCCGTCTTCGAGGCAGCCTTCGCGGAGTTGAGAGCGGCAGATCCCGCCCTTCGGGCCCCGCAGCGCTGGTTCGTCACCGACGGGGCCGAGGCCAATGCCTGCGTATATGGGAACACGCTGATGGCGAGCCGCGCCCTGCTCGCCAGCCCCTACTTCCCCGCCGTCCTCGCTCACGAGCTGGGGCACCTCAACTCAAGCGACGGCCGGGTCACCGCCGCTGTCTACAGGCTTACGATCCCGCCCCGCAGCCCGGTGGAGACGCCCTTTGGGATATTCGGGTGGCTCATCAGCGGACGGGCCGGCATGGCTTTGGTCAAGGCGCCCTGGGCGATGTATTGGCGGCGCAGGGAGGCGCGGGCCGACGCCTACGCCGCAAAGCTCGGGCACGCCGACGCGCTTGCCGACTACCTCGAGCTCCATGGCCTCGAGGGGGACCTGCCGACGCCGTTCAAGGCATTCGGGGACAGCTCGCACCCCTGGACGGAGCACCGCATCGAGGGGCTCGCCGCCTACTCGGCGGACAAGTAACGGAGGGCCCGCGCCCTGTAAAGGTCGCCCCTGCGGGGCAGCCCTGCGGGCTGGGGCTGGCGCCCCTCCCTGTGACAGGACGCCGGCCCTCCGTTGAAGGGGCAGGTAGGTCGGCTGCGCCGAGGAGCGAGGAACCGGCGTGCAACGGTTGAGGACGATCCCAACGGCAGGGTCAGGACGAGCGCAGTGCTCATCAGCGCCACGCGGACGGGGAGCGACGGCGCGCCAGATCAGGGTCGACCTTTCCCCTCAGGCCGTCGAGCAGATTGCCGCGCGGGTAGCGTCGCTCCTGCAAGAGCAGGGGCCATCGAAGCTGCTCAGCGCAGGCGAGCTGGCGCGCCGCCTGCGGGTGGAGCGACCCTGGGTCTACCGTCACCGAGAGCTGCTCGGAGGCATCCGCATCGGCACCGGTCCGAAGGCTCCCTGGCGCTTTGACTACGAGAAGGCCGTCGAGGCGCTGGAGCGCCAGGGGGCCGAGCGGGGCAACGAGGGGCCCCAGTGATGCGCAGCCTCACGACGACCCCGACCCCCAACTCGCTACACCAGCAGGGGTATCGTCAGGGCGCTTTCGCACGTCTTGGAGGTATGCGTGTCGATCAACGCAACCGACAGCGCAGGGAGCTCGCCGCCAACGGCACTGGCCGCGCCCGCTCCGCCCGCCCGGTTCGGGTCGGCGAGGCTCAGGTCGATCGGCCGCCCTCGTTCACGCGCGAGGACCTGCTCACCGCCAACGACGTCGCCGACATCCTCCAGATAAAGCGCTCGACTGCGCTCGATTACATGCGCCGCGGGGTGATCCCCGCCAGCAAGATTGGCCGCCGCTGGTACGCGCTGCGCTCGCGCCTCGACGCCCACATAGGCGACCTCTTCGACCTCGACCCCTACCGCTGATCGCCGAAGGCGCTGGTCAACTTCGCGGCGTCGTCGCTGCGTGGCTTCGAGTGCAGGTAGCGCTCCGTCGTTGCCAGCTTCGAGTGCCCCATCATCTCCTTCACCGTGACCACATCGAAGGTGCGCACGGCGAGGCTGCCGAAGGTGTGGCGGAGATCGTGAAAGCGGCGCACCTTCACTCCCGCCTTCTTCTCCGCTCGGACGAAGCGGCTGCGCACGGCCGTCCGATCCAGCGGCCCTCCGTCGGGGCGACAGAAGACCAAGTCGTCGCGACCGGTGAAGTGCTGGCGCCGCGAGAGGCCCTTCAGCTCGATTGCGGCCTGGTCTGCCAGCGGCACCGGCCGGAAGCGCCGCGACTTGGTGCTCCCCTCCACGCCGGCCGACATCGCCCGCGCCACCGTGATCTGGGCGCTCTTCAGGTCGACGTCTGACCAGCGCAGCGCCAGCAGCTCGCCCAGGCGCAGGCCGGTGAAGGCGGCGATCGTGAACATCGCCGCATCCTGCTCGTTGACCCGCCGCCACTCCGCCTTCGTCGCCTCTGAGAAGTTGTGTTCGGGGCGGGGGCGGTGCAGCCCCTCCCGGGCCGCGGCGGCGATCGCCTGCACTTCCGTCGGCTCGAAGGTCTCGATCGGCTTCGCGCCGCCTTCGGGGCGCTTGGTCGTCTCGCTGACCGGGTTCTCTCTCAGCCCGTAGGTGTCGCTACGCCGCGCATACTCGAAGATCCCGTGCAGCACCTGGCGGTGCTTGTTGACCGTGCGGGCGCTGATCTTCTCCCGGTCGAGCTCGGCGAGGAAGCGCCGCAGGTCGGCTGTCTCGATCGCCGCCAGCCTTCGACCGCCAAAGGCGCGCATGATTCGCGCCCCGCGTTGCCTTCCCCTACCTCGCTGGCGCTTCGGCTGCGCCAGCATCACCTCGTAGTCGGCCAGGGTCGAGGGCTTCACCCGCTTCTCGTGCTGGAGGTGTTCGAGCCAGGCCGCGACGGCGTCGTCGAAGGTCGCCTCGCGATTCTCCGGCACCCGCCGCAGCTCCGCCTCGTGCTGCTCGATCGCTTCGGCCATCTCCACGTGCGCCCTTCGCTCGTCGAGGTAGCCTGGTCGAACTCGGCCCTTTGGCTTGCGCCAGCCTCCCTTGCCGTCGGGGTCCAGCCAGGCCGGTCCCAGGCGGCGCTTGCACTGAGTGCGACGCGAGTCGCGCCACTTCGCCTCGAAGAAGGGGCGCTCCTTGTGTGCCCTTACCACCAGCGATCCCGTGGGAAAACTCTCCACCGGCACTCGACCGACCTCCCGTAAGCTCGTTCCTCCGGCGCTACATGCCGGAGGTCAGCAGTCTAGCAGCCGTGGGTACCACCGTGGGTACCAAACGAATCTGACCCAGGCGTGCCGAAACGCCCCTTGAATAAGCCAATTTTCGCGCCAGCAAGCGAAAAACTCTCCAAATATCAGGCCTGTCACGCCGGAGGTCGCGGGTTCGAGTCCCGTCGCTCCCGTCTCTCGAAGTGCCTGCAACTTGGCTGGTTTCAACGTTGCTGGGAGCCTGTGTCTTGTCCAACTGACCTCCGGCTGAACCGCCCGCAGTGCCCGATAGTGCCCAATCGGCGTCTCCCAGTAGGCCTCCCATGCGGGTCTGCGGCCGCAGTCCGGTCACGTCCGTGTAGACGCGGAGGGTCATACGGGGATCGCGATGGCCCATCTGCGCTGCCGTGATCGCCGGGTGCTCGCCAAGCTCGGCGCGCAGCGCGGCGTAGGTGCGGCGCAACGCGTGGAACGTGATGCCCTCCGGCAGCGGTGGGCGGTCCTCTTCCGCCAGCAGCTCGTTCGCCTTCTCGATCGCTCCGTAGAGAACGCGGGTGCGGACGCTGTTGCGCTCGCGCGGCTTGTCGCGCAGGCGGCCGGCGAAGACGAAGTCGTCGGGTTGGCTCCACTTCGACGCCATCTTGTGCTCGCGAAGCAGCTGCGCCAGCTCGGGATCGAGGACGACCTGGCGCACGCCGGCGGCGGTCTTAGAGACGGCGACGTTGAGGACGCCCTGTCGCAGGTCGATATCGCGCCAGCGCAGGTGCGTCAGCTCCGAGACGCGCAGGCCGCCGGCCATGATCGCCGTGGCGATCAGCGCACGGTGCTCCCCGGCGGTTCGCAGCAGGACCTGGACCTGCTCGCCCGTCAGCCGCGCCCTCTTGGGCTCGGCCTCCTTCAGCTTCTCGACCTTGCCCTTGACCGGGTTGTGCTCGATCAGCTCGTAGCGGACCGCCGCGTCGAGAATCTGGCCGAGCCGGGTCAGCGTCTTGTTGATCGTCCGGTTCGACAACGGTCGCTTGACCTGGCCCAGCTCGCGTTCGCGGACCTTGGCGGCCTTGTAGCGGTCGGCCTCCTGCGCGGTGATCTCCGAGAGCTTGTGGTCCTTGAAGAACGGCAGCAGGTGGTGGGTCAGCGCCAGCTCGTAGTCCTCGACCGTCCGCGCCGCGAACTCGTGGCGCCGCGTCTCGAGCCACTCGGAGGCGAACTCATGGAAGGTCGGCTCGGGGGTGGGCTCGACCGCCTCCTGCGGCTCGCTCGGCCTCCAGATGCCCCTCCGCACGTCTGCAAGGACGTTGGCCAGCTCCTCCTCGGCCTTGTCGCGCGTCCAGCCCTCGGCGCTCGTACCGAGCGTCAGGTAGCGGCGCTTGCCGTAGGCGCGGAAGCGGAGGGCGAAGGTGCGACCTTCCTGCCGCGCCAACTCGACCACCTGCCCTGTCGATCTCCGTGCCATCTCGCCTCCTTGGATGAGACTACGCCGGAGGTCAACTCGCCCCGCCGCCCTTGATCGGAAGCAGCCGCACCTGCCCCTCGGACTTCCGCGGCCGACCCGCCCGCTCACCCGAGCGGGCGGGCGGGTCGGCCGCCGGCCCCTCGCCAGTCCTGCGAAGCATCCGAGCCGCGACCTGCGGGTCGAAGCGCAGCCGCGGCTTGCGCCCCGAGCCGAGCTTTACCGCCCCCAGCTCGATCGCGTGCGTGTAGACCCACGAGCGCTCGATGCCCAGCCGCCGCGCCAACTCCGCGGCATCGACCAGCTCCGCCCCGCCGGAGACGCCGCGACGGTCCAGCAGCTCGACGACCCGGCGAGCGATCGCCTCAATTGTCGGTGGATCGAGCCTGATGCGCGCGGATCCCATCTCACCCTCTATGTCCATCGAGCGGCCGAATTGCATCGGCCGGATCCCCGAAAAGGGGGGTTCCCAATGTGTCGTGCTGCTGGGGTTGGGGTTGCTGGGACGCCCTGAGAGACGACGGAGGGCCTCGATGAGGTCGATCCTCGGTCGCTGGCGATCTGAATCTCTTCGGTGGCCGTTTTGCTGGCTGGCTCTTTCTTCGACTTGGGTCTTGGCTGGGAGCTGGCTGCATCTCAGCCTGAATGTCGATATCGCCGTCGAGCTGCGCCACGATCGCGCCGACGGGCGGCTACCTCACTTGCAAGTGCAAGTGTGTGAGCGGGTGAGGCGGTAGCGTCGGGGAGCGGCTTGGGGACACCGGAGGGACCGGCGCTGGCGGGATTGATCGGGGTTCCCAGGGAGCGGGCGAGGCTCTGGTGGGGTGGCCACGAGGAGGCTGCTGGAGAGGGAGGACTGGTCGGTGAGGGCTGTGGGCTGGTAGTGGGCTGAGCCACGCCTGGCCCCGCCACCGCCTCCCCCGCTCACGCCTTTGTGGCCGCGCCGCTTGCCACCCTGTCCGCATGGCGGCAGATCGCGATCGTTTCGGCTGGCAGCGTCTGGCCGACGTTCAGATCCCTCGCGGGACGCTGTGGGTGGTGCTGCTGGCTGGCCTCACGCGAATGCGGCGGGAAGGTCGTGAGCTCAAAGGGATCGAACAGACGAGTGCTGAGCTGGCGACGCTGATCGGGACACGCTGGCGCGAGGGAGACGAGCGCGAGCGGCAGCTTGTCAAGCTGCAGGCGAGCGTCGAGCGCATGACGCGCTGGCTGGTCGGCCTGACGATCGCGGTGGGCTTGATCGGCCTCGCCGGGATCGGCGCGACGCTGTGGGCGGCGCTCGGGTAGCGCCGGAGGCTGGTCAAGCCTCGGTGGCCACGCCGGCCTCGGGCCGATCGCCCCGTGGCAGGACGGCGTCCTCGAGGCGCGCCACCAGAGTCCGTCGCGTGAACGGTAGACGTGCCGTCCCTCAACCCAGTGACGGGGCACTGGCGCCGCGCTGGCATACGCCCCCGAGCCGCGGGGGCATGGCTTCGAGTGTCACCGCCCCGCGCCGGGAGCTTCACCCGCCGCGAACGGAACGCGCCGGATCCTCGCGGTGCATTGGAGCTCCGTGGCCCAGGCCGGGCCGATCCTGTAGCCGCTACCGTCCGGGCGGACCAGCGCCTCGCCAAAGCCTTGGTCGAGATGACCCCGCCGAAGTTCGGCCGCGGCGTGCGAGATGTTCTGGGACCAGCCCATTTTCGCTTCGCGCTCCATTTGTAGGAGGAGCGGCCAATGGTGGGAGCTCGCCATAGCTTCGACGGCGTCCTGCGCGGCAACCTCGTCGCCGGAGGCTTGCGCCGCCAGCCAGCTTTCGACCCAGCCGCAGGCGATCGCGTCGGCGACCCTCACGCCAAGCTCGTAGTGGTTCAGGACCGCCGTTTCGGTCTCGATCCGGGAGGGGTCGAAGCCGGGCGGATAGGGAACGCCGCGGAGCATCGCCGAGACCGTATGGGTGCGGGCGTCCGGCGAGACAATGCTCGCTGGCATCGCCGCCAACCAGGTTTCGATGTCGGCCGGGCGCAGGGAGTGCAGCACCTTCTCGTAGGTGGCGTGACCGCCGAGGCGCCCGCGCACCTCGACGAAGACGGCGCCGATCGGCGCGATCATCGTCGCGTAATCGCCGCGGTGGCCGTACTCGACGGTGGTGGCGGTACGGCCGAGCAGCCGTGAGCGGCGCGGCGGGCTGACCTGCGCGCGGTCGCGCAGGTAGGAGCGGTAGAGGCGCGCCGGGTACCAGTTGAGGGAAAGGGTCCGGCGGCCGTCGCTGAAGGTCATTTCGCCGCTGTCGCGTTCGAACTCCCCGGCGTCGGTGACCTTCCAGCCCGGCGCCGTCACCAGTAGCCGTGGGTTTGCTTCGGCGACCTCGATCGCCGCCGCCGCGTAAGTCGGTTGGCCGGCACCCCCGGAGAAGGCACCGGCGACCAGGAGCACGGCGGCGATCACGACGCCGAGACCGACGACCAGCGCCGCCGGCCGGAGGGAGAGACGCCGCGGCCGAGGCTCGAGCCCGACGGCGAACGCGTCTCCGATGGGGACCGGGTTGCGTGGCACGGCCGCCGCGTCGATCGCCGCCGCCATCGCCCTCCCTATCTCCTCCGCCCCGAGCTCGGCGCGGAGTGCGGCGCTGTTGACGGGGTTCGCCTCGCGCATCGTCGCGAGCGGGTCTGCGGCTGTGTCTCGGCGTTTCATCTGGTCTCCTCGATCGCTCTCACGTCGGTACCTCGGACGTCATCTGCTGAATGTCCGGCGGCGGCGAGTTGTTTCCCCAGCCTCCGCCTGGCGCGGTGGAGGCGGACCCGGAACGCGCCGTAGGAGCAGCCGAAGACATCCGCCGCCTCTCGCGGCTCGAGCCCCTCCCAGGCGATCAGGCGCAGAACCTCGCGATCCTCCTCACTCAGGCGTCCGAAGATTGCAGCGAAGGCACTTCGCCGCGCTAGGGCGTCGGTCGGATCGCTCCCATCGACGGCGATGGCCTGCTCCTGCTCCAGCCGCCCCTCAAGCCGTCGGCGCCGGAAGCTGGAGCGGCGCTGGTTGGCGAGCACCCGGAGCGCGATCGCGTAGAGCCAGGGCAGGGGCCGCTCGGGGATCAGGCCCCGCCGCCGCCAGGCCACCGCGAAGGTCTCGGAGGTGGCGTCCTCGGCCGCCTGACGGTCGGGCTGGCGGCGGATGGCGAAGGCGAGGATGTCCGCATAATGGTTGCGGAAGCAGGTTTCGAAGCGCAGCCGATCATCGTCCTCGGCGCCCGGCTTGATCGAGGTCATCAGAGGCGGAGTGTCCGGCATGGCAAGGGTCGTTACACAGCGGTGGATCGAGATCCACCCCTCGCTTGAGCGCAGCGCCTCGATCGCCTCGGCCATCTGGCGGTGCTCGGCGGCGCGCTTGGCCTCTCGCTTCTCGTTGCTCAGCTGGCGGCTTTTACTGCGGGCGTCTCATCGCTGCCTCCCAACTGACGTTAGCTCGAAGGCGCGGTCGATCGCCTCGCGGCACATCGGGCAGGCACCGAGGCGGGCGGCCTGGCGGCGATAGTCGGCGAGCAGCACCGCGAGTTCGGCCAACGAGCGAAAGCCCGCCTCGACGAAGTAGCGCCGCCCGCGCCCGCCCTGCGGGCAGTCGAAGACGTGCACGACGCCGTCGATTCGCCCCCCGACCAGGACGCGCTCTCCGCTTGCGATCTCGTAGCGGCCCAGCTCGACCTGCTTACCGATCCTGGGCGAGTCGGTTCTCGTCTCCATGTCGCTCCTCCTGGCTCGCTGACGGAAGTCGCCGAGCCGAAGGGCAGCTGCGCCAGGCGGCGCGGAACCCGAGCGCCAGCGAGGGCGCCTCAGGCGAGGCCGCGCGAAGCGCGCGCCTTGCAGCGCCGCCGCCAGCTGCCAAGCTCGGTGCGGCTTCCGGGGAGCCGTGGAGGGGCAAGGGGTACCGACGGAGCGGATCGGGCGTCCTCGAAAGGCGATGCGATGGTCAGCCGACTCGGCGTGCAGCTGAGCGGCGCACGGGTCGGGGGCCGTCGGAAGCGCTACTCTGAGTCTGTGGCCACGACGGTCGACAAGGACAAGCTGCATGACGTGCTGGACCAGGCCGTGATCGTGATCGACGAGCAGGACCTTGAGCGCTCACGCCGCGATCCACGGGTGCGCGCCTTTCACGAGAGCGCCGAAAAGCTCATGGCCGAGCTTGAGGCCGAAGGCGCAAACTACGACTGAAGGTTGAGCCACTGGCGGCGTAGCCGCTGGTTGCCTGGCACCGGCTGCTCGGATTCCTGAAAGCCGAAGCGCTGCCGCCACATCCCGGCCGTGTCTTGGTCGAATGGGTCGACGACGAGCACCGTCGCGCCGACATAGTGAAGCGCACGTTGCCCGATGCCGTACGCGTGCTGGAGCATCTCGTCGCCGATCCCCGGCGAGTCTGCCGACCGCGCGAACTGAGCGAGCAGGATCGCCGGCTGGGTGCGGTAGTGGACGCCGCCGAGCTGCACCCGCTCCTCGCTGCTGAGTGCGACCTGCGCGGCGCAGAGCGCGTAGACGCCGGTGACCTTGCCGTGGCTGAGCCGTACGCGCACGGTCGCCTCCTGCGGCTTGCGCAGCGCCCGCTCGGCGAGCCATTCGGCGACGCTCTCACCGGCGGGGCCCTCAACCGGTTCGAAAGAACGGATCGCATCGCCGAGCGCGGGCAGTGTCGCGACGACCCGCTGATCGACCCGTAGGTAGGCGCGTGCGCGTTGCAGAACCTCGGGCGAGGGTTGTGGGTCGGGCGGGCTCACGATGGCAGCGAAGCGTATCCATCGCCGCCCCGACCATCTTCTCCTTTGCGCGTGAGGTTCGGGAAGGACGCGAGTAGGCGCCGGCGCAACTCGAGGAAGTCGGGGCCGCGGGTGCCGAGGCCCCAGAGCGCCGCGGCGAGATCATAGATCGAGCCGCCGCGCCGGCAGCGGGCCGAGAAGCACATCCAGCCGCGCTCAGGCGTCTCGTAGACCTTGAGGCTCGGGGTGCGGTCGACGTGGAATTGGCAAGAGACGAAGCCCGAGCGCGGAACCTCGACGCCGAGCAGGCGCTCGACGTAAACGCGCGGAGGGATGGCGAGGAGCGGGTCGTCGTCCACTCGGCGCGGTTGCGAGGAGCGCGGCGGGGGAGCCGGTGTCGGTGGCAGCGAGTCGCACAACTCCTCCGACTCATACACGGCGCCGTTGCCGCCGATCGGCCGAACTGGCGCCGGCGGATCGTGCTTGTGGTTGCGGGTGCCGGGAGGACGGAGGATCGAGGTGGCCGCCCAGACGGGATCGCCGCCGGTGGCGTTGGTGAGGCGGCGGTTGATCTCCTCGAGCTTGGCGACGTCGGCTCGCTGCGCGAGGCGCCAGTAGGCGTGGGCCGCGCCGGGCGAGCCGGAAGCGACGATCAGGGTCGGCTCAGGGGCGAAGCTGGAGAGGCTGCGGGCGCTGTTGGGGTCGTCGACGTCAGCCCAGGCGACCCAGCCGCCGTTGACGGCTTCGCGGGTGCCGCTGTGCATCTGGCGCGGGGCGCAGCCGAGGTAGACGTCTGCGCGGGCGGAGACCAGGAGGAGCTGCCTGACAAGACGCTGGCGGGCGCCGACCTCGACGAACCAGCGGTGCATGGTTTGCTGTTCAGGGTGGCGGACGCGGACCTCCAGCAAGGCGGTGTTCGGCTCGGTGCCGGCGAGCATGTCGAGGTAGGCGGTCAGCTCCCCGTCGCGACGAGAAGCAGAAGGGGCGCCCACCCTCCCAGGCGGACGCCCCGCGAGGCGCTGGCCGCTATGCGGCCGCCGGCGCCTCATGGCTTCCGTCCCGCTCGGCCTTGGCCGGGCGGTCGAGGAAGTTGACCTGCTCGGCGACGACGTAGTTGCGCTGCCGCATGGAGCCGTCGTCGGAGTTCCACTCCTGATGCTCCAGGCGGCCGGCGATGCCGACCCGGGAGCCCTTGGCGAGGAACTCGGTGCAGCTCTCGGCGAGCTTGCCCCAGACCTCGATGTCGTAGAACGCCGCGCCCCGGTCCCCGGGCCGCTGGATCGCGACCCGCAGGGTGGCGACCGAGGTGCCGCTCGGGGTCGATCGCAGCTCGGGGTCGGCGGTCAGCCGGGCGGTGAGCGCGACCTGGTTGATGTCCTGCATCTCGGGCCTCCTTTGAGAGGTGGTTCGGTTGACGACCCCCATCAAGGCCCGCGAGCGAGCGCGCGGAACCGAGCCCGCAGAGCGAGGGGAACCCCCTCGCGGGGTTGCAGCGCGCGCGTCGTGGGCCAAACTGGGGTGAGGAGATCCGGGCCGCCTCGATGGAGGCCGTAGGACAGGTTCAGCAGTAGCGCCTCGCCCACGCCTGACCCGGCGTCTCAGCTGCTCGATCGCGAGCATCTACTCGGTCTGTCGATTCAGCGGCCGCGGTGGGTCGGGGCGACGGTGGGCTACGTCGTTCTTAGGTGAAGAGGAGGGGGCGTAGTGCGAGGTGGCGCTGCCCAGCACGTCGCTAGCTCCGTGAAGCGGCTGTGCGGCCGACAGACATCCGCCAGAGCGGCGATTACTCTTGGACTGTGGGCAAACCAATCAAAGTCAGCGACTACGCGAAGGCGAGCTGGGCAGTGCCGAAGATCCCGCGGGCCTCGGCGATGGCTCCCGAGTTGGGCACCGTCCGCATCCGTCGCAGCATCGAGAGCATGAATTCGGTTCAGCGCGCCATAGACCGGATCGGTGCCACTTCGCGGATGCTCGGCCTCGGTACCGCTGAATCGACCACTGCGAAAATGATGCGCGGCGGTACCTTTGGCCTCGCCGACAAGCCAGCGTTCAAGGCGATGTCGAGCGGTCTGACGGCGCGGTACCAGGACGCCACGGTGAGGCGCGTTACCGGGCTGAGCCTTGGGGCGCAGCTGCCTGAGAGTGCGGCCGAGAAGGTGACGTCGCAGACAGGGCGGACGATGGATCTCGAGGGCAAGGTCACCAAGCGCCGACTCGACCAATTCGCAGGGGTTCCGTTTGCGGCCACCGAAGCTGCGGTCGAGAAGCTTGCCCGGGCCTACGCTCCGCGCATCTCTGTGGGCGGAGCCAATCTAAGTCAGCTCTTCGGCGCCACCGCGAAGGTAACCGGCGGGATCGACGCTGCTGCCGTTGGCAAATGGGAGGGTCTCGCTCACCGTCCGTTTGTCGCCCACCAAAACTCGATCTCCAGGATTCTCGAGTCCTACGCTCGGCCCCAGTCGTCCCTCGCCGACGCGATGAAGGGGTTGATCCCGAGCTTCGACGCGGCCCTTGACGGCCTTGGGCGTCGGGCGAAAATCCCGATTTTCGACTTCGGGAATATCGCCACCGTGGCCAACTTCAGCCCGTTCGGTGGGTTGGCGAAGACGATGAAGCTCGGCCCTTTCAGCTTCGATTCCGAGTTCTGGAGAAGCCCGTGGATTGGCAGCAGCATCTTCGACGGCGCCCGCGTCATCCAGCGGAGTATTGACCAGTTGACGATCATCGAATTTGTCGGCACCTGGGCGGGGCGGGCGATCTGGTTCGTGATCCAGGGGCTGCCGGCGTCGGCAGCCCGGATCCTCTTGCCCCACGACGAAGATAGGGTCCGACAGGCGGTGATCGATGGGCTCGAGCAGGTGGTCGACTCGACCGACGTGCTGGCCGATATCTCCGCGGCGCTACGACAATTCGACTTCATCGAAGAGCAGCAGATGGAATGGCTACAGGAGGGCCTGCGTGACGTCGCCGAGAAGAAGTGGGGGGCGGCTTCGCTGCCGTTGACGGTCGCATTCGAGGGCGTCGTTTTCAATGGAGCAATCGAGGCAGAAGAATGGATCGAGGAGGGCGGCAAGGAAGCGGCAATGGAGAAGTTGCTGAAGGCGATCGAGCTCGACCCTGACCTGCGCAACTTCATAATCAGGCTCCTCTACGGCGGGCGTGGCAACTCCTTCCGTCACGGCCGCCCCAAATACCCCGCCCGCGAGCAGTCGCTGTTGCTCCTGATCGCAATTGCCGGCTGGATCGACATGATGGCCGGAAGCGGCAGCGCTGACCGGTTGCTCGCCGAGCTTCAGGAGCCGCTCGTGAGTCGGCTCGAAGTCGAGGTTCAGGCCCCCGCGCTTGAATTGCAGCCGGTGCCGAGCTAGAGGGAACGAGGGCGATGTTTGAGCTTCGCCTGTCTCGGCAACCGCAAGCTGAAGAGCTGACCGAGCGTTTCGCCGCCACTGAGGATCTACCTGCCGGTCGGCGCCGGTGCCTCGCAGAAAGGGCGGTAGCCGATGATCGCGCCCAGGTAAGCGGTTACGTCTGATATGGAAGGGGGACGCGTAGCCGCTTGGCCCTTTCGGTGAAGGCCTTTTGCCCGCCCTCGAGGATCTCGCAAACCTCGCGCCGAATCCCAGGATCCTCAAGGCCGCCCCCCTGATACGTAATTTCCGGAAGATTGTCGCTGCGGTGCGGCCCGGCGCTGGCGACGATGATCTGATCGGCGTCGGTGTTGACGACGAGGTTGGCGTTGTGGGTGACGATGATCACCTGGCGGCGGCCGCGCGCTTCGCGGAAGCGCTCGACCAACTCGTCGAAGACGGACTTCGGATCGAGGTTCTCCTCGGGCTGGTCAATAATCAGCGGTCGGTCGTCGCTCTGGTCGATCGAGAGGTAAAGGAGCAGCAGGACGATGCCGCGGGTCCCCGGCGATAGCTGTTCGATGTCGACCCCGTCGTACTGGATCCCGTAGCGGAGGCGGACGTGAGCGGTGCCGTCGAGCCAGTTGGCGACCCTCGCAGCCCACTCCCAGTAGCCCTTCAGATCAGTCTTCGCAACCTGCGAATGGGCGAGGAGGTCTCTCTCGTGGCGGTCGCGGAAGCTCGCCATCGCCTCGCTGACGTCATCGCTGGATCCCGCGCGCCAAGCCGGCACCAGCTCCTCGCGAGCGGCGTCGAGAAGGGCGCCGTGCCCCTTGAAGGGGCCGCTTTTTCGAAGGTCAAGGAGCTCTTCTCCAGCGTCGGCCCAGCCCTCGACGTCGACCTCGCGACGGACTTCGAAGCTCAGTTTTTCGAGCGCACCGCCGCCGCCCTCGAGACTTGCCGCCAGCGGCGCGTAGAGCTTTTCGAGCTCGTCTTCCTCCTCGATCAGCGCGTCGAAGACCTTGCCGTACTCGGTTTTCCGCCGCTCCTTGAGCTCGTCGATCCGTCCGGCGGCGCCCTCCGCGGCCTTGATCTGCTCGTCGAGGCGGCCCAGAGCGGTTTCGGCCTCGGAGATCTTGGTGTTCAGCCGTTTCAACTGTTCGGCCTTTTTCGCATCGATTCCGATCTGCTTCTGAAGCCGCTCTACCTCCTGCGCGAGCGGTGCCTGAGGGATCGTGGTGAGATCGGCGTGGTCGGCGACGAACGGATCCTCCGGCGAGGCGGTTGACAGCGGCTTGCCCCGCAGATCTGCGATTCGGCGCTCGACTTTCTCGTGGAGATCGTCGAGTAGCTGGTCGGGCTCGCCGTCGAAGCTGCGCCGAAAGGCATTCCAGTCAGAACTGGTGACCCCGGCGTCGGCGTGGGCGCGCTTCAGCTCCTCGAGCTCGGTGGGGATCGCCCGCTCACGGACGTTCTTGACCTGGTCGGCGAGCTGGCTGACCGCCTGCCTTCGGCGGGCGGCAGAGTCCAGGTCGAGCTGGCGCTTCTGGAGTTCGGTCTGGATCTCGTTGAGTCGGCGAACGCGATCGTCAGCACCTTTGCTGGTCAGCTCACCGCGCGCCTTCTTGTCGTCGGCGATCGTCTTGGCCTCGAGAACACGGCGCCGACGGAGGCCGTCGAGCTCGGCATCTTTGCGGCGTTCCTCGAAGGACTCGCGAACCGCGCGCTGCAGTGCCTCGCGGCTGTCGCTACGGGCAGCTCGGCTGCGGCCTGCACGGGTGCGGAGCAGCTCCTCGAAGTCGGTCGCGCCTAGGCGCTCCTCATTCGGGTGCCGCTCGAAAACGACGCGCTCGATCTCGGAGAGGAGGTCGTCGCTGAGGGCGCCCTCGGCCGAGCAGAGCCGCTCGACGAACTGCTGGGAGAGATACTGGACCCGCGTGTCCCCGTCCGTGGGACCTTCAACGCCGACTGAGGATTCCTCGCCATCGGCCCAGATCACCTTGATCTCGAGCTCGCTGAGATGGTCGGCCGCTCGCCTGATGAAGGACTCCGCGTTTTCGCGGGCCTCCGGGGAGCCGGCACCGGTGGTGACGAGGTCGACCAAGGCGGTCTTGCCTGAACCCCTTGCGCCGATGATTCCGACGAGACCGGGGTTGAGGTCGATTCGCACCGGAGTGCACCAACTGGCATCCGCGAGCTCGATCGCGCTGATCACCTTGTAGGGAAGGGCACCGTCGGGCGGTACCGCGCCGATGTGGACGCGCGCCGCGGGCTCGATCAGGGCCTGGCGTAGCGCTTCGAAGCTCGGACTGCCCTTGATCCAAGTGAAGCGGTCCATGTCCGGAGCGCAGACCCGCTCAAGTTTGTGAGCATCCGAGCCGTGCAGGCAAGGTTTGGCACCGTCGTACTTATCGCGCAACTCCTCGAGCGAGTCGGTGCCCTCTCCCAGCCAGAATGCACGGTCGCTCGGGTTTCCCGAGAAGATGACCCCGGCCAGGCGCTCGATCTCCTGACGGGTGGCGGCCATAGAAGCGTCCCCCTTCATCCCGGAGGTGCCGCTGCCGGTTGCCGCCGCTACAGCGACGACGATGTTTTTCTGCGCCCACTCGCTGTCGTCGAAGGCCTTCTTTAGCTCCGTCGCCGTCGTCTTGAACTGGTTCGTGCCCACCTCGAGCGCCCTCTGCTCCTCGATGGCACCCTTGTGCGCACGCCCGAGCCGAATCAAGTCGTCCCGTGTGCAGCTATATGCCTCCCTCTTCGCCTTGAAGGTCAGCGAGGAAAGAAAGCGGCGCGCCTCCTCGACGTGGTTGGGGTCCTCGGGTGAGATCAGCAGGTGAGCGTTGACCGCCGATCCGCTGCCGGTCGCGATTCCGAGGCGCATCTCGATGTTGGCGAAGATCAGCTCGACGGCGGGAAGGCGGCCCTCCGCCTTCGCGGCCAGCACCCGCTCGTAGAGGTCGATGCTCCAGTAGTCGGTTATCCCAAGCGCAACCACGGTCGGCGTTGCGGTTTCGATCCGGACGAGATATTCCTCCCAGACGTCGGGCCCCTCGAACTCGTCCTCCAGCACCGTTCCTGGCGCGTGGATGTGCGGATCCCACCGTTGCCAGAGCGATCCACGGTCGAGTGATGTCGTTGAGGCAGGCACGACGCGCAAAACCCTATTGCCGTTGTCAGCGCCAGACAGTGTTCGCGCGCATGTGGCGCAGCTTCACGCGCCAAACGACAGCACGGGTGATGGCAGCGAATGCGGATCAGCCAGTGGTGGGTCGAATAAACGGCGGCGCCCTTCACCGCGCTGTCGGCAGCCGGGGGGAGAGTGTGAGCTTGACGCGCACCGAACTGCTGACGGCCAAGGAGGTCGCCGAGCTCCTGCACCTACGGCCCTCGACGGTCCAGGATTACGCGCGGCGGGGGATCATTCCGAGCTTCAAGCTCGGTCGCTTCCGGCGCTTCGTGCGCGCCGACGTGGAGGCGACTTTGGAACTGCTGCGTGAGTCGGGCGGGTATCTATCGCCCGGTTGATCGGCCGAGCCTGTGCGAGGAACGTTGCAAAACGCACGTTCCCGAAGCACCCATGCCGGGAAGCGATCGAATGGGCTCGGGAAGTCGCCGCCACTGGACGGGCTGTGAATGTCGTGCAGAAGCCTCGTCTAGGGGTCCTATTGGACCACTTTTGGTCTAGGTAGGGTTTTTGGCTGATGACGCTGGATGCGAACCGAAAAATCCGCGCGGACGTGCGCCGCGCGCAAACGAAGTTCGAACGCAGTCAGAGCCGGCACGAAGCAATCCGCCAAGCCCGACGCGAGAGCTTCGAACGTGCGCGATCAGCCGGTATGTCGCTCGCCCAAATCGCCGAGGCGGCCAATCTGCACCGCAGCCGAGTTGATCAGATCCTGCGCGGAAGCTGACGTCGCTAGTTTGTCTAGAGGGGGTAGACAAACATGCTAGCCTTGGCGAGTCGATGAAAAAGCGGCCCCCGGCTGGCGCTGTCACGCCAACCGAGGGCCTGACCACAAGGAGGCATCGCTCCTCATGGCTACCGAGCACCCTACGGATTGCGGCGAGCGCGATCTCTGCGACTTCCTCGCCCAAGACCTCAAAGATCAGCGCATCGTCTTGGAATTCGTCCTCGACGAGCACCCGGCGACGCTGACGATCCCGGAGCTGTGCCGGGCGCTCTACGCGCATCCCGGTGACTTCGCCACCAGCGACGCTGTCGAGCGGGCGATCCGCGACCTCGACAGCGCCGGGCTCCTCTCCTGCGATGGAGGGGTTGTCAGGCCGACGCGGGCGGCGCTTTATTTCGCCCGGCTCGACCTCACGCCGTGAACGTCGCAGAGCGCTTCGGCGAGAACCTGCGAGAGGCCCGCAAGCGCGCGGGCCTCTCGCAGGAAGCTCTGGCCGTCCGCGCCTCGCTTCACCGGACTGAGATCGGCCTGGTGGAGCGGGGCGAGCGCAGCGTGCTGCTCGAAACCGCGATCAAGCTCGCGGGGGCGGCTGGCGTCCCCCTGGCCGATCTGGTCGCCGGGTTCGAGTGGTCGCCGGGCTCCTCCCAGCCCGGGCGCTTCGAGGCGACGGGAAGCGACGGAGACTGAGCGGCTTTTCGGGGGCCGGGTCTGTAGCAGGGAGGCGGGCGTGCCTTCGGGCCGCTTGCCTGTCTCGGCCCCCGACAAGCCGCTCAGCCGCCCTCGAAGGCATGCAAGATGACTCGGGGATGGACAACAAGGGTGATCGAGGCGACAGAGCCAAGTACCCGCTGGCGCGAAGCCGAGAGCCGGCATGGCGCGCATTACCCGCCATCGTCCGGGTGGAAAGCTCGGGTGAGGCGATCGAGGTCGTCGGGCCGCGCCTTGGCGTGGGTGTAGCGGGCGGTCGTCCGCGGGTCGGCGTGGCCGGCCAGGGCCTGGAGCCGGTGGGCCGGGAACTCCTGCGCCGCGAGGGAGACGAAGCCGTGGCGCAGGTCATGCACTCGCAGCGGGCGCAGACCCGCCACCTTGCAGGCCCGCTTGAAGCGCCGCCGGAATGCGGACTGATCGAGGTGATCGCCGGCCTCGCCCACGAAGACAAGGTCATCGCGGTCGCGGAAGTGCTCGCGCTTGCGCTGAGCGCGAAGTGCGGTGGCCAGGCTGGGGATGAGGGGCAGGGTCCTCGGCTTCTTGCCCTTCGGGAAGGGCAGCTCGACCCCGTCGCTCACCGCCCGGTTGACGGTGATCTGGCCGCGGGTGAAGCTGATGTCGCGCCAGCGTAGGGCGCGAGCCTCGCCGAGCCGCAAGCCGGCGTAGGCGAGGGTCAGGACGAGCACGGCGTCCTGGCGGTCCTCGGCCCGCCGCAGCGCTCTCGCGTCGGCCCGCGAGTAGACGCCGCCACGCGGCATGCGGTCGATGCGATGCCTCCCGTCCCGTATGACTCGCGCGACCAAGAGCAGCTCCTCGGGCTCATAGAAGTCGATCTCCCCCGGCGGGTTCTCTTTGATCTTCTCGACTTCGAGGACGACGTTGGCGGTGATCTCCGGGAAGCGGTGCGAGCGCGCGGCCCAGCCGAGCAGGCTGGAGAGGACCTGGCGCTTCTTGTTGATGCTGCGCCCGGTGAGTTGGCCGGATCGCAGCAGGCGGTCGCGCCACTCCTCGACATCGCGAGCGGTGATCGCGTCGATCGGCTTCGCGGGCCAGCGGGTCGCCCAGGCGCGCAGATCCTTGTCGCTCAGCTCGCGCGGAGGGCGGGCGCCGGGTGGCACCTGGCGGAACTCCGGCGCCTCCGCAAGCGTGGCCAGGTCGTAGCCGTGGCCCCGGAGGGTCTGCGGGGTCATCGCTTTGACCTTCTTCGCGTAGTCGAGCCACTGGGGGGTGAGGACTTCGAGCGTCAGCGAGGCGAGATCGCGCTCTGCGGCCTGGCGCTTCTCGGCATCACCGCTCGCCAGCTCGCGCTCGCGCTCGGCGATCCGCTCGGCCATGAGCGCCGCCGCGTCAACTGCGGTGAGAAGGCCCGGCGGGCAAGGCCGGTGCCGGCCGTTGGCCGTCCGAGGCTCCCCCCAGGCCGCGGCCCAGCCGGAGACATCGGTGTGTCGTTCGGCTCGCTCGATCAGGAAGGCCGGTCCGAGGCGGCGCTTGAGCCGCCGGCCGGTCGAGTCTCGCCAGCACGCCTCCCACTGCGGGGCGCGGTCGCCGGACTTGCGCTGGGTGACGATCAGGGCGCCTCGGGGCGCGGTAGGGTCGGGCTGCATCATCGTCTCGCTCCTTCTGTCGAGCAGATGCAGCTGAATGGGTCGCAGGTGACGCGGCGGCGGGAGTAGCACGGGAGTAGCAACCCAACCTGATCCAACCTGCTTCAACCGCCCCATTCCAGAGCGGTTCGTGCCTGGCCGGTCTGGTCAGACGCCCCATGGGTCCGCTGTCACGCCGGAGGTCGCGGGTTCGAGTCCCGTCGCTCCCGTTGTTTGTTGTCCCTGCAAATCGGCGGTGTCGATTTCAGACCGATCCCGCGATTGTCACCGGTCGTCGTCGACGTCATGGCGACCTGCACGCACGGATACGACGAAAACTTCCGGAAAATGCGCGCTGCGGTTCGGCTGCGAGGCTCTCTCCGGCTAGCGTTGGCTCCGGTGGAGTCGGATTCGGCCTGATGCCTGTTGAGCTGTCGGAGCGGGAGCTGCGGGACGCGATCGCGGTCGCCGGCGAGTGGGATCGGGAGGGCGCGCAGGCTGCCCAGTCGGCCTTCGAGTGGATGGGATGGGAAGGCGAGGAGCCGCTGTTCCTGCGCCGCTACGACGTGCAGCTCTTCGTCTGGTACGTCCTGCCGCGCAAGTACCTCGTCGGGCTCGACCGCAAGGAGGCCGTGGCGGCTGCGTTGGCCAAGACGCTGGAGCGTCTCGGCGGCCAGGCGGCGGGCTACGCCGAGGTTTGCCGCGCGCCGGAGACGCGGCGGCTCCTCCGCGCCTGGGAGGCCGAGGACCCGGCGCCGCCGCGGACCTTCCGGAAGCTGCTCGACGGCTCGGGGATCGAGCCGCCAGACACCGACCTAGCGCCTGGAGGGCTGGCTTCAGCGCGGTCCCGGTGGACGCGCGGACGTGACTCCGCTCTGGGAGCTGCACCAGCTGCTGCGCGAGCTTCGCCTGCTCCGCCGCAAGGGCCGTCGGGTGCTGACGACGAAACGAGGCCGGGAGCTGGCGGGCGACCCACCCGCGCTGCTCGAGGCGCTCGCAACGGAGCTGCTCCGCGGCGAGAACTTCTACGCAGCCTGCGCGGAGCTCGCCGTCGCCCTGATTCTCGACGGCGCCCCTGCCGACTACGGCGAAACGCTCGCGGCGCGGGTCCAGCCTGCTGTCGCCGCCGCGGGCTGGCGAGCTGGGGAGGAGCCGCCGAGCGTGCGCGACGTCTCCTGGCACATCGCCGCGTTGCTGCGGCCCGCCGAGGCGATCGGCGTGCTCGTGGAGAAGGGCAGTGGCTCGCGTCTGTCACGCAAACCGCTGGTCCTCACCGAGGCCGGACGCGCCGCCCTCACGGAGGCATTGCGGGCTCGCGCCCTCGCGCCCGCTCACTCGATCCGGCCCTGAGCGCAGCGTCCTGGCGGTCCCCTCCTCGGTGGATATATAGTTCAGCCCTGCGTATATACTCCTGAGCATGAGCAAGCATCTGGTTGACATCGACGAGGAGGCGCTGCGGGCCGCGCGGGCGAGACTCGGCAGCGCAACGATCAAGGAAACCGTCAACAGCGCGCTCCGCCAAGCCGGTGATGAGCATCGCAAGGCTGTGAAGCAACGCCTTGACGTGCTCGCTCAGACCGATGTGGCCGCTCGCGAGCAGGCATGGCGCTGAGCCACCTGCTCGACTCGAGCGTCCTCACGCGTCTGCGCCACGCCGCCGTCAGGGAGATGGTCGAGCCGGCTGCCGAGCGCGGCGAGCTCGCCCGAGCCGGGATCAGCGACCTGGAGATCGGCTACTCGGCTCGCGACGCCGCCGAGTGGGACCGCTTGGCCGAGGCCCTCCGGGCGTTCGAGCTGGTGGAGACGACGGCCGATCATCTGCAGCGAGCCAGGCAGGTTCAGCGCATGCTCGCCACAAAGCACCAGCGTGGCCGCAAGGTTCCCGATCTGCTGATCGCAGCTGCCGCAGAGTCTCGCGGCCTGACCGTCCTTCATTATGACGCCGACTTCGATCTGATCGCATCGGTTACCGGACAGAGTTGCGAGTGGGTCGTGCCCGCTGGCTCAGTCGACTGACAGCCTGGGGTCAAGAGCCCCAGCCCCGGATCTCAGTCCGGTGTCCTTTGAGGACTCCTGACTCGTACAACTAGTGGTACCCTTCCAATATGGCAGCGGCCCGAGGCAAGAAGCCGACAGCCCTCGGCACGAGCGAGGCGCGGCGCAGCTTGCCGCAGCTCGTCAAGAAGGCGTCCTCGCGGCGTAAGCCCTCACCCGATCTCGACAGCAACGTCGTCCGAATCGCGATCCGGGGTCAGGAGGGCTCGGCGTCGCTGGTTCCGACCGTGGATCTGGTCGCCGCCAAGGAGAAGATCGAAGAGTTGGAAGAGGAGCTCGAGAACGCCGGACTGGCGCTGTTCCTGCAGGAGCGCCTCGCGAAGAGCGAGGGAAAGCGACTGAGCGCCGGCGATTTCCTGACGGAGATCGGGATGGGGGAGTTCGTTGGGCAGCTCCCCGGAGGCTGAGCACAAGGTTGAAGCTCTGGCAGAGGCCACGGCTGACGCCAACGAGCTCGACGAAGCCTTGAAGCGCGCGGTCGCGCGCATCGTGGTCGAGCTGCACGGCAACCCGCACCACGGCGAGCTGATGGGGGACAAGCCTCCCCGCGTGCTGAAGGGCTGTCGCAAGGTCCGCTTCGACGAACCGGCCTGGAAGGGCAAGCCGCGCTACCGCTTCATCTATCGCAACGAGCCCAGCGACGGCGCCCCGGCGACGAGTGTGGTCTTGGCGATCGGCCGCCGCGATCGGATGATCGCCTACGCCAAGGCCGCCCGTCGCGTCAAGGAGCAGGCGGCGCAGGAAGGCCAGTCCGGATAGCAGGCTGCGTCGCCCACTCAGCCCCGATTCTCAATCCGGTGTCCTTTGAGGGCTCCTGCCCCGTCGCTCCCGCTTCTTCAGCGGAGCAGCGCCAGGTTGAGCCCGAGCGCGCCTGCGCCCGCAACCTCGCCGAGGGCATGAGGGCATACCACTACCTCGACTACCACGGCGGCGTCTACGAGGAGCGGACGCGAGCGCGCTTTGAGCAGGAGTGGCCGTGCGCGGAGCGTGTGCCGTCGCGCTCTGAGCGGGTCGGGACCTCAGCCGATCAGCCGTGCTCTGACGGTGGCGGCGATGTTGAGCCGCAATGCCCGTCGGGTCGCGTGGGCGGCGGCGAGCAGGGCGAGGGCCAGCGCCGGGACGATCACCAGCAGGAAGCTCGGCGCCTCGGGGTGCAGGCCGATCGTGAACCACGCTTCGGCGATGCGCTGGGCGAGGGGGGAGGCGATCAGGATGCCGAGCGGGACCGAGAGGGCGGCGGCGAGCAAGGTCTGGGTGAGCGCCTCGCCGGCGACCGCGGCGCCGATCTGGCGCCGCCCGTAGCCGAGCGCGGCCAGCGTCGCGAACTCACCGCGGCGGTCGAGGTAGGAGAGGGTCAAGGTCGAGACAAGGAAGAGGGCGCCGACCGCGAGGCTGATCGCCTGCAGGACGGCGATCAGCCCGGTCAGCTCGTCGAGCAGTTCGCGCTCGGCCGTGAGCGCCGACGCCTTCGAGGTCACCCGCGCCACGGCGGGGTCGGCGCGCAGGCGGCGGGCGTCCGCCGCGCTGCCGTCGATGAGGACGCTCGTCACCCGCCCGGGGAGGCCGAGCAGGCGCGCTGCCTGCGCCCTCGGCAGGTAGGCCTGTTCGGTTGCCAGGGTGCGGGCGACGCCGGCGACCCGGACGGTCGCCCTCCGTTCGGGGGTGCGCAGCGCGATCGCGTCCCCAGGGCCGACTCCGAGCTTGTCCGCGGTCTGCTCGCTGAGCACGATCCGATTCGCCCCGGGGCCGCCGCCGGAAGTCAGGTCGAGCCGCAGCAGGGCCGGTCGCCGCGGCAGGCCGGTGAGCTGCGCCCCGACCCGTTCGCGGCCCGCCCGCAGTTCGGCCGGGCCCTTCACCGTCGCCTCGGCGCGGGCCGCTCCCGACTGTCTCGCGAGCTTCGCCGCCCGACCGTCGGGCAGCGGTCGCGCGAGGTCCGCCGAGTGGCTCCAGCCCTGGCCGGCGAACGCGGCGTCGACCGAGCTGTTGGTCGAGGAGACGAGGATGTTGAGCGCCGCTCCGAGCCCGACCGCGCCGGCGATGCTGAGGACGGTGGCGGCGCTCAGCAGCGGCCGGCGCAGCAGCCCGCGCAGGCCGTAGGTGAGCGCCGGCGGACCGATCGCCGTCAAGCCGCTGCAGCCAGCCCGGCAGCTCGAAGGAGCCGACGCTCTCGCCGCGCAGCGCCTCGATCGGGTCGAGGCGTGCGAGCCGGTAGGCGGGCAGGAGGGCGGCGAGCAGGGTCGCGAGGATCGCCAGGCCCGCAGCCAGCGCCAGCGGTCCGAAGGCAAGCGGGTACCGCGTCGTGGGGAAGCCGACCGCGCCCGCGTACTCGCTCGCCACCAGTCGCCCGACGCCGATCGTCGCCCCGATCGCCAGCGCGGCGCCCAGCGCGGCGAGCGCCGCGGCCAGGAGCATGACCGAGCCGACCACCGTGCGCGCCGGGTAGCCGATCGCAAGCAGGGCGCCCAGCTCGCGCCGCTGCGAGCTGACAAGGCGGCGCAGGCTCAAGGCGATCAGCAGCAGGCCGACGATCCCGAAGACGACGCCCATCACGGGGGCGAAGATCGAGAAGCTGTGGATGTCGGCCTCGGTCAGGCGGCGCCCGTACTGGCGCGAGCGCGGCGTCACGCGCGCTGCCGGCAGCCCGGCCGCGAGCCGCTTCGCGGCCGCCCCGTTGCCGCCCCCGGGCAGGTCGACGGCGAGGTCGTTGGCGCGCCCGCCCAGACCGATCAGGCGCTGCAGCGCGCCGCGCGGCAGGAAGACGACCGCGAGCGAGCCGCGCTGGGGGACGAGGTAGTCGGGGTTCGCCGTCGCGAGCAGGTACTCGGGGCTTCGCGCCAACCCTCGCACTTGTAGTGAGAAGGCGCGACCCGCGACCTGCAGCCGCAGGCGGTCTCCGGGGCCGATGCCGACCCGATCGGCATAGTCGGCGTCTACCGCGGCGCCGCGCGGGACGCTCCGGGTGAGTCCCCGCCCGTCGGTGACCGCGAGCCGGTTGAGCGGCGCGCCGACCGGCATCCCGACGACCTCCGCCGCGGTGCGCGAGCCGCCGTGCAGCGCCGCGCCGTCGAGGATCAGCCGGGCCTCAGAGCGGAGCGCCCCGGCCTGCTCGGCTCGGTGGCGTAACCGCGCGGCCGGCAACGGGCCGCGCAGCCGAACGTCGAGATCGGCGAGCGCGTAGCGGGAGTAGAAGTCGTCGCGGGTCGCTTCGACATCGTGCATCGCCAGTGCGATGCCGGCGGCGGTCCCCGGGCCGGCGCCGATCACGATCACGATCAGGACGGCGCGCAGCCCCATCGCGCGCAGGTCGCGGTATGCCTTGCGCCAGAGCATCAGCCGTCGGCGAACGACGCATCGGCGAGCCGCCCGTGCGAGAGCTCGACGACGCGGTCCCCCGTGCGGGCGATCGCCGGATTGTGGCTGACGATCACGAAGGTGACCGCGGTCTCGCGGTTCAGCTCGCGGATCAGCTCCAGCACCCCACCCGAGGTCTCCTCGTCGAGGTTGCCGGTCGGCTCGTCGGCGAGCAGCAGGCGCGGCCGCTTGGCGAGGGCGCGGGCGATCGCGACCCGCTGCTGCTGGCCGCCGGAGAGCTCTGCCGGGAAGCGTCCCGCGAGATCGCCGAGGCCGACACGTCCCAGCAGCTCCTGGCTGCGCTCGTGCGCCTCGTCGCGCTCGACCCCCGCCACCCGCACGCCGGCCTCGACGTTCTCCAGGGCGGTCAGGGTCGGGAGCAGGTTGTAGAACTGGAAGATGAAGCCGACCGAGCCGGCGCGGTAGGCGGTCAGGTCGGGGCGTGAGGCGTGCGTCAGCTCGGTCCCGCAGGAGAGCACGCGGCCGCTGTCGGGGCGGTCGAGGCCGCCGATCAGGTTGAGCAGAGTCGTCTTGCCGCAGCCCGATGGGCCGTGCACGACGACCATCTCGCCGCGGCCGATCTCCAGCGAGAGGCCGTCGAGGACCCGTTGCGCGGCGGCGCCCTTGCCGTAGGACTTGCCGACGCCCTCGAGGATGACCAGCGGCTCAGCCACGGCTCTCCTCGCTGTGCGGCCGGGGCGCCGCCCCCTCGAGGAACAGCCCGGTCATCAGCTCCGGGATCTGCTCGAGCGAGGGCCAAATGCCGCCCGAGCCCCAGTGCTGGACCAGGGCTAGGTCGCCGAAGCCGATGAAGAGGAGGGCCAGCTCGCCGACCGGGATGTCGCCCCGCACCTCGCCTCGCTCCACTCCATCGGCGAGGATCTCCTCGACGCGCGAGATGAACGGCGTCGCCGCCTCCAGTACCCGCGGGTAGAAGCGCGGGTCGGGGGTGAGCGCCTGCCGCACGAGCACGCGCGCGAAGGCGTCATGGGCGCGGGCCCACTCGACGTCGGACGCAAGCACGGCGCGCAGCCGCTCCCGCGTCGGCGCGGCGGCGGGCACCTCCCGGGCGCCCGCCGCGGCCAGCTCGCAGGCCTCCTCGACGACCGCCAGGAAGAGCGCCTCCTTGGACTCGAAGTGGTTGTAGACGGTGCCCTTGGCGAAGCCGGCGGCGAGTGAGATCTCGTTGATATTCGCGTCGTCGAGCCCATTGCGGGCGAACTCGTTCGCGGCTGCTTCGAGCAGCCGCCTGCGGTTCGCGTTCTTGTCCTGCTCGGTGAGGCGCGGCATCGCTTTGCTGGCTTTCGGGAACTTGAAGCTAATGTGGGTGACTGCCCACCCACACTAGCAAGAATGGGGCCTCTCCGGCTCGCGATAATCGCTTCGTGACCGACGCCGAGGTCAAGCGTGGGCGCGAGCGCTATGCGCGCCAGGAGTGGGCCGCGCCGCCTACATGCTCGGCCGCGAAGCCGAGTTCCTCGAGATCCTCGAGCGCGCCTATCGCGCCCACCTCGACGCGGGCGATCCGCTCGCGGCGATCCGCTGCGCCTTCTGGGTCGGGGTCAACCTGACCCGACAGGGGGAGATGGGCCGGGCGCTGCACGTGATCGAGGACTGCGCCGACGACCCGGCTCGCGACCGCCCCGAGGCGTTCTTGCGCGCCCTCCACGTGGCGCTCGGCAGGACGGTGACCAGGGAGCCGCAAGGGGCGTCGGCGCCGACGACGGCGCACGTCGGCGCGATCGCCTCGGCGAGCTCGGCCCAGGAAGGCCAAGTGAGTTAACGGAGACGCCGCCTTCGACCTGATCGCCTCGGTTACCGGACAGAGTTGCGAATGGATCGTGCCCGGTGGCTCAGTCAACTGACTGCAGCTGAACACCCCCGACCGGTGCTGAACTAGTACCGTTACTGTTTAGCTCCGCTGGCCAAGTTGTGATGCAGCCCCGTCACAGTGAACAACGTGTCAGGTAACACCTTGCCGATCGGGTTGGCGATCTGGGCAGGAGTGGTTCGCGCTTCGCGGCGAGCTGCGCCTTGCGCCGGGGTCTGCACACGGCCCAAGCCTGCGTCAGTCTGGGCGCGCCTTGCTACACCGCTTTGCGCTCGGCCTGGGCGACCAGATCCGAGAGCGGGACTTCCAGTGCCGCGGCGAGCTTGAACAGGTTGCGGAAGCTCGGGTTGCGCAGACCGCGCTCGATCTCGCTTACGTAGGTGCGGTGCATGCCGGCGAGATCGGCCAGTCCCTCCTGGGAGAGACCGTCGATTTCGCCCCGCCGCGTACGTATGGCTTCGCCTAGAGCCTTTAGAGCCGCCTCCGACACGAGCGCAGCCTTCCAGCTATTTCCGGGCGAGTCTACAGAATATAAGTAGCTAGTAACTGCCCATACGAGCACCACACCACTGCGTACCGATGTGAGTCCTCCCGCTGTCAGTCGGGAGAAGACAACACTGTTAGAAATTAACCGTGTTAGTCAGGAGGACGCCGGGCCATGTAGACGGCCTTCGAGTGGATCAGTTCTTCCACCGGCTGCTTCGGAACCGCGTCGAAGCCGTGGCCGTAGACGTCGAGGCATTCGAGGCCCGCGCCCGCGAGCTGCTCGAGGATCTCGGCTTCGGGGAAATGGCGCTGGCGGTGCACGTGCGCCGGAAAGCGCCCCGCATCGGCGCCGGCCTCGACCTCGAAGCGCGCCTCGCTGGTCGACCCCGGCGCCGCGTCGGGCGAGCCCTGGCCGCGCCAGACGAGCGTCCGCCCGCGCCGCTGCACCCGCTGCTCTTCGGCAAAGAAGCTGCGGTAGGTCTGCAGGCAGTTGACGTCGAACATCAGCAGTCCGCCGGGGGCCATGTTGGCCCGCATCCCGCTCAGCGCCCGACCGAGCTCCTCAGCGCTGAGCAGGTAGTTGACCGCGTCGTCCAGCGCCCAGACGAGATCGAACTCGCCGAAGACCGGCAGCTCCCGCATGTCCGCCACCGAGAGCCGAACCGGGGCCCCGGCCTTCGCCCGGGCCAGCTCGACCATCGAGGGCGAGATGTCGCACGCGGTCACCTCCCAGCCGCGTTCGAGCATCGGCAGGAAGCTCTTCCCCGTGCCGCAGCCGACGTCGAGCAGGCGACCCCCGCTCAACCCGTGGCGGCGGAGCTTGGGGAGGAGGTTGCCCAGCCACAGCTCGTAGTCGTGGTGGGCGGTGAAATCGTCGTAGAGGGGCGCCATCGCCTCGTAGGCGCTCTCCGCCGACTGGCCGCCCGGCTGGACTGCTGCTGCTCCCTTCATGCCCGGATGCGACCAGGAGTACTTCTTAATAGTTTCAGTGCTCAAATATGCTAGTCTGCCGCGAATCGTGGAGGTTCATCGTCTCGATCATCGGGTTGCCGGCAAGGCCGATTCGGATGCAGGCTGGGACTGGGACGAGATCCACCGGATATGCATGCGCTTTGCCTTCCGCTACGCGAAGAACCGGACGGAGGCGGAGGACATCGCTCAGGACGCGATGGTGCGCGCCTGGAGCAAACGCGACACCCTGCGTGACATCGGCGCCCGCAAGTCCTGGCTGGCGACGATCGTGCGCAACGAGGCGTTGCGCGAGTTCGCCCGCAAGCGCCCGCTGCCCAGCGATCTGATCGAACTGATCCACGGCCGCGACGACGATCGCGTGCTCGCTACGGTCGAACGCGCCGACCTGCACGCGGCGCTGGAGCGGCTCAACAAGCGCGATCGCCAGCTCGTGCGGTTGCGCTACGACGAGGACATGACCCAGGAGGCGATCGCCCACCGCCTCGGCATCCCTCTGGGCACGGTCAAGGTCCGGCTGCACCGGGTGCGCGCCAAGCTGCGCCGCTCGATCGGCGCCGCGGGCGTCGAGTAGGCTCGTCACCACGCGACTCGACCAGGAGCCCCCATGAACGAGCCACTCAGCGACGAGGCGGCAGTCAAGCTCTACGGCAACCGCTTTCTCACCGAAGACGCGCCCGCGAACGACTTTCCGGCCGGCGGCATGTCCGCCCTCGACGCGATGCGCCTCCTCGGCGAGGAACTGGCGCTGGAGGGCGACCCGCAGCGCAACCTCGCGACCTTCGTCACCACCTGGATGGAGCCCGAGGCCCAGCGGGTGATCGGCGAGAACCTCTACCGCAACTTCATCGACCACGCCGAGTACCCGATCTCGGCCGAGATCGAGCAGCGCTGCATCCGCATGCTCGCCGACCTCTACAACGCTCCCGGCGAGACGACCGGCGCCCGCACCCAGGGATCCTCGGAGGCGATCATGCTCGGCGCGCTTTCGCTGAAGTGGAAGTGGAAGCAGCGCCGCGAAGCCGAATCGAAGCCGGCCGAGAGGCCGAACCTGATCTTCGGCGGCGACGTGCACGTGGTCTGGGAGAAGTTCTGCCGCTACTTCGACGTCGAGCCGAAGATCGTGCCGCTGCAGCCGGGCAAGTACACGATCGGCCCCGAGGACGTGCAGCCGCTGATCGACGAGAACACGATCGGGGTCGCCGCCGTGCTCGGCACCACCTTCACCGGCCACGCCGACGACATCGTCGGCATCGACAGGCTGCTCGTCGACCTCAAGGGCGAGCAGGGGCTCGACGTGCCGCTGCACGTCGACGCCGCCAGCGGCGGCTTCGTCTGGCCCTTCCTCTATCCCGACTCCGAGTGGGACTTCCGGCTCGAGCAGGTGCGCTCGATCAACGTCTCCGGGCACAAGTTCGGGCTCGTCTACCCGGGCATCGGCTGGCTCGTCTTCCGCGAGAAGAGCGACCTCGCCGAGGACCTCGTCTTCTACGAGAACTACCTGGGCAAGACCGACGCCACCTTCACGCTCAACTTCTCCACCGGCTCGGCGATGGTCCTCGCCCAGTACTACAACTTCGTCCGCTACGGTCGCGAGGGCTACTCCTACGTCATGCGGGCGATGCAGGAGAACGCCCGGGCGCTGGCCGAGAAGCTGCGCGAGAGCGGCGATTTCGAGCTGATCGGCGACGGCGAGGAGCAGCTGCCGCTGGTCGCCTTCAAGCTCGCCGGCGAGAAGAACTACGACGAGTTCGACCTCTCCTGGCAGCTCTCGGCCGAGCGCGGCTGGATGCTCCCCGCCTACACGCTGCCGCCCGATGCCGAAGACGTGAAGGTCCTGCGGGCGCTGGTCAAGCAGACGCTCAGCCGCGAGCAGGTCGACCGCCTCGCCGGCGACATCGCGCAGGCCTGCGCGACGCTGGAGAAGAAGGGCGGCGCGCACCCCGCCGAGCGCAAAGCCGCGAAGCGCAGCCCCGGCTACTGAGCGCACCTGTACACGCGGGCGGGGGCGCTGGCGAAAACTTCGGACCGCTGTACAAGCGAATCTCGCCGCCGGCTGGCGACCATTTGAAGATGAAGAAACCGCGCCAGATCGTCGCCTTCGGCGGAGGGGGCTTCTCGATGGAGTCGGGCAACCCGCTGCTCGACGACTACGTGTTCGGGCTGACCGGGGCCGAGCGTCCCAGGGTCTGCTTCCTGCCCTCGGCGAGCGGCGACGCCGACCATTACATCGTCCGCTTCTACCGCGCCTTCGGCGCCGAGCGCTGCGAGCCCAGCCACATCTCGCTGTTCCGCCGCGAGCAGGGGCCGGAGGACCTGCGCGCCCACCTGCTCGAACAGGATCTGATCTACGTCGGCGGCGGCAGCGTCGTCAGCCTGCTCGGCGTCTGGCGCGCGCACGGCCTGGACACGGTCCTGCGCGAAGCGTGGGGGCAGGGGGTGGTCCTCTGCGGCATATCCGCCGGCTCGCTCTGCTGGTTCGCCGAGGCGGTCACCGGCTTCCACGGCGCGCCGAAGGCGGTCGACGGGCTCGGCCTGTTGCCGTTCAGCAACTGCGTCCACTACGAGCGCGACTCGAAGCGGCGCAGCGCCTACCACGACTTCCTGCGCGACGGGATGCGCCCCGGCTACGCCGCCGAGGACGGCGCCGCGCTCCACTTCGTCGACACCGAGCTGAGCCGCGTCGTCGCCTCGCGCCCCGAGGCGCGCGGCTACCGGCTCGACGCGATGGGCGAGCGGGTGGTCGAGACGCGGATCGCCACCGCCTACCTCGGCGACGGCGCCGTCTCGACGGCGGGGCCGCTGCCCGAGGCGATGTCGACGGCCGTGGCGGCCCACTGAATGCCCCGCCGTAGAGGTTTTCGTCGCCATCCGAGCACAACCTCTACGGCGCTCGGATGATCAGCCGCGTCCTCACCCTCGGTGGACATGACTTCAGCTCGCGACCGGGCGACCGGGCGGTCTGCGAGCTGATGCTGCGCCTGGCGACGACCCGCGCCGGGGGGCGGCCGAAGGTCTGCATCCTGCCGACCGCCAGCGGCGACACCTCGGAGCTGATCGGGCGCTTCTACTCGGTCTTCGGCGAGCGCGCCTGCGACCCCTCCGACATCTCGCTCTTCCGCCTCGGCAGCAGGCCGATGGAGCTGCGCGACCACATCCTCGAACAGGACCTGATCTACGTCGGCGGCGGCAGCCTGCTCAACCTGCTGGCGGTCTGGGAGGCGCACGCGCTGAGCGAGATCCTCGCCCTCGCCTGGCGCCGGGGCGTCGTCCTCGCCGGCCAGAGCGCCGGCGCGATGTGCTGGTTCGAGGCCGGGATCACCAAGTCCTCGGGCAAGCCCCTGCCCGGCGCCGGGCTCGGCCTCCTGCCCGGCAGCCTCTGCGTCCACTACAACGACGAACCGGACCGCCGCGCCGCCTACCTCGACGCGGTCGCCGACGGAATGCCGAGCGGCTACGGGCTCGACGACTACGCCGGCCTGATCTGGGAGGGCAGCGGCCCGCCGAGCGCCGTCACCGCCCACCGCGGCGCCCGCGCCTACCGCGTCGCCAAGACCGAGGACGGCGTGATCGAGTCGCCGCTCCCCGCCCGCTTCCTCCCCGCTCCTGCACCAGCCGCGCTCAGAGAAGACATCGCCGAGTTTCGCCGGATTACGGCCATGAGAAGGGAGTCGGGTGTCGCTCGAACCGGCGGATACTCAAATCGCTGGTCTAATTAGACCAGCGATTGTCGGGGCGAGGGACACCCGACTCCCTACCCACCCATTCCCGCGGCCGGCGGCGCGGTCGGGTCCGAGCCCTCTTCGCCCGGGTTCTCGCGCGCGATGTAGTCCTCGACCAGCAGCAGGTTGTCCTTCGAACGCTCGACCACGTTCAGGAGGTCGCTCATCAGCGCAACCTCCTCGACCTGCTCCTTGACGAACCACTGCATGAACTGCTCGGCCCGGTAGTCCTTTTCCTCGCGCGCCAGCTCGAACAGGGCGAAGATCTCCTCGCCGACCCGCTTCTCCTGCGCCAGCGCCTTCTCCACCGGAGTGACCCCGTCGGAGTAGCTCGTCGCCTGCGCCTTGATGTCCGGGATGTGGACCTCCTCGCCGACATCGAGCAGGTACTGGACCATCATCATCGCGTGCTCGCGCTCCTCCAGCGCCTGCCGGTAGAAGAAGGCGGCGAGGCGGGGCAGCGTCTCCGCGTCGTAGTAGACGGCCATCCCCACGTACTGCTGCGAGGCGGCGAACTCGTTGGCGATCTGCTCGTTGAGGGCGGCGGCGAAGCTCTTCTCGGCCATGGGTCTCCTTGCGTGGCGGGACGGTGATCCTGAACCTAGCCGAAAGAGGAAATTCGGTTGGCCGAAGAGGGGTCGGGTGTCCCTCGAACCGGCGGATACTCAAAATGACGGGCTGATTAGACCGTCATTTGTCGGGGCGAGGGACACCCGATCCCTCTATTCCGCCCAACGGAATCCCGAAGGAGTCAGCTGCGGCAGCAGCGGGCTGGTCGGCAGGCCGGGGGGTGGAGGGCTTTCGTTGTAGCCGCGCGGCGCGGTGTCATTCGGCGTGTTCGGGTGGAAGAGCGAGGCGAGCACCTGGATCTGGCCGCGGCCGACGCCGAGCTCCCACTGGCCGCCGCCGTAGGCGCCGATGCTGTGCTCCGCGCAGTAGTCGTAGGTCTCGCAGAGGTCGCGCAGGCCGCCGATCCGCGAGGGCTTGACGTTGACCATGCGCGGCCGCCAGGGCATCGCCTCGATGTCGGCGATCGAGTGGATCGGCGCGTCCCAGGTGATCCGGTCGCGGACCGGCTCCAGCAGCGGCCGCGTCTCGTCGTTCACGTCCGGGTCCTCGAGCCAGGCCTCGGGAAAGGCCTCGATCAGCTTGCCGTACAGCTCCGGGTCGGTCTCGACGTCGACCGGCGTGCCTTTGTAGAAGCCCTTGAGGTCGAGCGAGTCGACCGCGCCGGTCTCGGCCAGGGCGGCGATCAGCTCGTCGTCCCAGTCGTTGGTCGGGTCGAGCTTGAAGCGCAGGCCGGGGTAGGGGTCGAGCTTGGCGCGCAGGGTCTCGATCGAGGAGGGCTCGTCGGGCCCGGCGGCGAGACGCATCGAGCAGACGAAGTCGACCGGGGCGGGCTCGCGGTGCAGCGCCTTGGCGATCCCCGTCCCCGCCTGGCGCAGCGCCAGGTCGAGCGCCGCCGACTCGAAGGCCCAGCGGCGGTAGCGGCGCGAGACGTCGCGCTGCGGCTCGGCCGGAAAGGCGTCGACGCCGCCGATGAACTCGCAGAACTCGCCCAGGGTGGCGTAGCCGGTCAGGTCGAGCGCCGGGCCGGCGTCCTGCAGAGCGACGTGGTCGAGCGCGTCGTAGGTCACGTCCTCGCCGAGCCCGTCCTCGCCGTTGCCCCAGAGATGGATCACCGTGCTCAGCCGTTCGAAGCCGGGCGTCTGGTACTCCAGGCCCTGCAGCTCGTAGCCCTCGATCTCCAGTGGGAGGTTGGCGAGCAGGTCGAACGTGGCCATGGGCGGAGTGTATGGGAGGGCGGGGTGTCCCTCGCCGAGTGCCGGCGGTTGGGGGAGGGACAGGGGGTGTCCCTCCGTCTTGCTGGATTTTTCGCCCGTCGAGGTGGCGTCACTCGCTGAGCTGGCGGGCGAAAAATTAACGCCGCTGCGCTGGAGGGACACCCCCTGCCCCTCCGGCCAAGGCCTGACCAGCCGGCGCCGTAGAGCTTTGTGTCGCTATCCGGAGCAAAGCTCTACAGCGCTGGCAGACTTTGGCTTGTGAAGCACACCGCCCATGGGTATTGGCTCGAGGAGGCGGGGGACGTCTCCCCGCTGCCGGTGCTGAGTGGAGAGTTGAGTGCTGACGTTGTGATTCTCGGGGGCGGGTATACCGGGCTTTGGACGGCTTGGCATCTGAAGAAGCTGGAGCCGGAGTGTCGGGTTGTGGTGCTCGAGGCAGATGTCTGCGGGCATGGGCCGAGTGGGCGGAACGGAGGGTTCTGCAACTCGATGTGGTTCTCGCTGGCGAGCATGCGGGAGCGCTGGGGGGATGCGGCGGGGCTGGCGGTGGCGCGGGCCTCGCGCGAGGCGATCGACGGGGTCGAGGCGTTCTGCCGCGACGAGCGCGTCGACGCCTGGTTCCGGCGCGGCGGGTACCTGCAGGTCTCGACCGCGCCCGCGCACGACGGGGTCTGGGAGGAGGCCGTCGTCGCCTGTCGCGAGCTGGAGCGGGCGGATCTGGTGCAGTTGTTGAGCCCGGGCGAGGTCGCCGGCCGCTGCGCCTCCCCCGCCTTCCGCGGCGGCGCCTTCTACGCCGACGCCGCCACCGTTCAGCCCGCCCGCCTCGTGCTCGGCCTGCGCGAGCGGCTGCTCGCCGCCGGCGTCGAGATCTACGAGCGCTCGCCGGTGTGGCGGCTGAGCGGCGATTCCGACTTTTTCCACACTGGAGGGTGGAAAAAGTCGGAAACGACGAACCGAGCCGGTGTCCTCGCCGAGACCGACCGCGGCGCCATCCGCGCCGGGGCCGCGGTGGTCGCGATCGGCGGCGCCGCCAAGGCGCCCCGCGCCCCGCTGCGCGACGCGCTCACCGTCACCTCCTCGCACATCGTGCTCACCGAGCCGGTGCCGGAGCTGCTCGAGCAGATCGGCTGGACGGGCGGCGAGTGCATCACCGACAGCCGCGCCCTGGTCGACTACTTCCGCACCACGCCGGACGGCCGCATCGCCTTCGGGTGGGGCGGCGGACGGATCGCGATGGGCGCCCGCCTGCATGGCCGCTCCGAGCTGGACGGCGACGTCGTGGCTGCCGCCGCCGATCGGCTCTTCGAGTACTTCCCGGGCCTGGCGGAGGCGGGCGCGGGCGCGGGATCGTCAGGTGGAGCGGGCGGGGGGGTCGGCGGAGCCCGGTCGGGAGGGGGACGAGGGCGCCGTCCCGCCCGCATCACCCACGCCTGGGGCGGTCCGATCGACGTCTCGCCGACCCACGTCCCAATCGTCGTCCCCCTGCCCGGCAGCCGTAGCTTTGCCGCGGCCGGCTACACCGGCAACGGCGTAGGCCCCTCCCACATGGTCGCCCGCACCCTCGCCTCGCTCGTCCTCGACCGCCGCGACGACCACTCCCGCCTCCCCTTCGTCGACCCGTCTCCGCAGCGCGTCCCGCCCGAGCCTTTCCACTGGCTCGGCGGCGAGACCATCCGCCGAGCTTTGACCAGCAAGGAGAACGCTGAGCTTGAAGGCAGGCACCCGCCCCTTGCGAGTTCCTTGATCTCTCGAGTGCCCGAGCTCGTCGGCTTCCACATCGGTCGATAGTCGGGGAGGGCAGGGGGTGTCCCTCCAGCGCAGCGGCGTTAATTTTTCGCCTGACCCTCGGCGAGTGGCGCGATCCGAGCGGGCGAAAAATCCAGCAAGACGGAGGGACGCCCCCTGCCCTCCCACGCAAACGTCACCAGCGTGAGGTAATGACCTTTTTCCTGGTGTAGAAGTCCACTGCGTCGGTGCCGTTGGCGTGAAGATCGCCGTCGATCGAGTCGTTCCAGCCGGAGAAGGGGAACCAGGCGACGGGGGCGGGAACGCCTACGTTGACCCCGAGCATCCCCGCCTGGACCTCGTAGCGGTAGCGGCGGGCGGCGGCGCCGGATTGGGTGAAGATCGCGCCCGCGTTCCCGTAGCGGGAGCCGTTGACGAAGTCGAGGGCTTGATCCAAGCCGTCCACCTCGACGATGGTGAGCAGAGGGCCGAAGAGCTCCTCGCGGGCCAGCTCGGACTCGTGGTCCTGAACGGCCACGATGGTGGGGCCGAGAAGGGTTCCGGCCGGGCCTGCATCGCCCCGGCCGTCGAGTAGCAGCTCGGCGGGACCGCCGACAATGCGGCCGCCTCCAGGATTGCCGGCATCCGGCTCCTGTCGCTCGCCACCCACGACTCGCTCAATAGCTTCGACGAGCTTGTCTCTCGCGGCCGCCGAGACCATCGGGCAGACGTCGGTCCCCTCGTCTCCGCCCGCCCCTACCTGCAAATCGGAAGCCGCCGCGACCAAGGCGTCCCTTACCTCGGCCCGCCGCAACTCGTCCCCGACCACGACGCACACCGACCCAGCGAGGCAGCGCTGCCCCGCGGCGCCGAAGGCGGAGCCCATGATCGCGGGCATCGCCCGGCCGAGGTCGGCATCGGGCATGACGACGAGCGAGTTCTTGGCGCCGCCGAGCGCCTGCACGCGCTTGCCGGTCCGCACCGCCCCTTCGGCGACGATGCGGGCGGTCTCGGCGCGGCCGACGAAGGAGACGGCGTCGATGCCGGGGTCGGCGAGGATCGCCTCGACCGCGTCGCGGCCGCCGTGCACGAGGTTGACGACGCCGGGCGGGATCTCCTCGACCGAGTCGACGATCTCCATGATCAGCCCCGCCGGCCGCGGGTCCTGCTCGGAGGGCTTGAGCAGGAACGAGTTGCCGCAGGCGATCGCGTAGGGCAGGAACCAGAGGGGGATCATCGCCGGGAAGTTGAACGGCGTGATCGCGGCGACGACGCCGACCGGCTGCCGCACCATCTCCACGTCGACCCCCGCCGCGACGCCCTCCAGGTTCTCCCCCTTGAGCAGGTGCGGAACCGCCGCCGCCGACTCGACCGACTCGATCCCCCGCCCGACCTCGCCGTCGGCGTCGGCCGGCGTCTTGCCCATGTCGGCGCTGACCAGCGCGGCCAGCTCCTCCGCGCCGAGCCTCCAGCCCCTCGCGCAGCGCCAGCACCGCCCGCGCCCGCCGCTGCGGCGCCAAAGCCCGCCACCCCGGCCACGCCTCCCGCGCCGCCTCCACAGCTTTCCGAACCTCCCGAGCCCCGCACAACGGGACCAGCGCCGCAACCTCCCCGCTAGCCGGATCCAGATCCTCGAGCTCCTCTACCCCGCCCGGTGCGCGCCATCTCCCCCCGATGTAGTTGCGCAGCGTCAAATCACCCATCCATTCGCTCCTTGTTTCGGATAGCGATACAACGGCGAACGCATCGAGGACGGCGGGGGTCGCCTCGCCGATGCCTCGCGAAGCGGCGCCCCGGCGGGCTATCCGGGGCCGCGAAGCGGCACAAGATCAATCCGCCGAAGGCGGATTTAGGCACTCGGCGAGGCGACCCCCACCGCCCCGGCACTCGACAAGGCAACTCCCGCCCTCCGCGAGTCATGCAGCCTCCGCCGCGCCCACTGCAACCGGCAACGCCTCCTGCTCGGGCCGCACCGAAGCCGCCCTCTCTGCTCGCCGCTGCTGCCACACCGTCGCCCCCATCGCCAGCACGGTGACGCCGAAGAGGATCATCGCGATCACGTTCACCTCGACCGGGATGCCGCGCTGCGCCGCGCCGTAGATGTAGAGCGGGAAGGTCACCGTCGTCCCCGAGTTGAAGTTGGAGATCACGAAGTCGTCGATCGAGAGCGCGAAGGCGAGCAGCGCGCCGCCGAAGATGCCCGGCGCGATCAGCGGCAGCGTCACCAGGCGGAAGGTCGCCAGCGGGCTGGCGCCGAGGTCCTGCGCCGCCTCCTCGAGGTTGCGGTCGAAGCCGATCAGCCGCGAGCGCACGACGACGACGACGAAGCTGATGCAGAACATCACGTGTGCGATCAGCAGCGTCTGGAAGCCGAGCCCCGGCGCGCCGAGGATGATGAAGAAGGAGAGCAGCGAGGCGCCCATGACGATCTCCGGCGTCGCCATCGGCACGACGATCAAGAGATTCGCCGCACGCCGCCCGTGGAACCGGTGGCGGACCAGCGCGATCGCCATCAGCGTCCCGATCGCGGTCGAGATCGCGGTCGCCAGCAGCGCCAGCTTGAGACTTTCCCCCAGGGCGCTGTTCAGTTCGGGGATGCCGAATGCGTTGCCCCAGTGCGAGAGCGTGAAGCCGACCCAGGTGAAGTTGTACTTTCCGGCCGGGTCGTTGAAGGAGAAGACCAGGATCACCGCGATCGGGATCAGCATGTAGATCACGACCAGCGCCGCGACGATGTTCACCGCGTGCTCGCGCAGCCAGCGCACCGTCACCTTCACGGCAAATCCTTCCGCTGGGAGTTATGCCTCCATAGGAGGGAAAAGGACCAGCGGAACGTCACAGCGTCTCCTCGCCCATCAGCGCCTCCGAGCCGGCGAAGCGGATGTAGATCAGGACGACGACCATGATCAGCGCCATCAGCACGAACGACAGCGCCGCCGCCGCCGGGTAGTCGAGCTGCGTCTTGTAGAGCGACTGGATCACGTTGCCGATCATCTGGTTGCCGGCGCTGCCGAGGAACTGCGCGTTGACGTAGTCGCCGGTCGCCGGGATGAAGGTGAGCAGCGTGCCGGCGACGATCCCCGGCGCCGAGAGCGGCAGCGTCACCCGCACGAAGGCCGCCCGCGAGGACGCGTAGAGGTCCTTCGCCGCCTCGATCAGCCGCTCGTCGATCTGCTCGAGGCTGGCGTAGATCGGCAGGATCATGAAGGGCAGGAAGTTGTAGACGAGGCCGGCGATCACGGCGCCGCCGGTCGCCAGCACGTGCCCGTTCTCAGGCACCAGGCCGAGCAAGCGCAGCGCGTCGACCACCGGGCTCTGGTCGGAGAGGATCGTCTCCCAGGCGAGGGTGCGGATCAGGTAGGTGGTGAAGAACGGCGCCACCACGGCGAACAGCAGCGCGTTGCGCCACTTGCCGGCGCGGAAGGCGATCGTGTAGGCGAGCGGGTAGGCGACGAGCAGGCAGATCAGCGTCGCCAGCCCCGAGTAGAGGAACGAGCGCGCGAACTGCGTGTCGTACAGCGAGAGCGCGTCGGAGTAGTTGCCCCAGCTCCAGCTGAAGCTGAGGCTGCCGACGACGCCCGACTCGAGCGAGAGGTACCCCATGTAGAAGAGGGGCACGACGAAGAAGAGCAGCAGCCAGATCGTCCCCGGCCCGAGCAGGAAGTAGGGGACGATCCGGCGGCGCTCTGCCATCTCAGCCGTTCAGCACTGCGTTCCAGGCCCGCGTCACGGGCTGTTCCTCTTCCTCGCTCAGCTGCGCCTGGGTGAAGCACTTCCGGGTGAATTCGGCGCTGGGGAAGATCAGGTCGCTTTCCGCCAGTTCCGGTTCGCTCCTTTCGAAGATCTGCTTCACGCCTTCGACCGGCGTCACGTAGTTGACGTATTCGGCGATCTTCGCCGCCGCCTGCGGCTGGTACACGTAGTTCATCCAGGCCTCGGCGGCGGTCGGGTTGGGCGCCCCGACCGGGATCACCATGTTGTCCGACCACAGCGAGCAGCCCTCGGTCGGCATTCGCCATTCGATGTCCGGGTTGTCGGCCTGCAGCTGCACCGCGTCGCCCGACCAGCCGATCACCGCAACCGCGTCGCCGCTGGTCAGGTCGCGCGCGTAGTCGTTGCCGGTGAAGCGCCGGATCTGCCCCGATTCGACCGCCCCCTTGATCTTCTCGATCGCCTTCATCCAGTCTTCTTCGCTCGCTTCTTCGGGGTTGACGCCCTGGCAGGTCATCACCAGCGGCACCGTTTCGCGCAGTTCGCTGAGGAAGTCGACCTTGCCCTTGTACTTGGGGTCGAAGAGGTCGCAGACCGAGTGCACTTCAGGCGCCAGGTCGGTGCGCACGATCACGCCGCCCATGCCGCTCTGCCAGGGCACGCTGAATTCGCGTTCGGGGTCGAAGCCGGGATGCTGGAGCGAGGGCACCAGGTTCTGCTCGACGTTGGGGATGCCCGCCTTGTCGAGGGTCTGTAGATAGCCGAGGTCGTGCATCTTCTTCGCCATCCAGTCGGTGACGACGAACATGCTGCGGCCGCCCGATTCGCCCTGTTCGAGCAGCGGCTGCACCTTGCCGAAGAATTCGGCGTTGTCGTTGACGTCTTCGATGTACTTGACCTGGATCCCGGTCGCCTTTTCGAATTCGGCGACGGTGCCTTCCTTGCCCGGGTCGATGTAGAGCGGCCAGTTGGAGATCGTCACGCTGCCGGAGGGCTTGCCTTCCAGCTTCACCGCTCCGCCTTCTCCACCGCCGCCGCTGCCGCAGGCGGCGAGGCCCGCGGCCAGGACCAGCGCCGCCATCGCCGCGGCGACCGCCAGCGGTCCACGATTCGCTCTACCACTACCCATCCGACTCACCCTCTTCCGGTTCGACCTCTTTCCCTTTCAAGCTCTCGCGCACGACGTGCATGTGCTCGGGCTCCCAGCTCAGCGCCACCCGGGCGCCGCCGCCGGGCAGCGCCTGGCGCTGCGCCTCGTCGGCGTTGGGGACGAGCACGGTCATCCGCACCCCGTCGCCCAGGTCGACCCCGATCTGCGTCGAAGTGCCCAGGTAGAGCGACGACTCGACCACCCCCTCGACCCGCGGCCACCCGTTAGCCCCCGCGTCCGACGTTCCGGTGCGCCTTTTGCCCACATGGGCGTCAAAAGGCGCACCGGAAGCCAGCGTCTCGACCCGCAGCTTCTCCGGCCGCACCACCGCGTAGCAGCGCTCGCCGACCGGGATCCCGTCCGCCGCCGCGCGCAGCGTCGGCCCGTGGTCCAGCTTCACCTCGCCGCCGCCCGCGACGACCGCCGGCATCAGGTTGGAGACGCCGATGAAGCCGGCGACGAAGGTCGTCGCGGGGCGCTCGTAGACGTCCTCGGGGATGCCGACCTGCTCGACCCGGCCGCGGTTCATCACCGCGATCCGGTCGCTCATCGTCAGCGCCTCCTCCTGGTCGTGGGTGACGTAGACGAAGCTGATCCCGACCTCGCGCTGGATCTTCTTCAGCTCGACCTGCAGCCCCTTGCGCAGCTTCAGGTCGAGCGCCCCGAGCGGCTCGTCGAGCAGCAGCACCTTCGGCAGGTTGACCAGCGCCCGCGCCAGCGCGACGCGCTGCTGCATGCCGCCGGAGAGCTGCGACGGGCGCCGGTTCGCCTCGGCCGCCAGCCCGACCCGCTCGAGCTCCGCCCCCACGCGCTCGCTCGATCTCCGCCTTCGCGACCCGCTTGCGCTTCAGCCCGAAGGCGACGTTGTCGCGCACGCTCAGGTGGGGGAAGAGCGCGTAGCTCTGGAACACGGTGTTGGTCGGGCGGCGGTGGGGCGGCGCCTGCGCCACGTCGGTCCCCTCGATCCGGATCTCGCCCTCGCTCGGCCGCTCGAAGCCGGCGATCATCCGCAGCGTCGTCGTCTTGCCGCAGCCGCTCGGCCCGAGGAAGGTGAAGAACTCGCCCGCGGCGAGATCCAGGTTGAGGTCGTCGACGGCCGTCAGGTCGCCGAAGCGCTTGCTCACATCCCTCAACTCGACACTATGGACAACGGGGTCCACAACACAGACGGTAGCTCATACTTCTCCCCGCGCCGTTATACGATCTGTATATAGAGGGGCGCGCCGCTTGCTCCATTGGACACTTGCATGTGGGAGTAAAGCGAGCTAGCTTTGTCCAGAACGTCGTAGGACGAGAGGAGACCACGCATGGCCATTGCGTCGCAATCCACCGGAGCCGTCGACACCGGCCTCCAGGAGCTCGCCATGCGCCACCTCTGGATGCACTTCTCGCGCATGGGCTCCTACGGGCCCGGCCACGAGATCCCGATCATCACCCGGGCGGACGGCTGCTACGTCTACGACGAGCACGGCAACCGCTACCTCGATGGCCTCTCCGCCCTCTTCTGCGTCAACGCCGGCCACGGTCGCAGCGAGCTCGGCGAGGCGGCGGCGCGCCAGGTCTCCGAGCTCGACTTCTACACCCTCTGGAGCTACGCCCATCCGCGGGCGATCGAGCTCGCCGCGCGGATCGCCGCGCTCGCCCCCGGCGACCTCAACCGCGTCTTCTTCACCTCCGGCGGCTCGGAGGCGGTCGAGTCGGCGCTGAAGCTGGCCCGCAACTACCACCGGGCGCTCGGCAAAGGCCAGAAGCACAAGGTGATCGCGCGTGAGATCGCCTACCACGGGACCTCGCTCGGCGCCCTCTCCGCCACCGGGATCACCGAGCTGCGCTCGCAGTTCGAGCCGCTCGTCCCCGGCGGCTGCCACGTCCCCAACACCAACTCCTACCGCTGGCCGGCCGATCGCCACCCGCTCTGGGCGGCGACCGCGATCGAGGAGCGGATCGTCTTCGAGGGCCCCGAGACGGTCGCCGCGGTGATCGTCGAGCCGGTGCAGAACGCCGGCGGCTGCTTCGTCCCGCCCGACGGCTACTTCGAGCGCGTGCGCGAGATCTGCGACCGCCACGACGTGCTGATGATCAGCGACGAGGTGATCTGCGCCTGGGGCCGGCTCGGCCACTACTTCGGCTGCGAACGCTTCGGCTACGTCCCCGACATCGTCACCGTCGCCAAGGCGCTGACCTCCGCCTACGCGCCGATGGGCGCGGTGATCGCCGACGACCGCATCGCCGAGCCCTTCATGCAGGGCGACGCCTCCTTCGCGCACGGCTTCACCTTCGCCGGCCATCCCGTCGCCTCGGCGGTCGCGATGGCCAACCTCGACGTGTTCGAGCGCGAGGACCTCTGCGGCCACGTGCTCGCCAAGGAAGGCGAGTTCCGCGGCATGCTGGAGACCCTGCACGACCTGCCGATCGTCGGCGACGTGCGCGGCGCCGGCTTCTTCCAGGCGATCGAGCTGGTCAAGGACAAGGAGACGAAGGAGAGCTTCGAGGGGCAGGAGGCCGAGGACCTGCTGCGCGGCTACCTCTCCGGCGAGCTCTACAAGCGCGGGCTGATCTGCCGCGCCGACGACCGCGGCGACCCGGTGATCCAGCTGGCGCCGCCGCTGATCGCCGACAGCGAGCAGTTCGAGGAAATCCACGACGTTTTGCGGGGGGTACTGACGGACGCCTGGGAGCGCGTCCGCAGATAGGCGCGCGGCGATGCTCACCGTGCAGAGCCTGCTCGACGAGGTCGGCCTCGACCTGGCGGCCGGCGCCGGCGCGGCGGACGCGCCGCTGCGCTGGATCCACATCTCCGAGCTAGAGGACCCGACGCCCTGGCTCTCCGGCGGCGAGCTGATGTTGACCACCGGGATCCCGCTCGACAGCGCCGCCAAGCAGCGCGCCTACATCCGCCTGCTCGCCGAGCACAACCTCGCCGGGCTCGGCTTCGGCACCGGCTTCAACCACAAGAAGCTGCCGAAAGCGCTGCTCGAGGAGGCGCGCAAACGCGACTTCCCGCTGTTCGAGGTGCCCTACTCGACGCCGTTCATCGCGATCACCGAGAAGGCCTTCGCCAAACTCGTCAACGAGCAGTACGAGGTGCTGCAGCGGGGGATCGCCGTGCAGCGGCGGCTCGAGCGGCTGGTCCTCGAAGAGCGCGGCCTGGAGGAGATCGTGGCGACGATCGCCTCCGCCGTCGGCGGCACGGTGGCGATCCTCAACAGCCGTGGCGAGCGGCTCGCCGGGCGCGGCTTCCGTCGCCAGCTCTCGGCCGAGGCGGTCAACGCGATCCGCGACGAAGCGCTCACCCACGTCGCCGACGGGCACCCCTTCGTGCCGACCCATCCCTCGGTGGCGGGCCGGGCTCTGGCCCACCCGGTGATCTCGCCGGGTGGGGGCCCGCCCCAGGCATGGGTCGTGATGGTCCGCGACTCGGGCGGGCTCGGCGACTTCGAGCGGCTGATCCTGCAGCAGGCGGTCGCCGTCGTCGCGCTCGAGCTGATGCGTCGCCGCGTCGCCCGCGAGACCGAGCGGCGGCTGGCCGGCGACGTGCTGGCGGGCGCGCTCGGCGGGCGATTGGACCCGAGCGAGCTGCGCCGCCGGCTCGAGCCGTTCGGGATCGGCGACCAGGCCGCGGTGCTGGTCTTCGACCTCGACGACCCGGCGGCGGCCGAGCCGGCGCTCGAGCGGGCGCTCGCCGCCGACGCATGCCCGGCGGTCGTCGCGCCGCACGCCAGCGGCAGCCACGAGCTGCTCTGTGCGGTGGTCGACGCGGCCGACCGCGACCCGGTCGACCTCGCCTCCGAAGCGCGGCGGGCGCTGATCAAAGAGCGCGGCGCGGTGCGCGCCGCGGCCAGCCGCCCGGCCCCGCCGGAGGAGCTGCGCCACTCGTTCCACGAGGCGCGCTGCGCGCTCGAGGCGACCGCGTTCAGCGAGAACGGCAGCGCCCCCGACGTCGCCTCCTGGCGCGACCTCGGCGCCTTCACCCTGCTGCTCTCGATCCAGGACGACGAGGCGCTGGCGCTCTACTGCGACAGCGTGCTCGGCCCGATCGAGTCCGGCGACGAGGAGTACGGCGGCGAGCTGCTGCGCTCGCTGGAGGCCTTCATCGAGCAGAACGGCCAGTGGGAGCGCGCCGCGCGCGAGGTCTACTGCCACCGCCACACGCTGCGCTACCGGATGCGCAAGGTCGAGGAGCTGACCGGCCGCGACCTCTCGCGCGCCCACGACCGGATCGAGTTCTGGCTCGCTCTGCGCGCCAGGGAGCTGGTCGGCAGATGATCGTCGGCGTCCCCAGGGAGATCAAGCCCGACGAGTACCGCGTCGCGATCACCCCCGCCGGGGTGCGCGAGATGACCGAGCACGGGCACGAGGTCCTGATCGAGGCCGGGGCGGGCGAGGGCAGCGCGATCGCCGACGCCGAATACGAGTCGCAGGGCGCACGGATCGCGCCCGGCGCGGCTGCCGTGTTCGGCGCGGCGGAGATGGTCCTCAAGGTGAAGGAGCCGCAGCCGGCCGAGATCGAGATGCTGCGGCGGGGCCAGCTGCTGTTCACGTTCCTGCACCTCGCGCCCGACCCCGAGCAGGCCCGCGGCCTCTGCGGCTCCGGCGCCACCTGCGTCGCGTATGAGACCGTCGAGGACGCGCGCGGACGGCTGCCGCTGCTGGCGCCGATGAGCGAGATCGCCGGCAAGATCGCCACCCAGGCCGGCGCCTTCATGCTGGAGAAGCCGCTCGGCGGGCGCGGCATCCTGCTCGGCGGCGTGCCTGGCGTGGCGGCGGCCAACGTGATCGTGATCGGCGGCGGCGCGGTCGGCATGAACGCCGCCTTCGTCGCGATCGGGATGGGCGCCGACGTCTTCGTCTACGACAGGTCGATCGACCGCCTGCGCGAGCTCGACGCGATCTTCTCCGGCGCCTGCTCGACCGTCTACTCGACCACGCTGGCGATCGAGGAGATGCTGCCGCGGGCCGACCTGGTGATCGGCGCCGTGCTGGTCCACGGCGCGCGCGCCCCTTATGTGGTGCGGCGCGAGCAGCTGGCGCTGATGAAGCCGGGCGCGGTGCTGGTCGACGTGGCGATCGACCAGGGCGGCTGCTTCGAGACCTCGCACCCGACGACGCACCGCGAGCCGACCTTCGAAGTGGACGGGGTGACGCACTACTGCGTCGCCAACATGCCCGGCGCCGTCCCCATCACCTCGACCCAGGCGCTGACCAACGCGACCCTCCCCTACGCGATCGCGCTGGCCGACCGCGGGGTGGAGGGAGCGATCAGGCGCGACCCCGGCCTGCGCCCCGGCGTCAACGTCGCCGCCGGCCACGTCACCCACCCGGCCGTGGCCGAGGCCGTAGGCCTCGAGTGCGTCCCGGTGGAGCAAGCCCTACAACCCGCCGATGGGCCGATTTCCCACGATATACGTGGGAAATCGGCCCGTCGGCCCCGACATGCGGAGGTATCGGACTGAATGAGCGCTTACGCGGTGGTGAATCCGGCGACGGGGGAGACGATCAAGGAGTACCCGGAGATCGGCGACGACGAGCTGCGCGCTGCGATCGAGCGCGCCGACGCCGCCGCCCGGACGTGGCCCGGCGCCTCGACCGTCGCCGAGCGCGGCGCGCTCGTCCGCCGGGCCGGCGAGCTGCACCTCGAGCGCCGCCGGGAGCTGGCCGGGATCATCGTCCGCGAGATGGGCAAGCCGATCGAGCAGGCCCTCGCGGAGGTCGACTTCACGGCCGAAATCTACGGCTTCTACGCCGACAAGGCCGAGGAGCTGACGGCCGACGAGCCGATCGAGCTGCAGGACGGAGAGGGCGCCGCGGTGGTCCGCCGCAGCCCCTTCGGCGTGCTGCTCGGGATCATGCCCTGGAACTTCCCCTACTACCAGGTCGCCCGCTTCGCGGCGCCGAACCTGGTGATCGGCAACACGATCCTGCTCAAGCACGCCCCGCAGTGCCCCGAATCGGCCGCGGCGATGCAGCGGATCTTCAATGAAGCCGGCTTCCCGCAGGGAGCCTACGAGAACATCTACGCGACCAACGAGCAGATCGAGTGGGCGCTCGCCGACCCGCGCGTGCGCGGCGTCTCGGTCACCGGCTCCGAGCGCGCCGGCGCCGCCGTCGCCGCGGCCGCCGGGCGCAACCTGAAGAAGGTCGTGCTGGAGCTCGGCGGCTCCGATCCCTTCATCCTGCTCGGATCCGACGACGTCGACGCCGCCGCCGGCGCGGCCGCGGAAGCGCGGCTCGACAACGCCGGCCAGTCCTGCAACGCGGCCAAGCGCTTCATCGTCGTCGACCAGCTCTACGACGAGTTCGTCGAGCGGTTCCGCGAGAAGCTCGCCGCGGCGAAGCCGGGCGATCCGACCGCCGAGGACACCGAGGTCGGCCCGCTCTCCTCGCGCGCGGCGGCCGACCGGCTCGAGGACCAGGTGAAGCGCGCGGTCGCGGACGGCGCCGAGGTTCTGCTCGGCGGCGAGCGCGACGGCAACTACTTCCAGCCGACGGTCCTCGCCGGGATCGCGCCCGGCGACGACGCCTCCCAGGAAGAGTTCTTCGGGCCGGTCGCCCAGGTCTACCGGGTCGGCTCCGAGGAGGAGGCGATCGAGCTCGCCAACAACACCCCCTTCGGCCTCGGCTCCTACGTGATGACCACCGACCCCGAGCAGGCCGAGCGGGTCGCCGACCGGATCGAAGCCGGCATGGTCTACGTCAACCTGGTCGGCGCCGACGCCCCGGAACTCCCCTTCGGCGGCTTCAAGCGCTCGGGCTTCGGCCGCGAGCTCGGCCGCTACGGCGCCGACGAGTTCGTCAACAAGAAGCTGATCCGCAGCGCCTGAGATACCCTCGGAGCAATCGTGAAGGCTCTGGGCAGGGGACTCGTGATCGTCGCGCTGGCGGCGATTTTCGGCGTGCTCGCGATCGGGGCGGGGGCGCCGACCGAAGGCGAAGAAGGGCCGCGCTGCCACGGGCGGCGGGCGGAGATCGTCGGCACGAACGGCGACGACGTCCTGCAGGGGACGCCCGAACGCGACGTGATCTGGGGCGGGCCGGGGAACGACACGATCAACGGCAGCCTCGGCAACGACCTGATCTGCGGCGGGGGCGGGGACGACCTGATCCACGGCGGCCGCGGCAACGACGAACTGTACGGCGAAACCGGCGCCGACCGGCTCTACGGCGACCTCGGCGACGACAAGGCCTCCGGCGGGGCCGGCGAGTACGACGAGGTCGCCGGCGGCCTCGGCATCGACACGCTGAACGGCGGCGCCGGCAGCTTCGACCTCGTGCACGGCGACTACGGCTACGACCGCATCGACGGCGGCCCCGGCGAAGACGACATCGCCTCCTTCGCGACCGACGTCGCCGGCGGCAAGGGCGCCGGCGTCTGGGTCGACCTGGCCAAGCACAGGGCGCGCGGCGACGGCCACGACCGGCTCTTCCGGGTCGAGGACATCGAAGGCTCTGCCTTCCGCGACACGCTGATCGGCGACGCAGGCGACAACCGGATCAACGGCGGCCCCGGCGACGACACGCTCCTCGGCGGCGGCGGCTCCGACGAGCTGATCGGCGGCCAGGGCAGCGACGCCTGCCAGGGCGCCAAGGGCCACACGGCCTCGTGCGGATCCGAAGCCCCGCCGAAAGCCTCCGCCTACGTGCAGATCGACCGCACCAAGGGGGGCGGGGGAGGGCTGGAGATCGTCGGCGGCGGCGGCAACGACGTCTTCACCGCCCTGACCTTCGACGAAGCGACGAACACCTTCGGCATCGGAGGCAGCAAGGGGATCGCGGTCGGGCCGGGCTGCGATCACGTCGGCGGCGACCCCAAGCAGGTCGTCTGCGAACCGAAGGGCCCGGCCCGCTGGCTGACCGCCGACCTCGGCCCGGGCAACGACCGCCTGCGGGTCGAAGGCTCGCTCGCCGGAGCGCAGAACGTGCGCCTCGCCGGCGGCGAAGGCAACGACACGATCAAAGCCGGCCCCGAGGACGACCTGCTCGAGGCCGGCCCAGGCGCCGACAGGCTCTACGGCGGCGACGGCTCCGACGGGCTGATCGGCGGCCTGCCGGGCCCGACCTACTTATATGGAGAAGGCGACGGCGACCTGCTCGCGGCGGGCGGCGGCTGCGCCGGCGGCGCCCTGGTCGGCGGCGAAGGCCGCGACGACGCCTCCTTCGCCGAGACCCAGGCCCACCCCGGCCTGCTCTGGATCTCCCTCCCCCTGCACAAAGCCTGGGTCGACACGCTGCTGAAGGAAGGCAAGTGCAACCCGGTCCACCTCTCGCCGACCGACGAGGACATGGAGGGCTCCTTCGACAACGACGTGCTGATCGGCGACGCCGGCCCCAACGCGATGCTCGGCCAGCCCGGCCGGGACCGCTTCTACGGCAACGGCGGCGACGACGTGATCGACGCCCGCGACGGCGTCCGCGACCTCTCGATCCAGTGCGGCCGTGCGGGCCAGACGCCCGAAGGCCGCGCCCTCGCCGACACCTTCGACCCGCACGCCACGGGCTGCGCGATCGAAAAGTACGGCGAGCCCGTGGCGGGGCTCAACAACAGCGGCTGAGCCGGGGTCAGCGCTGCCGCCAGGCGAGGCTCGTCTCGCCGCCGATCCGTGCGCGCAGCACGGCCCGGCCGGCCAGCCGCAGCCGCGCGACGAAGGGACGCGGCCTGCCCCGCGTGCGCGGCGCCGCGAGGGTGTGCCAGCGACCGCCCTGCCGGAGCTCGATCCGCACCCGCCCGGCCCGCGGGGCGATCCCCCAGACGAGCACCCCCCGCCGGTCGAGTCGCCGCGCGACGAGCGGGAAGCGGAAGGCCGTGCGCGAGGGCTTCGCCGCCCCGTCGAGGAAGTAGGCGCCCGACTGGCTGGTGAACCGGTAGCCCCTGCCGGGCGGGGCGTCGCGCAGCTGCAGCGCCACGGCCGCGCGCGCCCCCTGGCGCCAGAACTCGTACAGATCCTGCTCGTACCAGCGCGCCTGCCGGTGCAGCGGCACGCCGCGCGGGTCGGGCGGGTCGCTGTCGTACCAGAACTCGGTCACCCAGAGCGGGCGGCGGCGGCCGGCGGGGCGGACGAGGCGGTGGCGCTCGGCGGCGCGCAGGACGCGGGTCAGGCGCCAGATGTCGGGCGTCGTCACGTCGAGCGGGCTGGCGGCCGGCTCGTCCGGGGCCCCGACCGCGATCGGGTGGTCGGAGAGCACGTCGAAGCGCGCCGGCCGCGGGCAGCGGGCCGGCCGCAGACGCGGCCCCCGCAGGCAGAGCAGGCCGCGCAGGAACTGGACCGGCGGCGTGCGGTGGCCGCCTGGCGAGTCCCCGAACGGCGCCAGCGCCCCGGCGATCACGGTGGCCCGCGGCTGCGCGCGCCTGACGCCGGCATAGAAGCGGTCGAGCAGGGCGCGGTAGAGGCGGGGGCCGGACGAACGGCGGCCTTCCCACTGCGGCGCCAGGTAGGTGTCGAGGTTGGGCTCGTTCCAGGCCTCGAACAGGCTGACGCGGGGGAGGGCCGCGCCGGGCAGCAGCGGGTCGGGGAAGGAGCCGTCGTAGCGCCGTGCGAGCGCCTGCGCGAAGTCCCCGAAGGCGCCAGGGCGCGGCCGCCATGCGCCGGCGGAGACGTCGCCCGGGCGGCCGGGCGCTTCGGCCCACGCGGGGGCGCGGAAGACGGTGAGCAGGACCCGCATCCCGCGCCGGGCGGCGGCGCGCACGGCGGCGTCGAGGTCCGCCCAGCGGTAGCCGGGGGAGGCGGGATCGGAGGCGGCGAAGCCGGCCGGCGGGACACCCGGGGCCACCGACGACCATGACACGTCGACCCGCAGGATCGTCCCGCCGGCTTCCGCGCCGCGGTCCAGCCACGGAGCCATCTCAGCTTCGTCGCCGAGGAACGATCCGGCGTCGAAGCCGAGCGCGAGCGGGCGGGGGGCGGCGCTCGCCGCGGCCGGAGCGATGGCGAGAGTGAGGGCCAGGACGGCGAGGAGCGGCGCCGCGGCGCGGGCGCGCGTGAAGCTCAATCCCCTTCGGGCGGCAGCGGGGCGTAGCGCCGCCGGTAGACGACGTAGCCGATCGCGGCGAGGACGCCGACCGCGATCAGCAGCGGCAGCAGCAGGCCCATGCCGCCGGAGTCCGAGGAGCCGGTGGCGGCGCCCACGACCTGCCCGGCCCCGGAGGCATCGCCGGAAGCAGCTGAGCCTTCTCCGCCGCCGCCCTTGCCGCCCTGGCCGGCCGCAGCGCCGCCGGCGGCGAGCCGCGCGGCGTCGGCGCCTTCCTTGCCCAGCTTCTTCAGCCGCGCCGCCTTGCCGGCGCCGAGTGAGCTCCCCGCGCCGCCGCTCTTTCCGCTGCTCTGTCCTTCACGCACCCCGCTGGCCGTCTGGTCGCCGCCGACGCCGGGCAGCGTCTCGGTGTACTGGGCGGCGCCGGAGTTGCCGGGCGGCACCTTGGCGGGGGCGGCGGCGGCGGTCCCGGCCCAGGCGAGGAGGGCGCAGAGCGCGAGCAGGGCGGTGGCGAGCGCAGTCTGGAGTTTCATATGGGGGAATACGGGCGCCGGCTCCGATTGCTGACACCCGCGTTTCCCCTGTCGCGCGCCCCGCGTCAGGATCGCGTCGCGGCCCGCGTACTAAGACTCGATGGATACCTCAGTCGCGATCCCCGTCGGGCGGCGCGCGCAGCCGCTGCTCGTGCGGCTCGACCTCCAGGCGCTGGCCGTCTGGCTGCTCGGCTTCGCCCTCGTCGTCTACCTGGCGCTGAGCGGTGGCGGCTACGACCCGATCGTCCGCAACCAGCTCGGGATCGCGGCCTGGTGGGGAGTCCTGCTCGGCCTTGCCGTCGGCGCCCTGCCGCTGAGCAGGCTGCGCTACGGCTCCTGGGTGGCCCTTGGTTTGCTCGCCGCCTACGTCGCCTGGCTCGCGCTCAGTCTCGCCTGGTCGGACGTTCCCGAAAGCACGGTCGAAGACCTCGGCCGCGTCGTCACCTACCTCGGCGTCTTCGCGCTGGCGCTCTCGATCCGCGGCCGCAAGGGCGCCCGACTGATGGTCGGCGCGCTCGGTTCCGCGATCGCCGTCGTCGCCGTCGTCGCGCTGCTCTCGCGCCTGCACCCCGCCTGGTTCCCGCGCGCCGGCGAGACCGTCGCCTTCCTCGTCCGATCGCGTGCCCGCCTCGCCTACCCGCTCGGCTACTGGAACGGGGTCGCGTCGCTGACCGCGATCGGGCTGCCGCTCGTCCTCTACCTGGCCTGCTGCGCGCGTCGCGTCGTCACCCGGGCGTTGGCCGCCGCGGCACTGCCGGCGATGGCGCTGGCGATCTACTTCACCTTCTCCCGCGGCGGCACCCTGTCGGCGATCCTCGCCGTGGGGCTCTTCTTCGCGCTCGCCCACGACCGCCTGCCGAAGGCGGCGACGGCGCTCGTCGCCGCCGCGGGCGCGGCGATCCTGATCGCCGGCGCCGATCAGCGCGACGCGCTCGACTCCGGCCTCGTCAGCCCGCTCGCCCACAGTCAGGGCGACGAGCTGCTGGCGATGACCCTGGTCGTCTGCGCCGGGGCCGGGCTGATCCAGGCCGGGCTCTCGATCGCTCTTCTCCGCGGCCGCCGGCCGTCGTGGATGCGGCCCTCGCAGCGGCTCTCGCTCTCGCTGCTCGCGGTTGCCGCGACGCTCGCGATCGTCGTCGGGTTGGCGGCGGGCGCTCCCGGCAGAGCCTCGGACGCCTGGCGGGAATTCAAGCAGTCCGGCGTCGTCACCGAAGGTTCCTCGCGACTCGCCAGCTTCAGCAGCAACGGTCGCTGGCGGCTCTGGAAAGCCGCGCTGAAGCAGAACGAGACGGCGCCGCTGCGCGGCCAGGGCTCGGGCAGCTTCGAATCGTGGTGGCTGCGGCACGGCGGCGGCCGCGGCTTCGTGCGCGACGCGCACTCGCTCTACTTCGAGACCCTGGGCGAGCTGGGGATCGTCGGGCTGGCGCTGATCGTCGCCTTCCTCGGCTGGGTGCTGGCGGCGGGGACCCGCCGCTGGGCGCTCGCCGTGCGGCAGCGCCGCACGCAGCTCGCGGCGGCGCTCGCCGGCTGCGCCGCCTTCTGCGTCGGCGCCGCCTTCGACTGGCTGTGGGAGCTGGCCGTGGTCCCGATCGCCTTCCTGTTGCTCGCCTCGGTCCTGGTCAGCGCCGGCGAGCGGCGGCGTCGCAAGCCGCTGCCGTGGCCCGCGCGGATCGCCGGCGTCGGAGTCGCCCTCGCGGCGATCGTCGCGATCGCGATCCCGCTCTCGACGGCCTCCTCGCTGCAGAGCAGCCGGGCGGCCGGCGCCGCGGGCGACTACGCCGCTGCGCTGCGAGACGCGGCCGACGCGCGCCGGGTCGAGCCCTACGCGGCGGGGCCCCGCCTCCAGCAGGGCCTGGCGCTCGAGGCCCAGGACAGGCTCGCCGCCGCCGAAGCTGTGGTTCGCGGCGCGGTTCGCCGCGAACCGGGGTGGGCGGGCTGGACGATCCTCTCGCGAATCCAGGCCGAGCGCGGGCGCGCCGCCGCCGCGCTCGCCTCCTATCGCCGTGCGAAGTCGCTCAACCCCGACTCGGTCCTCTTCCGATGACCGGCAGCCGTTTCGAGATCGACCCCGCGCTGCCCGAGAACGAGCGCACCGCGCTGGCCGGCCTCGCCGAGCGCTTGGAGCGCGACCGGCCGTTGCCGGCGCCGGGGTTCCGCGGCGAGCTGTGGCGCCGCCTGGTAGAGCGCCCGCGCCCGGCCGCGTTCGGGCCGTGGCCCGGGTCCTGGGACGGCGGGAGCGCCACGCCCCGCTGGCGCGTAACGGCGCTCTCCTACGCCGCTGCCGGATTGGGCTGCCTCGCGGTCGCAGCCGCCGGCCTCGCCGGCGCCGGGCCCTTTGCGGCCTGAGGCGCGGCCCCTCCCCCGAACGGCCAAGGCGCCCCCCGCCGCTACACTGGCCGAGGGTTGTGATCCGGCCGGGCTCGACACCTCCACGCGGCCTGCTGGCGCTGCTCGCGACCGGCCTGGCGGCGCTTGCCGCGTGGGCGGCGAGCACGCCGGCGGCGAGCGCGGCCGGGCCTCCGGCCGGGGTGCCCAACCGCCCTGTCTGCCCCGGCCCGATACCCGCAGGCGCAGCGACCTGCCACTCGCGCGTGGTCACCGATCGCGGCGGCACGCCGCTCGGCGCTATCGGGCCGACCGGCTACAGCCCGGCGCAGTTCCACGGCGCCTACGACCTGCCGACCGAAGCGCCGAGCGCGCAGACCATCGCGATCGTCGACGCCTACGACGCCCCGACGATCGAAGCCGACCTCGCCGTCTACAGCGAAACGTTCGGCCTGCCTGAATGCACGACCGCGAACGGCTGCTTCCGCAAGGTCAACCAGGAAGGGGTCGAAGGCTCCTATCCGCGCAAAGACGGCGGTTGGGCGCTGGAGATCTCGCTCGACGTGCAGATCGCCCACGCGATCTGCCAGAACTGCCAGATCCTCCTCGTCGAGGCCTCCTCGGCCTTCTTCTCCGACCTGAAAACCGCGGTGAACACGGCGGCCGCGCTCGGCGCCGACGAGATCTCCAACAGCTACGGCGGCGGCGAGGCCTCGGGGCAGGCCGCCGACACCACCTACGACCATCCGGGCGTCGCGATCACCGCCTCGGCAGGCGACAGCGGCTACGGCGCCGAATACCCGGCGGCCTCGCCGTACGTGGTCGCGGTCGGTGGCACGACGCTGACCCTCGGCCCCTCCAACAGCTACGGCGGGGAGTCCGCGTGGTCGGGCAGCGGCAGCGGCTGCAGCGCCTACGAGCCGGCCCAGTCGTGGCAGCTCACCGACGCCAACTGGTCCCTGACCGCCTGCGGTGCGAAACGCGGCGTCGCCGACGTCGCCGCAGACGCCGCCCCGGCGAGCGGCGCCTCCGTCTACGACAGCACGGTGGTTCCGGAAGGCGGTGGGACCGGCTGGTTCAAGGTCGGCGGCACCAGCCTTGCCTCGCCGCTGATCGCCGCCGTGTACGCGCTGGCCGGCGGGGGCGAAGGCGCCTACCCGGCCGCCGGCGCCTACGCCCATCAGGAAGATTCGCCGGCCTCGCTGCACGACGTGACCAGCGGCTCCAATGGCAGCTGCGGCGGTACGATCATGTGCGAAGCTGGGCCCGGCTACGACGGCCCGACCGGCGTCGGCACGCCGAAGGGGCTGGTCGCGTTCGGCGGGCCCGCCACCACGAACGAATTCCCCCTGACCCTCAAGATCAACGAAGGCGAAGGCACGGTCGTCTCTGACCCCGCCGGCATCGAATGCAGCGGCGCGGCGCCGACCACCTGCGAAGAAGAATTCGAAGAAAACGCCGAAGTCACCCTGACCGCCTCCCCGGCGGCCGGCTACCGCTTCCAGCAATGGCAGACCTGCCCCTCGGGCAACTTCGGTAACCGCCAGTGCACGGTGACGATGTCTGAAGCCAAAGAAGTCGGCGTCAAGTTCAAGCGCGTCTATGCCCTGACGATCGTCAAGGCGGGCTCGGGCCTGGGCTCCGTCTACAACAACAAAAACGGCCTGACCTGCACCCTGCGCTGCCAGACGGTCACGATCCCCTTCCCCGAAGGGGTGAGCTTCACGCTCACGGGCGAAGCTCCCAACAAAGAATTCTATTTCAAGGAATTCACCGGCGGCACGGGCTCCGCGTCGGCCTGCTCGGGGATCGAATGCACGATGACGCTGAGCGAAGCCTCGACGGTCGAAGCGGTCTTCGAAGACCGTCCCACCGAGACGCTCAGCATCGACAAGGAAGGCGGCGGCACGGCCAAAATCTGGGGCCTGTTGTGGTGCAGCGAAAACTGCACCTCGACCTCGGGCGACTTCTTCTCCGGGGAGCCCTCCGCCAAGGAAGTCGTGGTCAACTGGGAACTCGCCCCCGGCACCAGCTCGATCGCCTGGAGCGGCGCCTCGGGCACCGACACCTGCACCGGCACCTTCGAAAGGACCGAAGCCAACGAAGGCAAGGGCAACTGCACGGTGACCACGAACGCGAACAAATCGCTCACCGCGACGCTCGAATAGGGAATTGCCCAGGCCCTGGGCAATGGGCTAGGCTCTGCCGCCATGAAGATGGGCGACGCTCGCAGGTGGATCGTTGCTGCCGTGTCGGCGGCGCTCGCGACTTTTGGCCTGTTCCTCGCGGGCTGCGGCGGCGGCAGCAGCTCCCTGACCTCAGCCGTGGCGGGTTGCAAAGCGGCCACGGCTCCCGAGCCAAAGGACGTCAGCCTGCCGGCGCCCAGGCAGACCGTGAAGAGGGGCGAAAAGCTGATCGCCGTCGTTCAGACAAGCTGCGGGACCTTTGACATCGACCTAGCCACCGACACGTCGCCGAAGACGGTCAACTCGTTCGTCTACCTCGCTCGCAGGGGCTTCTATGACGGTCTCGACTTCTACAAAGCCATCTCCGGCTTCGCGCTATACGGCGGCGACCCGCAGCTCGACGGCGCCGGAGGGCCCGGCTACAGCGTCGTCGAGCCGCCCCCACCCGGCACCAAGTACAGCAAAGGCGTTGTCGCCATGGCCAGGGAACCCTCGCAGCCGCGGGGCTATTCTGGCAGCCGGTTCTTTGTCGTCACCAGTCTCGAAACCGGCCAGCCGCCCGACTTCGCCTTGCTGGGCAATGTGTTCGGCCCTTACACGGCTATCGCACGGATCAACAAGCTGGCCACCCCCGGGCAGGAAACCTCGCAGCCAGTGCTGATTGAAGAAATCAGGGTGAAGAACGGCTGAGGCTCCGCAGTTTCCGGGTGGCCCGCTGCCACAGCCAGGCCAGGTCGTCGATGCCCGGTATGACGTGCTTGACCCCCTCTCTTCGCAACAGGGCGAGTGTGATGGCCAATCGCGTCACGTACGCTGCCAGCGATACGACCGCCGCGCCGGTGATCCCGTACCGTGGAACGAATATCACCAAGCCGGCAACAGTCACCAACACCCCGGTCACCTCGCCGATCGAGGAGTAACTTGGTCGGCCCAGGGCATTGGCGGACTGGGCGGCGACCAGCTGACCACCCCAGGCCACGCTTCCACCCAGCAGGATGAGAGTTGGGACCACCGCCGCTGCAAACGCCGGACCGTAGATCAGCGGCACGAGGACCGGCGTGACCAGCGCCAGGCCGGCGGCGGCGAGCGCAGATACAAGGATGCCGCGGCGAATGGCGGTCGCCGCCGATCCCTGCCTGCCTCGGTCGGCGTCTTGCTCAACCGCCGCAAACGCGCTCAGAGCCATCGATACCGACAGGACCGTTGGTGCGAAGCTCGTCCCTGCGGCCACCGCGTACAGACCCAGATCCCTGAGGCTGACCATCGGCACGAGGACCAGCTGATCCAGCTTGTTGTTGAGCAGAGTGCCCACGGATCCCGGCAGGGCCTTCAGCCCGTACCGGAACAGGGGGCCGAGCTGCGCGTAGGGACGCAAGGTCGGCCAGGAGGTCGCCGCCACGCCGTACGCTCCTGCGACGAGCCTGCCGACCGCAAATGCCGCAGCAACCCAGGCAACGGACAGGCCGCCCAGCACGGCGCAGATCGCGACGATGATCAGCGTCATGCTGTTGAACGAGCCCCAGTAGATGGCGAAACGCCGGAACTCCCAATGCGCCCGGAGGATGTTGGCCGCCGCCATGCCGGGCAGATTGACGAGCCCGGTCCAGCCGATCAGCACCACCGTGAGCCAGCGCGCCGCCGGTTCGAGCTCCGTGAGCCCCAGTGTCCCGACCAGCAGCGCAACCGTGACGGAAAGCGGGAGCAAGAGAAAGCCCGCCCGAAACGCGGCGTTGACCAGCGAGCGGTCGGAATCCAAGCCCAGCTTCGCGTGGTAGCCGGCCGCGATGTGTACGCCTGCCGACAGTAGAGCCGTCGAGGTTTCGTCGAGAACGCTTATCAGTGCGACGGCCCCGCGCCCGACCGGGCCGAGGATCTGTGCGACAAGTACCGCCATCAGAAGGCGTGTCACGAGCGCGACGACGTTGCCGATCGTGAGAGTGGGCACGCCGCCTTTTGCGGACCGTTGCTCCGGTGAGGGTGCAGGTTCCCCCGCACGAACTGTCGCACTCCTCATCGCCATCCCTATTCTGAGATCGTCCCCAAGGCTTCCAGTCACCGAGGCCGCCGCCCGCGACATCGATAATATGATGATAGCCGGGATGGGAGGGGCACTCTCACGAGTCGCTCACCACGCACGACCTCGATGCATGGAAGCCGTGAGCCAGGGGAGAACCTTGCGAATTTTACTCGTCAACAAGTTTTGGAAGCCCGTCGGCGGCGTGGAGCAGCACTGCCGGAGCTTGGTTGAGTTTCTTTCCCGAGAAGGCCATGAGGTTGTGCCCTTTGGGATGGCCGACCCTGACAACGACCCACCTGTACCAAATGAGCGATCCGTCAGTCCCGTGTCGTTCCACGCTGACGGCTTGCGTGAGCGTTCCCGCGCCGCCGCCAGGGCCTGCTTCGGCCTGGAGACCCGGCGCAAGATTCGGGAGCTGCTCGCAACCGAGCACTTCGACGTGGCGCATGTCGAGCACGCCTACCACCAGTTGGGGATGACATTTCTGCCGCTGCTGCGCAAGCACGGTGTTCGCACGATCCTCGACCTTCACGATTACAAGGTCGGTTGTCCCCGTTACCTACTGTTCGACGACCATGCCGATGCGGAATGCACCGTGTGCATCGACCGCAAGGGGGCCTGGGCGTGGGCCCCCGCTGTGCGCCGCTGCTGGAACGGCTCCGCCGCGAGCGGAGCGCTGCTGACAGCAGAGGCATTTTCAGCGAAAGTGACACGTGCATACACGGCGGCTGACCGGGTGGTAGTGCGGAACGAGCTGCAAAGCCGGGCGGCCATCCACGTGGGCGTGCCCGCGGAGCGTGTGCGGATAATTCCGAATTGGGTGGCCGACGGCGATGCCAAGAGCAACCGTACATCCGGCGATCACATCCTCTTCGTGGGGAGGCTCGTACGCGAGAAGGGCGTGCACACATTGATCGAAGCAGCGCGGGAGACGCGCATTCCGATTCGCGTGATGGGCGACGGGCCCGTGCGTGCGGATCTGGAGGCTCAGGCTGCCCGAGTTGGCGCCGACGTGACATTTCTCGGCTGGAGGAACCACGAAGACGTCATCGCGGAGCTGCGGGCCGCTCGGGCTCTGGTCGTTCCCTCGGTCTGGCCGGAGGTTTTTCCCCTCGTCATCTGTGAGGCCTTTTCAGCCGGTGTCCCCGTGGTCGGCAGCGATGTCGGCGGCATCAGCGATCTGTTGGCCGAGCGACGGGGTTTCCTCTTCCCGGCTGGAAACGTCGCCCACCTGGCGGCCTTGCTCAAGGCGGTCGGGGAGGATCAAGCCACTGCTGCCGAGCGAGCCGCCAGCGCCAGAGAGTACTCGCGTCAGTACCTCAGCTATGACTACTGGCGTGAACAGTACCAAGGCGTATACAGCGATCTGTTCGCGTCGCAATCCGATCCTGATCGGTAACAGACCGGTTGTGTGATACCTTGCCGGCCCATGCACGGTGTGGTGCTCGATGCCTACTTTGATGTGTTCCGCCGCTTCCCGCCACCAGGGCCTGATGTGTTGGAGCTTGGCTCCATCGAGCTTACTGCCAAAGGTTTTCGCGCCGGCTTGCCTTCGAACACGCGCTATCTGGGGGTCAATCTCGACGTGGAGGCGGAGGGGGATGGCTGGCGGATAGTGAGGGGCAACGCCAACGATCTCGATCTTGAGGACGCTTCCTTTGACGCAGTGATCTGCAACGCCATGATCGAGCACGATCCAGCGTTTTGGGTCAGCCTTGCGGAGGCGAGGCGGGTTCTGCGCCCAGGCGGGATGCTGTACCTCGGGGCCCCGGGGTTTTCGTCTGAGGTGAGCCACCTGGCCAGGCTTGGACTGCGTATCAATGGAGCGCTCGAGCGGCTCGGGTGGGGAGACCGCATCACCAGATCGCGTCTCTTCGGCGGACTGATCTCAACGCGAACCTTTCCCTTCCATGGGCGTCCGGGGGATTATTGGCGGTTCAGTCCTGAGGCCATGCGCCGAGTGCTCCTCGCGGATTTGGACGTGCTCGAGGTAAGGGAAGTGTATTTTCCACCTCGCATCCTCGGTGTGGGACGTAAACCCTAAATCGAACCTCGCCCTGTACTGCAGTTCCGCTGGAAGCGGCTTGCTATCATCGCGTCGCTGTCTCCCGATTGATATGTCCCGTGCGCCCGCAAGTGACTCCGACGCCTCTTCCAGCGGGGTAGGACGCCGCCGAGCCGTCGACGACCGGCTCGATCTCGACATCATGATCGTGGGCGCCCAGAAGTCGGGCACCTCGACTCTGCTGAGCCACCTGCTGTGCGCCCCTGGGGTCGCACCCATGCAGCGGCCTGAGATCGCATACTTCATCGACGACGAGGAGTACGCGCGGGGCGGTCGCGGGGCGGTGAGGAAGTATTTCGGTTCCGAGGCGCCGTCGGATGCGCTGAGAATCGGGAAGAACGTCGATCTGCTGGACTCGCCTCTCGCTGTGGTTCGGCGGCTGCTCGCCGACTCGCCTCGCGTCCGGCTCGTGAGCGTTCTGCGGAACCCCGTCGACCGCGCCTACAGCGCCTACTGGTTTGCGAAGCGGAAGGGATGCGAGCCCGCGCAGTCGTTCTCGGAGGCGATCGACCGGGAGCTCGCGGGGCGGTCATTGCAGATCCCGCGAGAGGACCTGCGCAGGTACGTCGTGCGCGGAGAGTACGCAGTGCAACTGGAACGGCTATACGGGGATATCGATCCCGGACGAGTCGACGTCCATCTGTTCGAAGACCTGCGTGCCGATACGCGCCAGATCGCGGACCACGTCCTCGAGCCCTTCGGGGTCGCCATCCCTCCGTCGGCGATCCCGCCGGCCCGCGTCAACACGTCGGCTCGCGCACGATCCGAGCGCCTGGCGCGACTGACCGCATCCTCTTCCCGCCTGCGACGGATGCTGCGCCCGATGCTCTCGCCTGCCGTTCGAGGGAGAATCATTCGCGCCGCGGTGCGCTACAACGAAGCCCCCTTCCGGCCGCCTCCGATGGAGAGCGATGTCCGAGCGAAGCTGCTCGAGCATTTCGAGCCCCACAATCGCCGCCTCGAATCGCTGATCGAGCGCGATCTGTCCGGTTGGGACCAGTCGCCTCGCTAGCTGCTGTCGCCGAGGTACAGAGCCGGTCCGATGATCAGGCCCGTGGTGAGCGTGATGAAGCTGTCGAAGATCGTCGGCTGGGACAGCGAATCGACCAGGAGGACGACGAGGACCGCGAATCCGATCGACGCGAACTCGGCCTGCGGGCCCGGCTTCTGGGCTCGTCGCAGGACCATCGCGCCGATCGCCCCCAGCGCCGCCAGATAGCACAACACGCCGGCAACCCCCGTCTCGCCCAGCAGGGAGGCCCATGGCTCGTCGAGCGTGTAGGAGATCGGGTCCGTGGGGCGGAAGCCGTAGTACTTTTCAAGGCCGTAGCGCGCGTACATCGGGCTGTATTCGCCCTTCCACACCGAGGGCGCGCTCCCGAATCGCCCGAAGCCCACTCCGAGAGGAAAGTGCTCTCTGGCGATCTCGTCGCTGACGTCCAGGAGTCTCTGCCGGGGCTGGACGGCTGAGGTGTACTGGTTCACCTGCAGGCTGACGATGCTGGATATCAGGCTGCCCGCAGGCACCGCGATCACGGCGGTCAGCGCTAACACAACCACCATGCGAGTGCGGGCTTGCGTGTTCGTCACCGCAAGCGCCAGGGCGGCGGCTGGGATGCTGGCGATCGACTTCAGTCTCAAGGTGGAAAGCGCGGCCAGCACGAAGAGAAGCAGCCGGGTCACGCTGCCGGTGCGATTCCCCCGCCAGGTCGTGCCGAGCAGGACGGTGAAGCCGATGACCGTGAAGGTGCCGAGAACCGACACGTCTCGAAATAGGCCCCCGGCGGAGATCAAGCCGAGCCTCGGCGCCTTGACGGGGTGTTCGGCGAAGATGCCCCGGAACACACCTCCGGTGGCGAAGTCGACGATCCCGGTGATCGCCGCGACGACCGCTCCGGCGACGATGATCCGAAGCGCCCTTGCGTCCGAGTTGCGGCGTCCAGGGGACCGCAAGGCCGGCCGCCAGCATCAGGAACAGCTTGAGGAAGAGGGCGGCTCCGACGACACTCTGTTTGGCCGGCGCGCCGGAGGCGAGGTCGGACGCCAGGCCGCAGGCGAGCACCGCGAGGCCGCCGAGCAGCAGCCGCCACCTGCCGGCAGACCGGTCCTTGAAGATGCAGGCGAACCCCACCAGCCCGACCACGATCAGCATCGGGACGTCGATTGCGCTGAGCAGCTGACCGGGGCGGGTGCGTTCGCCGACGAGCCCGGCGAGCACGGGCTGGAGCAGAAAGAACACCCACAGGCCGACCAGCGTCTCGAAGCGGCGGATGAAGTAGACGGTGCCGAGGGCGATGGCTCCTGCCAGCCCCAACACGAGCTCCAGCCCGGCGTACGATTCGAGCCCGGCCAGCAGGCCCAGAAGGACCGCGAGCACGGCGGCTGTCAGCGGTGCCCTGAGGCTCTCACTGTCCCACGATCGCATCGAGCGGACAGCCGGCGCCAGCGGCCCGCCAAGCTGCCTTTCCGTGTCCATTCGCATCGATGCTCGGTCGCTTTCCACGGTGTCCCGGATAGGCACGCGGACTCGGGCCCAACCCTAGCCGATCGCCGATCTCGGAAGTCTGTGCCGGTAGACTCGCGCACCGTGCCGGCACAGCTCGACTCAACCTTCGTCCGCATCGCACCCGGTCGGGCCGCCTCGCGGATAGTCGGCCACGCGCTATTCGAGGGGCGTCCTCTCACCACGAAGGGTCGTTGGTGGAACCGGGTGGTGTTCCGTAATCTGCGGACGGCCGCCCGTCGCACCGGAGAGCGTGTCGACCGCCCGGTGTTCATCGTCGGCATGGGCAGAAGCGGCACGACCCTCCTGGGTCAGGTGCTCGCCGCGCACCCGGCAATCGGGTTCCTCAACGAGCCGAAGGCGATGTGGCACTGCATCAGGCCCGACGAGGACGTGATCGGCTCCTACGCGCCGATCGGGACGGGACGGCTGTACCTGGACGCGGGAGACGCCGCCCCCGCCGTGGTCGAGCGCGCCCACGCGCTGTTTGCGCGGTACCTGCGCATGAGCAGGTCGCGGCGTGTCGTCGACAAGTATCCGGAGCTCATCTTCCGCACCGGCTTCGTCAGGGCGATCTTCCCCGACGCCCGCTTCCTGATCGCCATACGCTCGCCGGGTCGAGTGCTGCCGTCGGTGGCCACCTGGTCCGATTCGCATGAGCGCGATGGCGCGAATTGGTGGGGGCTCCGAGACCGGAAGTGGGAGGCCATCTGGAGGGAGGCCGTGGCGGGGCGAGAGGACAACGGGGACATCGCCGCCCTCGACCTCGGCGGCGAGACGGACGACCGGGTGAGGGCCGCAGTGGAGTGGCTGGTCACGGCGCGCGCGGGGCTCGAGCTTGCGCGTCGAGACCCCCTTTCGATGGTCGTCCGGTACGAGGATCTGGTGCTCCACCCACGGTCCACCGTCGCGCGGATACTCGGGTTCTGCGGCCTCCCCGGCAGCCCGCGGACGGAGCGCTACGCCGAGGCGGTCGCACGGCCGGGCTCGGCTCGCGGCGCGCAGCCGGAAGCCGCTTCCGGCCTCCCGGGTCCGATCGAGGTCATGCTCGCGAACACCTGGGAGGAGTTCGGCGGCGGCCACGACGGCGCGCCCGCGGACCCGGAGCCGGTCAGCTCCTGAGCCTTTGCGGAGCGCGCTCTCGGGCCAGCCGCAGGGCGTCGAGGTAGCGGTCGGAGATATCGGGCCACGAATAGCGCTCTGCAACGATCGCGCGGCCTCTCTCGCTCAGCTTGCGTCGCAGCCCCTCGTCTCCGAGAACCCGCGTTATCGCGGCCAGGAGCTCGTTCGGACGGCCGGCGAACAGCTGATCGCCCCCGTCCTCTCCGAGAACCTCCCGGTTGAAAGGGGTGTCGAGCGCGAGGGTCGGGGCGCCGGCGCCCAGCGCCTGCAGAAGGGATGGATTGGTCCCGCCGGCGGAGTGCCCGTGGACGTACACCCCCGCATTCGCCCAGAGCTCGAGCAGCAGGTCCTGGTCGCTGACGTGCCCCAGCCAGCGCAGCCGACCCTGCCGGTCCAGCTCGCTCAGCCTCTTCTCTAGATCGGTGGCGCGGGTGGCCGAGCCGACGACCACCGCTTCGGGCCGCTGCACCCCAGCCGCGTCGAGCGCGTCGAGGAGAAGATCGACGTTGTTCTCCGGGATCAGGCGGGCGACCGCGAGGACGTACTTGCCGGGCTCGATGCCGAGCGCGCGAACCCTCCCCGAGTCGACGCCGTGCTCGACCGGCGCTCCGTAGGGCACGAAGATCGAGTCGACGCCGAATTTCTCTCGCCAGATCGCGGCAATCGCCTGCGAGTCGGCGATCAGGACATCCGCGTGCCGGCTCGCCATCCGCGCGCCGGCGAGGAACGTCCGACGGGCCAGCGGCCCCCATTTTCCCCGCTCCCACTCGATCCCGTCCGTGTTCACCGCGGTTGGAACCCGCGCGGCCCGCAGCAGCGGAAGCCAGAAGCCATTGGCGATGTTGACGACCAGTGCGGCATCGAATCGCTTCAGGGCCGCATGTGCGTGAGATGTGGCGCCGAAGCTGAGCGTGGAGAGGCTGGTCGAGTCGTAGCCGGGGGTCCACTGGCATGTCACGCCCTCGGTCTCCCAGCGCCGGCCGCCGTCGCTGCGATCGCGGCAGTAGACGGTCACGTCATAGCCGCGTTGCGGCCAATCCCTCGCCAGATGGCGCACCAGGGTCTCATAACCGCTGTAGGTGCTGGGGAAGCCACGACTGCCAAGAATGGCGATTCTGCGTATGTCCCCGTTGGACGTCCCCGGCATCGGCCGGGCATCGTATCTACAGCCCCGCCACCGGATCGAGCTCGGCGCGCAGGCGGCGCAGGCTGCGCGAGAGGATCTGCTGGACGTTGGCGAGGCTGAGGCCGGCCAGCTCGGCGATCTCCGGTCCGCTCAGGTCGGCGCCGAAGCGCAGCGCGATCAGCTCGCGGGCGCGGGGCGAGAGGCGCGCGAGCGCGGCGGCGAGGCCCGGGTCGATGCCCAGGTCGGGATCGGGCAGCTCGCTGCCCAGTCGGTCCTCCTCGACCTCCTCCAGCGGCCGCTGCGACGCCGCCGGGTCGCCTCGGTAGTGGTCGACGAGCAGGTTGCGGGCGATCGCCAGCAGCCAGGCGCCGACCGGGGCGCGGTGCGGGTCGTAGCGGGGCCAGGCGCGCAGCGCGCGCTCGAATGTCTGCTGGGTCAGGTCCTCGGCGTCGGCGCGGCATCCCACGCGGTAGGCGAAGAAGCCGTAGACGTGCCAGACCTGCTCGTCGTAGGCGGCGGCGAAGTCTCCCTCCTGCACACCGACAGATTAGACGGGCGGCGCGATCGGGCGCTCTCTATGCCCGCTCGGGATCCGGCGCCCCGGGTTGCGGGGGCTGACCGACAGCTGAGGCGGGTTGCGGCTGCGCGCCCTGCGCGCCGGGACGCTCCGCCAGCTTGCCGTAATCGCCATAGTACCCGTAGCCGTAGCGATGCTTGCCGCGCCGGCCGAGCTTCAGCCCGTTGGCGACGATGCCGATGGTCGGAGCGTCGAGGTGAGCGAGCTGCTCGCGCATCTGGACGATCGAATCACGGGTGCTGCGGCCCATCCGCGCCACGCCGACCACACCGTCGACGCGGCGCAGCAACGGGAAGCAGTCGGATACGACGCCGAGCGGCGCTGTGTCGAGGACGATCAGCGTATAGCGCTCGCGCAGCTGCGCCAGCAGCTCCTCCATCGCCTCGCTCTCGAGCAGCTCCGCCGGGTTGGGCGGCTGCGCGCCGGCCATGATCGCGTGCAGCGTCGGCTCCTCGACTTCGGTTCCGTTGGCGCTGGCCTCGGTGACAACCCCCTTGAACTGGACCGCCGCGTCGAGCCCTACCTGGCGCGTAAGCACCTCCGAGAGGCCGGGCCCCGGCTCGAGGCCGTGCTGTCTTGCGATCGTCGGGTTTCGCAGGTCCGTCTCGACGATCACCGTGCGCGAGCCGGTCGCCGACACCCGGGCCAGGTTCCAGGCGACAGTGCTCTTGCCCACGCCGGCGCTGTGGGAGGTGACCAGCACGGTGCGCATGTCGTCGTCGACGTTGAAGTAGCGCAGCGAGGCGCGCAGCATGCGAAACGCCTCGTTCTCCCTGAACGGCAGCTCGGCCGCCGAACTGCCGTGGTTGGATGCGTCGATCGCCCTGCTCTGCGGCACCGTGCCCAGCAGCGGCAGGCCGAATGCCTCCTGCGCCTCCTCGGGTTTGCGCAGCCGCCGGTTCAGCCGCTCGAAGAGGAAGGCCAGGCCTAGGCCGAGCAGCAGGCCGAGGATCGCGCCGAGAACCGTGTTGCGGGTGACCTTGGGCGAGCTCGGAGAGGCGGGCGCCGTCGCCGCCTGGAGCACCTTCGCTTCGCCGCTCTTCAGCTTGGCGAGGATCGTCAGCGACTGGATCCTGTTCAGCAGCGCCAGTCCCTGCGGTTCTTCCTTCTCTTCTCCCGTGAGCGCTTCGTACTGCCGCTCCACCACCTTCCTTGCGCTGGCGAAGTACCTCTGGCTCGAAGCGACCTGGGTGGAGACGAAGCTCCTCGCGTAGGTGTTGGCGAGCCGCGCCGAGCGCTGTGGCGAAGTCGTCGTGGCGGAGACGTCGATCACATTCGATTCCCCTTGCGCGGCGATCGAGATGCTGCTGCTCACCTCTTGAGCGGTGATCTTCGGTATTGCGGTTCCGGATCGAGCGCCCTTTTGGGCCTGCTTGCCCCGTTTCTTCTTCTGCTTCTCTTGCTTCTGCTTCTTCTGCTGCGCCTTGGCGCGCTTATCTTCCTGCCGGTTTATCTCCTCGGCCGTGCGCTTCGCCGTCGGGCCCAGTTCCAGGAGCTTCACCCTGGTGCTCTTTTCGACCGCGGCTTCGCCCGAGTTGACCGGCTGCAGGCCGGCGACCTGCTGGCCCAGCTGATCGCTGTTGAAGACGATCGACGCGGTCGCCGTGTATTCCTTCGTCTGCTGCTTGGAGAAGCCGAAGGCTGCCGCGCCGGTCAGCAGCGTGCAGGCGACGATCAGGACGGCGCGGCGTCTCAGCACCGAGAGGATGCGCTCCAGGTCTGCCTCGGGCCGGCTATCGGTGGGATTTGGCGGAGCGGTCGTTTGAGTCATCGGGCAGTGCTTGGCGGCTCCGGCGGGAGACCCGGCAGGTCGGGTGTAGTAGCCGAATTGCAGCTGAATGCTACTACTCGAGTTTCAGGTCCGAGACGGACCCGACCGCTGCGGGTGCCTCACGCGCGCTCGGGGCGCGGCCCCCCGAGCTGCGGAGCCTGGCCGGGATTGGGCGCCGGCAGCGGCCGCGCGGTATCAGCGGAGCGCCGCTCCGCCGGCTTGCCGTAGTAGCCATAGCCATAGCGATGTCTGCCGAACCGGCCCAGCTTGAGCCCGTTGGCGACGATGCCGAGCGTCGGGGCTTCGAGGTGATTGAGCTGCTCGCGCATCTTGCTGACCGAGTCTCGCGTGCTGTGGCCCATCCGCGCCACGGCGACCACCCCGTCGACGCGGCGCAGCAGCGGGAAGCAGTCGGAGACGACGCCGAGCGGCGCCGTGTCGATCACGACCAGCTCGTAGCGCTCGCGCAGTTGCGCCAGCAGCTTCGCCATCGCTTCGCTCTCCAGCAGCTCGGCCGGGTTGGGGGGCTGCGTTCCGGCGGGGAGCACGTCCAGGGCTGGTACCTCGGCGCCGCTTCCGTGGGTGTCGCTCTCGGCGACGACCGGCTTTGCCTGAATCGCAGCGTCGAGCGCGAGCTGGCGGGTGAGCACCTCCGAGAGGCCCGGCCCGGCGTCCAGCCCATGCTGTCCGGCGATCGTCGGGCTGCGCATGTCGGTCTCGATCAGGACGGCGCGCGAGGACGACGCCGCCATCCGCGCCAGGTTCCAGGCGACCGTGCTCTTGCCGACCCCGGCGTCGTAGGCGGTGACCAGCACCGTGCGCATGTCCTCGCCGACGTTGAAGTAGCGCAGCGCGGCGCGCAGCATGCGGAACGCCTCGTTCTCCATGAACGGCAGCTCGACCGCCGCGGCGCCGTTCGCGGAGGCCATGATCTCCCTGCTCTCCGGCACCGTGCCCAGCAGCGGCAGGCCGAACGCCTCCTGCGCCTCCTCGGGTTCGCGCAGCCGCCGGTTCAGCCGCTCGAAGAGGAACGCCAGGCCGAGGCCGAGCATCAGGCCCAGCAGCGCGCCGAGGACCGTGTTGCGGCTGATCTTTGGCGAGCTGGGGGAGGTCGGCGCCGACGCGGTCTGGAGCACCTTCGCTTCGCCGCTCTTCAGCTCGGCGAGGATCGCCAGCGACTGGATCCGGTTCAGCAGCGCCAGCCCCTGCGGTTCTTCGCGCTCTTCGTAGGTGAGCGCTTCGTACTGCTGTTCGACCAGCTTCCTGGCGCTCGCGAAGTACCTGGTGTTCGAAGCGATCTGAGCGGCGACGAAGCTGTGCGCGTAGGCGTTGGCGAGCCGCGCCGAGCGCTTCGGCGAGGTCGTCGTGGCGGCGACGTCGACCACGTTCGATTCGCCCTGCGGGGCGATCGAGACGTTGCTCTTCACCTTGCCCGGAGTGAAGCCGTGGCCGAGCCGCTTCGCCGCGCGCGCTGCGGTGGTTCCCAGTTCGAGCAGTTTCACCCTGGTGCTCTGCTCCGCGGCGCGTTCGCCGGGGTTGACCGGCTGCAGGCCGGCGACCTGCTGGCCCAGCTGGTCGCTACTGAAGACGATCGACGCGGTCGCCGTGTATTGCTTCGTCTGCTGTCTGGAGAAGCCGAAGGCCGCCGCGGCGAGCAGCAGCGTGCAGGCGACGATCAGGACAGCCCGGCGTCGCAGCACCGTGAGGATGCGCTCCAGGTCTGCTTCGGGCTGGTTATCGGGGGGATTTGGCGGAGCGGTCGTCTGAGTCATTGGGCAATGCTTAACAGCGCCGGCGGACGACATCTGTCTCTGCCGCGGTCCCCGGTCATCCAAGCGACTGTTTAGCCTCGCTGTCGATGAAACGCTCCTTGCTGATCCTCCCCCTGGTGCTCTCGGCTCTCGTGGCGCCGGCCGTCGGAGCCGCAGCGGCGAGGGCGACCCCCTCCCTCTCCACCGGTGTCTCCTATCTGGAGCCGAACGAGCCGCCGGCGTTTCGCCAGGTGAGGGCGGCCGGGGCACGACTGGTGCAGGCGATCGCTCGCTGGCGCGAGATCGCGCCGCGCCGCGAGCCGGCGAGCTGGAATCCCGAAGATCCGGCCGACCCGAACTACGACTGGGGCTGGCTGGACACCTGGGTGACGAACGCCGTCGCCGCCGGGCTGACGCCGGTGCTGGACGTCGCCTCGGCGCCGAGCTGGGCACAGGGATGCGAGGCCGCGGAAAGCCGGCTGCTGGCCGTCTGCCGCCCCGACCCGGCGGCGCTCGCCGCCTTCGCCACCGCCGCGGCGCGCCGCTACAGCGGTCGCTTCGCGGGGCTGCCGCGGGTGCGCTTCTGGCAGGCGCTGAACGAGCCCAACCTCAACCTCTTCTTCGAACCGCAGCTGGAGGGCGGCAGGCGGCCGGTCTCCCCGGCGCTCTACCGGCGGCTGCTCGACGCCTTCTACTTCGCCGTCAAGCGGGTCGACCGCTCGGACCTCGTCCTCGCCGCGGGCCTCGGCCCGGTGGCCGTGTCGCGCTACACGCTCGGGCCGCTGCGCTTCGCCCGCCTGCTGCTCTGCATGCGCGGCCGGCACCGGCCGCGGCCGGCCGGCCGCGGCTGCGAGGGCGGCGTCCACTTCGACATCTTCGACATCCATCCCTACACCACCGGCGGCCCGGGCCACCACGGGCACGCCGACGACGTCCAGCTCGCCGACCTGCCGAAGCTGCAGCGGCTACTGCGCGCCGCCGACGAAGCCGGCCGGATCGCGGGCGCCTTCCCCCGCACGCCGCTCTGGGCGACCGAGTTCTCCTGGGACTCCGACCCGCCCGACCCCGGCGGGCTGCCGATACCGATCCTCGCCCGCTGGACGGCCGAGGCGCTGCACACCGCCTGGCGCGCCGGCGTGCGCCGCTTCTTCTGGTTCAGCCTGCGCGATCAGGCGCCGAATCCCAACCTGCCGTTCAGCGAGACCTTCCAGTCCGGCCTCTACTTTCGCGGCGCGACGCTCGCCGAAGACCGGCCCAAGCGCCAGCTCTACGCCTTCCGCTTCCCCTTCGTCGCCTACGCCGGTGGGGGCGCGATCCGCTTCTGGGGGCGCACGCCGAACAGCGGCCCCGGCGCGGTCGCGATCGAGCTCCGCCGCGGCGGGCGCTGGCTCGGCGTCGCCGCCCTCCGCGCCGGCCGCGGCGGCGTCTTCCGCGGCGCGCTGACGTCGGCCTATGGCCGCCACAGGCACGGCGCCGTGCGCGCCGTCTACCGGGGCGAAGCCTCGCTGCCCTTCTCGCTGCGCCCCGTCCCGGGCTTCCACCAGCCGCCCTTCGGCTGAGCCGGTCTCATGTGCGGAGGGCTCGCCGCCCTCAGCACGATCACTACTACTGGGTATGGACGCCTATCGGGTATGGACGGAACTCGTGATCCGTGATACACAAGTCCGTACTTGATACACAGGGCGGTACCCAAGACTGGGTCCCAGGAGGAGAGCTTGGTGTCCGTGGCGGTTCGGCAGTGCAGGGGGAAAAGGTGACCGACGCCGAAGCGGTCGCAGATGGCCTGCGGTCGCCGGTGGGGCGGGCGGCGGGTGCGCTGCCGCCCGCCGCCGAGCCGGCGCCGTCGATCCCGCTCGCCGCGCCGCGCCGCGTCGTCCGCACGCGCCATCGCGACCGCGACTTCGCCCTGCGGCGGGCGCTGCTCGTCGCCGACCTGCTCGGCGTCACGCTGGCGCTGGCCCTGGCGCTGCTGATCGCCGGCCGACGCGGCGCGCCGCTCGCCGACGCGCTCTGGATCCTGCCGACGCTGCCGCTGTGGGCGCTCGTCTTCCGCGCCTACGGCCTCTACCGCCGCCCCGTCCGCCAGTTCGAGCCGACCCACCTCGACGATGCCGGTTCGCTGTTGCACGCGCTGGTCATCGGCACGCTCGGGCTCTGGCTCGCCTACAAGCTCGTCCCGCCGCAGCGGCTCGCCTTCGAGGAGGTGGTGATCTTCGGCCTGCTGGCGCTGCCCCTTGTCGCCACCCTGCGGGTCGCGACCCGGATGGTCAACGTTCGCCTCAACGGCCCGGAGCGGGTCTTCGCGATCGCCCCGCCGGGCGACGTGATGAGCCTGGACCGCAAGCTGCGGCGCCACCCGGAGTACGAGATGGAGCTGGTGGGCGCGGTGACCGAAGGCGCCGGCGAGGGCGCCGGGCTCTCGCTCGCGGCCGAGCTCGACGCGGTAGAGGACCTGGTCGGCTCGGGCCAGGTCGACCACGTCATCGTCCGCCTCGACGCCGAGTACCTGCCCCAGGAGCGGGTCGTCGAATTGATGCGCGCCTGCCACCGCGAGAGCGTCCGCTTCGGTTACTTCCCCGGCGCCCAGGGGCTCTTGCCCCCGGGGGTCGACCTCAACCACCTCGAGGGGATGGGCGTGCTCACCTGCCACCCGCCGGTGTTCTCGCGCACCTCGGCGCTGGTCAAGCGCGGCCTCGACCTGCTGGTCGCGGCGACGCTGCTGGTCGCTCTGGCGCCGCTGATGGCGCTCGCCGCGCTCGCCGTTGCGCTCGACTCCCGCGGCGGAATCATCTACAGACAGACCCGCGTCGGCAAGGACGACAGGCGCTTCCAGCTGTTCAAGTTCCGCACCATGGTGCCCGGGGCCGACCGAATGGACGACGAGTTGATGGCGCGCAGCGTCGACCCCGACTGGCTGGTGATGGACAGCGACCCGCGGGTCACCCGCGTCGGGCGCTTCCTGCGCCGCAACAGCATCGACGAGCTGCCGCAGCTGTGGAACGTGCTGCGCGGCGAGATGAGCATGGTCGGCCCGCGGCCGCTTCCTGAGCGCGACGACCGCAACGTGCACGGCCGGCACCGCCACCGGCTCGACCTTGTGCCCGGGATCACCGGCTACTGGCAGGTGCTGGGCCGCAACGACATCCCCTTCAGCGAGATGCTCGAGGTCGACTACGCCTACGTCGCCGGCTGGTCGCTCTGGCATGACCTGAAGCTGCTCGTCCGCACGATCCCGGTCGTCCTGCGCCGCCGCGGAGCCAACTGATGGCCGGGCACGCTGTCGGCGCCGGTTCTGGTACGGTTTGGCTCTCGTGATGCGAACGGGAATGTTTATGCTGCTGGCCGGGGCGGTCGCCCTGATGGCGCTGGCGTTTGCGGCGCCGGCTCCGGCGCACGGGTGCACGTCCCCCTACTGCCCCTCGCACCGGCTGAAGGTGAACAAGGGCGGCAACGGGGACGGCACGGTCACGAGCTCCCCGGCCGGAATCGCCTGCGGCGCGACCTGCCAGGCCGACTATGAAGAGGGGACGAAAGTCACCCTGACCGCCTCCGCCGCCTCCGGCTCCAGCTTCGACGGCTGGGCGGGAGCCGGCTGCTCGGGCACCGGTGCCTGTGAAGTGACGATCGAGCACAACACCACGGTGACTGCAATCTTCCACGCGCATCCGCGCCACCACGGCCACCACGGCCACCACGGCCACCACGGCCACCACGGCCACCACGGCCACCACGGCCACCACGGCCACCACGGCCACCACGGCCACTCGTCCCATCACGGCCACCACGGCCGGCGGTCGCATTCCGGGCGCCACGCCCGGCTGGCGCGCAGCAGCGTCGCCCGGCGCCACAGCCGGTAGCCCCCGGACACTGAGCCGGCGCGCATCCGCCGGCGCCATTACGCCGTCCGTCCCCGCGGGACGGCCTCGATGCTCGCCTTCTCGGCGGCCTCGCTCGCTGAAAAAACGCAGCCGGCGCTAACCGCTCCAGGCAGCCGAAAACCGGCCAGACAGCGCGGTATACCAAGCACAACCCTTGACATACACATCGGCGTTCCTTATTGTTCCCAACACGCCGGTACCCAAAGACCGACACGCTCGATCCGAGAGACGAGACGAGCAGGGAAAAGCAGGGAGGGCCGCCCGGGAAGCGGCCCACACAGGGAAAGGGAGAGAGACCCGCAGTGACACGGACTTCACCGCAACACCCGCCGGAGGCGCTCTTGCTCCCGTCGGCCCCATTGATCAACCAGCTCGGCCGCGGGGCGGGACCCCGCGGCCGTCGTCAATCCGGCCGGCCGGGCCAATCCCGGCGGGCGTTACTACACAAAGGGAGATAAGCAGTGAAACGAATAACCATCTTGCTCGCCGCGCTGGCGGCGCTGATGCTCGTTCCGGCCGCTCAGGCCTTCGCCAACCCGACCGGCACGGTCAACATCGAAGGCACCGGTAGCGGCGAAGTCAACAACCTTAGTGGCAGGACCGGCATTCCGCCGATGGAATGCAGCTACGAATCGCCTGGACCCGCAACCGGTGTCTGTGAAAACGAACTGAGGTTCAGTGAAGAAGAAGGAGCGCACTACGAAGAGGTCCTGGAGGCGCACGCTGCGCCGGGCTCGGAATTCGTCGAATGGATCGTCGAAGAAAACGACGCCGAAGGCACCTCATATTGCGAACTGAACGGTGGCAAGGGGTTTGTCCTGCCGGGAAGCGAAGGCAGCTGCCGCCTCCATGCCACGGAAGAAAGCGCAAGCACCAAAGTCACCGCCGTCTTCAACGCCACCGCCTCCACCGAGCCCCTAACCCTCAAAATCAACGAAGGCGAAGGCACGGTCGTCTCCAACCCCGCGGGCCTCGAATGCACCGGCTCCTCGGGGACCGAATGCACCGAAGAATTCCCCGAAGGCGAAGAAGTCACCCTGACCGCCTCCCCGGCGGCCGGCTACCGCTTCCAGCAATGGCAGACCTGCCCCTCGGGCAACTTCGGTAACCGCCAGTGCACGGTGACGATGTCTGAAGCCAAAGAAGTCGGCGTCAAGTTCAAGCGCGTCTACGACCTGACGATCGTCAAGGCGGGCTCGGGCCTGGGCTCCGTCTACAACAACAAAAACGGCCTGACCTGCACCCTGCGCTGCCAGACGGTCACGATCCCCTTCCCCGAAGGGGTGAGCTTCACGCTCAGCGGCCAGGCGCCCAACGCGGAATTCTATTTCAAGGAATTCACCGGGGGCACCGGCTCCGCGTCGGCCTGCTCGGGGATCGAATGCACGATGACGCTGAGCGAAGCCTCGACGGTCGAAGCGGTCTTCGAAGACCGTCCCACGGCCAACCTCAGCATCGACAAGGAAGGCGGCGGCACGGCCAAAATCTGGGGCCTGCTGTGGTGCAGCGAAAACTGCACCTCGACCTCGGGCGACTTCTTCTCGGGGCAGCCCTCCGCCAAGGAAGTCGTGGTCCGCTGGGAACTCGCACCGGGCACCAACTCGATCGCATGGAGCGGCGCCTCGGGCACCGACACCTGCACCGGCACCTTCACCAGGACCGAAGCCAACGAAGGCAAAGGCAGCTGCAAGGTGACCACGGACGCGGCCAAAGAACTGACCGCGACGCTCGAATAGGAGTCGCCTGAACGAGCAACGCAGCAGAGAAGCAAGCCGAAGCCCCGGGGAGCACAGGCTCCCCGGGGCGGAGGCCCGAGCACCACCGCCTTCCGAGGGGGAAGGCGCAGAGGCAGACCACGGGATACCACAGGGAGAGGAACGAGCAGATGGGACACCGAAAGACTTCACACAGCAGGGTCGCGCGCACGTCGCTCGCCCTCTGCGCCGCAGCGCTCTTCTGTCTCGCTCTGGCTTCCAGCTCCGCCTCCGCCGCCACCCTCGAACGCCCCTTCCAGGGCTACTTCGGCCCCGCCCACGAACAGCTGTTCTCCGGCGGTTCTCCGGGCCTCAGATCCCTCGCCTTCGACGGCCGCGCCGGCGACCTGCTGGCCTTCAACAGCGGCCCCGCCAACGAGACCCAGGAACTGACGATCGAAGCCGACTCCGAACTCGGCGGCACCTACGCGCTCGAATTCGAAGGCGAAAAGACCGGTTGGCAAGGCGAAGCGACGCTCGCCGGCCGCGAAGCGGGCACGGGGGACTTCCAGCGCTACAGCGCCTCCGGCAAAGGCTTCGCGAATTTCGCCCTCTGGGGCCCCGGCAATCTGAGCAGTGGCTCGACCGTCGTCAGCGGGCTCGCGGTCATTATCGGCGCCCCCGAAGCGGGCGCGCCGATCGAAGCCGAAGGCATCCCGCCCGGCGCGACGATCGTCTCCTGCTCGCCCTCCTGCTCGACCTCGGCCACCGAACTGACCCTCTCGGCGCCCGCGACTCAGACCGCGAGCGGCCGGGCGGTGCACAGCCCGGGCACGACGATCGAAGACATAGCGACCGAAAGCGGCGCCTTCCAAGTCGGGGAGACGATCGAAGACGCCGAAGTCAAAGGCATCCCGCCCGGCGCGACGATCGTCTCTTGCTCGCCCTCCTGCGGCGCCGGCGCCACCGAGCTCACCATCTCCGACTACGTCGCCCGCGGGAACTACTCCGACCTCCGCGCTGGCTCCCCCCAGCTCACCGGCCTCACCGGCGGTCTCTTCGCCGAAGGCGACGCGATCTGGGCCGCCGGCCTCCAGACCAAGACCACGGTCGAATCCTGCTCCCCCTCCTGCGCCTCGCCCACCAGCCTCACGATCTCCAAGCTGCCGACCCAGACAGCCGCCGGCGCGAGCCTGTACGCCGGCTCGCTCGAAGCGAGCGCGATGCACACCACCTCCGGCGCGCCCACCGTCGGCGAGCAGCTCTCGGGCACGGGAATCCTCCCCGGCACCCTGGTCACCGCGGTCGACGAAGGCGCCGGCAGCTTTACACTCGACCGCCCGCCGAGCGCCTCCGGGACCTCGACCGACCTCGAAGCCGACCTGCCGGCATCCTCGGCGGCGGCGGCGCCCCGCACGACGCAGAGAGTGCTCGAAGCGCTGCCGGCGATCGGCGCCCGCAACGTCGGGGTCGACCCCAGCGGCGGCGGCAGCGCCACCAAGCCCGGCTTCCCCCAGGCGATCACCTTCACCGGCGCCCTCCAAACCCGCCCCCTGCCGCTGATCTCCTGCGACCCCGCCGGCCTCAGCGGCACGAACGCGACCTGCGATGTCAGCGAGCTGCAGCGCGGCCACCGGATCGGCCTGTTCCGCTTCGACGAGGAAGGCGAACCGGCTCCCTTCTCGGCCCTCGGCGGCGAAAACGTGATCGACGGCCAGAGGGGCTACGGCGGGCTGCCCTGCGCCGAAGAACCTTCCTCTTGCGACGAAGCGCCCAAGGCATTGGAACCATCGGGCGCGATCGCCGTCGACGAATCGGCGACCGCAACCGGCGGCGACATCTACATCACCCAGAAGCACGGGATCTCCAGCACCCAGGGGGCGGTCGACGTCTTCGGCCCCGGCGGCGGCTACCTCGGCCGGATCGCCGAGTTCAAGGACGGCCCGGCGGCCGAAGGCGCCGAAAAGGCGCTCGGCCGGGTGTGCGGGGTCGCGGTCGGCCCGTCCGGCAGCCTCTACGTCGCCGACGAAGTGAAGATCCACAAGTACTCGGTCGCCGCCGGCCCGCCCTTCGCAGCGACCAGCGTCGCCAACTTCAGCTCGGTCTCCCAGCCCTGCGCGCTCGCCGCCGGCGCCGGCCCCAGCGAAGGGGCGCTGTTCGCGGTCAGCGCCTTCGGCTCCGGCGGCGTGACCGGCGGCCCGGTGAGCAAGCTCGACGCCGCCAGCGGCGCCGTGCGCTACGTGGCGGCCCCGGGCAGAAACGCCGCCGCCGCCGTCGACCCCGCCGACGGGCGCCTCTTCGTCGACCGCCAGGACGAACCCTACGTCGACGAATACGACGCCTCGGGCGCGAGCGAAGCGAAGCTGCTCTCCCGCGCGCCGCTCGTGGCGACGGCGACGCCCGCCGCCGGCATCGCCGCCAACCCCGCCACGGGCGACCTCTACGTCGCCCAGGCGTACAGCGGGGGTTTGCAGCGGATCGAAACCTTCGCCCGGCTCGCCGAACCGGGCGCCGTCACCGGCGAGATCTCCGGCCTCGCCGAGACCGCCGCCACGCTCAACGGCACAGTCACCCCCAACGGAAGCGAACTGGAAAGCTGCAGCTTCGAATGGGGCCTGGCCGGCGCCTCCTATGAACACGTCGAACCGTGCGTGGAGAGCACGGGCGAGATCGGCGCCGGCAGGGAACCGGCGCCCGTCCACCTCGACCTCTCGGGCCTCGCCCCCGGCTCCCCCTACCACTACCGCCTCCTCGCGTCCAACCCCGTCGGCGCCTCCGCAGGGGCGGATCGCGAATTCTTCACCCCGGGCCCGCCGGCGATCGAAGCCGAGGCGATCCTCGAAGTCACCGCCAGCGAAGCGCTGCTGCGCGCGCGGGTGCAGCCGCGCGGCTTCCCGACCAGCTACCGGGTCGAGTACGGGACGACGCAGGCCTACGGCCACAGCAGCGCCGCCAAGCCGCTCGGCTTCTCCGACGGCGCCTTCCACACGGTCACCGTGCGGCTCTCGGGCCTCACCCCCCACGCGACCTACCACTGGCGCTTCACGGCCGAGAACACCGACCCCTCGCTGCCCGGGACCGGCGAAGCCAGGGGGGAAGACCGCAGCCTCGCCACCTTCGCCGTCCCCGCGCCAGAAGGCGGCTGCGCCAACGAATCCCGCCGCTCGGGCGCCGCCGCCTACCTACCCGACTGCCGCGCCTATGAGCTGGTCAGCCCGCTGCAGAAAGGCAACGCCGACGTGGTCTCGCCCACGGAAGGCACGAGCCTTCTAAAGGCCGCCCTCGAAGAGAGCTCGGAATCGGGCGACAAGCTCGCCTATGGCTCCTCCCACGCCTTCGCCGACCCCGCCTCCAGCCCCTACGTCTCCCAGTACATCGCCCACCGCGACGCCGCCGCCGGCGAATGGGTCACCCACTCGATCGACCCGCCCAGGAGCACGGCGATCGAGAAGGCCGCCAGCCAGCTCGACACCGAATTCAAAGCCTTCTCGCCCGACCTCTGCCAGGCCTGGGAGCGCACCGTCGCCGAACCACCTCTGTCCAGGGATGCGCGCGCGGGCTGGTTCAACCTCTACCGCCGCACCGACTCCGAATGCGGGGGGCGCAGCTATGAGGCCCTGACCACGATCGCCCCGGCCGAAACCGCGTTGGAAGTCGGCCCCGCCCCCGAACTGCAGGGCGCCTCGCCCGACGGTCAGACGGCGATCTACCTCACCACCTCGACCCTCCCCGACACCGGCGCCCCGGCGGCGCTGGAAGGCAAGAGACAGCTCTACGCGCAGGGCCCCGCCGGGACGCGCTTTGCCTGCGTGCGCCCGGACGGCTCGGCGAGCGCTGTCGGCTGCACCGCCGGCACCTTCAACCCTGGCTCGGGACAGAACCGCTCGGCGAGCCTCGCGCACGCGATCTCCGCCGATGGCACGAAGGTCTTCTGGACCGAAGCCGAAAATGGCCCCGGGCCGATCTACCTGCGCGAGAACCCGCTCGGCGACGGCCCCGAGAGCCCGGGCTGCGCGAGCGCGGGAGCGCCCTGCACGCTGGCGGTCTCCGAAGCGGGCGAAGCTGAGAGCGGCGAAGCCGGCGCCCAGTTCTGGGGCGCCGCCGCCGACGGCTCGCGGGCGATCTTCAGCGTCGGCGTGGACCTCTACGAATACGTCACGGCGAGCCGCGAAACCAGCCCGATCGCGGGCCAGGCGCTCGGCGTGGCGGGGATGTCCGAAGACGCTACCGCCGTCTACTTCGCCTCCCGCGAAGCGCTGCCCGCGAGCGGCGCCAACAGCGAGGGCGCCGAAGCGATCGCCGACAGGGCCAACCTCTACCTGCGCCGGGCGGGCGCCGGCGCGACGTTCGTGGCGACCCTGGCGGAGGGCGATCTGGTCCAGGGCGCTAGCGGATTCGGACCGCTCGAGTCGTTTCCGGTCAACCACGCCGCCCGCACCAGCGCCGACGGGGCGCAGCTCGTCTTCGACTCGCTCGCCGGCCCGGCCTCGGGGGCCGCCGAAGGCGTCCCCGCGCCGACCGGCTACGACAACACCGACCGAAACAGCGGCCAGGCGGACTTCGAGGCCTACCTTTATCACGCGAGCGCGAACGGCGGGAAGGGGACGCTCGTGTGCGCCTCCTGCAATCCGAGCGGCGGGCGGCCGGCGGGGCGCGAACTGACCGACCTGCCCTTCATGCACCATTACTTTGCCGCGGGCATCTGGGTGGCCGGCATGATCCCGATCGCCGAGAACACCCTCTACGCCCCCCGCGTCCTCTCGGCCGACGGCAGGCGCCTCTTCTTCACCTCCGCCGACGTGCTCAGCCCGCGGGACAGCAACGGCGCCGCCGACGTCTACCAGTGGGAGGCGCCCGGGGAGGGCTCCTGCACCGAATCCTCGCCCTCCTTCAGCGCCCTGAACGGCGGCTGCGTCGACCTGATCTCCTCGGGCACGAGCCCGCGCGACACCGAATTCCGCGACGCCTCCGCCTCGGGGAACGACGTCTTCGTCGGCACCCTGGCGAGCCTCGTCCCCTGGGACTACGGCCTCGTCGACGTCTACGACGCCCGCGTCGGCGGTGGCCTGCCTGGGCCGGCCTCGCCGCCGGCCGAGTGCGAAGGCGAAGCCTGCCAGAGCCCGTCGGGTGCGCCGACCCTGCGTCCCGGTGGCACGGCGACCCACCACGGCCCCGGCAACGTCAAGGAAGGCGCTTCGCGCGCCGCCCGCTGCACCAGGCCCGCCCGCCGCGCCGGCTGGCTCTCGCGCCGCGCGAGGAAGCTGCGCCGCGGCTCCCGCCGGCTCGCGCCGCGCGCCCCGCACCGCGCCCAGGCCATGCGCCGCAGGGCCGTCCGCTACACCGCGGCCGCCCGCAGGCAGTCAAAGCGCGCGACGCGCTGCCGCGCCAGAGCCCGCGCCGACCGAAAGGGGTCTCACTGATGAAGAGGCTAGTGCTCGCGCTGGCGATTCTCGCGACGGCCGTCGCCGTTCTCGCGGCGCCCGCCGCGGCGAAGGCCTTCAGCGGCCTCGAAGGTTTCCAGATGAGCCTCGAAGGCCCGGGGGGGTCCGCCGAAACCCAGGCCGGCGCCCACCCCTACGCCTTCGCCACCTCCTTCCGAGTCGAAACCGAGGAACGCGGCGGCGGCACCTACGCCGTGGAAGCGCTCAAGGACCTGGAGCTGCGCGCCCCGCAGGGCTTCGTCGCGATCCCCGGGGCGGCGCCGGCCTGCGCCAACGCCGACTTCCTCACCCAGGCGGGAGACAGAGAACACAACCTCATATATTCCAACGCCAGCGAATGCCCCGACTCCACCGTGGTCGGCGAGACCAGCGTGAAGCTCGGCGAACTGGGCAGCATCGGCACCGCCGAAGCCCCCGTATACAACCTCGAACCGCCGCCCGGCGACGTCGCCAAAATCGGCTTCCGCATCCTCAACGTCCTGGTCACGGTCGACCTCGGCCTCTCCGAATCCCCCCCCTACGTCGGCGTGGCGCGGAGCGAGAACATCTCCCAGGTGCTCGAATTCTTCGCCTCCGAAACGACCCTGTGGGGCGTCCCGGCCGCCGAAGCCCACGACGCCCAGCGCGGCGAATGCCTGCTCTCAGAAGCCGCGGACAGCTGCCCCGCCGGCCTCGCCGAAAAGCCCTTCCTAGTCTCCCCGCGCGCCTGCGCCGGGCCGCTGCGGGTCGGCTGGACGATCGACACCTGGGCGCATCCGGGCGCCTGGCTGGCGGGCTCGGCGGCCGCCGAGGGGCTCACCGGCTGCGACAAGCTCGGCCTCTCGGCCGGGATCTCGGCCAAGCCGACGACCCGCGCCGCGCAGAGCGCCACCGGCCTGGATTTCGGCCTCGACGTGCACGACGAAGGCATTGCCAGCGCCAAAGAAGGCGCCACCGCGGGCGCCGACATCGAGAAGGCCGAAGTCACCCTGCCGGTCGGGATGAGCGTCAACCCCTCCCAGGCCGAAGGGCTGGAGGTATGCAGCGAAGCCCAGGTGGCGGGCGAGACCTCGACCTCGGCTCCCGGCTCCGGCTGCCCGGAAGCCTCCAAGATCGGCACGATCGAAGTCGAAACGCCGCTGCTGGAAACGGGCCGCGTGCTGCACGGCTCCCTCTATGTCGCCGAGCCCTACCGCAATCCCTTCGGCAGCCTGATCGCCTTCTACATCGTGCTCAAGGACCGCGAACTGGGCGTCTCGGTGATCCAGCCGGCAAGGGTCGCCCCCGACCCCCGCACCGGCCAGCTCATCACCACGACCGAAGACATGCCCCAGCTGCCCTTCAGCCACTTCCGCCTGCACTTCCGCGAAGGCGGCCGGGCGCCGCTGATCAGCCCGCCGGGATGCGGCAGCTTCCAGGTCGCCGCCAGGCTCTACCCCTCCTCGGGCGGCACCCCGGTCAGCTCGACTTCGAGCTTCCAGATCGTCAGCGGGCCCAACGGCGGCGGCTGCCCGGCGGGCGCCGCGCCGTTTCACCCGGGTTTCGAAGCTGCCGGCGAGAACGATCAGGCTGGCGTCTTCACGCCCTTCGACATGCGCCTGACGCGCTCTGACGGCGAACAGGACATGGGGAAGTTCTCCTTCGTCCTGCCGCCCGGAGTCGTTCCGAAGCTCGCCGGCATCCCCTACTGCTCCGACGCGGCGATCGCCCAGGCCCGTGGGCGCCAGGGCGCCCACGGGGGCCAGGAAGAGCTGGACAGCCCGTCCTGCCCGGCGGTCAGCCAGATCGGCACCACCCTCGGCGGCGCGGGGGTCGGCTCCCAGCTCACCTACGTCCCCGGAAAGCTCTACCTTGCCGGCCCCTACCACGGCGACCCGATCTCCGCCGTGGCGATCGTCCCCGCGGTGGCCGGACCCTTCGACGCCGGCACAATCGTCGTCCGGGAGGCGCTGCGGCTCAACCCGGTCACCCACGTCGGCGAAGTCGACGGCTCGGCATCGGACCCGATCCCCCACATCCTCAAGGGGATCCCGCTGAACGTGCGCGAGGTGCGGGTCTCGGCGAACAAGCCCGAATTCACGCTCAACCCGACCAGCTGCGAACCGTTCGCGGCACAGGCGACGATCTGGGGCGACGGCACCGCCCTGGAACCCCTGGCCCCGCACCCGGTCGACCTCTCCACGCGCTTCCAGGCGGCAGGCTGCGCGAGTCTCGGCTTCAAGCCCCGGCTCGGCCTGAAGCTGCGGGGCGGGACGAAGCGCGGCCGCTTCCCCGCCCTGCACGCCGTCTACACCCCCAGGCCCGGCGACGCCAACCTCTCGCGCCTCGCCCTCACCTTCCCGAAATCGGAGTTCATCGAACAGGGCCACTTCCGCACGATCTGCACCAGGGTGCAGTTCGCCGCCGGCGCGGGCTTCGGCTCCCAATGTCCGAAAGGCTCCATCTACGGGCACATAAAGGTCTGGACGCCGCTGCTCGACGAACCGCTGCAGGGCCCCGTCTACCTGCGCTCCTCCAACCACAACCTGCCCGACGCCGTCTTCGCCCTGCACGGGCTCGTCGACATCGAGCTGGCGACCCGGATCGACTCCACCCACGGCCGCCTGCGGGCGATCGTCGCCGACTCCCCCGACGCCCCGGTCTCGCGGGCGATCGTCGACATGCAGGGCGGCCAGAAGGGCCTCTTCGTCAACAGCACGAACCTCTGCGCCGCCAAGCACCGCGCCCGCGTCAACGCCGGCGGGCAGAACGGCCGGCGCGATGTGACCAAGCCGATCATGCACGCGATCAAGTGCGGGAAGGCGAGGCGCAAGAAGCACCGCCACCACAAGCGCGCCCCTGCCGGCCACGCGGCAGGCACGGGCGCGGCCGGGTAGGCGCCACGGCGCCAGACGACCTCGGTCGCGAAGAGGCCGAGCGCGTCGCCGGAGGCGGATAGATGAGGACGATCCCGACACGGTATGACGCCGGTACGCGGCGTTCGCGCGGCTCGGCGGGCCGCCGCTATCCTCGGCGTGTCGCACGAGTCGGGAGCGTCGCCAGGTAACGATGACCCCCGAACGTCCCCGCCTCTCCGCCGAGTTTCTCGCCGGCCACAAGCGCGGCCGGGTCCTGGCCGCGATGTGCGGTCTCAGCGCCGAGCGGCATTACGAAGAGATGACGATCGGCGACGTCGCGCGCAGCGCCCGGGTCGCCCGCAAGACGCTGTATGAGCTCTTCGGCGGCAAGGAAGCCATCTTCCTCGCCGCCGTCGAGGCGACCCGCGATGAGCTCCACGAGCAGCTCGACGCCGCCTGCGAAGGCGCCGGCCCCGACGCCCGGGAGCGCCTGCGGGCCGCGCTGGCCGCGCTCCTCGCCTACCTCGCCGACAACCCCTCGCGCGCCCATCTGCTGCTCGTCGAGGCGCCCTCCGCGCTCCCGGCCTCGGCGGCGATCTACGACCGCGAGTTCGTCCTCCTGACCGACCGGCTCCGCTCTGCCGCGCCCGCCTCGGGCCCCGTGCCGGAGGCGATCGAGGAGGCGCTGGTGGGCGGCGTCGCCTCGATCCTCCGCCAGCGGGTGCGCCGCGGCGAAGCCCACCGGTTGCCCGAGCTGCAGCCCGAGCTCGAAGCCCTGCTGCTCGCCCCCTGGGGCGACGCCTGCCCCTGAAGGCCGCCCGTGGAAGTGCTGCAACTCACCCGCTGCGAGGTCAGCGGGCGTAACATCTGGGCCGATGGCCACGCGATCCCGCAAGACCCTGCTCGAGCCCGGCCACGAGGCCGAGTGGGCGGAGCTCAATCGCGAGAAGCGCGAATACCACCAGCGCAACGCGCGGGCGCTTACTCCCTCCCAGCGAGTGGCCCAGGGCCAAAAGCTCTCCCAGCAGGCCGTTTCCTTGCTGGCTTCGATGATTCGAGGGGGAAATGTCCCACCCCGAGCCTTCTGGTCCTGACCTCGACGGCGTCGTTGCCGACGCCAACGCGGTCGGGCTCCCATACGTCGTGATCGGCGGCTTCAGCGTCATCGCCAACGGCTTCGTGCGCGCCACCAAGGATTCCGACCTCTTGGTCCCCGACGGGCCCGAAGCCGATGCTGCGATCCGCCGCTTCCTCGCGCGTGCCGAAGCGACCCGCTTGCATGACGACAAGCTCCTCAGCGACGACGAGATCACCGGCGCTCATCACCTGCGCGTGCGCAGCCGGCACGGGATCGTCGACATCATGCGTGGTGGCCTGCCTCCACTCGATTACGAGACGGTCGCCGCCAACGCCATCGACGGAGAAGTCGCTGGGGAACCGGCAAAGTTCGCCAACCTACGCAGCGTCGTCGGCTTCAAGCGCCTCGCCGATCGACCGCAGGACAGGCGCGATCTCGAAGAGCTCGAGTCCTTCCACGGCGAGCTTCCCGAAGACGAGATCCCCGGCCTCGACACCTGAGGCCGGGCAGGGCTCGGGTCGGCCGCGAGGGAACTCGGTCAACGGCCCGCGGCGGTGCCCTTGATCGCGCTCAGCTGCTTGCAGAGCGCATGGACCCGGGTGAGCCGCCCGCTCATAGGAGAAGAACCTGCCCGACGCCGTCTTCGCCCTGCACGGCCTCGTCGACATCGAGCTGGCGACCCGGATCGACTCCACCCACGGGCGCCTGCGGGCGATCGTCGCCGACTCCCCCGACGCCCCGGTCTCGCGGGCGATCGTCGACATGCAGGGCGGCCAGAAGGGCCTGTTCGTCAACAGCACGAACCTCTGCGCGGGCCGGCATCGCGCCCGCGTCAACGCCGGCGGGCAGAACGGCAAGCGCGACGTGACCAAGCCGCTGATGCGGGCGGTGGCGTGCAAGAAGCACCGCGTCAAGCGCCACGGGCGCCACCACAAGAAGCGCGCCCACAGGCGCAGCCGCCGGTAGCCGCTGCGGCATCGGCCCGGGTGCCAGCCCTCTCCCAGGCGCCCGGGCCGGGGTTGCTCAGATGTCGGGCGCCAGCTCCGCCGGCGTCACCACGAAGCCGAGCCGGTCGGCGCCCTTGCGCAGCTTCCCGTCGATCGTCACGAGACGGCAGTCCAGCATTCGCGTCAGCGCCACGTACTCGGCGTCGTAGGTCATCGCCCAGCCGAATTCCTCGGATACCTGCCAGGCGGCTTTCGCAAGGCCGTCGGGCCTACGCTCCTCGACTTTGATCTTCCCGGTCAGGAAGCGCTCCAGGCCCTGCTCGGCCAGCTCGAGAGAGATCTCACGGCCGAACGCCATCGAGTGAAGCACGGACGGGACCTCGCTCCACAGCAACGGCGGCGCGATCAACTCCCCGTCGCTGCCAGCGCCGCGCTTGTCGCCTCGCCAACCCTGTCGATCGACAGCTCGACGACCAGGCTCGAGTCGACGACGAGCACGTTCAGTGGCTTTCGCGCGAGCGCCGCACGGCCGCCGCCACGTCGGGCATCGGCTCGCCCGTCAGCGTCTCACCCCAGCCCTCGGGCAGCGGTACCGTCGCCCGCCCGCCCTCCTCGGGCTCGGGCACGACCACGATCCGCGCCCTCTCCACCTGCGGGGCCGGGAGCGCGTCCACCTCGCGGTGCAGTTGCTCACGCGTCGTCATGCCCTAATCGTACCGTTCGCGTCCGAGCCTGACCATGCAGGGCGGCAAGAAGGGCCCGACGGCCAAGGCCTCGCTCGGCAAGCTCGAGGTGGCCGAGGGGCTGCTCGCCGAGGGCTTCTCGCTGCTGCCGGTCTCGACCGCCCCGCGTAGCGCATTTCGAGCTACAATCAGGCATGGCTTCGAACCATGCATCGGCCGCCCCTCCGCTCTCGCTGCGCCTTGGCGACGAGGGACGCCGCGCCCTCGAGGACATCGCCCACACGCGTGGCATCACTCGCGCGGAGGCCGCGCGGCAGGCGATCGCCGAGACCGCGGAGCGCGAGCGTCGGCGCTCCGGTCTCGCCGCCGAGGTCGCGCGCCTCGAGGCCGACCCGGTTGACCGGGCGGTACGCGAGCGCGTCGCCGCCGACATGGACGCCGCCTCCGCCGACTGGCCGGAGTGACCCGCGGCGACGTCTACCGCGTGCGCCTGCCAAAGGGAAGCGGTCGCGAGCAGCACGGTCCCCGCTACGCGGTCGTCGTGCAGGCCGACGACCTGCTCGGTCTCTCGACCGCGCTCGTCGCGCCGACCTCGCGCAGCGCTCTCGCCGCCAGCTTCCGGCCCGAAGTCGAGGTCGCAGGTGAGTCCACCCGTGTCATGGCCGAGCAGCTGCGCGCGCTTGACGTCGGGCGCCTCGGCGATCGCTCCGGGCGGTTAGACACCGAGGAGATGCGCGACGTGGACGAGGCGCTCGCGCTGGTTCTGGCGCTTCGCTGAGCCCTCCCGCCGGGTCGTTGCGTCATCGCCATTCCGTGGCGCTACAATCCGTCTACAGTGACCGTCACCGCGACCATCCGCGTGCCCCGCGAGACCCGCGACAGCCTCGCCGCCCGCGCCCGTGAGCGCGGGGTCTCGCTGTCCTCCCTGCTGACCGAGTTCGCGCGGCGCGCCGAGCGGGCCGAGGCCCTGCGCTCCGAGCGCGAGGCGACCCGCGCCGAGGCCGGCGATCCGGAGGCCCTGGCCGAGTACCGCCTGTGGGAGGCGACGCTTGGTGACGGAGTCGACTGACCCCCGGCGGGGTGAGGTCTGGCTGGCCTCGCTCGGCGCCGCCCGGCGCGGGGAGCCCGGCAAGAACCGACCGGCGCTCGTCGTCTCCGTCGATGACCTCCTCGTCGGCGCCGACCACGAGCTGGTCGCCGTCGTCCCGCTCTCCAGCTCCCTCCCGCGCTCGGCCCTGCGACCCCAGCTCGGCCCCGAGGCCGGGATCGACGCGGACTCCGTCGCGATCCCACGCGGCGTCCGCGGCATCGCGCGCTCCCGCCTGCTCCGCCGCCTGGGCGAGGCGAGCGCCGAGACGCTCGCCGAGGTCGAAGCGGCGCTCGCCACCGTCCTCGGCCTCGAACGGCCGGCGACGCCCTCCGAGTAAGTCCCCCATGGCAAGCCATGGATGCTCAACCAGCTCAGGGTGAGATCAGCTCGGCGCCCGGCAGATAGGTCGACACCCGCTTCGGGTCGCGCGTGAGCAGCGGCCGCCCGGTGACCGCCGCATGCGAGGCGATCAGGAAGTCGGCGAGGATCTGCTCCCGCGCCCCGCCGGCGCGGCGGTAGGACGCGTGGGCGTGCCCGGCGAGAAAGGCCGCAGCCCGCGGCAGCTCCTCGACCACCAGGCCTTCGGGAAGCGCCTCCTCCAGGTCCTCGATCCGCGAGAAGCGCGGCGCCACCTCGGCCAGCACCACCGCGTCGATCACCAGCGGCCCCTCTGCCAACGCCTCGGCCAGCGCCGCCTCCGACCACTCCAGCCAGCGCTCGTCCTCGGTGAAGACGTCCAGCAGGACGCTGCTGTCGACGAAGGTGCCGGGGCTTGCCCTCACCTACGCGTGAGCGCCAGGATCTCGTCGGTGCTGAGCGTGCCGTCGCCCGCGCCGCGCATCGCGGCTACCCGACGTCGCGCCCGCTCCGCGCCGGTCACGAGCCGCGCGCCCTTGCGGTCCAGCTCGAAGCGCACCTCGCTGCCCGGCTTGATCCCGAGTGCCCGCCGGACGTCCTGCGGGATCGTCACCTGTCCCTTCTGCGTCACCTTCATCCTAGTAAGACTAGCAAGTAATACCAAGCTGGTCGATCATGTCGAGAAAGACCGCATGGCGCCAGCCGCCCTGGCTGTAGGCCTACGCCCCGTCCGGGTCTGCGGCGTCCAGATCCTCCAGGTCGGCCAGGTCGCGCGTCCGGCCCGCGGCCCGCTTCATCGCCCGCAGATCGTCCGCCGAGCAGACCATCACCGCGACGCCCAGCACCTCGGCCTCGCTCGCCCGCGCCCGCAGCTCCACATAGCTCGGGACCCCGTCCAGCCCCTGCACCACGTCCAGCCGCCCCAGCTCGGTCTCGATCGCGACCTGCTCGCCCTCCGCCAGCTCGGCCGCGATCGAGAACGGAGTCCCGAGCAGCGCCTCGCCTCGCTGCACGTGCCCGCCCGCCGCCACCGCCACCTCGGCGACCAGCTTCAGGTTCTCGGGGTCGGGATCGATGACGACGTCGACATCCTTCGTCCCGCGGATGACGCCCCAGGCGTTCACCGCGAGCCCGCCGACCAGCACGAACTCCACGCCCGCCCCCGCGAGCCGCCGCAGCAGCTCGTCGAAGGCCGGCTCGTTCAACGCGCCCGTGCGGCTCCCGCGAACCGCATCAGCTTGTGGCTCAGCGCGATCCCCTCGGCCAGGTTCACGCTCAGCGGACGCCGCGCGTCCTCACGCAGCCGCCGCCTCCGAACGGCCTCGTTCGCCGCTGCGGCGGAGCGCTGCTCGGGGGTGGCCATGACCAGATCGTAGGCCAACGATCCGCCGCGCACCAGCCAGAGAACGCCACCGCCCTGCCCGCATCCTCCTCCGCCCACCTACCTGCGAGACGGTGGGCGGAGGTGGAGAAGGCGGGCCCCGCCTTGAGCCCACCGCCCGAATCTCGACGAATGGTCGAGACAACTCCTCGCAACCATACACACGAGGGGTTGTTGTAGCCGCCACATGGGCGTAATTACGCAAACCTCCCCAGATCCGATCACAGGAATTCCCCACCTATGAACGCCGGAGCCGCCCCCGCCGCCTACTACAAGACCCTCTACTGCGGTGCCGCCGACGGCTCCGGCAACCCGACGCTCGGAGCCCGCCCGGGCTTCTTCGACTTCACCGACGACTGCGGCACCGCCTACGGCGACCCCGCCGGGACCGGCGGCTTCCTGCGCCTCGAGGAGAACACGACCGGCACCGCGGGCAACACCGACGAGGCCAGCTATTCATGGTGGCCGCCGTCGGGAACCTCGATCGCCGCCGTCTCCGTGTGGACCCGTGTCCCCGGCTACTTCAACCTGGGCTGGCGAGAGCGCTTCTGGGGCGAAGGCTTCGACGGCTCGCAGAACAACATCCTCATGCAGGGACCGGGTGCGCCCAACGAAGGCATCTACGCCCCCACGACCTCCAACTTCGGCTACCACGCCTGGCCCTTCGGCAGCTACGGCGACTACAAGCGGCTCGTCTTCGCGATGACCTGCTACCGCCCGGCCGGCTGCTCGCGCGACGGCTGGAACGCCGCCGACGCCAACTCGATCGCGATCACGCTCAACGACAAGGAGACGCCCCACGTCAACTGGGAAGGCGACTCCCACGTCCTCGCAGACTCCACCATCGCCGCCAGGATGCGCTGGCGCTGGTTCAGCTTGGCCCGCTCTCGCTTGGCCTCTCGCTTGGTTCTCTGCGTTGCCTCGAGCGATTGGCCATCTAGCTCGGCCCCCCCATTCTCGACGACGATCGGCTGCTCAGCCGCCGTTCCTGCTCGGACCCGCGAAGCCAGCCCTAGCACGTCACCTACCATCTGCGCCTTCGGCGGCGCGTCGTCGCCTGCGAACCAGAGCGCCAGCGTCCTGGCAATTGCCGCGGCTCCCAGCCACGCCAGGCCGCCGCGCGGTGGGGACTGCTCGCCGGCCGCGAGCAGTCCGGCGAAGCGCGCCAGGGTGCGTTCCCGCGCCGCCCGGCACGAGAGGTCGCCCTCCAGGATGCCGCCCAGCAGGAGCTTGGCGACGTCGGCATCCGCGGCGAGCAGATCGAGCAGCTCGGCCAGGCCGGCCTCAATGCCGTCCTCGCCGCCCTCGCTCCCGGCGGCGGCCTCGGCGACCCGCGCTAAGACCCGGTCCGCGCACCGCTCGAACGCCTCTCGCAGGCAGGTCTCCTTGCTCTCGTAGAGCTTGTAGTAGGTCCCCTGGCCGACCCCTGCGCTTCGCGCCGCCAGTTGGATCGTCGTTGCTTCCAGACCTCTCCCTGCCGCCAGGCGGGTGGTCGCCTCGCACAGCCCCGCCCGTTGCTGGGCCTCGCGCCGCAGGCGTTCGGCCTCACGTGCCGATCCGGCTTCCGCCGGATCGGCCGCCAGGTAGTCGACCGGCTCTCACAGGCCACCTCCCGCCGATATCCGCCAACGCCGATCTCCGGCAGTCACGCCAGTGCCGCTTCATGACCATTGTCGTACCCGTAGCCGACCACCCACTTCACAAACGTGGGTGTCTTGCTGCACTCTCAAAAACCGCCTATTTGCAGGTAAAACCATGGGCCCTTGACTTCCAGATACGCATCTGTTCCAATGTCGCAGGGATCGAGAGACGCGCTTGTCTTGCGCCGACCCCGATCCAGCCCCTCAGGACGGGCACAGGCAGGGAGGGCCGCCCGGGAAGCGGCCCGCACAGGGAAAGGGAGAGACAGAGATCGCACCGACACGGGACAGGACCACCCTTCAAGATCGCCTCGGCGATCCCGCTGCGGCAGCAGCCGACTCTCCCTGTGCGGCTGCCGCCGGGAGCCCGACCTCCGATCGGTCCCTGGGCTCTCAATCAGGGCGGAGCGAGCGGCACGGCCCCTCCGGCGCTCTTTCCCTGGCCGGGGGAGATCGGCCCCGTGCCGCTCGCCGCCGCCCCACCGCCTCGCAAAGGCGCGCCGCAGTCACCGCCGCGACGCAGCGCGGCGGCGGCGCTTCGACCCCGAGCGCAGCGAGAGGGTTGACGGCGAGCGCGGCCCACAATGTCAGCAGGTCGGCAGGGCGGCCCGCGCACCCCGCGCCCACCGACCAGCTCACCGCCCCCGGCGCAGCCCGCCCTGCCGACCTACCGGCCAAAGCAGTAAGCGCACGAGCTGGCGCAGACGCCACGCGGACGGCCACCACGGACTCGTCCCACCGCGCCGCGCCCAAAGACTTCATCGCAGCACCCGCCAGGAGCGCTCCTGCTCCCGTCGGCCCCATTGACCGACTAACCCGGCAGCAGGGCAACGCCTCGCTGCCGAAGTCAATTCGGCCCACCGGCAGATTTCCGGCGGGCGTTACTACACGTGCCCGCTCCTCGAAGCAGGGTGCGCGCCTGGCGATCGCCGGGCCAAGCGATGCAAGGACGCAGGGAGGTTCGCGTAGCAGCGCTACGAGGACCGACCGAGGACGACGCAGCGCGCCGGCCCGCCGCCGCCAGGGGTGTGCACTGGTCCGAGGAGCGGGCACCTAAAAAAGGGAGATAACACAGTGAGACTCAAAGCAAAGCGACCCTCTGAGGGCTCGGGCCGAGGCTCCCGCCTCCGCCTCACCCTGCTCCTCGCCACCGCCGCGGCCCTGCTGCTGGTTCCGGTCGCTGGCGCGCAGGCCGCCCCAGGCAACCTCACGGTCGAAATCAACGGCACCGGCGAAGGCGAAGTGGGAGGCGGCGACTACTTCGGCTTTTTCCCCACCTCCTTCTCCTGCGCCTACGCCTCCCCGGGCCCCGAAACCGGCACCTGCGTCGAAGAAATGACCTACGAGTCCGGAGCGGGCTTCACCGGCGGCTACATCGAAATGATCCCCGGCTCGGAATCTGAACTGGCCAACGTCGAAGTCGTCGAAGGCGAAGCCGCCGTTGAACCCTGCACAAACTCGTCCAGCTACTGCATGATCGGCCACTCCGGCGAATCGACCGAAGACGCGAAGGTGGTCATCACCTTCAACGCCGCCGCCTCCGAACAACCCCTGACCCTCAAAATCAACGAAGGCGAAGGCACGGTCGTCTCCAACCCGGCCGGGATCACCTGCACCGGCTCCTCGGGCAAAGAATGCACCTCTGAATTCGAAGAAGGCGCCGAAGTCACCCTGACCGCCTCCCCGGCGGCCGGCTACCGCTTCCAGCAATGGCAGAACTGCCCCTCGGGCAACTTCGGCAACCGCCAGTGCACGGTGACGATGTCTGAAGCAAAGGAAGTCAGCGTCAAGTTCAAGCGCGTCTATGCCCTGACGATCGTCAAGGCGGGCTCGGGCCTGGGCTCCATCTACAACAACAAAAACGGCCTGACCTGCACCCTGCGCTGCCAGACGGTCACGATCCCCTTCCCCGAAGGGGTGAGCTTCACGCTCACGGGCGAAGCTCCCAACAAAGAATTCTATTTCAAGGAATTCACCGGCGGCACCGGCTCCGCGTCGGCCTGCTCGGGGACCGAATGCACGATGACGCTGAGCGAAGCCTCGACGGTCGAAGCGGTCTTTGAAGACCGTCCCACCGAGACGCTCAGCATCGACAAGGAAGGCGGCGGCACGGCCAAAATCTGGGGCCTTCTGTGGTGCAGCGAAAACTGCACCTCGACCTCGGGCGACTTCTTCTCCGGGGAGCCCTCCGCCAAGGAAGTCGTCGTCAACTGGGAACTCGCACCGGGCACCAGCTCGATCGAGTGGACCTCGGGCGCGGGCACCTGCACCGGCACCAAAACCGCAGTCTCGGGCAGCTGCAAAGTGACGATGAACGAAGCCCACGCATTGGTGGCGAAGCTGGAATAGCCGCCGAAGCAAACAGGCCAGAGCCCCGGGCCACGCAGGTGGCCCGGGGCGGAGGCCCCACCGACACGCAAGACGACAAATCGAAATCGCAAGCACAACAAGACGACTGAGACGAGAGGAGGACCGGATGAGATCGAGCACAGCACAGCAGACTTCTGAGGCATCGCGACACGGCTCGCTTCGAGCACCGCGTCTCGCCTCCTTTTCTTTTCGTCTGGCGAGGTCCGCGGAGGCGAGCACGACCGCATCCCACGAGCGAAAACCAAGCACGGCCAGGACGCAGGCCACGCGAATAGCAGAGCTATTCGCGTGGCCGAGGACGCCGCCGTGCGCCGGTTTGCAGCCGTGGGTCGCGGGGGTGGAGCGCCGGAGCGGACGTCGGTAGACGCCGACGGCAGCTGCAAAGTCACGATGGCAGCAGCCCACGAACTGGTCGCGACGCTGGAGTAGAGCCGCCGCAGGACAGCAAGCCAAAGCCCCGGGGAGCCGACCGGCTCCCCGGGGCGGAGGCTCAAGCCACAACCAGGACACCGAGACAAGAGAAGCCGAGAAACGAGAACCACGAGACACCGAGACGCCATGCAGAACGCCGACGACACTCAAATCTTCAAGACGCCCACCGAGCCCCACCCACGCAAGGACGCAGGGAGGCCGAGGCGTCCAACCCCCCGGCCGGGTCCGACTGGGGGCGCGACTGGCCAAGCAGGTCAAGGACGCAGGGCGCAGCCTTTGCTGGAGGCAAAGGCAAGCCCGAGGACGCAGAGATGCGCAGTGTGCCAGGCGCGTCATCCATCCAGGCGGGCGCGGTCGGGGGGTTGGACCCTCAGCAGCGCTACATGGGCCGACCGAGGACAAAGCAGCGCGCCCGTAAGGCGGAGCGACCGACCGTCGAAATCTGATTCTTCGGGAGGGAGCGAAGCCGCAGCATTTACGTCATGCCGCCGCCAGAGGTGTACGGGGGCGAGGGGAGTGGGCACCAAAGCCGTGGGTCGCGGGGGTGGAGCGCCGGAGCGGACGTCGGCAGACGCCGAAGCTCGAATAGGAGGCGGCCTGAGCACCACCTAGCAGCACAGAAGCAAGCCAAAGCCCCGGGAGCCATCCGGCTCCCGGGGCGGAGGCCTCAAGCACAAGCCCCGACGGCGGGTGGGGGCCCGCTCTCGGGACGCAGAGCACCGCAGCACCGCAAACGCAATCAAGACCAGGGGAGAGGGGAGTCAGATGTCGAGCAACAGCCAGGATCGGGGCCTACGCACCCGAGCCCTCTCCGACCCTTCTCGCTTCGCCGCAGCCCTCACTGCCCACCTACCTGCAAAGAGGGTGGGCAGTGAGGGCGACAGCGCCGGTTCAACTGATTTTCGCGCTCAAAGCTTCAGCATGCACGGCCCTGGCAGGGGGCGCCCCGGCGCCCGCGCGCATAGCCGTCCGGCGCGCGCCGGGCGGCGGCTCGCCACGAGCGCCGCGCTGCTCGTCGCCGCCCTGGCCGCCCTGGCGCTGGCGCCCGGAGCCTCGGCGGCCACTCCGGCCGAATTCTGGACCTCGACGGTCGGTAAAACGACCCCCGGCGCCCAAGGCGTCGCAGTCGCGCCCGAAGGCGCGCCGAACGAAGGCCACGTCTTCGTCGCCGATCAGGTCGGCGGGCGGATCGTCGAGCTCACCGCCTGGGGTGTGCTGGTCAAGATCTGGGGCTGGGATGTGGTGTCCTCGGGCCCCGAGGACACCGCGAGCGGGCACCTGGAGACCTGCGTGCCGGCCAAGGGGGACGAATGCAAAGCGGGGACCCGAGGCAAGGCCGGGGTCGGTCAGCTCAACATCCCCCAGGGCGTCGCCGTCGACTCCGCCGGCGAGGTCTACGTCTATGACAACTCCGCCCATCGCGTACAGAAGTTCGATCCGAACGCCGGCGAAGGCGAAGGCGAAGTCGGCTTCCTCTGGATGATCGGCGGCGGCGTCGACCAGGGCGGCGGAGCCCCGCCGAACCCCGGCAACCTCTGCACCGCCGCATACATCGCCAACGGCGACATCTGCGGCGAAGGGAGCACCGGCCCCGGCGACGGCAAATTCGGTGCGGTGTCTCTGCTGGGCGGCATGATCGCGGTCGACAGCGGTGAAGCCGTCTATCCCGAAGACGCCCTCTACGTCGGCGACGTGGGGCGCATCCAGCGCTTCGACACGGCCGGCTCCTTCAAGGGCGAAGTGAAGCTCCCCGGCGAGACGATCAGCACGCTGACCGTCGACTCCGAGGGGTACCTCTACGCCGCCTATCGCAGCAGCGGCGCCGAAAGCAAGCCCGACGTCCACGAGCTGGACCCGACGATCGAAGAACCGAGCGCGCCGCTGCTGAGCTTCGCGGTGGACAACCCGAAAGCGATCGCCGTAGCCGCGAACGGCGACGTCTACGCCCTCGACATCGGCACGCACATCTCAAGCACGGCGGAAATCCGCCGCTTCGACGCCTCGGGCGATGAAATCGAATCCTTCGGCGAAGAGCTGAACGGCAGTTCGACCGGCCTGGCGACGAGCAGCGCCTGCGGGATCGAAGGCACGGACCTCTTCTACTCCGACCCGGCGCAGGGCCCGATCGGCGAACAAGTGAGCCTGCTGCGCGCCTACGCCGTCCCCGCGCACGCCTACCCCGACCCCGAACTGTGCCCGCAGCCCCAACTGGCGCCGGAGATCGAATCCCAGTACGCGGCCTCGGTCGGCACCGACAGCGCCTCGGTCGAGGCCCGGATCAACCCCCACTTCTGGACCGACGCCAGCTACTACCTCGAATACGGCACGGCGGACTGCTCCTCGGCGCCCTGCAAAAAGCTCCTGCTTCCCGGCGCCCCGCTGAGCGCCGAGGTGCTGAACGAAGGGGTGGCGGCCGACGCCGAGATCGAAGGCCTCGAAGCGGGGAGGACCTACCACTTCCGCTTTCTCGCCCAGAGCGGCGGCGGCGGCCCCAGCGTCGGAGCGGACCGCACCTTCACGACCTACCGGCCGCCCGAAACGCAGACCGGCTGCCCGAACCAGGCGCTGCGCGGCGGCTCCGCCGCGCTGCCCGACTGCCGGGCCTATGAGATGGTCAGCCCGGTCGACAAAAACGGCGGCGACGCGGACGCCTTCTTCTACGAAGGCCTGCGCTCGTCGCCCAGGTTCGACGGCCTCGACGTGAGCACGCCGGGCGGCGAGAAGCTCGCATACACCGCGACGAGCTCCTTCGCGGGGGCCGTAGGCGGCGCCGCCTACCCCGAGTACATCGCGAAGCGGGGCGCGGGCGGCTGGGAGAGCGAATCGATCGACCCGCCGATGCGCGGGGGGAGCGCCAACGAAGTCGGCTTCATCAGCTCGCAGTTCAAGGTCTTCTCGGAAGACCTCTGCCAGGCCTGGCTGGTCGGCGAAGCCAGCGAACCGTTGACGCCCGGCCCGGCCTTCGGCTACCGCAACCTCTACCGGCGCGAGGGCTGCTCGGCGCCTCCGGGCTATGCCTGGCTGGAGAGCTCGGCGCCCGAACCTCATCCGGCCGGGTATCCCTTCCTGTTCCCCGACCTGCAGGGCGTCACGCCCGACGGGCGCTGTGCGGTGTTCAGGGTCAACGAAAAGCTCACCGCCGAAGCGCCCGAAGTTGAAGACCAGGACCGCTTTACCTCTGGTGCGAAGGGGCGCCGCTGCGACTGGTGAGCCGGCTGGCGGACGGGACGCCGCTGGAAGGCAGCGCCTCGGCGGGGACGGGATCGGGCCTGTTCGTGGGCGGCTACGGCGAAGGCCACGTGGACACGGTCGAGCAGGCGCTCTCGGCGGACGGCAGGCGGGTGTACTGGACCGCCTCGAGCGAACGCGACCTCGGGAGCGGGCGAATCGAGCGAACACGCCGTCGGCAAGCTCTTCTTGCGGGTCAACGCCGAGGAGGAGCAGAGCACGAGCGGCTGCGAAGCGGGCAAGGCCTGCACGCTCCAGGTCTCCCCGAGCGGCGCGGTGGGCACGGCCGAGGCCCAGTTCTGGACCGCGAGCGCCGACGGGGAGCGGGCGATCTTCTCGATCGTCGGCGGCCTGCCGGCGGAAGTCGGCAACCTCTACGAATACACCTTCAACCCGGCGACGGGCACCGGCAGCAGGGCGGTGATCGCCGGCAAGACCCTCGGCGTGGCGGGGGCGAGCGAAGACGCCGAGCGCCTCTACTTCGCCTCCAGAGAAATCTGCAGCTCTGCGCCCAACAGCGAGGGTGACGTCGCCGTGGAAGGCGCGCCCAACCTCTACCTCTACGAAAAGGGCGAGAGCTGCGCGGCGGGGGAGATCGACTTCGTCGGCACGCTGGCGGCGCCCGACGCCCCCTCCTCCAACCAGGTCCCGAGCCCGCTGGCGGCGGTGCCGCGCTACCACATCGCCCGCGCCGGTACCGACGGCGGGCAGCTGCTCTTCGTCTCGGCCGCCTCGCTGACCGGCTATGACAACGCCGACGCGGTCTCGGGCGAAGCCGACCGCGAGGTCTACCTCTATGACGCCGAAGCGGCGGGTGGGCCGGCGCTGCGCTGCGTCTCGTGCAACCCGAGCGGCGCGCGCCCGCACGGGGCCGACGTGGGCCTGTGGGCCGCCGCATACATCCCCGGCTACCAGCACCAGCTCTACGGCCGCCGGCCGCTCGCCGCCGGCGGGCACAGGGTCTTCTTCAACTCGCTCGACCCGCTCTCGATCCGCGACACCAACGGCGCCCAGGACGTCTACCAGTGGGAGGCGCCGGGGACGGGGGGCTGCAGCACCGCCTCGGCCGCCTACTCGGCCCAGAACGAAGGCTGCATCGACCTGATCTCCTCGGGCAAGAGCCCGCGCGACGCCGAGTGGGTCGACGCCTCCGCGGACGGAGACGACGTCTTCTTTCGCACCGAAGCGAGCCTCGTCGGCGCCGACCCCGGCTCGGTCGACATCTATGACGCCCGCGTAAACGGCGGCTACGCCGAAGCGACCCCCTCGCCCACCTGTGCGGGGGACTCCTGCCAGAGCGTGCCCGCGGCGCCCCCCTACGCCTCGCCGGGCACCGCGTCCCACGAAGGCCCCGGCAACCAGGCCGCCGGCCGCGAATGCGACGCCCGCGCCCGCAAGGCCCAGGGCCTCAGCAGCCGCGCCCACCGCCTGCGCCGCAACGCGAGGAAGGTCGCGAGGCCCAGCCCCTCCCGCGCGCGGGGCCTGCGCCGCCGCGCCCAGCGCCTCGCCCACCGCGCCAAGGCCAACAGCAGCAAGGCAAAGCGCTGTAGGCGCAACAACCGGAGGGCCGCCAAATGATCACCTGCCTACCCTCGCTTTTGAACGTAGCCCGGACGCGAAGCGGAGGACGTGCGGCCTTGATTCTCGGCCTTGCGTTGCTCACGAGCTGCCTCGCCGCTCCCTCCGCCCAAGCGGACTTCGGCCTCAACAGCTTCGACGTCTTCTTCCAAGCCCCCGGCGGCGCCGCCGCCACCCAGGCGGGCTCTCACCCCGAGGCGATGAAGACCTCCTTCAAGGTCAACTACAGCGGCGAAGGCGCCGCGGCCCAGCCCGACGGGGAAGTCAGGGACGCCACGGTGACCTTCCCCGCCGGCCTGGTGGCCAACCCCGCCGCGACCCCGCCCTGCTCCAACGCCGACTTCCTCGCCGCCGGGGGGCCGCAGTGCCCGCCCGAGACCCAGGTCGGGGAGAGCGTCACCGAGTTCGAAGAACCGGGCACCTTCAGCTCTGAACCCGACCCGATCTACAACCTCGTCCCGCCGCCCGGCTCCCCGGCACGGGTCGGCATGCGGATCCAGCGCGCGGTGCCGGTGGTGCTCGACGGAGCGGTCGAACCCGAAGCCCCCTTCCGCTTCCTCGCGCGGGTGCGAAACGCCTCCCAGGCGGTCAAGGTGCTCGGCTCCGAAGTCACCCTCTTCGGCACCCCGCCCGCAGGCGCGACCCCCTTCCTCACCCTGCCGACCTCCTGCGCCGGCCCGGTCGCCACCTCCTATCGGGCGCTCTCTTGGGAAGGGGCCGAAGACTCGGGCTCGGTGCTCAGCCACGACGCCGCCGCCAACCCGCAGGGCTTCACCGGCTGCGCCGCCCCCGCGGCCGCCTTTGACCCGCGCGTCGCCGCCGCCCCCAGCACCGCCGAGGCCGCCTCCTCCAGCGGCCTTGACTTCGGCCTCTCCTTCGACCAGCAGGGCCTGCTCAGCTCCAGGCCCGGGGCGATCGCCCAGTCGACGGTCAAGGAAGCGCTCGTCACCCTGCCCGAGGGGATGACGGCCAACCCCTCGCTCGCCGAAGGGCTCGGCGTCTGCACCCCCGCCGACCTGGGGCGCGAAACGCTCGCCGCCGCGCCGGGGCAGGGCTGCCCCGACGCCGCCAAGATCGGCACCGTCTCGATCGACACCCCGCTGCTCGAAGACCCCGTCCCCGGCGCCGCCTACATCGCCCAGCCCTACCACAACCCCTTCGACTCCCTCCTGGCCTTCTACATCGTCGTCAAAGACCCCGCCCGGGGGATCTTGCTGAAGCTGCCGGCCGAGGTCAGCCCCGACCCCGACACCGGGCAGCTGCGCACCACCGTCAAAGACGCCCCCCAGATCCCCTTCACGAGCTTTGACTTCCACTTCCGCGAAGGCCAGCGGGCGCCGCTGATCACCCCGCCTTCCTGCGGCACCCACGAGGTCGGCGCCGAGCTCACCCCCTGGGCGCGGCCCACCGAAGCGATCTCCAAGAGCGCCCCCTTCCAGATCACCGCCGGCCCCGGCGGCGGTCCCTGCCCGACCGGCGCCCCGCCCTTTGAGCCGGGCTTCGAAGCCGGCGGGCGAAACGACCAGGCCGGCTCCTACACCCCCTTTGAGATGCGGATCGCCCGCGGCGACGGCGAAGCGGATCTGAGCCGCTTCTCGGCCACCCTGCCGCCCGGCGTGCTCGCCCGCCTCGCCGGCGTCCCCTACTGCCCCGAGGCCGCGATCGCCCGCGCCGCCTCCAGGCAGGGCGCCACCGGCGGCGCCGAAGAGCGCTCTGACCCCTCCTGCCCGGCGGCCTCTGAGATCGGCCACACGATCGCCGCCGCCGGCGTCGGCGCCGCGCTCACCTACGTGCCCGGCTCCCTCTACCTCGCCGGCCCCTACGCCGGGGACCCGCTCTCGGTGGTCGCGATCACCCCCGCCCTCGCCGGGCCCTTTGACGCCGGCACCGTGGTCGTCCGCGAGGCGCTGACCCTCAACCCGACCAGCGCCCTCGCCGAAGTAGACGGCGCCGCCTCGGACCCGATCCCCCACATCCTCAAGGGCATCCCGCTGAACCTGCGCGAGCTGCGCGTCAGCGTCGACCGCCCCGACTTCACCCTCAACGCCACCTCGTGTGAGCCCGCGGCGACCCTCGCCACCCTGTTTAGCGCCGGCACCGCCCAGCAGCCGCTGCCCGAGACCCCGCTGGCGCGCAGCGCCCGCTACCAGGCGGCCGGCTGCCAGGCGCTGGGCTTCGAGCCCCGCCTCGCCCTGAGGCTCTACGGCGGCACCCGCCGCGGCGCCCACCCGGCGCTGCGAGCGATCGTCCGACCCCGCAAGGGCGACGCCAACTTCTCCCGCGCCGTCGTCCGCCTGCCGCACTCGGCCTTCCTCGACCAGGGCCACATCCGCACGATCTGCACCAGGGTGCAGTTCGCCGCCGGCGCGGGCAACGGCGCCCAGTGCCCCAAGGGGGCCGTCTACGGGCACGCGCGGGCCTGGAGCCCGCTGCTCGACGAACCGCTCTCGGGCCCTGTCTTCCTCCGCTCCTCCAACCACAACCTGCCCGACATGGTGGTGGCTCTGCACGGCCTCGTCGACATCAATCTGGCCAGCCGCATCGACTCGGTCGGAGGCGGCATCCGCTCCACCTTCACGAACATCCCCGACGCCGCGGTGAGTCGCTTCGTGCTGGCGATGCAGGGGGGCAAGAAGGGCCTGATCGTCAACTCAAGGAACCTCTGCTTCAAGCCCAAGCGAAACAAGGCCCGCGCCAACCTGCTCGGCCAAAACGGCCGCAAGCAGCTGACCAAGCCGAGGGTCGTCTCGGTCAAGTGCGCGAAGCAGCGCAAGGCAAAGCGCAAGCACAACAAGCGGACCCACAAGCGCCACGCCCGGGCGGCGCGCGCCGGCACCAGCCGCTAGGCATCAGGTGCCCAACCGGCCCGGGCGTCTGCCCTCACCCCAGACGCCCGCGCCGCGCCTTAGCGAGGTGGCCAGGGTTCGCATAAAGTGACCGCGCCATGGATATCGAGCGCTTCGTCTGGACCGAGCACGCCGAGGCGCGACGCGGCCAGCGTCGCCTGGATTGCTCAGACGTGGAGCGGGCGATCGCCGAGGGGCACTCCGAGCGGGAGGTCAACGACGGCCGCGCCGAGTGGCTGGTTTCCGGTGAGACCGCCGATGGAACCGCCTTCGGGGCGATCTACGACCACCCGCACCTCGGCGACGAGGGTGCGGCGCGAATCGTCTCTGTCTGGAGGCTCGATTCATAGCCGCCGCCCCCGGCCGGCGCTACCCTTGTCGAAGCCATGTTCGCCTATTACGACTCAGACGCCGACATCGCCTGGTTCCCCACCGGGGACTCCGATGACGTGGTCAGCGAGCGCGTGCCGGGCGGCCTGCGCGACTACGACCGCGCCAGCCACAGGCTCGTCGCGATCGAGGTCTGGGACGCCAGCACCCGTCTCCCCGCCAGCATCCTCGAGGCGCTCCCATCGCCAAGCACCGCCCACGGTGCCGCCGCCTGAACAGCACCCGCAAGCCAAACCCCGCCCGCGCAACGGCACCGCAGCAGCACCTAGCCACAGCCGCACGCCCGGACGCTCCGCCCGGAACCCGCGGGCTCAGCCCGCTGGCGCAGCGGCTCCCCGGCCGGCCGTGACCTGGAAGTGGGCGTAATCACGCAAACCTCCCCAGATCCGATCACAGGAATTCCCCACCTATGAACGCCGGAGCCGCCCCCGAGCTGTTCGAGCGCCGCGACCCCCCGCGCGGCCTCGCGACCCTCGCCGGCGCGCTCGCCGAGTGGGACGAGCTCGACGACGACGTCGCCGCGATCTACGCCGCCCGCTCGACCAGCACCGACCGTCCCGTCCCCGACCTCGACTGATCCTCGCGCCGAGCCTCCGTGTACTGCTTCGACACCGACGTGCTCAGCGCGACGATGCGCCGCGAGCCCGACCTGGCGCTGGTCCGCCGCCTCGCCCAGCTGCCGCCCTCCGAGCAGTTCACCACCGCGATCACGCTCGGCGAGCTGCTCTACGGCGCCGAGCGCCGCGGCAGCGACCGGCTGCGCGAGGCCGTGCGCGGCTTGGTCGCCGGTGCCCTCACCGTCCTCCCTTTCGACGAGCCGGCCGCAGAGGCCTACGGCTCGCTGCGCGCCCGGCTCGAGTCCGCAGGCGAACCCCTCGCCGAGCCCGACCTGCGCATCGCCTCGATCGCCCTCGCCCGCGACCTCACGCTCGTCACCGCCAACGTCCGCCACTTCGACCGCGTCCCCGACCTGCGAGTGGAGAACTGGCTGGCCTGAGTGGTGTCGTGCGCCGGTTGGCCGACCACCGCCGCGCATCGCCCGCCTGCAAGCCGAGCGCGGTGAAGACCTGCTCGCCGTCTGGCTCTACGGCTCGCGCGCCTGCGGCGAGGCCGACCCGACCGAGAACCGACCCCGCCCGCCGCTCGGACATCGACATGATCGCGATCGTCGGGCGGGGCCGTGACGCGAGCCAGCTCAGCTTCGCGCGGCACCCGCATAGAACGTCGCCGACCCTGATTGTCGCCGACGGCCAGCGTCGGTAAGCTTGTCGATGTGTTCGTCAATCGCGAGGCCGAGCTGAAGCAGTTGGAGGAATGGTGGGCGCGCCCCGATGCGAGTCTCGGCGCCGTATGGGGGCGCCGCCGCGTCGGCAAGACGGCGCTGATCGAGCGTTTCGCGGCCGATCGCCCGACCGTCTTCCACACCGGCGGCGGTCGGCCGGCCGAGGCCGAGCTGGCGGCCCTCTCACGCGCGGCCGCTCCCGTGCTGGCCGGGGGGTCCCGCGACCTCGCCGCCCGCCCGTTCGTGGACTGGGACGACGCGCTCGAATCCATCGCCCTTGCGGCGGCCGACCACCCGGTCCTCCTCGTCCTCGACGAGATGCCCGCGCTGCAGGAAACCTCTCCGGAGCTGCCCGCCCTGATCCGCGCGGCCTGGGATCGCCTGCGCGCCCGCACCGGGCTGAAGCTCCTGCTCTGCGGCTCGGCGGTCCGCACCATGGAGGCGATGCAGGAGGAGCGGGCGCCGCTGTACGGGCGGCTCGACCTGTCGCTTCTGCTGCATCCGTTCCGGCCCCACGAGGCGGCGCAGATGCTCCCCGCCCTCGACCCGCCCCAGCGGGCGCTCGTCTGGGGCCTGGTCGGTGGCATGCCGCTCTACCTGCGCTGGTGGGACCAGGAGACGAGCGTCGGGGCGAACCTCGCCCGGCTCGCCTGTACGCCGGGCGGGCAGCTGCTCACCGAGGGGCAGCTGGTGCTCGCCACCGAGGGGGAGGGCGGTGAGCTCGCACGCCAGGTCCTCTACGCGATCGCCGCCGGGCGCACGCGGTTCAACGAGATCGAGCAGGTCGTGCGCGCCGACCCGGGCCGCACGCTTGAGCGGCTGCTGGCGCTGCGCCTGGTCGAGCGGATCGTCCCGGTCACCGAGAGCAGCCGGCGCACGCGCCGTCGCATCTACCGGCTCGCCGACAACTTCCTCTCCTTCTGGCTCGGCGTGCTCGACCGCTACCGGCCGGAGATCGAGCGCGGCCTGGGAGAGAGCATCCTGCCGGTGCTCCTCGATTCGCTGGACGACCACATGGGAGGGCCGTGGGAGGAGGCGTTCCGCGACCACCTGCGCCGCCGCGCCGCCGCCGGCGAGCTCGGCGAGGGGATCGTCGCTGTCGGGCCCTACTGGACGAGCGCCGCCGACCCGATGGAGATCGACGCGGTGGCGCTCGCCGGCCGGCGGCGCGAGGCGGTGCTGCTGGGTGAGGCGAAGTGGTCGAAGCGGGCGAGCGGCGCCGCGGCGCGCAGCGAGCTCGAACGAAAGGCAGCGGCGCTGCCGCGGCCGGCCGCCGAACCGCGCTACGCGGTCTGCGCCCGCGAGCGCGTCGACGACGCCGACGGCGTCCTGGCGGTCACCGCGGCGGACATATTCCCTTGAGGTGATCACGTGTCCGCGATCATCGGCGATCCGGCAGGGGGTCGGCATCGCCGCCCACGGCGTCCCCACGGTGTGGTGAAGGCCGGAGACTTGGGCGCCTGCGGGGCGCAGACCAACATCGCCATCTTATGGCGCTACAATCCGTCTACAGTGACCGTCACCGCGACCATCCGCGTGCCCCGCGAGACCCGCGACAGCCTCGCCGCCCGCGCCCGTGAGCGCGGGGTCTCGCTGTCCTCCCTGCTGACCGAGTTCGCGCGGCGCGCCGAGCGGGCCGAGGCCCTGCGCTCCGAGCGCGAGGCGACCCGCGCCGAGGCCGGCGATCCGGAGGCCCTGGCCGAGTACCGCCTGTGGGAGGCGACGCTTGGTGACGGCGTCGACTGACCCCCGGCGGGGCGAGGTCTGGCTGGCCTCGCTCGGCGCCGCCCGCCGCGGGGAGCCCGGCAAGAACCGACCGGCGCTCGTCGTCTCCGTCGATGACCTCCTCGTCGGCGCCGACCACGAGCTGGTCGCCGTCGTCCCGCTCTCCAGCTCCCTCCCGCGCTCGGCCCTGCGACCCCAGCTCGGCCCCGAGGCCGGGATCGACGCGGACTCCGTCGCGATCCCGCGCGGCGTCCGCGGCATCGCGCGCTCCCGCCTGCTCCGCCGCCTGGGCGAGGCGAGCGCCGAGACGCTCGCCGAGGTCGAAGCGGCGCTCGCCACCGTCCTCGGCCTCGAACGGTCGGCGACGCCCTCCGAGTAAGTCCCCGTCCTTCGGGCGCCTTGCCGTAGCGCAACACGCGCGACGCTTCCCAGATGTCCTCCGCCGCCCCCTCGGCGTGCGGCGACTGGTCGTCAAGGAGCGTGGAGCGTGCTACCGCCCGCGGGTTCTATCTGGGTGTCCTGGTCAGCGCGATCCTCTACCACGGCGTGCGTGTCGAAAACCCCTTTTCTCCCGCGTAGCGCCCGCGCCGCGCGCTTCCTTGCGCCTCGACCCTCTAACATCGCTCCGCGATGGTTGAGCGACCGGTTCGCGCAGCCGATCCGCCCGGATAGCTCAGTTGGTAGAGCACTTCCATGGTAAGGAAGGGGTCACGAGTTCGAGTCTCGTTCCGGGCTTAGCGGCCTTGACAGCTGAGCTTTCAGAGCTGTTCGGCTAGCTCCGCCGGCACCGCCGCGCCTTTTGAGACGACGACGTTTATCATTGCGGAGAGGCGTCGCCGCCGGGGCGGCGGCCGGTCGAGCCGTTGGGACCGCGGGGGCGGGGGATGGACGGGAGAGCGCAGCAGCCGGAGGATTTCGCCACCGCCTTCGAGGCCGCCTTCGCCCGCCTGCAGGTGGTGCTCGAGACGGCCTGCGCGGAGGGCGGGCCGTGGGAGCGCCGGGCGACCGTCGCGACCCGCAGCGCACTCGAGCTCGCAGCTTCCAACCCCGAGGCGGCGGTGCTGCTGACAGTGGAGGCGCTGGAGCACGGGCGGGACGGCGCCGAACGCTACGAGCGGCTTATGTCCTACCTCGCGGGGCTGCTGGAAGGCGGCCGCGTGGAGAGCCCCTACGGGGAGGACCTGCCGCCGTCGATCGAGCGGTCGCTGGCCGGCGGCGTCGCCTCGATCGTCGCCAACCGCGTCGAGCATGGCCGCGGCGCGGAGCTGCTCCGCGTGATCCCGGAGGTCGTCCAGTTCGTCCTCACGCCGTACGTCGGAACCGAGGAGGCCAGGCGGCTGGCCACGGTGACCGAGGGCGAGCGGCCGGGGCGCCAGCCCGAGCGATAGCCTGCGCGGCCGCATGGACTTCTCGCTGACGAACGAGCAGCAGGACTTCGTCGCGGCGATCCGCGACTTCTGCTCGCGTGAGTGCGGAACGGCGGAGCAGCGCGAGAAGCTGACCGACGGCTACGAGCTGCACCACAGCTTCGACCTCTACAAGAAGATGGCCGAGCTGGGCTGGCTCGGGGTGACGATCCCGGAGGCCTACGGCGGCTCGGGCGGCTCGATGCTCGACGCCTGCCTGTTCATGGAGGAGTCCTCGCGCGGGCTGGCGCCGATCGGCGGCTACGCGACGACGCTGATCGTCGCCGGCGCGACGCAGCGCTTCGGCAGCGAGGAGCAGAAGCGCGAGATCCTCGGCGGGATCGCCGGCGGCGCGGTCGAGGCGATCGCGATGACCGAGCCCGAGGCCGGCTCCGACGTCGGCTCGCTCACCACCTCGGCCGAGCGGGTCGACGGCGGCTTCGTGCTCAACGGGCAGAAGGTCTTCATCTCCAACGCCCACATCGCCGACCACATCCTCGTCGTCTGCCGCACGACCAAGGGCGAGAACAAGCACGAAGGCCTCTCGATGATCTGGCTGCCGCGCGAGACGAAGGGCCTGGAGATCGTCCCGATCAAGACGATGGGGGGGAGCGAGACCAACACGCTGTACCTGAGCGACGTCGAGGCGCCCGAGGACGCCCTGCTCGGCGAGCTCGACCAGGCCTGGACGCAGCTGATGGCCGGGCTCAACGTCGAGCGGCTGATCCTCGCCGCGACGATGCTCGGGATCGGCCAGCGCGCCTTCGACGACGCGCTCGCCTACGTCAAGGAGCGCAAGCAGTTCGGCCGCCCGATCGGCTCCTTCCAGGCGCTCCAGCACCGGCTCGCCGACATGGCGACGGAGCTCGAGTCGGCCCGCCTGATGACCCGCTGGGTCGCCGCGCTGACCGACGAGGACCCCGGCCGCATGCTGCCGCGCGAGGCCTCGATGGTCAAGCTGCACGTGACCGAGGTCGCCAAACGGATCGCGGTCGAGGGGATGCAGCTGATGGGCGGCTACGGCTACTCCTCCGAGTACGACATGGAGCGCCTCGTCCGCGCGACGATGGTCTCGACCATCTACGGCGGCACCTCGGAGATCCAGCGCACGATCATCGCCAAAACGCTGGGGCTATAAGAGCGCTATTCTTCGCGGCAGCCTCGCGCCTCGGCCCGGGGTTTTCTCTTGTAACGGCGTCGATTCGGCAACGAGGAGAAGCATGGCTCGCGGAGATGTCCGCATCGCGGTGACGCTGGCTTGCGAAGACTGCAAGCGGCGCAATTATCAGACCAACAAGTCGCGGCGAAATTCGCCGGACCGAGTTGAGCTGCGCAAGTACTGCCGCTGGTGCGGCAAGCACACGGCGCACAAGGAGACGCGGTAGCGGCTCGATGGCCAAATCGCGCGCACAGCGCAAGGCGGAGAAACGCGCCCGCGAAGCCGAAGAGCGCGCGCGCTCCGGCGGCAACGGCAGCCGTAAGACCGACTCGCGCGCCCAGCACGACACCCAGGTCGGCGTCTCCGGCGACATCGCCGAGATCGAAGCGGTCGAGGCCGGGATCGGCGCCGGCGCGGCCGAAGCCGACCTCGAGACCCCCGACGCGCCGAAGGGCCGCAGCGCCCGGCGCGCCGAGGCGAAGGCGGTCAAGCAGGCCGAAAAGCGCGAGCGCGAGGAGCAGAAGCGCCGCGAGCGCGAGCAGGTCTCCAAGCGCCAGAAACAGGCCCAGGCCGAGAAGCGCCAGCGCGGCGGCGTCATCGGCTTCCTCGTCTCCTGCTGGGCCGAGCTGCGCAAAGTCCAGTGGCCGGACCGCGAAACGCTCGTCCAGGCGACCGCCGTGACGATCATCTTCGTCGCCGTCGCCGCCACCTACCTCGGCGCTCTCGACAGCGCCTTCAGCTTCCTCATCAAGCAGATCCTCTAGCGGGATCCCCTAAGAGAAGGACACTCACTTTGTATCGCTGGTACGTGATCAACACCTACTCTGGCCACGAGAACAAGGTCAAGCACAACCTCGAGCACCGGGTGCAGACGATGGCCCAGAACCGCAACGTGCGCCAGGTCGTGGTGCCGACCGAGCAGGTGATGGAGCTCAACAAGGAAGGCCAGAAAGAGCCGAAGGAGAAACGGACGATGCCCGGCTACGTCCTGGTCAACATGGAGATGACCGACGACGCCTGGGGCCTGGTCAAGAACACCCCCGGCGTGACCGGCTTCGTCGGCTCGCGCAACAAGCCGGTGCCGCTCTCCAAACCGGAGGTCGACCGCCTGCTGCACCGCGAGACCGCCGAGCGCCCGCGCACCCAGGCCCAGTTCTCGGTCGGCGAATCGGTCAAAGTCATCAACGGCCCGCTCTCCGACTTCTCCGGCGAGATCGCCGAGATCAACGAGGACGCCGCCAAACTCAAGGTGCTGGTCTCGATCTTCGGCCGCGAGACGCCGGTCGAGGTCAACTACGACCAAGTGAAGAAGATTTAGACCTCCAGCTATTGTCCCGAACCGCTTATGGCAAAGAAAACTCTCACCCTCATCAAGCTGCAGATCCAGGCGGGCAACGCCAACCCGGCGCCGCCGGTCGGCCCCGCGCTGGGCCAGCACGGCGTCAACATCATGGAGTTCTGCAAAGCCTTCAACGCCCAGACGCAGGGCGAGGGCGGCACGATCATCCCGGTCGAGATCACCGTCTACGAGGACCGCAGCTTCGACTTCGTCACCAAGACGCCGCCCGCCGCGGTGCTGATCCGCGAAGCGATCGGCATCTCCAAGGGCTCGGGCGAGCCGCACGTGAACAAAGTCGGCACGATCTCGCCCGAGCAGATCCGCCAGATCGCCGAGCGCAAGATGCCCGACCTCAACGCCAACGACCTCGACGCCGCCTCGAAGATCATCGCCGGCACCGCCCGCTCGATGGGCGTCGACGTCAAATAGGAGATTTCAGATGGCCCACGGCAAGCGCTACCGCAAACAGGCAGGCAAAGTCCAGCGCGAGCGGCTCTACCCGCCCGCCGAGGCGATCTCGCTCATAAAGGAGACCGCCAGCGCCGGCTTCGACGAGACGGTCGAGCTGCACCTGCGGCTCGGCGTCAACGTGCGCCACGCCGAGGAGCAGCTGCGCGGCACGCTCGCGCTGCCGCACGGGCTCGGCAAGGAGGTGACGATCGCCGTCTTCGCCGAAGGCCAGCAGGCGCGCGACGCCGAGGCGGCCGGCGCCGACTTCGTCGGCGGCCAGGACCTGGTCGAGAAAGTCTCCGAGGGCTGGACCGGGTTCGACGTCGCGATCTCGACCCCCGACATGATGAAAGCCGTCGGCCAGCTCGGCCGCGTGCTCGGACCCCAGGGCAAGATGCCCAACCCGAAGGTCGGCACGGTCACCGAGGACATCGAGAAGGCGGTCGGCGAGTCGAAGGCCGGCAAGATCGAGTACCGGACCGACCGCCAGGCGATCGTCCACCTGGCGATCGGCAAGGCGAGCTTCGACGAGCAGCAGCTGCTGGAGAACTGCCTCGCGGTGATCGACGAGGTGGTGCGCGCCAAACCGTCCTCCTCGAAGGGCAAGTACATCCTCTCGGCGACGCTGACGACGACGATGGGCCCCGGGATCCACGTCGACGCGGGCGCGCGGACGAAAGAGCCGGCGATCGCGTAGAATCGCGCGCCGCGCATCAGCCCGAGACCACCGGCAGCCGCCGATGGGCCGATTTCCCACGATATAGGTGGGTTTTAGGCCCGTCGGCAGTGGAAGCCCGGTGCAGGTTAGAGATGAACAGAGAAGAAAAGGGACAAGCCATTGAGGAGATCGCTGCCGAGATCGGCGGCGCCGAGGCGATCTTCGCGGTCGACTACCGGGGCATCAGCGTCCCCCAGGCGGCCGAACTGCGCGGCAAGCTGCGCGAGGCCGACGCAAGCTTCCGCATCGTCAAGAACCGGCTGACCAAACGGGCGGCCGAGCAGGCCGGCGAGGAGCGGCTCGGCGAGCTGCTCAGCGGCCCGACCGCGCTGACCTTCGTCCGCGGCGACACCGCGCAGGCGGCGAAGGCGATCTCGACCTTCAACAAAGAGCACGAGGTGCTGACCTTCAAGGGCGGCTTCATGGGCGATATGGCGCTCGACGAGGAACGCTTCAAGTCGATCGCCCGCCTGCCGGCGCGCGAAGTGCTCGACGGCCAGCTCGCCGGCGTCGTGGCGAGCCCGCTGACCGGCCTGGTCCGCGGCCTCGGCTCGATGGTCCAGGGACTCGCGACCCAACTTCAACAGCTGCAAGAGCAAAAGGAGAAAGAGGCGTAATGGCAACGAAGACTTCCACTGAGGATTGGATCGAGGAGCTCAAAGGCATCTCGGTGCTCGAGCTCTCCGAGCGGATCAAAGCGCTCGAGGAGGAGTTCGGCGTCTCGGCGACCGCGGTCGCGGCTGCGGCCCCGGCGGCTGCCGGCGCGCCCGCCGGCGACGGCGACGGCGGGGCCGAAGAGTCCTCCACCGTCGACCTGGTGCTGACCGAGGTCGGCGGCCAGAAAGTCCCCGTGATCAAGGTCGTGCGCGCCGCCACCGGCCTCGGCCTGAAAGAGGCCAAGGCGATCGTCGACGAGGCCCCGAAAGCGATCAAAGAGGGCATCGAGCGCGACGAGGCCGAGAAGATCAAGGGCGAACTCGAGGAGGCCGGCGCGACCGTCGAGCTCAAATAGCGCGCTACAATGCGGAATTCGGCCGTGGGCTCGGCCGAGCCGCCGGGCGACCGGGGGTGTTTGTTATCTTCCCTGGTCGCGCGCCCGTTGTGTCCCCCTGCCCAATATTTGCGCCGTATCCACGTCCCTCTGACCGCCTGAGGAGTCGCCGACTTTGGCACGTTCGAACGCTGCCCCCGTAACCCGCAGGAGTTTCTCCCGACTAGATACCCCCCTCGAAGTCCCACACCTGATCGATATCCAGCGTCGCTCCTTCGAAGAGCTGACCGATGCGAAGGGTGGCGGGCTGAGGGAGACCATCGACGACATATCCCCGATCGAGGACTACACGGGGAACCTCGCGATCGTCTTCGGCGAGTTCAAGTTCGACGAGCCGCCGCACACGATCGAGGAGTGCCGCGAGAAGGACATGACCTACTCGCGGCCGCTCTCGGCGACCGTCGCCTTCCAGAACAAGGAGACCGGCGAGATCCGCGAGCAGGCCGTCTTCATGGGCGACTTCCCGTGGATGACCGACCGCGGCACCTTCATCATCAACGGCACCGAGCGCGTCGTCGTCACCCAGCTCGTGCGCTCGCCCGGCGCCTACGTGATGGCGCCCAAGGACCCGGAGAAACAGGTCTTCATCGCCAACCTGATGCCGGCTCGCGGCTCCTGGCTGGAGCTCGAAATCGACAAAAAAGGCAAAGTCTTCGTGCGCATCGACCGCAAGCGCAAACTGCCGGTCACGGTGCTGCTGCGGGCGATGGGCTACGTCGACGACGAGCAGATCCTGCAAGATGTTCGACGACTCGGTCTACCTCAAGCACACGATCGCCGCCGACACCGAGGCGACGACGAGCGAAGAAGGCGCGCTGATCGAGCTGTTCAAAAAGCAGCGCCCGGGCGAGCCGCCCTCGGTCGACGCCGCGAAAGCGCTGCTCGAGCAGCTCTTCTTCGACCCCAAGCGCTACGACCTCACCCGGGTCGGCCGCTACAAGCTGAACGCCCGGCTCGACCTCGACATCGACCTCGACAACCGGGTCCTCACCCACGACGACATCATCGCCCTGATCAAGGAGCTGGTGAGCCTGCCGAAGCTGCTCGGGATCCCCGAGGAGATCGACGAGGAGCACCCGATCAAAGACTACGCCGCGGAGGCGGTCACCTACCCGCGCGAGCCGGTCGCCGAGCACCTCGACGAGTACGAGCACTTCGGCAACCGCCGCCTGCGCACGGTCGGCGAGCTGATCCAGGAGGCCTTCCGGATCGGCCTCTACCGGATGGAGCGGGTCGTCCGCGAGCGGCTGACGACCGAAGACGCCGACGCGATCACCCCGCAGACGATCATCAACATCCGCCCGGTCGTCGCGGCGCTGAAGGAGTTCTTCGGCTCCTCGCAGCTGTCGCAGTTCATGGACCAGACCAACAGCCTCGCCGGGCTCACGCACCGGCGCAAACTCTCGGCGCTCGGCGCCGGCGGTCTGACCCGTGAGCGGGCGCCGATCGAGGTCCGCGACGTGCACCCGACCCACTACGGCCGGATGTGCCCGATCGAGACGCCGGAGGGCCCGAACATCGGCCTGATCGGCTCGCTCGCCTCGTTCGCGCAGATCTCCGAGCACGGCTTCGTCACCACCCCCTACCGGGTGGTGAAGGACGGCGTCGTCAGCGACGAAGATCGTCCACCTCGACGCCACCCAGGAGGAGGAAAAGGTCATCGCCCAGGCGAACGCGGTGGTCGACCCCGAGACGAAGAAGCTGAAAGGCCCGCAGGTGCTGGTGCGCGCGGCGGAGCAGGAGTACGCGACCGCGACGCCCAAGGAAGTCGACCTGATGGACGTCTCGCCGACCCAGATCTGGTCGGTGGCGACGGCGCTGATCCCCTTCCTCGAGCACGACGACGCCAACCGGGCGCTGATGGGCTCCAACATGCAGCGCCAGGCGGTGCCGCTGCTGAAGCCCGAGCCGCCGCTGATCGGCACCGGGATGGAGCGGCGCGCCGCGGTCGACACCGGCGACGTGATCCTCGCCGCCCACGACGGCGAGGTCAGCCACGTCGACTCCGACAAGATCGTCGTCAGCACGAGCTCGAAGAAGGACGAATACCCGCTGCACAAGTTCATGCGCTCCAACCAGGGGACGATCATCCACCAGCGGCCGATCGTCGCCAGCGGGCAGAAGGTGAAGGCGGGCGACGTGCTCGCCGACGGCTCCTCGACCGCGGGCGGCGAGATCGCGCTCGGCAAGAACTGCCTGGTCGCCTTCATGTCCTGGGAGGGCTACAACTTCGAGGACGCGATCATCCTCTCCGAGCGCCTGGTCAAGGACGACGAAATGACCTCGATCCACATCGAGGAGTACGAGATCGACGCCCGCACGACCAAGCTCGGCGACGAGGAGATCACCCGCGACATCCCCAACCGCTCCGAGGAGAGCCTGCGCAACCTCGACGAGCGCGGCATCGTCCGCGTCGGCGCCGAGGTGATCTCCGGCGACCTGCTGGTCGGCAAGGTGACGCCGAAGGGCGAGACCGAGCTGACCGCCGAGGAGAAGCTGATCCGCGCGATCTTCAAGGAGAAGGCGCGCGAGGTCCGCGACACCTCGCTGAAGGTCCCGCACGGCGAGGGCGGCGTGGTGATCGACGTGCTGACCTTCAGCCGCGACGACGGCGACGACCTGCCGCCCGGCGTCAACGACCTGGTCCGCGTCTACGTCGCGACCAAGCGCAAGATCGCCGAGGGCGACAAGCTCGCCGGCCGCCACGGGAACAAGGGTGTGATCTCGAAGATCGTGCCCGAAGAGGACATGCCGCACCTCGCCGACGGCACCCCCGTCGACGTGATCCTCAACCCGCTCGGCGTGCCGAGCCGGATGAACATCGGCCAGGTGCTGGAGACGCACCTCGGCTGGGTCGCCGGCAACGGCTGGTACGACGACGGCTCCGAGGCCTACAAGCAGGCGCACTCCGAGCGAGGGCGACGGCCGCGTCTACGTGGCGACCTCGGTCTTCGACGGCGCCAGCGTCGAGGACGTCGACGAGGCGCTGGTCGAGTGGCAGGAGCAGAACTCCGAGCGCGGCATCGACATCGGCATCGACAAGGGCGCCCGCGCCGGCGCCCGCGCGGCCGGCTCGATGCAGCTCTACAACGGCCGCACCGGCGAGCCGTACGAGGGCAAGGTCACGGTCGGCTACATGTACATCCTCAAGCTGCTGCACCTGGTCGACGACAAGATCCACGCCCGCTCGACCGGCCCCTACTCGCTGGTCACCCAGCAGCCGCTGGGCGGCAAGGCGCAGTTCGGCGGCCAGCGCTTCGGCGAGATGGAGGTCTGGGCCCTGGAGGCCTACGGCGCCGCCTACACGCTGCAGGAGATGCTCACGGTCAAGTCCGACGACACGGTCGGCCGGGTCAAGGCCTACGAGGCGATCGTCAAGGGCGAGAACATCCCCGAGCCCTCGATCCCGGAGTCGTTCAAAGTCCTGCTGAAGGAGATCCAGAGCCTCTCGCTCGACGCCAACGTGGTCTCCGAAGGCGGCGACGTCGAAATCTCCGAGGAGGACGACGACCTGCTGAAAGCCGCCGAGGAGCTCGGCATGGACCTGACCGGCGTGCGCGCCGAGGGCGCCAACGGCGACGGCGCGGCCGACGAGAAGGAGGAGCAGGTGATCGCCGAGGGCGAGGGCGGCTCGGATGACGGCGGCGGGGACGCAGACGGCGCCGAGGCCGAGGCCAAAGAAGAGACGAAGGTGGAGGACTAGAGGATGATCGACATCAACAACTTCGACGCGATCGAGATCGGCCTCGCGTCCTCGAAGAAGATCCGCTCCTGGAGCTGGGGCGAGGTCACCAAGCCGGAGACGATCAACTACCGCACGCTGAAGCCGGAGAAAGACGGCCTCTTCTGCGAGCGCATCTTCGGTCCGACCAAGGACTGGGAGTGCTACTGCGGCAAGTACAAGCGGGTCCGCTACAAGGGCATCGTCTGCGAGCGCTGCGGGGTCGAGGTGACGCGCTCGAAGGTGCGCCGCGAGCGCATGGGCCACGTCGACCTGGCGGCGCCGGTCTCCCACATCTGGTTCTTCAAGGGCGTGCCGAGCCGCATCGGCTACCTGATCGACATGGCGCCGAAGGAGCTCGAGAAGGTCCTCTACTTCGCCGCCTCGATGGTCACCTGGGTCGACACCGAGGCCCGCGACAAGGACCTCGGCAAGCTCGAGAAAGAAGTCAAGAAGGTCAGCGACGGCTACGAGGTCGAAAAGCAGAAGCGGACGCAGGAGCTGAGCGAATCGCTCGAGCGCCGCGTCAAGTACCTGGAGGACGGCAGCCAGGAGAAATTCGACGACGACGACCACATCTGGGCCGACTCGCTGAAACTGACGGCGACGCAGCTGCGCAAGCTGAAGGACGACGAGCGGGCGAAGCTGACCAAAGAACTGCGCAAGACGTTCGACGCCGAGATCTCCGACACCGAGGCCTACATCGAAGAGGCGATCGAGCGGATGGACGAAGTCTGGAAGATCTTCACCGAGATGAAGCCGAAGGACGTCGTCAACGACGAGACTGTCTTCCGCGAGCTCAAGGACCGCTTCGGCTCGCCGTTCGGCTGGGGCGAGTACTTCCGCGGCGGGATGGGCGCCGAAGCGGTGCGCGACCTGCTCGAACAGGTCGACCTGGCGGCCGAATGCGAGGAGCTCGAGCAGACGATCAACAGCTCCAAAGGCCAGAAACAGGCCCGCGCGGTGAAGCGGCTGAAGGTCGCCTCGGCCTTCCTCAACTCCGAGAACAAGCCCGACTGGATGATCCTCGACTCGGTGCCGGTGATCCCGCCGGAGCTGCGCCCGATGGTCCAGCTCGACGGCGGCCGCTTCGCGACGTCGGACCTCAACGACCTCTACCGCCGGGTGATCAACCGCAACAACCGGCTGAAAAGGCTGCTCGACCTCGGGGCGCCGGAAATCATCGTCAACAACGAGAAGCGGATGCTGCAGGAGGCGGTCGACGCGCTGTTCGACAACGGCCGCCGCGGCCGCCCGGTCACCGGGCCGGGCAACCGCCCGCTGAAGTCGCTCTCCGACATGCTCAAGGGCAAGCAGGGGCGCTTCCGCCAGAACCTGCTCGGCAAGCGCGTCGACTACTCCGGCCGCTCGGTGATCGTCTCCGGGCCGAGCCTGCAGCTGCAGCAGTGCGGCCTGCCGAAGCTGATGGCGCTCGAGCTGTTCAAGCCGTTCATCATGGCCCAGCTGGTCGAGCGCAAAGCGGTGCAGAACATCAAGGCGGCCAAGAAGATGGTCGAGTCGATGGTGCCCGAGGTCTGGGACGTGCTCGAGGAAGTGATCCACGAGCACCCGGTGCTGCTCAACCGCGCGCCGACCCTGCACCGCCTCGGCATCCAGGCCTTCGAACCGATCCTGGTCGAGGGCAAGGCGATCCAGGTCCACCCGCTGGTCTGCCACGCCTTCAACGCCGACTTCGACGGCGACCAGATGGCGGTCCACGTGCCGCTCTCCGCCGAGGCCCAGGCCGAGGCGCGGATCCTGATGCTCTCCGCCAACAACATCCTTTCGCCGGCCCACGGCGCGCCGCTGGCGACGCCGACGCAGGACATGGTGCTCGGCATCTACTACCTCACCTACGGCCCCTCGGCCGAGGAGCTGGCGAAGCGCGACGAGGAGCTGAAGAAGGGCAAGGGCGGCAAGCTGAACGGCTCGGCGCCGAAGGTCTTCCGCTCCTCGCAGGAGGCCGAGCTGGTCTACGAGAACGGCGGCTGCAAGCTGCACGACCTGGCCGAGTACCGCCGCGCCGGGCACGAGCACTTCCTGACCACGGTCGGGCGG
>CAWIFA010000022.1:0-7640 GCA_963835315.1 uncultured Solirubrobacterales bacterium | reverse complement strand
GGTGGGGTCGAGGTTGTGAGCCGCCGGGATCGGCGCATGAAAAAGGCCCTGGCGGGCCCGGCGAAGCGAACTGCGAAGAAGAAGCCTGAGCGACGCGCGATGATAGCAGCGGCGGGCCGGCGGATACGAGCGGTGTCGGCGCGGCTCGATCGCGGCGTCGATCGGCTGCTGCAACGCGCCTGGGGGCCGCTGCTCGCGGTGGCCCGCCGGGCGCGCGCCGTCGCCGTCCGGCTGCTGCGCCGGCTGCGCCCGCTCGGCGCGCTGCTCTTCCGCGGCCTCGGCCGGCTCGAACGGCTGCTGCTGCGCGGCGCGGCCCTGGGCCGGCGGGCGGCGATCCGGGCGAGCGCCGTGCTGACGCCCTGGCGGGCGATCTGCCTCGCGATCCTCGCCGCCGCCGGCTGCCTGCTCGCCGCCCAGTTCGTCGACTACCGGGCGGTTGAGGTCGGCCAGCCCGGCTACGCGGGGCTGCCGGCGGCGAGCGCGCCGACCGTGGGGGCCGAAACGGCGGGACAGGCGCACGCCTACCTGCTGGTCCCCGTCTCCCTGCTCGCGGCGGCGCTGGCGCTGGCGGCGCTGCGCAACGAGCGCCGGCGGGGGCTCGGGCGGGTCGTCTTCGCGCTCGGCCTGCTCAGTCTCGCCGTGGCATTGCTGATCGACCTGCCGGCGGGTCACGAGGTCGGCGCCGAAGCGGCGCGCTTCGCCGGCGCGAGGGCCGTCCTCTACGACGGCTTCTACGCCGAGATAGCCGCCGCGGCCGGCCTGATGCTGGGCGGGATGCTGCTGGTGCTCGCCCCGAAAGCGACCGCCCGCTACTATGCGCGGCCGTGCCGAACACCAACCAGCTCATTCGCAAGGGTCGTAAGAGGCCTAAGAAGAAGACGACGACGCCGGGCCTCAAGTCGGGCCAGGGGCGCAAGAAGGGGGTCGCGGCGCCGCAACGGCGCGGTGTCTGCACCCGCGTCGCCACGGTGACGCCGAAGAAGCCGAACTCGGCCCTGCGCAAGATCGCCCGTGTGCGCCTGACCAACGGGATGGAGGTCACCACCTACATTCCGGGCGAGGGCCACAACCTGCAGGAGCACTCGGTGGTGCTGGTCCGCGGCGGCCGGGTCAAGGACCTGCCGGGCGTCCGCTACAAGGTCGTGCGCGGCACGCTCGACGCGGCCGGAGTCTCCGATCGCAAGCAGGCCCGCTCCCGCTACGGCGTCAAAGCAAGCTAGTGCCGCGCCGCTCAGCCGCACAGATCCGCCCGGTCGAACCGGATGCCCGCTACCGCAACCGGCTCGTCCAGCAGCTGATCAACCGGGTGATGAGCGACGGCAAGAAGTCGCTCGCCGAGCGGATCGTCTACGACGCGCTGGCGATCGTCGGCGAGCGCTCCGGCGAGGACGCCGTGGAGACGCTCGAGGCGGCGGTCAAACAGCTGACCCCGTCGCTCGAGGTGCGCTCCCGCCGCGTCGGCGGCGCCACCTATCAGGTGCCGGTCGAGGTGCCCGCGCGCCGCGCCCGCACCCTGGCGGTCCGCTGGCTCGTCGACTTCGCCCGCAACCGCCGCGAGTACTCGATGTCCGAGCGCCTTGCAAGCGAAATCCTCGACTCGCTGCAGCAGCAGGGCGGCGCCTGGAAGCGCAAGGACGACATTTATAGAATGGCGCAAGCCAACAAGGCATTCGCGCATTACCGTTGGTAGCTAGCCTGGCTCCATGAGCCGGCCGATCCTCGCCGTCGATGTCGACGGCGTCATCTCCCTCTTCGGCTTCGACGAGCCTCCCGATAGATCGGAAGCCAAGTTCGAGCTGGTCGATGGGATGGTGCACTGCATCTCGCTTGCCGCGGGCGAGCGGCTGCGGCGCCTGGGCGAGGTCTACGACCTGGTCTGGGCGAGCGGCTGGGAGGCGAAAGCGAACGACTACCTGCCGAACCTGCTCGGCCTGCCGGAGCTGCCCTACCTGAGCTTCGACGGCGCGGCCCGGTTCGGCTCGGCCCACTGGAAGCTGGGGCCGCTGGACGAGTACGGCAAGGGTGGTCCGCTGGCCTGGATCGACGACAGCTTCGACGAGAGCTGCTACGAGTGGGCGCGCGGTCGCAAGGAGCCGACGCTGCTCGTCCCGACCGAGCCGCACCTCGGCCTCGAGGAGGTCCAGGTCGAAGCGCTGACCGCCTGGGTTCGCGACATCTGAGCCCGGGCGGCCGTCTACACTGACGACGATGGACGGGTTCCTACCGATTTTCTTCCTCCTGGTCGTGCTGAAGATCCCGGTGCTCGGCGCGCTCTGGCTCGTCTGGTGGGCCAGCAAAGCTCCCGAGACCGAAAGCCCCCAGGAGGACGCGGGCGGCGGCCCCAACCGCTGGCGCCCCATGCCACGCAAGCCCCGCGGTCCGCATGGAGTGCCGGGGGGAGCCGGAGCTGCGAAGAGGCGCCGGGGTGTCCCTCAGCTTGCGAGGTCATCCGAGAGGGTCCGTGCCCGTCCGACGGAACTTGTGAGCGACCGAAGGGAGCGGGTTCCGGCGGATGGGCGCGGACCCTCTCACACCCGCTTCCGCTCCTTGCGGATCTCTCGCAGGTAGGGGTAGAAGTCGACCTCGATGGTGTGCCGCTTCGAGGCGACGAAGCGCTTCTTGAGCCAGCGGTCGTACTCCGCGATCTCCTCTCGCATCTCGGCGTCCACCGGTAACGCCGCCCGGCCCGCGAGCACGTCGGCGACCCATTCCGCCTGCGCCTCGGCCAGCGGCATGATCGGACCCAGCGGCTGGATGAAGCCGATGAAGTAGAGGCCGGGGCTCTCGACCGAGACGACCCGCCGGTAGAGCGGCATCCGGTTGTCGACGGCGGCGAAGACGCACTGGTCGAGGAACGGGAACTCGATCCGGTAGCCGGTGCAGTAGATGACCAGGTCGACCTGCTCCTCGCTGCCGTCGGCGAAGCGCACCGTGCGATCGCCGGCGAAGCGGTCGATGTTGGGCTTGACCGCGATGTCGCCGTGGCCGATCCGCGGCAAGAGCTCCGAGGAGACCGTCGGATGCGCCTCGAGCAGCCGGTGATCGGGCTCGGGCAGGCCGTAGTCGGTCATCGCGCCGACGGCGGTCTTCAGCATCCGGTTGAAGAAGAAGCGCTGGACGGGGATCGGCAGGCGGCTGGCGATCGGCGGCGCGGCTTCGTCGATCGGCTTGCCGGCGAGGAACTTGGGCAGCACCCAGGCGCCGCGCCGCATCGCGAGGAAGGTCTTCTCGGCGATCCGCGAGGACTCGACCGCGACGTCGACGGCCGAGTTGCCGATCCCGAGCACCAGCACCCGCTTGCCGACCAGCACGTCCGGCTCGCGGTAGTGGTGGACATGCATCTGCTCGCCCTCGTAGTCCTCGGCGCCGGCGAAGGCCGGTTCGGGCCAGCGCGGCTGCCAGTGGTGCCCGTTGGCGACGAGCACCGCCCGGTAGCGCTCCGTCCGCCGCCCGTCCGGCCCCTCGACCGTCACCTCCCAGGGCGCGGTCGAGGTTTGATCCGGATAGCGGTCCAAACCTCGACCGCGCACCTGGCTATCGGACTCGACCGGCTCGGCCGAGATGACCTCGGTGTTGAAGGCGATCCGCTCGCGCAGCCCGAAGCGCTCGGCGTAGTCGTCGAAGTACTTGGCGACCTGCCAGTGGCTCGGGTAGTCCGGATAGTCCTCCGGCATCGGGAAGGCCCTATAGGACATCAGCTTGCGAGCGCTGTTGATGTGCAGCGACCGGTAGGCCGACGAGGTCCCGTTGTCGTTCTCGTAGCGCCAGTTCCCCCCGATCTCCGACCCCTTCTCGAAGCAGTCGAACCGAACCCCCCGCGCCCCGAGCACCTGGCACGCCGTCAGCCCGGAGCTACCCGCGCCGATGATGCAGATCTTGCTCTCCTTGGCCACGCGGCCAATCTACAGGGGGGGCGGGGCGGGGGCAGGGCAACCAGATGCGAACGACTTCGCATCTGGTACTACCAAACGCTATTCTGTCCGCATATGGTAACCAGAGAGCACTGGATCGCGGCGATCGAGGCTGCCTGGGAAAGGCGATCGGTGGTCTGGCTTGCCGGCGTGCGGCGGGCGGGCAAGACGTTCCTCTGTCACAGCCTCGACGGTGTCGAGTACTTCGACTGCGAGCTGCCACGGACGCGGCGCCAGATGGAGGATCCCGAGGCGTTCCTCGCGGAGCACCGAGGCGGACGCATCGTGCTAGATGAGGTTCATCGCCTCGACAACCCTTCCGAGCTGCTGAAGATCGCCGCCGACCACTTTCCGGATACCCCGGTGCTCGCGACCGGCTCCTCCACTCTGGAGGCAACGGCCAAGTTCCGCGACACGCTGACGGGCCGCAGGGAGACCGTCTGGCTGACGCCCATGACCACCGCCGATCTAACGGCGTTCGGAAAGGACGACCTCCCACATCGCCTGCTGAATGGTGGCCTGCCGCCGTTCTTCCTCGCCGACCGGGTGCCGGAGCGCGATTTTCAGGATTGGGTCGACGCCTACTGGGCCAAGGACATTCAGGAGCTGTTCAGGCTCGAGCGCCACTGGTCGTTTCAGCGTTTCCTCGAGCTTCTCTTCGTCCAAAGTGGCGGGATGTTCGAGGCAACTCGCTTCGCTGCTCCCTGCGAGGTCAACCGCCAGACCATCTCCAATTACCTGACCGTTCTGAGCACGACCTTCGTCGCGCACGTGGTTCGGCCGTTCAGCACGCGGCGCTCGACCGAGATCATCTCCGCGCCGAAGGTCTACGGGTTCGACACCGGTTTCGTCTCCTACCACCGGGGCTGGGACGTGCTGCGCAACGAGGACCTCGGCCTGCTCTGGGAGCACTTCGTGCTGAACGAGATCCAGGCTTGCCTCCAGATGAGAACCGTCAACTACTGGCGAAACAAGCAGGGCGCCGAGGTCGACTTCGTGCTTCCCCAGCGCGGCGAGCGAGGTCCGATCGCGATCGAGTGCAAATGGAGGGCGTCGTCATTCGACCCGAGCTCCCTATCGGCCTTCCGACGCATCTACACCGACGGCCCCAGCTTCGTGGTCGCCACCGACATCGAGCCCCCTTACAGACGCAGCTACGACAACTTCGAGGCGGAGTTCGTCTCCCTGGAAGGGCTGATGAAGCGGCTCAGCGAACCTCGGCGTCCTTGATCCACCCGTTGGCCATTTAGCCAATCTATCGGGACGGCTTCGCATCAAAGGTCAACCTGACATACTTGCTAGTTAATGACCCCTGAGTCAGTAAAAGACAGCTCGACTGAGAGTCTTGGCACCGCGGAGGCGAAGCGGCGATTCTCGGAGCTTGTGGATCGCGTCGGCGACGGCGAGCGCTTCATCGTGTCCAGGCGCGGGCGCCCGGTCGTGGCGCTCGTTCCCCCGGAGCCCGGCTTGCTGGAGGGCCCAAGTCCGGCACCCAGTGGGCTCGCCGCCATCGCGGGGGCGCTGGCCGAGTGGGACGAGCTGGACGATGTCGTCGCCGATATCTACGCCGCGCGACGCGTTAGCGAGGACCGGCCGGCGCCCGACCTGGGCTGAGCTCCGTGTACTGCTTCGACACCGACGTGCTCAGCGCCACGATCCGCCGCGAGCCCTCGCTGCCGCTGATCCGGCGGCTCGCCCAGGTGCCCCCGACCGATCAGTTCACTACTGCGATCACGATGGGCGAGTTGCTCTACGGCGCGGCCCGACGCGACCGCAAGCGCCTCGACGAGCAGGTCCGCGACCTCCTCCGCGGCGCCCTGACAATTCTTCCCTTCGACGAAGCCGCCGCCGCGGTCTACGGGCCCCTGCGGGCGGAGCTCGAGTCGGGCGGGGAACCGCTCGCGGAGCCTGACCTGCGCATAGCCTCCATCGCCCTCTCCCGCAAGCTGACCATGGTCACCGGGAACATCCGCCACTTCGCCCGGATCTCGGATCTGACCGTCGAGAACTGGCTCGGCTGAATCGAAGCCGTCTCCCCCCTATAGGGGCCACAAAGCTTCATCAGGAGGATGTGGGGCGGGTTCCGACGGATGGGAACCCGCCCCGTCCTGGCCTCAGCGCCGGTGGCGCCTGTGCTTGCCCTTGCCGTGGTGCTTCTTGCCCGGCAGCTTGAGCCGATACGTGTGCTGCAGCACTTTGGTCGTGCCGCCGGTCGGCGTGTAGAGGAAGCGGACCTTGAGCTTCAACTTGTGCTTCCTGTGCAGCGTCTTCAGCGCCGCCCCGGTGAGCTTCAGCTTCAGCGAGTTGGTGCCGGCGCTCACCGACTGGCTGAATTTCTTGATCAGTGCCGGGCGCTTGCACTTCCCTTTCTTCTTGCCCTTGCCCTTGCCCTTCGCGCAGGCGTTCTTCTTGTTCTTTGCGTGCTGGCGCGAGCTGATCGCGGCGGAGGCTTTCCCTTCCTCCTCCGGGATGCTTTCGCCGATCACGTTGCCGTCGCTGTCGAAGGTGATTTTCACCAGAACGACGTGGCAGCCTTTGGCGCAGCTGATCCGCGGCTCGAATTTGAAGTGGTTCGAGGGTGGGGGCGGCGGGGTCGGGGTCGGGGTCGGGGGAGAAGATGGTGCCGCAACGCAGTGTTCTTCGGAGTCGCGAACCTGTCCCGTCGGGCAGGCGGGAAGTGCGGCGCTGGCCCCGGCTTTGACGAGTTCGACGATCTGACCCGCGAGATTTTCTTCGCTGGCTTCCAACGCCGACCCGCCGGTCAACCCGGCCCAACTCTGCCAGTACGGGAAGTATTCCGATGCACCGAAGTAGTCCACATACTCAAGTGGCTTGCCTTGGCTGATCAATTTCGGCAGAACGACGCTCTGCCAGTCGAGGTCATCGGAGGTACCGACGGTGTTGTCGGCCCCTGGATCGACGCCGGTGTCGAAGGGCGATTCCTCCGCCCAGGATTCTTCCGGAATCCCTTCGTTGAGATCGTTGTCGTGGGGAATGTTGTCGGCGATCAGGATGATCACGCCTCGCGCGCCCGGCCGCCAACCGACCGCCGGGTTACCGGCGGACTCGTACAGCGCCCGTCCGTATGCCTCCGGACCGTCGCCACCCCCAGCGGCGAACAATTCGAGGATCCCTGAAATGACCAGCGACTGATTCGGCGTGATTGGCTCCTCGAGCGTCCACGGTTCGTAGCCTTCTCCGATTCCGTAGGAGAATTCGCCGGCATTGTTGACTTCGTTGTAGTCGCGAAGCTGGGCGAGGCCGAACTGCACATCGGGAAGCGAAGCTGAGATCTGCGCCATCGCTTCCTGCATGTCTTCCTGAGCTTCGTTCAGGGCTCCGGACATCGATCCCGTCGTGTCGAAGAGCAGAAGAACGTCGGTATGAGCGGGCGTGTCCGCCTGCGCCGGCGCGGCGGTGACGAACAGCGCAACCCCGAACGCAAGGACAGCGACAAAACGGGAACGCTTCACAAGAGACCTCAAGACACCACTCCTCCCGAATCAGATTCACCAAGGGCGATCAAGTCAATTAGGCGGATGTTCTACAGCACAAACGTCCGAAACGCAACGAAACATCGCTGCCCCGGAGCGGGCGGGTGCCCGTCCGGCGGAACTTGTGAGCGAGCGAAGCGAGCGGGTTCCGACGGATGGGCACCCGGCCGCTCCCCTACGACCTACGACGCTTTGTCGTCCGAGCTGGACTCGATCTCGTTCGCCAGCTCCTCCA
>CAWIFA010000021.1:0-6240 GCA_963835315.1 uncultured Solirubrobacterales bacterium | reverse complement strand
GTTGGTTCGGATTCCCGGCATGGGCAGCAGTTTGACACCGGATTTCCGGGTTTACACCAGTTATGGACAGATTTCAGGAATCTGTCAGCGATCTTGCAAGACGTCTATGCGCTCCCAAAGCCGGTCGACCGGGAGGACGTAGATCCTGTCTTCCGCCAGATAGGACCGCACTCCCGTGTGTAGAGCGGCCCCGGCGACGAAGGCCTCGCCAAGCGCGTCGCGGATCGTGCGCAGACCGCCGAGATCGCCGCGGTCGATGCGCGAACCGGCTTTCACCTCGAAGGCTATGACCAAGCCGTCGTCTCGTTCGACGACCAGATCCGCCTCCGCGCCGTCCCGCGTGCGCCAATGGCCGACCGAGGCGATTCCCTCCATCCACGACAGTTGCTTGCGAATCTCGCCGACGACGAACGTCTCCAGCAGGTGACCAAACTGCTGTAGCGCAGTTGCGTCGCGTCGCGCCAGCTTCGACGTGGTGAGCCGCAACAGGCGTGCAGCCAGGCCGGAGTCCACCACGTGAAGCTTTGGCAGCGAGACCGCGCGGGCTCTCAGGGTCTTTCCCCAGGCCGGAAGCCTGTACACGAGGAACAGCGTTTCGAGCAACTTCACATAGTTGTCCGCAGTTCGCTTCTTCAGGCCCGCAGCCGCCCCGGCCGCCGAGATATTCAGGATCTGCCCCGTCTGAGAGGCAAGGCGGACGAGCAGATCCGGCAGTGTGGCTCGTTGTTGGATCCTGGTCAGTTCAGCGACGTCGCGCTCGAGACAGAGCCGCACGTAGTCGTCGAACCACCGAGCACGGGCCACCTGCGTCGCGCGTCGGAGAGCCGGGGGAAACCTCCCGTCACAACCCGCTCCACGTAGTCGCTCCGGGAAATCGAGGAGGGCGCTGGCGATATCGCGGTAGCAGGATCGACGAAGAAGGTCTCGATGAAGTTCTCCTCGACCCCGGCGATCTCGCCCTGAGAGAACGGATGGATCGCCATTAGGTGGAGCCTTCCCGTCAGCGATTGGGCCGCCTGCGGCAAAGCGTCGTGCCGGGTCGAGCCGGTGATCGCAAAGCGACCGGGAGATCCGTCGCGATTGAGCTCGGCCTTGATTGCGTCGAGGACGGTCGGCACGTGCTGATACTCGTCGACACAGACCGGCGAAGGTCCGGTGACGAACGTGCCGGGATCCGCGGCGACCGCATCGCGAGTCGCGAGATCGTCCAAGTCGATCACCCCGACCCCCGCCGCTGCTGCGAGGGCACGAAGAACGGTGGTCTTGCCCACGGCGCGCGGCCCCTGCAGGGCAATCACGGGCTCGTCCCGGAGTCGATCGTGAGCAATTCTCTCGATTCGCCGGGAGACGCTTCCCTCTATCTCATTTCGTTGTGTCCTAACTTGCACAATTGGAGGATATCAACTTGCACAATTGGAGGGCGTTTCTCTGCACAATTGGAGGCTCCAAACTTGCACAATTGGAGGTGGCACGGCAAATTCCGTCAGCTACTGACGCATATTCCGTCATCCACTGACGGAATCTTCAGTTACCGAGGGCGCCGACGCCGACCGGCTGGCCGACCGCGCGGGCTCGCCACATCGCCTCGTCGGCCTTGTGCAGCAACTCTTCGGCGTCGTTGCCGTGCTCGGGACAGGCGACGACGCCGGCCGAGATGCCGATCCGCAGGCCACCGGCGCGCTCGAGCTCGTCCAGCGCGCCGAGCAGCCGCTCGGACATCTGCACGCCGCCGACAGCGCCCTGGCCGGGGGCCAGCACGCAGAGCGCGTCCTCCTCCAGCCGGAAGGTCTCGTCGACCAGGCGCACGCTTTCTCCGAGTGCCGCGCCGACCACGGCGAGCGCCGTCTCGCGGCCACCGCCGCCGTCGTCCTCGCGCGTGCCGGGGCCCTCGACGTCGAAGACGACGAGCGCGAAGGGTTGCTCGTAGCGGCGCTGGCACTCGAGCAGCTGCTCGAGCCGCCGGCGCATCTGGCCCGGCCGGTAGAGGCTCGGGTGCTCCGCCTCGGCGGGCGCCGCCTCGCCGCCTCCCTCCCACAGGGTGCCGACCGCGGTCGCGGTGACCGAACCGAACTCCTCGGCGAGCTTCTGCGCCGCGGCGGCGAAGAGCGCCCCGTCCCCGCCCTCCATCTCCGCGTGCAGCTTGCCGAGCAGCGAGGCCTGCAGCGCCGACACTTCGCGGGCCAGCTTGCCGGCGCCCGAGCCACCGGTGGAAGCGCCTCGCGTGAATGTCTCGGTTGCCACGTGCAGACCTTGGCGAAGCGGGCGGACGCCAGCGCGGCGAAAACACGCAATTTGCGGCCTGACACCCGTCTAGACGAGATGTCCGCAAACAGCCGCGACTTTTTGGTTCTCCCGGCTTCTGTAGCCTGCCGCCTGGTTACGCAAACGACCATGGAGGTGTTGATGCGCAGGGTTGTGACCGCAGGGTCCTTGTGTCTCGTCGCCGTCGGCATGTCCCTCGCCCTCGGGGCGTGCGGCAGCAGCAGCGACTCGACCACCACCGCACTGACGAAGGCCGAATTCCTCAAGCAGGGGAACGCGATCTGCCGCAAGGGGAACGAAGAGATCGGCAAGGCGGCCGAAAAGAAATTCCCCCACAGCGGCGGCGAACCGAGCCAGAAGGAACTCGAACAGTTCGCCAGCCAGACCATCGTTCCGAACATCCAGAGTCAGGTCCAGCAAATCTCCGAACTGCCGGCGCCCGAAGGCGACGAGGAACAGGTCGAAGCGATAGTCACCGAAGCCGAAGCGTCGGCCGAAAAGGCCGCGGAAGACCCTGCGGTGATGGTCAAGGACAACGGCGAAGACCCGTTCGCGAAGACGGACGAACTCGCCAAGGCGTACGGCCTCACCGTCTGCGCTTCAGAAGGCGAAGAAGGCCGTTAGACGGGAAGACCGGAAGGGCGCGCGCGGGCGCCCTTCCCCGGTCCTTCTGCTCAGTCCAGCGTGCGGCGGCCGGCGAAGGCGTTGCCGAGGGTGACCTCGTCGGCGTGCTCGAGGTCGGCGCCGATCGGCAGGCCGCTGGCGAGCCGGGTCACCTTGACCTGGCCGCGCAGCTGTTCGGCGATGTAGAGCGCGGTGGCCTCGCCGGTCGTCGTCGGGTTGGTGGCGAGGACGACCTCTGTCACCTCGCCCTCGGCGACGCGGCGCAGCAGCTCGGCGATCTTCAGGTCGCCGGCGTCGATGCCGTCGATCGGCGAGAGGGCGCCGCCGAGCACGTGGTAGAGGCCGCGGTACTCGTGCGTGCGCTCGATCGGGATCACGTCGGCGGGTTCCTCGACCACGCAGATCGTCTCCCGGTCGCGGCCGCTGTCCTGGCAGATCCGGCAGAGGGGCCCCTCGGAGAGGTTGAAGCAGCGCTCGCAGAGGCCGATCTTCTCCTTCACCTCGCGGATCGCCGCGGCGAGCGCGGCGGCCTCCTCGTCGGGGGCGCGGAGGATGTGGAAGGCGAGCCGCTGGGCGGTGCGCCGGCCGATCCCCGGCAGCCGCGAGAGCTCGGCGACGAGGCGGGCGAGCGGTGCGGGACCCTCGGCGCTCACATCCCTGGAAGGCCGCCGAGGCCTCCCATGCCGCCGGTGATCCCGCCCATCTTCGAGCCGGCGAGGTCCTGCGCGGCGCGCAGCGCCTCGTTGACCGCGGCCTGGACCATGTCGGCGAGCATCTCCGCCTCCTCGGGGTCGACCGCCTCGGGGTCGATCGAGATCTCGCGCAGCGTCAGGTCGCCGCCCATCTTCACCTTGACCATGCCGCCGCCGGCGCTGGCCTCGACCGTCTCCTCCTTCAGCTGCTCCTGCGCCTGCTCCATCTGCTGCTGCATCTGCTGCGCCTGTTTCATCAGCGCGTTCACGTCGAAGCCCCCCGGGCCGCCCCGTGCCATCAACCGACCTCCTCAGCGTCGAATTCGCTCTTGATCTTCTCGACCAGCGCCGTGTGGTCCATCCCGCCGGCCTCGCCCTCATCCTCCGGCGCCGATGCGGCCTCCTCGTCGAGCACGGCGTACACAGGCCGCAGCTTCTCCCCCATGACGGTCTCCAGCGCCGCCGCGAGCAGCTCCCGCTTGTCCGGCGCCTCGGCCTTGCGCTTGTTGAACGTGTGATCGGCGGGAAACCCGATCGTCACCGACCCGTCCTCGAACCCCACCGGCCGAGCCCCCTCGAAAGTGGCCGCGAGAGCCGGCGCCGTCTGCAGAACCTGGTCCAGCACCGAGGGCCAGACACGGACCACTTGATCCAAGTCGAGCTCGCTCTGCCCCACGGGAGGATCGTCCTCGACCTTGGAAGCTTCGGCGTCAGCCGAGGGGGCCTCTGCCGCGGGTGGCGGCGTAGGGGGGACCGGCCCTGAGGAAGCTTTAGCTACCGCAGGGGCCGGTGGGTCCCCTGCGCCGACAGGACCCGCGGCCTGAGAGCCCCCGTCCCTTTGCTCGAGTCTCTCGATGCGCCTGAGCAACCCCTCAGTCGACGGGTCCAGGTCCGGCCTTGCAGCTTTCAGGAGCGCTATCTCAACAGCCATCCGGGCGTCGTCGCCCTCGCGGACGGCGGTGAGAGCTTGAGAGAGCTCGTCGATCGTGCGGACGAGCGTCGCGGCGCCGATCGCTTCCGCCTGGGCCTGCATCCGTCCCTGGTCCGTCGCCGTGACGACGAAGGTGTTGGGCACTTCCCCGACCGTCTGGGTGACGAGCAGGTGGCGCAGGTGGGCGAGCAGGTCGCGGGCGAACTGCGAGGGGTCGCGGCCCGAGCGCGCCATCTCCTCGACCCCGAGCAGCACCCCCTTCGGGTCCTCGGCGATCACCGCGTCGACGGCGCCGAAGAGCAACTCGGCGTCGGCCGCGCCGAGCAGTTGCAGGACGTCGTCGAGGCCGACCTTGTCGCCGCCGTAGGCGACGAGCTGGTCGAGCGTGCCGAGCGCGTCGCGGAAGCTGCCCTGGGCGGAACGGGCGATCGTCGCCACCGCCCCCTCCTCGACCTCGATCCCCTCCGCCGCCGCGACCCGCTGGACGACCTCGGAGATCTGCTCCAGCGAGGGGCGCTGGAAGTCGAAGCGCTGGCAGCGGTCGGCGATCGTCGCCATCACCTTGTGCGCCTCGGTCGTCGCGAGGACGAAGACGGTGTTCGGCGGCGGCTCCTCGAGCGTCTTGAGGAAGGCGTTCCAGGCCTCCTTGGTCAGCATGTGCGCCTCGTCGAGGATGTAGACCTTCCAGCGGCCCCCGGCGGGCGCGTAGGCGACCCGCTCGCGCAGGTCGCGGACGTCGTCGACCGAGCGGTTGGAGGCGGCGTCCATCTCGATCACGTCGACCGAGGTGCCGGCGGCGATCGTCAGGCAGGTCTCGCATTCGCCGCAGGGGGTGACCGTCGGCCCGCCGCGCTCGCAGTTGAGCGAGCGGGCGAGGATCTTCGCCATCGAGGTCTTGCCGGTGCCGCGCGAGCCGACGAACAGGTAGGCGTGGTGGACCTTGCCCTGCTCGACCGCGTTGCGCAGCGTGCGCACGACGTGCTGCTGGCCGACCACCTCGTCGAAGGAGCCGGGCCGGTGACGCCTGTAGAGGGAGGTTGACTCGCTGGACGGGGGCACTGCGGCCAGTGTATCCACCGCCCCCGTGTCGCCTTTTAGGCCTACGTGACGCAAAAGGCGACACAGCGGCCGGTAGGTTGCCCGGATGCCGCAGGAGGTCCGCAAATGGTTGACGCCCGCCGCCTGGGTCGCCGCCGTCGTCGCGGTCCTGCTGCTGGTCTTCCCGCTCGGGTTCCCCAACTACGACACGATCTACGCGCTGGTCTGGGGGCGCGAACTGGCGCACGGGGTCAGCCCCGACTACGGCGCCGCGCTACCCCCCACCCCGCACCCGCTCGCCGACCTGCTCGGCCTCGTGACGACGCCGCTCGGCGGCGGCGCGATCGACGTGACGATGGTCATCGCCTACCTCTCGCTCGGCCTCGTCGCCTACCTCGTCTACCGCCTCGGCGCGCTCTGGTTCGACCGCCCGATCGGCGCCCTCGCCGCCCTCTTCGTCCTCACCCGAGCCCCCTACCTATCCAACGGCCTCCGCGCCTACGTCGACCTCCCCTACATAGCCCTCGTCCTGGGAGCCCTCCTGATAGAGACCAAGCGCCCCCGGGCAGGCTGGCCCGTCCTGGCCCTCCTAGCTCTAGCGGGTCTCCTCCGCCCCGAGGCCTGGCTCTTCTCCATCGCCTATCTCGCCTACCTGCTGATTGAGGGGGTGGGGATGTCCCTCGAGCGGGCGGA
>CAWIFA010000020.1:0-5116 GCA_963835315.1 uncultured Solirubrobacterales bacterium | reverse complement strand
GCGTTGCGGGGGCGGGGATCGGGTGTTGCGAGGGCGGGGATCGGGTGCCCCTCCCCCGGAGGCCGTCGCGCAGCTGATCGTGGTCGAGGGTTCGGGCGTGGATTCCTGAGCCTCCGTGGGAGGGGCACCCGATCCCCGCCTACGGCAGGGTGTGCGCCCGATGTCCTACCTAGAATCGCCCCGTGAGATTGGAAGAGCTTGCCGCTGGAGCTGGTGGGGCTCGGGTCGTCGGGGATGGGTCCGTTGACGTTGCCGACCTTGCCTATGACAGTCGGACCGTAGAGCCCGGGACGCTGTTCTTCTGCGTGCCTGGTGAAAAGTCCGATGGCCATGATTTTGCGGCCGCGGCGGTCGAGGCCGGGGCGGCGGCGCTGGTTGTGGAGCGGGAGCTCGAGGTGGATGTGCCGCAGGTTGTCGTGGCGGATGCGCGGGCGGCGATGGCGCCGGTCGCGGCGCGGTTCTTCGGCGATCCGACGGGTGAGCTGAAGGTCGCCGGGATCACCGGGACCAACGGGAAGACGACGACGGCGTTCCTGTTGCGGGAGGTGCTCGCGGCGGCGGGGGTGCGGTGCGGGTTGCTGGGGACGGTGAGGCAGATCGTGGCCGGCGTCGACGAGGGGGTCGAGCGGACGACGCCGGAGGCGATCGACCTGCAGCGGACGTTCCGGCGGATGCTCGACGGCGGCGACGCGGCCTGTGCGATGGAGGTCTCCTCGCACGCCCTGGCGCTGCACCGGGCCGGCGCGGTCCACTTCGACGTCGCCCTGTTCACCAACCTGACCCAGGACCACCTCGACTTCCACGCCGACATGGAGGACTACTTCCGCTCGAAGCGTCTGCTGTTCGAGATGGGACCCGGCACCGCGATCGTCAACGTCGATGACCCGTACGGCCGGCGGCTGGCGGAGGAATTCGACTGCGTGACGTTCTCGGCCGCCGGCGCCGAGGCGGATCTGACGGCAAATGAGGTCCGCCTCGGCGCCACGGGCAGCGAGTTCACGGTCGCTCCGGGGCCGACGGGCCGAAAACCCACCTATATGGGGGGAAATCGTCCCGTCGGCGGGGATTTGCGGGTGGCGACGCGGCTCCCGGGGGGGTTCAACGTGGCCAATGCGCTCGGGGCTCTTGCCGCGGCGATCGCCATGGGGGTGGACCCGGAAGCCGCCGCGGCGGGGTTGGCGGAGGCCGCGCCGCCGCCCGGCCGCCTGGAGCCGATCGAGGAGGGTCAGCGGTTCGCCGTTCTCGTCGACTACGCGCACACGCCCGACTCGCTGGAGAACGTGCTGCGGGCGGCGCGGGATATGACGCGGGGGCGGGTGATCTCGGTCTTCGGCGCCGGCGGCGACCGCGACCGCGGCAAGCGGCCGCTGATGGGGCGGGCTGGGGTGGCAGGCTCCGATCTTGCGGTGGTCACCTCGGACAACCCGCGCTCCGAGTTTCCGGACGCGATCGTCGCCGAAGTGGCCGAGGGGGCGAAGGAGGGCGGCGAAGTCGAACTCGAGGTCGATCGGCGCGAGGCGATCGCGCTCGCCCTCGGCGAAGCCCGGCCCGGCGACGTCGTCGTGATCGCCGGCAAGGGGCACGAGCAGGGCCAGGAGTTCGAGAACGGCCGCAAGATCCCCTTCGACGACCGCGACGTCGCCCGCGAGGAGCTGCGTCGCCTGCTCGACGGAAGCCCGCCGGCGGCCGCCTCGGCATGAACCTGACCGCCGAGCAGATCGTCGCCACGACGGGAGCCGAGGTCCTTTCCCGCGGCGTCCCCGGCTCGCCGCGGCGCGGCGTCATCGACTCGAGCAAGGCCGGCGAGGGCGACCTCTTCTTCGGCCTGCGCGGCGAGCGCGTCGACGGCGGCGAGTTCGCCCCCGAGGCGCTGGCCGCCGGCGCCTGGGGCGCGGTCGTCGGCTCCGGCGGCGCGCCGTCGAGCTTTTCGCCGGATAGCGACACAAACCTCGACGGCGCTCGGAGGGGGGAGCCGGCGGACGGCTGGGTATTCGCGGTCGAGGATCCGCTGCGGGCGCTGCAGGACCTGGCGCGCGCCTGGCTGCGTGAGCTCGGCGCCCCGGTGGTCGGGATCACCGGCTCGGTCGGCAAGACCTCGGTCAAGGACATCGCCCGGGCGCTGCTGCCAGGCCGCGTGCACGCCAATCGCGAGAACCTCAACACCGAGATCGGCCTGCCGCTGACCGTGCTCGAAGCGCCCGCCGACACCCAGCTGCTGGTGCTGGAGATGGCGATGCGCGGCCCCGGCCAGATCGCCGAGCTGGCGGCGATCGCCGAGCCCCGCGTCGCGGTGATCACCAACGTCGGCCCGGTCCACGTCGAGCTGCTCGGCTCGGTCGAGGCGATCGCCGCGGCCAAGGCCGAGATCCTCGCCGCGCTGCCGGCCGACGGGACCGCGGTCGTCCCCTCTGAGGCAGGCGAGCTCGAGCCGCACCTGGCCGCCGCGCCGAGCCTGCTGCGCTTCGGGCCGGGCGGCGACATCGAGGTCGCAGAGAGCCATGTCGAGGGCGGCGTCACCGAAGCGACGATCGCCACCCCCGCCGGCACGGCGCGCTTCCATTTCCCCTTCGCCGAGCGCCACAACCTGACCAACGCGCTCGCCGCGATCGGCGCCGGCGTCGCGCTCGGCGCGCCGCTCGAGGCGATGGCCGACCGCGCTGCGAACATAGGATTCTCCCGCTTCCGGGGCGAGCGCCTCGAGATTGGTGAGGGAATCGTCCTGGTCAACGACTGCTACAACGCGAACCCGGTCTCGATGCGCGCGGCGCTCGACCACCTCGCCTCGATCGAGGGGACGCGGCGGATCGCCGTGCTCGGCGAGATGGCCGAGCTCGGCCCCGGCGCGCCGGCCTTCCACCGCGAGGTCGGCGACCACGCCCGCGCCGCGGGGGTCGACATGCTGATCGGCGTCGGCGAGCCGGCGCGCGAGTACGACCCCGACGAGCTGGTCGCCGACCCGGCCGAGGCGGCGGAGCTGCTCGCCGCCCAGCTCGAGTCCGGCGACGCCGTCCTGGTCAAGGGCTCGCGCTCGGCCGGCCTCGAGAGAGTGACCGAAAATCTCCGGGCGTTGATGGATGAGAAGGCGGCCCCCGGACGCGGGAGTGAGGACCAGTCGCAATCTGATTCTTCTGGTCCTCACGGGAGCAGAGGAGGCCGCCTTGGGTGAGGTCTTGATCGCCGGGATGGCGGCGATGCTGATCTGCATCTTCCTCGGCCCGAAGTTCATCGAGTACCTGCGGGTCAGGGAGTTCGGCCAGCACATCCGCGAGGACGGACCGCAGGAGCACCATGCCAAGGCCGGCACGCCGACGATGGGCGGCCTGATCGTCTTCGCCGCGATCGTCGTCCCCTACCTGGTGCTCTCCAACCGCGACCCGCAGAGCCTCGCGGTCTTCGGCGTCGCGCTCGGCTGCGCGGCGCTCGGCTTCGCCGACGACTTCACGAAGATCGTCAAACGCCGCTCGCTCGGCCTCTCGGCGCGCTGGAAGCTGGTCGTGCAGCTGCTGCTGGCGCTCGTCCTCTGGTGGGTGGCGCGGCACGAGGTGGGGCTCGAACCGGTGCTCGAGTTCCGCATCGGCGACGCCAGCCTCGACCTCGGGCCGGTGCTCTACTTCGTCCTCGTCTTCCTCGTCATCGCCGGGACCTCGAACGGGGTCAACCTGACCGACGGCCTCGACGGCCTCGCCGCCGGCTCCTGCGCGATCGTCCTGCTCGCCTACACGGCGATCGCCTTCGTCTCCAACCAGCAGCAGGACCTGGCGCTGCTCTCCGCCTGCCTGGTCGGCGCCTGCGTCGGCTTCCTCTGGTTCAACGCCTTCCCGGCCTCGATCTTCATGGGCGACACCGGCTCGCTCGGCCTCGGCGGCGCGATCGGCGCGCTCGCGGTGATGACCCAGACCGAGGTCCTGTTGATCATCATCGGCGGCATCTTCGTGATCGAGGCGCTCTCAGTCGCGATCCAGGTCTTCTCGTTCAAAACCTTCCGCCGCCGCGTCCTCCTGATGGCCCCCCTGCACCACCATTTCGAGATGATGGCCTGGTCGGAGACCAAGATCATGCTCCGCTTCTGGATCATCGCCGCCGTCTGCTCGGGCATCGGCTTCACCCTGTACCAGCAGTCGATCGGGCGCTGAGTCGACAACCGCGGCGGTCGTTTGACCGCTGGGGGAAGGCAGGCCGCCGCCGCAAGGGAACAACCGTTCGGGTGCCTAGAATGACCCCCAGTGGCTGCTTCCGATCGGATCGTCATATCTGGGGCGCGTGAGCACAACCTCAAGGACGTCGACGTCGAGCTGCCTCGCGACGCGCTGATCGTGATCACGGGGCTCTCCGGGTCGGGCAAGTCGAGCCTCGCCTTCGACACGATCTACGCCGAGGGGCAGCGTCGCTACGTCGAGTCGCTGTCGGCATATGCCCGGCAGTTCCTCGGGCTGATGGAGAAGCCCGACGTCGACTCGATCGAGGGGCTCTCGCCGGCGATCTCGATCGACCAGAAGACGACCTCGCGCAACCCGCGCTCGACCGTCGGGACGGTGACCGAGATCTACGACTACCTGCGGCTGCTCTGGGCGCGGATCGGCGTGCCGCACTGCCCCGAGTGCGGCGAGCAGATCACCGGCCAGACGCAGGAGCAGATCGTCGACCGGCTGATGACCCTGGAGGACGGGACGAAATTCATCGTGATGGCGCCGGTCGTGCGCGGGCGCAAAGGCGAGTACGGGAAATTGCTCGAGCAGATGCGGCTCGAGGGCTACTCGCGGGTCAGGATCAACGGCGAGCTGCGCCGCCTCGACGAGGAGATCGTGCTCGACAAGAAGTACAAACACGACGTCGCCGTGGTCGTCGACCGATTGGCGATGAAGACCGACCTGCGCCGCCGCCTCTCCGAGTCGGTCGAAGCCGCCGCCGGCCTCGCCGCCGGCCTGGTTGAAGTGGAGATCATCGGCCGCAACGCCAAGGATGACCCCGGTAGCGACCGAGCGTCACGATCTGACTCTTCGCGAGGGAGCGGTGGGTCGAAAGGCGAACGATCCGGCGGCAAACCTGCCAATGGCGGACGCGAAGCGGAGCACATTGGCGGAATTATGTTGTTCTCAGAGCAATTTGCCTGTTTGAA
>CAWIFA010000019.1:0-19606 GCA_963835315.1 uncultured Solirubrobacterales bacterium | reverse complement strand
GGCCCCCGCCGGCGAACGCCCCGAGCTCTACGGCCGCTTCGAGCGCGAGATCGCCGGGCCGCTGGAGATGGACTACCGCTTCGCCGAGTCGAGCGAGCGCAAGCGGGTGGCGATCATGGTCTCGCGCGAAGACCACTGCCTCTCCGACCTGCTCTGGCGCTGGCGCAGCGGCGAGCTCGACGCCGAGCCGGCCTGCGTCGTCTCGAATCATCCCGACCACGCCGACCAGGTGACCTCGCTCGGGCTGCCCTTCCACCACGTGCCGGTCGAAGGCGACCGCGAGGCCGCCGAGGCGCGGCTGCTGGAGCTGCTGGAGGGCGTCGAGCTGCTCGTCCTCGCCCGCTACATGCAGATCCTCTCGGCGGAGTTCCTCGAGCAGCTGGGCGCGCCGGCGATCAACATCCACCACAGCTTCCTGCCCGCCTTCGTCGGCGCCGACCCCTACGCCCGCGCCCACGAGCGCGGAGTCAAGCTGATCGGCGCCACCGCGCACTACGTGACCGAGGAGCTCGACGCCGGTCCGATCATCGACCAGGACGTGACCCGGGTCAGCCACCGCGACGAGATCGCCGACCTCGTCGGCATCGGCCGCGACGTCGAGCGCCTCGTGCTCGCCCGCGCGGTCAAGGCGCACCTCGACGATCGCGTCCTGCTGGACGGCGCGAGGACGATCGTCTTCTAAGAGCCCTGCGTGGTGTGCTGCATCGTCTCGGCTTCGGCCGCCTCCCACTGCTCGTAGAGCTCGCCGACCGCCCGCTTGGCCTCGGCGTGGCGTGCTTCGGCGCGTTCGGCGCGGCCGGGGCTCGCCCAGGCTTGCGGGTCGGCCAGCTCCTTTTCCAGCGCGCGCAGCTCGGATTCCGCCTGCTCGACCCGCTCGGCGAGCCGGCCGGCCTTGCGCGCCGCCTTCTTCGCCGCCCGCCCGACGTTGCGGCCCGCCGCCGAGGCGGGCTCCAGCCTGGCCGCCTGCGACGCCGCCTCGGTCGCCGCCTCGCGTTCGTCGCGCGCCCGCTGGTACTCGGCCCAGCCGCTCTGGTGTGAGCTCAATTCGCCGTCCTCGCAGACGATCGTGCGCGACCCGACCGCCTCGAGCAGCGCCCGGTCGTGGGAGACGAGTACGACCGCGCCCTCGAAGGCCTGCAGCGCGTCCTCCAGCGCCTCACGGCTCTCTATGTCGAGGTGGTTGGTCGGCTCGTCGAGGATCAGCACGTTGGCGCCGGAGGCGACGAGGATCGCCAGCGAGAGGCGCCGCTGCTCGCCGCCCGAGATGTCGCTCAGCTGCTTCTCGGCGTCGGCGCCGGAGAAGAGGAAGCCGCCGAGCAGGTCGCGCGCCTTCTGCCCGCTGAGGCCGGTCTCGCGCTGCGCCGCGTCGAGCACCGTCCCGTCGCCGGCCGCCGTGTCGGCGTGCTGGGAGAGGTAGCCGAGCTTGACGTTGTGGCCGAGCCGCACCGAGCCGGCGGCGGGCTCGCGGCGCCCGGCGAGCGCCTCGATCAGCGTCGTCTTGCCGGCGCCGTTGGGGCCGACGAGGACGACGTGCTCGCCGCGCTCGACTTCTAGCCGGGCGTCCTCGAGCAGCGTCCGCCCTGGGACCTCGAGCCTGCCGCCGACCAGCTTCAGCACCACGCGCCCGGGCCGCTCGGGCTTGACGAAGGAGAAGCGCAGGTTGCGGCGGTCGCGCTGCTCGGCCTCGACCCCGTCGCGCTTGACCCGCTCGATCTGCTTGAGCCGCGACTGCGCCTGGCGCGCCTTCGTCGCCTTGTAGCGGAAGCGCTCGACGAAGCGCTCCATGCGGGCGATCTCCGCCTGCTGGCGCTCGATCGCCTTGCCGCGCGCGATCTCGCGGGCGGCCTGCTCGGTGCGCCAGGCGTGCCAGGGGCCGGCGAAGAAGCGCGCCCGCCCCGCCTCGAGCTCCAGCACCGAGGTGCCGACCGCCTCGAGAAACCAGCGGTCGTGGGCGACGAGGACGACCGCGGCGTCGAGGTCGCGCAGGTAGCGCTCCAGCCACTCGAGCGACGGGATGTCGAGATGGTTGGTCGGCTCGTCGAGCAGCAGCAGGTCGGGGCGGGTCGCCAGCGCCCGGGCCAGCGAGGCGCGGGTCAGCTCGCCGCCGGAGAAGGTCGAGAGCGAGCGCTCCGCCTCCTCGCCGCCGAAGCCGAGCCCGCGCAGGACGGCGAGCACGCCGTCGCGCCAGCGGTAGCCGCCGGCGTGCTCGAGCCGCTGCTGGGCGGCCGCGTAGGCGTCCAGCGTCTCCTCGCCGGTCTCGCCGCCGCCCATCGCCGCCTCGAGCCGCTCCAGCTCGCGCTCGGTCTCGATCATCTCCGCGCGGCCGGAGAAGACGTAGGAGCCCAGCGTGACATCTGTCTCGCGCGGCGGGCGCTGGTCGTGCAGGGCGACGCGGGCGCCCCGCTGCAGCACGAGGCTGCCCGAGTCGGGGGTCAGCTCGCCCACCAGCATCCGCAGCAGGGTCGACTTGCCGGCTCCGTTGCGGCCGGAGAGGGTCATCCGCTCGCGCGGCTCGAGCTTGAAGGAGACGCCTTCGAACAGGAGCTTGCCGCCCATGTGCATGTCGAGGCTGGTTGCCGTCGCGATCGCCATCGGACCAACGTTACGAGGCGCCGGGCGCGGTCGTCGCTCAGACGAGCAGGGCGATGACGCCGCGGGCGATCATCAGCAGGCCGAGAGCCGCCGCCACGCGGACCCCCCAGATGCGGCCACGTTCGCGCAGCTTGACCTTGAAGCGCTCGATCGCCCGCGGCGTCCACTCGGGGGCGAAGGTGTATGCGAGCAGCGGAATCTCGAGCAGCATCAGCATGATCGCGTTGAAGACGAGGACGACCGCGACCGTCGCCGGGTCGGCCATTTCCTCGTCGGCGATCCGGTAGAGCGCGGTGATGTAGGTGGCGCCGGGCAGCGTCAGGCAGGCGCCGACCACGAAGGTGACGCGGGCCGAGCCACGGCCGAGGAACTGCTGCCAGCGCGGCGGGCCCTGCGGCCCCTTCGCCGCCTTGCGCTCGCGGCGCCGCTCGCGCAGCGGTTCGTCGCGCCCGCTGCCGAGCACGTAGGCGACGACCAGGGCGATGCAGCCGAGGGCGATGTCCTCGCCCGGCCCGAGCGTCGTCTTGCCCGTCTGGGAGATACCCGCGTGGCGCAGGCTGAAGACGATCACCAGGCCGAGCGTGATGCTGGTCATCGCCGCCCCCAGCAGGTAGCCGACCAGCAGCCGCTTCGGGTGCGGCAGCATCAACATCACCGTCGTCGCCGCGAGCAGCGTCGGGTAGAGCGCTGCGACGAACGCGAGGAGGAAGATGTCGCCCACGGCGATGAACCTACTCCTACCGGATACGTATTCTCAAGCGATGGAGCGCAGCTCGACGCGTCAATCGTGACGAACTCGTAGCTGAATTTTTCGATCCTGCGCACCACCCGCGCGTCGCCGCCGCCTACGGTGGCGGCGTGACTCCGATCGATCCAGGTGCCGCCCGGGAATTCCTCGAAGCGCTGATCGCCGGCTTCTCAGTTCTGGGCGGCATCATGGCCTACTACAGCGGCCACGCCGCATACCAGGCCCTCGCGCAGGACGAGGCTCCTCCAGCCGTCGCCCACAGCATCAACGAGGGAATCGGTGAAGGATTCGAAGTCGGCGTTCCTGCGGCAATCATGGCTCTTATGATCATGGGATGGACTTGATGAATCGATTTGTCCTCTATCGGCACAGCGCGTTCGTGGTGAGCGCCATCACCTCCACGCTTGTCGGCTTGGCTGTATTCCTCTTCGGCGCACCGCCGATCATTCTGATCCCCGCCGTCCTGATCACGGCGACGATCAACACGGAACTCAAGACGCGGGCCCGACACCGATACGACCGTTAGTCAGGGACTTCTCGGCGATCTGGTCGACCGTGGCCTTGGTCCTGAGCGTGGTCCGATCAGGGGTGAGCGGCCAGGCCGAAGCCAATCAGTGGAGGCGGCCGGAATTGAACCGGCGTCTCTGGTCGTAGCGCGAAGGCTTCTACAGGTTTAGCCGGCGCTTGAGTCTCGTCTCCCGGGGTCCGCGCCGGCGGGCACTGCGGGAGACAAAGCCCTCTGAGATTTCCCCTTGCGGACGGGGCGATCCGCTCGGGTGAGCCCGCAATTGAAGCCGGGACCCCCCTCCGCGGGCGGGAGGGGGCCGACTCTCACTCACTTAGATCTAACTAAGCAGCGAGGGCGAACTCATGGTCCGCACGTATTGGTTGGTGCCGGTGTTTTACGAGGCCTCCGGCAACCTCGACCTGCGACCGTTCGCACGGACCGACCAGATCGAAGCCTGTCGCCCCCGTGCTATGTGGCTTCCGATTGTACGGCGTCGGGTCGGGTAGGTTGGGCAGGTGCCTGCAGAGCGCCAGTTCGACGCGATCGTGATCGGCGCCGGGGCGCCGGGCGAGGTCTGCGCCGGCCGGCTCGCCGACGGCGGCCTCTCGGTCGCGATCGTCGAGAGCCACCTGGTCGGCGGCGAGTGCTCCTACTACGCCTGCATGCCCTCGAAGGCGCTGCTGCGCCCCGGCGAGCTGCTGGCCGAGGCGCGCCGCGTGCCCGGGGTCTCCGCCGCGGTGACCGGCGAGCTCGACCCGCAGGCGGTGCTCGAGCGGCGCGACGAGGTGATCCACGACCGCGACGACTCCGGTCAGCTGCCCTGGCTGGAGGAACGTGGGATCGAGCTCTTCCGCGGCGAGGGACGGCTCGACGGCGAGCGCCGCGTCGTCGTCGGCGAGCAGACGCTGGTCGCCGGCAGGGGAATCGTCGTCGCCACCGGCAGTGGCGCCGCGATGCCGCCGGTCGAGGGCCTCGACTCGGTGCGGGCCTGGAACAACCGCGACGCGACGACCGCCAAGCGCGTGCCGGCGAGCATGGTGGTGCTCGGCGGCGGCCCGGTCGGCTCCGAGCTCGCCCTCGCCTGGTCGACCCTGGGCACGCAGGTCACGCTGATAGATGGCGAGGAGCGGCTGCTGCATCGCGAGGAGCCCTTCGCGGGCGAACAGGTCGCCGCCTCGCTGCGCGACCCCCACGGAGTCGATGTGCGCACTGGCGTTCTCGCCGAACGGGTTTCGGCTGGCGAGGACGAGGTCGTCGTCGAGCTGAACGACGGCAGCCGCGCCGCGGGCGAGGAGCTGCTGGTCGCGATCGGCCGCGTCCCCCGCACGAAGGACATCGGCCTCGCCTCGGTCGGGGTCGAGCCCGACGAGCACGGCTTCCTCGGGACCGACGACCGGCTGCGCGTCGGCGGGCGCAAATGGCTATACGCCGTCGGCGACGTCAACGGCCGCGCCCTCTTCACCCACATGGGCAAGTACCAGGCGTGGGTGGCGGCGGAGAACCTGCTCGGCCGCGAGGTCGAGGCACTGGCCGAAGCAACCGCCCTTCCCCGCGTCACCTTCACCGACCCCCAGGTCGCCGCAGTCGGCAGGACCCTCGCCCAGGCCGAGGAAGCCGGCCTTGACGCCAAGGCGGTCGACGTCCCCACCGACGGGACGGCGGGCGCCAGCTTCTACGGCAAGGACACCGGCGGAACGTCCCGCCTCGTAATCGACGAGAGTCGAAGAGTCATCGTCGGCGCGACCTTCACGGGATTCGAGACGGCCGATTTCCTCCACGCGGCAACGATTGCAATCTCAGCAGAGGTTCCAATCGATCGACTACGCCACGCGGTCGCGGCCTACCCGACCAGATCGGAGATCTGGCTGAAGCTGATCGAGCGGTACGGAGCTTGAGCGGCGCCGGTGGCCTTCCGCCGGTGCCTCGCGAAGCGGCGCACCGGCGAGTGATCCTGAGCCGCGAAGCGGCACCAACATCATGAGCGGAGCGTCAGCGAAGCGAATCTAGGCACCGGCGGAAGGCCACCGGCGGCGCGCCGAACCTAAACCTGTGAGCGCCGCTTGAGGTCTTCCGCGAACTCTCTGGGTAGCCCGGGTATCTCGTCCAGTTCGTCGATCGACTGGAACCGGCCCACCCGCTCGCGGTGGGCGAGCAGGCGGGTCGCCTGGGTGACCGAGAGGCCGTGGCCACGCAGCTGCTCGAAGCTCACGTTGTTGAGTTCGATCGTCTCGCCCGTCTGGGTCGCCGGCGGAGGAGTGGGCGTCGGCTCCGGCTGGGGTGGCTGCGGGCCGGGCTCGGGAACCGGAGGCGGACCTGGCTGCGGCGGCGTCGGAGGCGGACCGGGTTGGGGCTGCGGTGAGGGAGGCGGGGGCTCGGGAGCCGGCGGTGGCGGTGGCGTCGGGACCGGCGGCTGCGGTTGCGGCGGCACGCCGCCCTGGACCGACCCGAGCACCGCCTGCTCGGCTTCGACCGCGCGGCGCTCCGCCTCGCGGGCTCGCTCCTCGGCCTCGGCGACGCTGGCTTCGATCTCTCGCAACCGCTGCTGGCGCTCGTCCTCCTGCGCTTTCAGCTGCGCAAGGCGCTGGGCCTCGGCGGCGCGCTGTTCGGCGGCCTTCGTCCGCTCCTCGATCTGGCGCAGGCGGTCCTGAGCCTCGGCCAGCGAGCGCTCCTGCGCTTCGCGCTCCTGCTGGATGCGGTGTTCGGCCGTCTGCATGTCGGGCGCCAGGGGGGCAGGAGCCTGTGAAGCGACCGGTGGCGCCGGGGGGGGAACGGCACCCATGCTCTGCGTCGTCTGGCCGGCCTCCCCCTGTGCGCGCCGCGTCTCCGCCTCACGCTGCAGCCGTTCGGCCTCCTCGATGCGGCGATCGGCCTCGGCGCGGATCCGCTCCTCCTCGCGCTGGATCTCGGCGACCTTGTCCTGCACCCGCTTTTCGGCGGCCGCGGGGTCGTGAGCCTCGCCCGTGGGCGGAGCAACGGCCGGCGGCGGGGGCTGGGGCACGGGCGGGGGCGGGGGCGACTGGACGGGCGGGGGCGTGAACTGAGGCTGGGCTTGCACGGGCTGCGCTCCCGGCTGAACGGGCTGGACGGGCGGCGGCGGCGGCGGAGTCTGCCCCGGCTGAGCTTTTGCGGCGCTCTCCTGCTCGTACAGCGCCCGCTCCTGCGCGACGCGAGCCGCCGCCAGCTCGCGCTCGGCCTTCTCGGCTTCCTTCCTGGCGCGACGCCCGGAACGGCCGCCGCGCTTTCCCGAGCGCTTTGCGCCCTTCTCTTCGCGCCGTTTCCTCGCCTCTTCGCTGCGCCGCTTGCGATGTTCGCTGCGCGCGGCGCGCTGCTGTTCGCGCGCCAGCTTGCGCTTCTCCTTGCCGCTCAGCTGCTGCCCGGCCGGCGGCGGGCCGGGGGAGGACTGCGGCGGCGCAGGCGGGGGTCCCGGCGCGCTCGGCTTCTTCTGCCCGCGTTCCTTGCTGCGCCGCTGGACGATGCTGATCACGAGGAGCAGAACCAGGATCGCCACCACGAGGCCGGCGACGAAGTACTCGACGTTATCGCTTACGAAGTTGGCAAACACCATCGCGGAACCCCGAAGCTACCTCATCCGGCGCTTGAATTCGCGCTCGACCTCTCGCCGCACGTCGCGTGCCGCGATCTCGCGGCGCCGGTCGCGGCCCTCCTTGCCGCGTGCGAGCGCCAACTCGACCTTCGCCCGCGCTCCCTTGAAGTAGACGCGGGTGGGGATCAGCGTCAGCCCTTTCTCCGCCGTTTTGCCGACCAGGCGCTCGATCTCGGCCCGGTGCAGGAGCAGCTTGCGGGGGCGCTCCGGCTCGTGGTTCTCGCGGCTCGCCGGCTCGTAGGGCGGGATGTGGAGGTTGCGCAGCCAGACCTCGCCGTGGTCGACGACGGCGTAGGCGTCGCTCATCTGCGCCTTGCCGTTGCGCAGCGACTTGACCTCGGTGCCGCGCAGGACGATTCCGGCCTCGAGTTTCTCGACCAGCTCGAATTTCTGCCGGGCGCGACGGTTGGTCGCCACGTCGCCGGATGCCGGCTCGCGTTTCTTCTTGCCCTTCTTCGCCATCGGTCAGCCGTCCACAGGCTCGAGGTCCGCCCGGCCGCGCGCGGCTTCGATGCCACTGACCCGGACCTTCACCGGATCGCCGAGCCGCAGCTTGCGCCCGCGGTCCTGGCCGACCAGCGCCGTCTCGGTCTCGTTCAGCTCGAAGCGCTCCGCTCCGCCCAGCAGGCGGGCGGGCAGGAAGCCCTCGTAGACGTCGGCGAGCTCGCCGCCGAAGCCGACGAAGGCCCCGGCGCGGATCAGCCCCGATACCTCCCCCTCGAAGACAGTCTCGGCCCCCCGCTCGCGCAGCTCGCGCTCGAGCAGGAAGGCGGCGCAGATGTCGTCGGCGCGGCGCTCGACCCGCATCGACTCGCGCTCGCGCTCGCTGCAGCGCCAGGCGGCGTCGCGCGCTTCGGCGGCGCTCGGCGCCGGCTCGCCCTCGCCCAGGGCCGCCAGCAGCGCCCGGTGGACGACGAGGTCGGGGTAGCGGCGGATCGGCGAGGTGAAGTGGCAGTAGGCGGCGCTGCCGAGCCCGGCGTGGCCGCTGTTGCGCTCGCTGTACTGGGCCTGCTTGAGGGAACGCAGCACGAGCGTTGTATACGCCCTGCGGCCGTGCCCGCGCCGCGCCGCCTCGCGCGCCACCAGGCGGCTCGCCTGGGCCGCCAGCTCCGCCGCCTCGCCCGGCGCCGGCCTGCCGCGCAGAGGCGGCGTCGGGATCTCGAGCTCGTGCAGCTGCTCGACCAGCCGCTCGATCCGCGGCGGGTCGGGCTTGGCGTGCACGCGGTAGATCGCCGGCATCCGCTTGCGCTCGAGCAATTGCGCCACCTGCTCGTTGGTGAGGATCATCAGCCGCTCGATCAGGCGGTGCGACTCGGTCTGGGCGACGCCGCGTGCGCCGACGGCGTCCCCCCGGGAGTCGAAGCGGAACTCGGGCTCGAAGGACTCGACGTCGAGCCTGGTCGTGCCGCGCCGCTCGCCCAGCGCCGCCGCGGCCTGGCGGGCGACCACGAGCGGCTCGGCGACCGCCTGCGGAGCTTCCGCGCGGCCGGCGAAGACGACGTCGAGTTGGTCGTAGTCGAGCCGCGCGTCGGAGCGGATGCGGCTGCGGTAGAAGGCCGCGCTCGCCGGCTCGCCGCCGGCCCCGAGCTCGATCTCGGCCGTCACCGCCAACCGCTCGACCCCCGGCGCGAGGCTGCAGGACTCCTCGCTGAGCGCGTGCGGCAGCATCGGCTCGACCGTCCCCGGCGCGTAGGTGCTGTTGGCGCGCCGCAGCGCCTCGCGGTCGAGCGGCGAGCCGGGCGGCACATGCGCGGCGACGTCGGCGATGTGGATCCAGAGCCGGATCGACTCGCCCTCGCGCCGCGCCGAGACCGCGTCGTCGAAGTCGCGCGCGGTCGCCGGGTCGACGGTGAAGGTCGGCAGCTCGGTCAGGTCGCGTCGCGGGCCGCCTCGCGACTCGGCGACGCCGCCGGCCTCCTGTGCTTCGAGCTCCAGCGCCGCCGCGAAGCCGCGCCCGCCGAGCTCCTCGCGCAGCAGCGCCTCGACCGCATCGCGGGCGGTCTTCGGCTCCTCGCGACGGCCGCGGCGCCCGCGCCCCCGCTGCCGCTCGCGGTAGTAGCGCCAGTCGCGCTCAGGCATCACACCACCTTCCGGTGCGCTTTATGTTCGTATGGACAGCAAAAGGCGCACCGGAAGCTCATTCGTCCCTCGCCAGCGCTTTCAGGGCGCGTTGCAGCGCCTCATCTCGAGAGGTGCCCGGCAGATCCCGGGCCGGTATGTCAGGTCTGATCCCCTTGCCGGCGAGGTTTTCGCCGTTCGGGGTGAAGTACTCGCCGACCGTCAGCTTCAGCGCGCCGCCGTTGGAGAGGCCGATCTCCTGCTGGAAGACCCCCTTGCCGTAGGAGCGAGTGCCGACCGTCTTCGCCGCCACGTCGTCGGCCAGCGCCGCGGTGAGGATCTCCGCCGCGGAGGCCGTGTTGCGGTCGATCAGGACGACGATCGGCAGCGGCGGCAGGTTGTCGCCCTTCGTCTTGTAGACGGCGTGGCCCTGGGTGCGCGATTCGGTCGAGACGACGACTTCGCCCTTCGGCAGGAAGATGCTCGCGTTCAGCACCGCCTCGTCGAGCAGGCCGCCGCCGTTGCCGCGCAGGTCGAGCACCAGGCCTTCCGCCCCTTCGCCCTGCAGCTTGTCCACCGCCCGCCGCAACGCCACGTCGGCGCCTTCGCTGAACGACGCCAGCCGCGCGTAGCCGAGCTTCCTGCCGCCGGTCCTCTTCAGGCTGCTGCTCACCACCGGCACGGTGATCTGCGCCCGGGTGACCTTCACCCGCCGGGCCCTGCCGCGCTTCGGGTCGCGCACGCCGAGCGTCACCTCGGTGCCTTCGGGGCCCTTGATCCGTTCGGTCGCCGCGGTCGAGCCGAGCCCGGCGATCGATTCGCCGTTCACGGCGACGATCGTCTCCCCGACCTCGATCCCGGCCCCTTCGGCAGGGGAGCGCTTGAAGACCTTGACCACGCGCAGCCCGCGCTTCGCTTCGGTGACGCTCAGCCCGACGCCGGAGAAGCGGCCCTCGATTTCCTCGTCGAAGCGGGCCAGCATCTTCGGCGAGAAGTAGTCGGAGAAGCGGTCCTTGTAGCGGCGGCGCAGCCCCCGCGCCATGCCGTTCAGCGAGGAGTCGATCAGGTTCGCCTGCTGGACGGGCCGGTAGTAGTTGTCTTCGATCAGCTCGCTCGCTTCCGCCGTCAGGCCGGCCGATTCGTCGACGAAGACGTCGCGCAGGAAGCTCGGCATCCGCGCCGGGTGGCCGCCGATCCAGAGGCCGGCGGCGAGCACCGCCAGCAAGGCGACCGTGAGGCCGAGCGTGCGCGCGGCGCTCACCCGCGCCTCGCCGAGTCCACCGGAGGCCCTAGACCTTGAGGAAGCGGCGCAGGGTGACGCCGGAGCCGACCGCCGAGACGAGCACGGCGGCGCCGAAGAGGATCGCGACCAGCGCCGGGAAGGAGAGCGTGGTGCTGTTCTGGGCGGCGAGGAAGCCGATGCTGTTGCTCAGCGGGTCGACGATCGTCAGCTTGCCCAGCCACAGGATCAGTATGGCGACCAGGCCGCCGAAGAAGCCGACGACGACCCCCTCGATCATGAAGGGCCAGCGGATGAACCAGCGGGTCGCGCCGACCAGGCGCATCACCTCGACCTCACGCCGGCGGGTGTAGATCGAGAGCCGGATCGTGTTGCCGACGAGCATCAGCGAGGCGAGGATCAGCAGCGCGGTGATCACGGTCAGCACGATCTTCAGCGCGCTCGTCACCTGCTCGATCTTCTTCGAGTCTTCCTGGCGGTCGAAGACGTCCTGGACGATCGGCGAGATCGGCTGCGGCTTGCCGTTCGGGCCCGGCGGCGTGACCGCGGCCCGCACCGCTTCGAGGTTGCTCGCGTCGTCGGCCTTGACCTGGAAGTTCGCCGGCAGCGGGTTGGAGTGAAGCTGGGTCAGCAGTTCGCCGCTCTTCTTCTTGCCGAGGTCCTGCTTCAGTTCGTTCAGCGCCTGCGTCTTGGTGATCAGCCGCGCCGACTCCACGTGCGGAATCGCCAGCAGCTTTTCCTGCAGCTGATTGATTTCGCCGCGGGTTGCGTCGTCGAAGATCGCCACCCGGAACTCGAGGCTTTCGCGCACCTGGTCGCTCTTCGCCTGGGTCGTCTGGAAGATCGGGATCAGCACGCCGAGCAGGATCACGGTGACGATCGTGGTGACGACCGCCGCCATGCTCGGGGCGCCGTTGCGGCGCAGCGCGCGGAAGGCCTCCTGGGTGAAGAAGAGCAGTCGCGACATCTTTCTAGAACAGCGACTCGCTGGTGTGGCCGTTGGTCTGCCCCTCGGGGGCGACGCCCATCTCGGCCCGCATGCGCAGGCCGAACTCCGAGGTCGACTCCTCGGTGTAGCCGCCGCTGACCTCGTCGCGGACGACGCGGCCCTCGTAGAGCTCGACTACGCGGCGGCGCATGTTGTCGACCATCTCGCGGTCGTGGGTGACGACGACGACCGTCGTGCCGGTCTTGTTGATCCGGTAGAGCAGCTGCATCACGCCGATCGAGGTGACCGGGTCGAGGTTGCCGCTGGGCTCGTCGGCGAGCAGCAGCGGCGGGTGGTTGACGAAAGCGCGGGCGATCGAGACGCGCTGCTGCTCGCCGCCCGAGAGCTCGTCGGGGTAGCTGTGCAGCTTGGTCGAGAGACCGACGAGGCGCAGGATCTCCGGCACCTGGCGGCGGATTTCGCCGCGGTGGGCGCCGAGCACCTGCAGCGCGTAGGCGACGTTGTCGTAGACCGTGCGGTCGGGCAGCAGCTTGAAGTCCTGGAAGACGGTGCCGATGTTGCGCCGCAGCTGCGGGATCTTCTTCTCCGGCATCGCGCCGATGTCGCGGCCGGCGATCCGTACGCTGCCCTCGGTCGCCGCGAGCTCGCGGATCAGCATCTTGATCAGCGTCGACTTGCCGCAGCCGGTCGGCCCGACGAGGAAGACGAACTCGCCCCGGTCGATCGCCAGCGAGACCCGGTCCAGCGCCATGTGGCCGCCCGGGTAGACCTTGGTCACGTCGCGCATCTCGATGATCGGCGCGCCGCCCTTGCGATTGCGCCGCGGCTGCGGCTGCTCGCTCGCCTTCCTGTTCTTCCTTTTGCGCAGGGCCATACGTCGCGGGGGTCCTTCTCCGGCTACAGGGTGACTCCTGCGCACCCGATCGCGCGCAACACCCCGCCCAGAAGTAGATGTGCAGAAGCCTAGCGAATTATAAGCAACCGTTTATATACCCGTACGGCACTCAGGGAAAGACCGTCTCCCCCGTCTCACTGTCGATCACCGAGATAGCGACGGCGGGGCAGGCTTCGGCGGCCTCGAGGATCAGGTCGTCGGGGCCGCTGCCGATCACCTCGGCGACGTCGTCGAGGCGGAAGACCTGCGGGGCGATCTCGACGCAGTCGCCGTGGGCGCTGCACTCGTTCGGGTCCACCTTGGGGATGTAAGTCATGCTGCACGCTCCTCTCGGTTTGCGGCGGGGAAGTGGCCGTCGTCGATGCGCTTGCGCAGGGTGGGGATCGCCCGCGGGCGCCCGACTGCGAGGCCGGCCACGGGAACGCCGGCCTGGGTGAAGGTCGCTTCGAAGTCGCGCTCGGCCGGATCGCCGTCGAAGGCGACGGCGTCGGCCCGGTGGGCGTGGCCGACGTACTGAATGCGCAGCCCGTACTGGTCGCTCCAGAAGCTCGGCAGCGGCGGCGTGCCGGGGTATTCGCCGAGCATCGACCCGGCCGCGGCGGCGCCCTGCCAGGCTGCCGCGTCCCAGTGCTCGGTGCGGGCGTGGGCGCCGAAGCGCGGCTCGAAGGGGATCGAGGCGTCGCCGGCGGCGAAGACCCCGGGCAGCGCGGTGCGCCCGGCGGTGTCCGTGGGCACGCCGTCGGGCTCCAGGCCGCTGCCCTCGAGCCAGGCGGTCGCGGGGATCGTGCCGACGCCGACCACGACCGCGTCGCAGGCGATCCGCCTGTCGTCGGCCAGCACCAGCTCCTCGACCCGGCCCTCGCCGCGGGCGCTCTCGAGCATCGCCCCGGTCAGCACCGTCACTCCCTCCTCGGCGTGCAGGCCGGCGAACCAGGCGCCGACCTCCGCGCCGAGGATCGGCGCCAGGGGGACGTCGAGCGCCTCGAGCATCGTCACCTCGGCGCCGAGCCGGCGCGCGGTGGCAGCGACCTCCTGGCCGATGAAGCCGGCGCCGACGATCGCCAGGCGGGCGCCCTGGCGCAGCTCGCCGCGCAGGCGGCGGGCGTCGGCCAGAGTGCGCAGGTAGTGGACGTTCTCGTAGCCCTCGAGGAAGGGCAGCCGGCGGGCAGCGCCGCCGGTCGCGATCAGCAGCTTCGCGTAGGGCAGCTCGGCGCCGGAGTCGAGCCGCAGGCGACGGGCGCCCGGGTCGAGGCCCTCGGCGCGCACGCCGAGCAGCAGCTCGACCCGCTTCTCCTCGTACCACCACCCGGGCCGGTAGGCGAGCTCCTCCTCGGCGCTCTCCCCCGCCAGCATCTGCTTGGAGAGCGGCGGCCGGTCGTAGGGCGGCTCGGGCTCGGCGCAGACCATCCGCACCGGGGCCTCGTAGCCGCGACGGCGCAGCGTCTCCGCGCAGCGCTGCGCCGCGAGGCCGCCGCCGACGATGACTATTCCGTTGTCTGACATCTATGCCTCCTCGAGCAGTGGGATCGTTTGCGGTCGCGCGGGGCGCACATGCTTCGGCCGCGGCTCCTTGGCCCTGCTCCGCTTGGCGCGGCCGGAGAGGACCCTGTAGACGAACAGGCCGCCGATCGCCGGCGCCGTCAGCACCACCCACCAGCGGAACCAGACGGCGGAGGCGTCGGTGCCGCTGCCGAAGGCGTGGACCAGGCCGAGCAGGTAGACCAGCACCGTCGCCCGGTGGGCCTTGCGCCAGAGCTTCGCGCCGATCCGCCTGCGGAAGTAGAAGCTGAGGCCGAGCAGCGCCGCGAGGTAGCCGCCGACGATGCCGAGGCCGGTGAAGAGCGGCTTGAAGCCCATCGTGAAGGGCACCGCGATCCCGGCCAGGCCGGGATTCAGCCACGGGTCGCCGAGCAGGGTGATGCCGTGCACGGCAATCGCGACGATGCCGGCGACGGCGGTGTGCTCGTGGATCGCCATCAGCTTCTTCGAGAGGCCGGGGCGGCGCATCACCTTGCCGGCCATCATCAGTCCCAGTCCGACCGAGATCGTGATCAGGACCATCGCGACCAGGCCCGAGGCGCGGCTCGCCATCCACCAGCCGTGCGTCGCCAGAGTGGTCGAGGTTTCGGCGTTCATGCCTGCGCTCCGTTCGCTTCGAGCTTCGGCAGGCGGATCCGCGGGGGGGCCGCAAGCGGCCCGATCGACTCGACCCGGCCGCTGTCGTGGACGATCAGCCCGCCCTGCTCGGCGAGCACCTCGCGCGCGCCCTCCGGGCCAGAGAGCAGCGCCGCCTTGGAGAGCGTCTCCGCCTCGACCGCCGTTTCGCCCAGCGCCGTGGCGCCGATCAGGCCGGTCCAGGCGGGCTCGCCCGTCGCCGGGTCGAGCAGATGGTGGGCGTAGCGCCCGTCCTCGCCGCGCCAGATGCGCACGTTGAGGCCCGAGGTCGCGACGCCGCCGCGTCCGATCCGCAGGACGAAGCCGCGCTCCCCCGTCATCGGGTGCTCGACGTGGACCTCGTAGGGATTGACCAGGGCGTCGCTGCCGCCGATCCGGATGTCGCCGCCGCAGTCGACGACGAAGCGCGAGTAGCCACGCAGGCGATCGGCGATCAGGTCGGCCGCCAGGCCCTTGCCGGCGCCACCAGTGTCGAAGAGGGCGCCGGGCGGGCGCACTACCTCGCCGCGAGCGTCGTCGACCGAGAAGCCGCGCCAGCGTGCCTCGAGGTTGGCGGCGGCCGGCCGTCGCGGCGGCGCCTCTTCGAGCGCCGCGCCGAGCGGAGCGCCGGGCATCCCGGCGCGCGAGTCGGCGTAACCGGTCGCCTCGATCTCCCGCACCAGGGTCGGGTCGACCAGGCCGCCGCTGCGCTCGGCCGCGGCGACGCCGGCCCGGACCGCCTTGCGCAGCAGCTCCGAGGCGGGGACGCGCTCGCGCGGGTCGGCGTTGAGCGCGGTCAGCTCGCTGTCGGCTTTGAAGCGCGAGAGCGTGCGGTCGAACTCGACGACGAACTGCCGCGCCGCCTCGGCCGCGGCGGGCGCGGGGGGCATTCCCTCGCCCGGCTCGCCGATCAGGAAGCGGACATGGCTGCCCATCGCGTCGAAGATGACGTCGTGCTCGCTCATGATGCGCCGGTGGTGACCGGGGCCGCCCCGGCGGTGGACTGGGTCGAGCTGACGGGGCCGGCGGTCACCGCCGTTTCGCCGGGCGTCGGCACGACCGTGGTGACGATGCGCCGCTTGACCAGCTTGCGCACGAGGACCTGCTGCTGCGGCTGGCTCGGGACGCTCAGCTGGTAGGTGAAGAGCGCGAAGAGCACCCCGAACAGGGCGACCGAGCCCCAGATCACCGCGGCCGGGCCGGGGCGGCGAGGACGGCGCGACTCGGCTTTCGCCTCAGTCATCGCCACCGCCTCCATCGCCGCCCTCGTGCTCGCCGCCACCGCCGCCCCCACCGCTGCTCGCCGTGGTCACGGGCGCGCTGCCCCCGCCCGAGCCGGCGCTGCCGCTGGTGTGGGTGACGACGGGCGTCGTGTGGGAGCCGCCGCTGCTGTGGGAGCCGCTGGTGTGAGTGGTGACGGGGCTGTGCCGGCGCCCGCCGTGCGAAGTCGAGTGGGAGCCGCTGGTGTGGGTCGTGACCGGGCTGTGATGCCGCCCGCCGTGCGAGCGGTGGCTGCCGTGGGAGCCGCTGGTGTGAGTGACCACCGGCGTCGAGCCGCTCGAGCCCGGAGAGGTCGAGGGCGCCGAAGACGAACCGCTCGTCGCGCTGGTGACCGGCGAGGAGTAGGAGGACGAGGAGGAAGGCGCGGATGCCGAGCCGCTGGAGGAGGCGCCGGTCGTGGCGCTGCCGGCCCCACCCCCGCTCGCGCCCGAGCCGCTGTAGCCGCTCGTCGCCCAGCCGCCGGCGCCCGCCATCGGATGCTTGGGCTTGGCGTGCTTGGTGACGTGAATCGTGCGCCGGATGACCTTGGTGCGGACCAGCGGCTTCTCGGCCACGGTCAAGGCTTCCTGGCTGCGGCTGGAGCTGAATGCCAGCCCGCCGAGTCCGGCCAGGCCGATCACGGTCGCTGCGGTGGTCACTCTCGCCTTCGTCTTCGTCACGACACAACCTCCTCGACTGAGCTTTGGAAGGCGAGTGTTGCGGGCGCCGGTTGAAGCGCCGTTGAGGCGCGGGTAAAGGCTTGGCAAAACCTGCGGATAACCCGCATGAGCAGGGCTATCTCGCCGCTACAGTGGCCTCATGGCACAGCCGAGCGGGCGGATACTGGTGGTCGAGGACGAGCAGTCGATCTCGGGGCCGTTCGCCGAGGCGCTGCGCCGGGCGGGTTTCGAGGCGCTGGTGACGGGGACCGCCGCGGGGGCGCTGGAGCTCGCCGCCGACTCGGAGCCGGACCTGGTGATGCTCGACCTGGCGCTGCCCGACGGCGACGGCCGCGATGTCTGCCGCGAGCTGCGCCGCCGCTCCGACGTGCCGATCGTGATGCTGACCGCGCGCGGCACCGAGATGGACAAGATCGTCGGGCTCGAGCTCGGCGCCGACGACTACGTGGTCAAGCCGTTCAGCGCCGCCGAGGTGATCTCGCGGATCCGCGCCGTGCTGCGGCGCAGCGGCGGCCGCGACGACAACGGCAGCTCGGCGCCGATCCTGGTCGGTGGGGTCGAGCTCGACCCGGCGGCCCGGATCGCCCGCCTGCACGGGGAGGAGCTTGACCTCTCGCGCAAGGAGTTCGACCTGCTGGCCGAGCTGATGCGCCACGCCGGCCACGTGGTCAAGCGCGAGGACCTGATGTCGCGGGTCTGGGACGTCAACTGGTTCGGCTCGACCAAGACGCTCGACGTCCACGTCGGCTGGCTGCGCCGCAAGCTCGGCGACGACCCGGCCGACCCCGCCTTCATCGAGACGGTGCGCGGCGTCGGCTTCCGCTTCGCCGCGCCCGAATGACCGCTGCGGACTTTGATCGGCCCATGACACGTAAAGAGTTCACAGCGACGGTTCGGCGATGAGCCTGCGCGCGACTCTGCTGCTGGCGCTGGCCTATGTCCTGCTGCTGGCGCTGATCGCGCTCGGCGTGCCGCTCGCCGTCAGCCTCCGCGACCGGGTCGACTCGGAGGTGAAGAGCCAGGCCCGCAGCCAGGCCGAGGTCGTCGCCGCCAGCGCCTCGGAGCTGCTCGAACCGCCGCAGACCGGCGGCCTGCGGCGGCTGGCGAAGATCTCCGCCGACAGCGTCCGCGGGCGGACGATCGTCGTTGACCGCAACGGTCGCCTGCTCGCCGACTCGGCGGGCGCGCCGCTCGGGCGCAGCTACGCCAGCCGGCCCGAGGTCCGCGCCGCGCTGCGCGGCAACAGCGAGCAGATCAGCCGCAACAGCAGCACCCTGGGGGCCGAGATCCTCGCCACCGCGGTGCCCGTGCTCGAGCACGGCAAGCCCGGCGGCGCGGTGCGGATCACGCAGAGCGTCGCCGCCGTCAACCGCGCCGTGCGCACCTCCCTGCTCGACCTCGCCGCGCTGGCCGGCGTGGTCCTGCTGCTCGGCCTCGCCGCCGGCGCCCTGATCGCCCGCCAGATCGCCCTGCCGATCCGCCGCCTCGACCGCGCCGCGCGCCGCGTCGCCGCGGGCGACCTCGACACCGCCGTGGCGGTCGAGGGCAGCTCCGAGCAGCGCTCGCTCGGCCGCGCCTTCAACGAGATGACGCAGCGGATCAGGCGGCTGCTGCGGGTGCAGCAGGACTTCGTTGCCGACGCCTCCCACCAGCTGCGCACGCCGCTCACCGGCCTGCGGCTGCGGCTCGAGAACCTCGCCGGCCGGGCGACGAGCGACGCGGCGACCGTGGCCGAGCTGGAGGCCTCGATCGGCGAGATCGACCGCCTCTCGCAGATCGTCGACGAGCTGCTGGTCCTCAGCCGCGCCGGGGAGCACGAGTTGCCCGGCGAGCGCGTCGACCTCGGCGAGGCGTCCGCCCGCGCGGCGGAGCGCTGGCGGCGCAGCGCCGCCGAGCGGCGGATCGAGATCGCCGCCGAGGGCAACGGCGCTGCCTTCGCCTGGTGCGCGCGGCCCGACCTCGATCGCTCGATCGACGCCCTGGTCGAGAACGCGCTGCGCTACTCCCCCCCGGCTCGACCGTGTCGATCGTCGCCGGCCCCGGGCGGGTGGAGGTCCTCGACCGCGGCCCGGGCCTCGAGCCGGGCGAGGAGGCGGCGGTATTCGAGCGCTTCAGCCGCGGCAGCGCCGGCCGGCACGGACCGAGCGGCACCGGCCTCGGCTTGCCGATCGCCCGTGAGCTGACCCGCCAGTGGGGCGGCGACGTCTCGCTCGGCAACCGCGACGGCGGCGGCCTGCGTGCTGTCATAGAGGTGCCGGAACGATGACCTTCCCCGCAATCCTCAAATGGCTCGGCCTGGCGCTGCTCGGGATCGCCGTCGCCGCGGCGGTGGCGATCGCCGCCGGCAACCTGGCCGGCCAGCAGATCGGCCTCTCCTCCGAACCGATCACCGCCGGCGACGCCCTGGCCCCCCGCGCCGCGTCCAAGGCGAAGCCCAAGGTCGAGCCGAAGCCCACGCCAAAGCCCGAAAAACCCGCGCCCGAACCGACGACGACGCCGGAATCGGGACATGAAACGACCACCCCGCCGACCGAAACGCAACCGCCGCCAGCAGGCGGCGACGACTCGCACGGTGGCGGCGGGAGCCACGGCGGCGGCGATTCCGGCGGCCACGGCGCCGACGACTGAGAGCGCCGTAGAGCTTTCAACCGCTATGCGACAAAAACCTCTACGGCGGTCGGTTCGGAGCTGCTCAGTCGTCGATCGGCGCGACGCTGCCGCCACCACCGCTGGCGCGGGTGACGATCGGCTGGCGACTCGAGGCGCTTTCGTTCAGGCTGGCCGGCTGGCTCGTCGCAACACCGGTGCCGCTAGCGCCGGTGGTGACCGATGCGGTCGTGGCTCCGCCCTGCGCCACCGTCGCCGGCACGCCCTGGTTGGTCGCCATCGCGACCCCGCCGAGCGCGCCCAACCCCAGC
>CAWIFA010000018.1:0-24390 GCA_963835315.1 uncultured Solirubrobacterales bacterium | reverse complement strand
GTCGACGTAGCACCAGGTCCAGTCCTCGCCCGGCTCAACCGAGCGGATCAGCGGGTGCCCGCTCTTGTGGTGATGCGCCGTCGCGTGCTTGCCCGCGGAGTTATCGCAGCAACCCATGCGGCCGCAGCTCTGGCACATCCGCAGGTGGACCCAGGTCATGCCCAGCTTCAGGCACTCCTCGCACCCCTCGATCTCGGCCGGCGGGTCGAAGTACTGGACCGAGTCGGTGTGCGTGCAGGCAGGCACCGCTCTCGACGATAGAGCACCCGAACGGTCCGGCTGGATCGCATCGTCTCGTCCCCATCTGCAAAGGTGAGCGGATGAACGGCGCCGATGGAGGCGGGGAGCCGATCACCCCGGAGGGGATCGCGGCCCTGCGCGAGGAGATAGAGCAGCTCGAAGGCCCGGCGCGGAACGCGATGGCGGCGCGGATCAAGGTCGCCCGCGAGCTCGGCGACCTGAAGGAGAACGCCGAGTACCACATCGCCAAGGAGGATCAGGCGCACCTCGAGACGAAGATCAAGCGCCTGCGCGAGCGCCTGCGCACCGCGGTCGTGGTCGAGACCGACGGCGACGGCGACCGCTTCGCCTTCGGCCGCACCGCCGAGGTCCTGGACGAGGAGAAGGGGGCCGTCAACACCTGGACCCTGGTCGGCTCGACCGAGGCCGACCTCGCCGGGGGCAGGCTCTCAGCAGAGTCCCCGATCGGCCGGGCTCTGCTCGACGCCGAGCCCGGCAAGCCGGTCGAGGTCGAGACCCCGCGCGGCGCCCGCACCTTCGTCGTTCAGAAGCTGGTCGACTGAGTCAGGCGAGCTTCGGGGCCGTCTCGGTCGGCTCGCCCTCCGGCAGCCAGTGTGCCTCCGGGCTGGGCGGCGTATCGCGTAGATACCACTCCGCGTCGAGCGCGCCCATGCAGCCGGTGCCGGCCGCGGTGACCGCCTGCCGGTAGGTGCGGTCGACGACGTCGCCGACGGCGAAGACGCCGGGCAGGTTGGTCTTGGTGGATCCCGGCTGGGTGCGGATGTAGCCGTCCTCGTCGGTGTCGATCTGGTCGACGACGACCTCCGAGCGCGGGATGTGGCCGATCGCGACGAAGGCGCCTTCGGTGCCGAAGTCCTCCGTCTCGCCGGTCTCGGCGTTGCGCAGGCGGACGTGGTCGAGCTTCGGCTGGCCCTCGGCGGCGACGAACTCCTCCGGCACGAACGGGGTCTTGAACTCGATGTTGCCCTGCCGGCGCGCCCGCTCCTGCATGATCTTCGAGGCGCGGAACTCGTCGCGCCGGTTGACGATCGTCAGCTCGCTGGCGTACTTGGAGACGAAGATCGCGTCCTCCATCGCCGAGTCGCCACCGCCGATCACGATCACCTTTTTGCCTTTGAAGAAGGCCCCGTCGCAGACGCCGCAGGTGGAGACGCCGCAGCCGCTCAGCTCGAGCTCGCCGGGGACGCCGAGCCGGCGCGGCTCCGCCCCCATCGCGAGAATCACGGTCTTCGTCAGATGCTCCTCCTCGCCGAGGAAGACCCGGTGCACGCCGCCGTCGTCGCTGAGCTCGACCCGGTCGACGTCGTCGGTGACGAAGCGGGTGCCGAAGCGCTCCGCCTGGGCGCGGAACTGGTTCATCATCTCCGGCCCCATGATCCCCTCGGGGTAGCCGGGGTAGTTCTCGACGTCGGTCGTGTTCTGCAGCTGGCCGCCCCACTGGAAGCCCTCGAAGACGAGCGGCTCCAGGTTCGCCCGCGCCGTGTAGAGGGCTGCGGTGTAGCCCGCCGGCCCGCCGCCGACGACGATCACGTTCTCGACATTCTTGCGCTCGCTCATGGCTCCCTCGCCAGTGTATTCAGGCCGTCGTGGTGTCCAATACTTCACTTTTTAGGTAATTATATACTTGACAAACCCAAGCCCAGAGAACGCCTGCTCGGGCCATTACTTCATTAAGTGAAGTATAGCCCCCGAAGTGGCAGCGGAACCGGAGATTAGACTCGCGCCCGGTTTGGCGGAGAACGTCCTCTACTACGGCGACAACCTCGACGTGCTCAGGCTGCATGTCCCCGACGAGTCGGTCGATCTCGTCTACCTCGATCCGCCCTTCAACTCCAACGCGAGCTACAACGTCCTTTTCGGCCACGCCAGCGGCGAGAAGGCCGCCGCGCAGATCAAAGCCTTTGACGACACCTGGCACTGGGATCAGGCGGCGGCAGCAGCCTTCGAGGACGTAGTGACGAGCGGCGGCGACGTAGCGAATGCCCTTGCCGCGTTCCAAACGTTGCTGGGGCCGAGCACGATGCTCGCCTACCTCTCCATGATGGCCCCGAGGCTCATCGAACTTCGCCGGGTGCTGAAGCCGACCGGATCGATCTATCTCCATTGCGACCCAACGGCCAGCCATTACTTGAAGCTCTTGCTCGACGCCATATTCGGGGCTGAGAACTTCCGCAACGAAATTGCCTGGTGCTACTACGGGCCGGGCTCCCCGAAGATCAAGCAGTTCCTGAGAAAGCACGACACGATCTTCTGGTATTCAAACGGCGACTCTTGGACGTTCAACCGGGACGACATCAGAATCGAGCACAGCGCCAAGACCCGCGAAAACTTCAAAGAGGGGCATCTTGGCTCCGGCTTCGCCGCTGACCCGACGCTCGGCGAGGACGACGTTCTCCACAAGAAAGGGAAGGTGCCTGAGGACTGGTGGATCATGGCGATTGCGCCACGCAGCACCAGGGAGTATCTCGGCTATCCGACGCAGAAGCCAGAAGCACTCCTTGAGCGGATTATCCGCGCGAGCAGCAACCCCGGCGACGTGGTTCTTGACCCTTTCTGCGGTTGTGGAACGGCTGTGGCGGTAGCCGAGCGGCTTGGCCGGACATGGGTCGGAATCGACCTCACCTATCTGGCGGTTTCGCTGATCAAGTCTCGCTTGACCGCAATGGGCGCAAGCGATTACGCCGTGCTGGGGGAGCCGAGCACGACGGACGACGCCGAGGAACTGGCCCGGGAAGACCCCTACCAGTTCCAGTGGTGGGCGCTCGGCTTGATCGGCGCTCGACCCGCTGAGGGAAAGAAGGGGGCAGACAAGGGGATCGACGGTCGCCTCTATTTCTTCGACGGCGGCGATCAACCGAAGCAGCTCATCGCCTCCGTGAAGGCTGGCAAGGTCCAGGTCAGCCACGTGCGTGACCTGCGTGGCGTCATCGACCGCGAGAAGGCCGAGATCGGCGTCCTGATCTCGTTCAACGAGCCGACCCAGCCGATGCGGACGGAGGCGGCGAGCGCAGGGTTCTACAAAAGCCCCTGGGGCCAGCACCCGAAGATTCAGCTTCTGACCGTCGCCGAGCTACTTGAAGGCAAGCGCATCGACATGCCCGCTGGCGGCTCGCACAAGACGCAGGTGGCGCTCCCGCCGACGCCTGAGGTGCCAGTGCATCCTGATCAGCTCGGCCTTGGCGAGGCTCCGGATTCAAACTGACCCACTACCCAATTTAGTGTCCGCCTTGATCTCAATGATGCCGCCCCAATGCTGCGGAAGGCGCTTCCAGCCGGGGTTGTCGAGGCTACGCGGGACCGAAAAGGTCGCCTTGTCTTGCTGCCCGAGGGCGCAATGGAACACATCGAGGAGCGGCATCCCGAGCTACGAGGCGGGGAACTATTGATCGTGACGGCAATCGAGTCGGCATGGATTCGCTGCCATACGTCGAAGTCCGACCGCGAGAAGCTCTATGCACGGAATCTGGGACCGCGAGAATGGCTCGCGGTCGTAATAGCGTATGCAGGCGACAGGGGCAGGGTAATCACAGCGTTCCCCAGCAAACGGGGTCCCAAGAAAGAGGATCGAATATGAACTCGATAGCAATCGGTGAGTCGATATTCGACAGCGTCGATTACGACGCTGAGAGCGACGTGCTCTATCTCAGCGTCGGAGAGCCTCAACCCGGCTATGGGGATGAGACGCCCGAGGGCCACATTCTGCGATTCGACGAAAACGATGATCTGTGCGGCGTCACGATCATCGGCGTCCAAGAAATCCTGGACAAGCATGGCGAGGTCTTGGTCACGCTGCCGCCTCGCCCGCAGATGCACGAACTCCCCCGTTCTGACCTCGACCGGGCATTAGCAGTCTGCTAATACCGCGCTACGCTTCCGCTGATGGGAGGCGACTTCGACACGCCGATCTTGGTCAAGGTCTGCGCGGTGATCCTGACCGTTGGCGCGCTGATCTGGATGGGCATCCGCGTCGCCGACAGCAGCTACAGCAAGCAGGAAGTTCAAGAAGCGCGCTCGGCCCACAGCGAAAGCCGCTGACGCTCGGCCTCCCTAAGACTTCTTAGCCGGCCGCTTCTTCTTCAGCTTCGGGGGCGACTTCGTTTCCATCGCCACCCGCAGCGCCTCGTCAAAGGGCAGGGGAATCCGCAGATTCCCGTTCCGCTTGGGGTGGGGGTCCGATTCAGGCGCCATGTATTCAGGGTAGCGCGCAAGCCAGCGCCCTGAAAGACTCTGCGCGTTCATGGAGCTTTCGCAGGGGGAGATCGACCAGTTCATGGTGGCCAAAAAGCACGTCATCGGACCGTCGATGGACTGGAAGCACGAAGGAGAGGAACGGGCGCGATGGAATGCGGCGGTGGAGATCGAGGCCGTGAGGCGAGGTGAAGTCTGGCTCATTGCCAACCCGCTTGTCCCGCGAGCGTGGCACTTCAAGCTGTGCCTGCACAAAACGACTGTGTTTCGCCTTGAGGATCAGCCCCCGCCTGCAAAGCACCACAACCGCGGTTGCCCTACGAGGTTTCCGCGCCGAATCGGAGCGATTCCCCATGAGCATGTCTGGATCGAAGGTCGGAACCTTGATTGCGTCCATCCCCGCGAAGATCTTCAAGACGCAGATCATCATGCATTTTTCCAGGCATTTTGTGAGCGAGCTAACCTCATCTTTGAAGCTGATTATCGGCCTCCAGATCCACCCGAGATTCGCATGAATCTAGCCGCATGACCGATCCACAAGCCATCCGAGAGAGCCTTCTTCGATATGTCGATGCCGAGATCGAATGCGAGCTGCTGCCGAATGACGGAAAGGGCAGAGTCGGATGCCTGACGCCGCTTGAGTATCCCGATGGCGATGGCGTGGTGGTCTGGGTCAGCGATCTCGGCGGGCTGTTTGAGGTGACGGATCTCGGTGAGGGGCAATTTGAGCGATTGGGGTCCGTAGGCGACAAGAAAGCGCTGAAGGCAGCCCTAGCCATGACTGCATCCACTTGGGACGTCCGTATTTCCGAGCATGGGATAACCGCCGACGGCGACGGGGGGCAGATCGGAGAATGTGTTTGGCGAGTTGCGTCAGCCTCGGCGGAAATAGCGCGCGTGATTGCGGGGCTCAAACCGAAGTCAGAGATTGTGCACGAAGATGAGTTCGTCCAAATCGTTGATCGGACGTTTCGGGATCGGGACCTATCAATCGAGCGGGGAAGCAGGCTTGCTGGGAAATCTGGGCATAGCCATACGGCAACGATTTTCCTTCCCGACACCGAGTCGATTGTCGAGCCGATCAACGCTACGCCCCATTGGAGCAGCGTGAACGCGATCTACGCCAAATTTGGCGACCTCTCGCAGTCGAATGGCTTCCGTCTCTACTCGCTACTCGATGATCGAGCTTCTTCGCCCAAGCCGGATGTTGAATCAATGTTGATCCAGGTAAGCAGCGTCCTCCCGTGGAGTCGCCACGATGATTGGCTCAAGTCTGCTTTCGAGTCTCGCGGTACTTGAGCCGCCTACCGTCCGCGCCCTCCAACGCCTCAACCGTCCGCCGCGCATCGCTCATCTCGCGCCGGTTGTAGCGGAAGTCAAACTCGGCCAGATAGCGGTGCAGGTGCGCTTTGCTCATGTGGTGGTAGATGCCATCGACGCCACGCTTGAGGATCGAGAAGTAGCCCTCGACCGTGTTCGTGTAGACATCGCCTCGCACGTACTCGTCATAGCTGTGGGCGACCGTCTGATGATCGGCCATCTCCTTGCCGACCTTGCGGTATGCCTTCCATTCGTCGGTCATCAGCCGCGCCGACGTATCGACGTGCTCGCGGACGGCGGCTCCCAGCGTCGCGGTCGTCACGTTGGCGACGTGGAACGAGCGGGCTTTGCCGTCGCGTTCGACCAGGGCTAGGACGGCCTTCTTGTCGGCGGCTCCCCGACCCCGTTTCGTGTTCGATTTCTTGCCGCCGATGTAGGTCTCGTCGGCCTCGACCACGCCGCCCAGCTTGGAGGCGAAGGCGGGCTCTTTCATCGCCTCGCGGATGCGGTGGAACATGAACCAGGCCGTCTTGTAGGTGACGCCGATGCTGCGATGTAGCTGGTGGGCGCTCATGCCCTTCTTGGAGGAGCAGAGCAGGTAGAAGGCCGCCAGCCACTTGTTCAACGGCACATGGCTAGACTCGAAGATCGTCCCGATCTGGACCGTGAACTGCTTGCGGCAGGCTCGGCACTTCCAGACGCGGCGATTCTTGAGGCTCTTGCCCTTGAGCCGATACGGCTCTTTCTCGGACTCGCCGCAATGCGGGCAGACGACGCCGTCCGGCCAGCGGATCGACTCTAGGTATTCGGAGGCGGCTACCGGGTCCGTGAACCGCTCGTCTATCAGGGAAAGCTCATCTGCCATGCACCTAATCTAGCTGCTGGCGCTGGGTTTGTCAAGTATATAATTCTCACTTTTTATAGTACCGCCCCGGTCAACGGGCAGGCCCTCCTCTTCCCAGCGCACGACGCGTTTGCGCAGCTGGAAGAAGGCGACGATTCCCGGCGGGATCGGCAGCCAGAAGGCGACCAGGCGGTAGATCAGGATCGCCGGGAAGACCGTCTCCTCGGGTATCCCGAAGAGGACGAAGGCGCCGATCATCCCGGCGTCCACCGCCCCCACCCCGGCCGGCGCGAGCGGGAAGAGGTTGGCGACCATGCCGAGGAAGAAGCCCTGGACGACGACGGCGATCGGCACTTCGACCCCGAACGCCTGGAAGGAGGCCCAGAGGATGCCGATGTTCGCCGCCCAGAAGCCGGCGGCCCCGATCACCGCCAGGCCGCCGCGCGAGGGATGGGCGAAGAGGCCGATCGCGAAGCGGAAGCCTTCCGCCGCGATCGCCGGCACCTTGGCGATGTTCTGGGCGATCGCCTGCGCCCGCTCGCCGCGCGCATGCGCCGCCGCGCGCCTCCCGAGGTCGGACGGGATCAGCGCCAGCAGCAGCCCCAGCACGAGCAGGACGCCGGCGACCGCGGCCGGCACGACGGTCAGCTCGACCGAGTGCTTGCCGGGCAGCACGCCGGTCCGCAGCAGCACCCCGAAGACGATCAGCGCGAAGGGATAGAAGACGTAGTGCAGGGCGAGGAAGGCGACCATCCGCCGGCCGACGTCGCGACGGCTCATCCCGGCTTTGCGCAGCGCCCAGTAGGTGAGCGCGATGCCGCCGGCGCCGGCGGCCGAGAAGAGCAGCGTCGCCGCCACCCCGGCCATGTTGATCTCGTACGTCTCGCCCCAGGTGAGGCGCAGCACGTCGCCGCCGACGACCGCCTTGAACAGGGCGACGTAGGTGGCGATCGCGACGACGTTGAAGCCAATCGCAACCGCGATCCAGGCCAGCTCGGCGTCGCCGAGCTTGCTCAGCGCGTCGCCCAGCCCGACCAGCCTGGGGAAGAGGAAGTAGACCCCGATCAGGATCGCGATGACGACGAGCAGGGTCTGGACGATGCGCCGCGGCGTGAACAGCGGCAGCTCGTAGCCGCCGTTTCCGTTCGCCGGCTGCGGCTGCTCGGGAGACACCCCGGAGACGCTACCCGTTCGCCAGGCGCTCCAGGCTCTGCAGGCGTCTGTTGACCGCGACGACGGCCGGCTCGGCGAGCCGCTCGCCGCGCAGCACCGCCGCCAGCAGCCCCGCCCCCGCGGCCAGGTCGGTGACGTAGTGCTCGCCCAGGTAGACGAGCGCGAAGCCGAGGGTCAGCGCGTAGCTCCAGCCGGCGACGCCGGGCCCGCGGCCCGTTTCGGCCAGCGAGATCGCCGCCGTGACCGAGGTCGCGAAGTGCAGCGACGGCATCGCCGCCCAGGGGTTCCCGCCGAGCGCCCCGTACATCGCCGGCCAGGCCGACTTCCAGGTCTCCTCGCCGACCTCGACCATGATCCGCCGCACCGGTTCGCCGGTGTAGCCGTTCTCCGACGCCCACCAGGGCGGCGCCGTCGGGGCGAGGAAGTAGACGCCGCAGCCGATGTCGAAGACCGCGGCGAGGCGGCGCGCGGCGCGCGGGAAGCGCTCGGGATGGCGCAGCAGGATGAAGGCGAGCGCGACGTAGGGCTCGAGGAACCAGAGCCAGTGCACCCAGGTGAGGAAGCGGTTGAGCGTGTCGACACGGCCCAGCCGGGCGAGGCCGCGCTGCAGGCGCACGTTCGGCAGCCGGCCGAGACCGAGCGCCCGGTCGGCGACGATCGGGTAGCGGATCTTCAGCCGGGCGCGCAGGCCCTCGGGGTCGTCGAAGGGCAGCTCGTGGACCATCGTGAAGGCCCACATCTGCAGCGCGTACATCGCCACGTCGCGCTTGCGCGAGCGCGGGCGCAGCACGGCGAGGCCGAGCGGCCCGCCGGCGCAGGCCGCGATCGTCGCCGGAGCGGGGATGCGCGCCCGCTTGCGCAGCAGCGGCGCCGCCACCGCGGCGCCGATCGCCGCCGCCGCCCCGGCGCGCACGGCCATGCGCAGCCCCGGAGATGGACCAGATCGCCTGCTCATGAGGCGGGCGAGTATAGGAGCAGACCGGCCGGGGCCGGGCGATATGCGCGCCGCGGGTCGCCGCCGTGCGTGATTAGAATGGCCGCGCTTTGGCGCCTCACTCCCCCGGCATCGACCAGATCGACACGCTGCTTTGGATCGGCCTCGTCGCCGCGACGATCTTCGCGATCGCGGTGATCGGCGGGCTGCTCTACGCGCTGGGCCGCAATCGTGCCGAGCGCGGCGCCGAACCGCGCCAGGTCACCGGCGGCGCCGGCATCCAGCTGCGCGTCGGCGGCGCCCTCGGCATCTTCGCCGTCGCCCTGCTGGTGCTGAGCATCGTCTTCACCGACCGCGCCCGCGAGGCGCCCGCCACCGGGACCGCCGGCCTGCAGACGGCTCGCAGCGAACCGCTGACGATCGAAACCACCGGCCAGCAGTGGCTGTGGCGCTACCAGTACCCGAATCAGGCCTTCTCCTACTACCGGCTCGTCGTCCCGGTCGACACCGAGGTCAGGCTGAATCTGGTCTCGACCGACGTCGTCCACACCTGGGACGTGCCCGACCTGGCGCCGAAGGCCGACGCCGTGCCGGGCAAGACCAACGAAATCGTCTTCCGCGCCGACGAAGAAGGCACCTACTTCGGCCGCGCCGCGACCCTCTCCGGCCAGGCCTACGCGGCGATGCGGACGGCGGTCGAAGTCGTCTCCCCCGGGGAATACGAAGCCTTCGTCGAAGCGCAGAAAGAAGAAATCCAAGCCGCGCAGGACCGCGTGGTCAAGCTGATCGAAAACGGAGAAGTGCCATGAGCGCGCCCGCCAAGAGCCCCGAGCTGGTGGTCGACGGCTTCCCGCCGCGCCGCGCGCGCTGGGTCCAGCTCGCGACCAGCGCCGACCACAAGGACCTCGGCCGCATCCTGATCTCCGGGGCGCTCGGCTTCCTCTTCATGGCCGTGGTCGAGCTGCTGCTGATGCGCCTGCAGCTCGCGGTGCCCGAGAACACCTTCATGCCGCCGGTCACCTTCAACCGGGTGCTCTCGCTCTACGGCGCGACGGCGATCTTCCTCTTCGCGATCCCGCTGGCGCTCGGCTTCTTCTACTACGTCGCGCCGCTGCAGATCGGCGCTCGGGGCACCGCCCTGCCGCGCCTCGGGCAGCTCGGCACGTGGCTGTTCATCGGCGGCGCCACGGTGCTCTACGCGACCTTCCTCTTCACCCCGCCCGAGGTTGGAGTCAACCCGCTGCCGCCGCTCTCCAGCCTCACCTACACGGCGAACAACGGCGTCGACGCCTGGCTCGCCGCCTGCGGCCTGGCGACGCTCGGCTTCGTCCTCGTCGCGGTCGACCTGGTGGCGACGCTGCGCCGCCTGCGCGCCCCGGGCATGGCCTGGCGGCGGCTGCCGGTCTTCTCCTGGGCGGCGGCGATCTCCGCCTGGCTGACGATCGCGATCGGCGCCGTGATGCTGGCCGCGATCGCGATGCTGATGATCGACCGCAACTTCGAAGGGATCTTCTTCGCCGGCGACGCCGGCGGCTCGCCGCTGCTCTGGCAGCACCTCAGCTGGATCTTCTACACGGGCGCCTACATGCTGATCCTGGTCTTCGCGCTCGGCGCGATCGCCGAAATCGTGCCGGGGCTGGCGCGCAAACCGCTGTTCAACCGCAACGCCGTGATCGGCTCCCTGGTCGCGATCGCCGCGATCGGCACGCTCGCCTGGATGCAGAACATGTACACGGCGCCGATCGGGCTCGGCTGGATGTACTTCGCGATGGTCATGTCGCTGGCGCTGATCGTCCCCTTCGGCCTCGTCTTCTTCAACCTGATCGCGACCCTGAGCGGCGGCGCGATCCGCATGCGCGCCCCGCTGCTCTTCGCCGCCGGGGCGATCGTCGCGATCGCGATCGGCCTCGTCTCCGAGATGAACCACGCCATGGTCGCCGCCGGCTGGCACCTCCAGCACACGACCGACAGCACCGCTGCGACCCACTTCGCGCTGGTCGGCGGCGCCGTCTTCGGCGGCTTCGCGGCGCTGCACTGGTGGTTCCCGAAGATGACCGGGCGGACGATGGGCGAGTCGCTGGCCCGCTTCTCCTTCTGGACGATGACGATCGGCATCCTCGTCGCCTTCGTGCCGCTGTTCCTCGCCGGCAGCGAGCACGACCAGGTGATCGACGCCTACAAGTTCTTCGCCGGCGAAGGCCTCGACGCCTACAACCTGATCGCCACGATCGGCGCCTTCGTGCTCGCCGCGGGGATCTTGATGACGCTCGCCAACGCGATCCTCAGCCGCGAGGGCGGCCGGCCGGCCGGGCACGACGCCTGGGGCGCCGACTCGCTCGAGTGGTTCGCGCTCTCGCCGCCGGAGCCGCACAACTTCGACCTCCCGCCCGATGTGCGCAGCGCCCGGCCGATGCGCGACATCCGCGCCGCGATCGGGCATCGCAGCGCTCGCGAAGAGCAGCCTGACCGCGAGCGCCAGCCGGTAGTCTGACGCCTGGTGATTCTTCGATGAGCGGCGCCCAGACGGCTGCGATCGGGCAGCGTGCGGCCGCGCCTTCGCTGCTGCGCGATTTCGTCACGCTGACCAAGCCGAAGGTGCAGTCGCTGCTGCTCTTCACCACGGTGACGACGATGTACGTGGCGGGCGACCCCTCGCTCGGGCTGGTGCTGCTGACCTGCCTCGGCGGCGCCCTCTCCGCCGGCGGCGCCGGCGCCGTCAACCACGCCGTCGACCGCGACATCGACCGCACGATGGCGCGCACCGCGGACCGGCCCGTGGCCGCGGGGCGGATCTCGCCGCGCGCCGCGATCGGCTTCGGCGCGCTGCTCGAGCTCGGCTCCTTCACCCTGCTGGCGACGGCGGTCGACCCGCTCGCCGCGACCCTCTCCCTCGCCGGCTTCGCCGGCTACGTCTTCGTCTACACGCTGTGGCTGAAGCGAGCGACGCCGCAGAACATCGTGATCGGCGGCGCCGCCGGCGCGATGCCGCCGCTGGTCGCCTGGGCGGCGGTCACCGGCGGGCTCAGCGGCACCGCGCTCTTCCTCTTCGCGATCGTCTTCTTCTGGACCCCGCCGCACTTCTGGGCGCTCTCGCTGCTGATGAAGGACGAGTACGCGAAGGCGGGGGTGCCGATGCTGCCGGTCGTCCGCGGCGAGCAGGAGACGCGGCGTCAGATCCTCCTCTACACCGTGCTGCTCTACGCGGTCACCCAGCTGCCCTTCTGCGCCGGCGGCTTCGGCCTCGCCTACCTGTTCGCCTCGATGACCCTCGGCGCCGGCTTCATCTACTGCGCCGTGCGGCTGCTGCGCAGCGCCGACCGCCGCTGGGCGCTGCGCACCTACCTCTTCTCGCTCGCCTACCTGGCGCTGCTCTTCGGCTCGATGGCGATCGACGCCAGACTCGGCTAGACCGCCGACCGCCCGCTCCGGCTGATAGAAATCCGCCCGTGGATCGCGAGACCTCGAGACGGGACATGGCCGCAGGCCTGCTGGCCGGCGGGATCGCCGCGGCGATCTTCGCCCTCTGCTTCGTCGCCGCCACCCTCTACATCGCATCCTGATGAGCGAGCACCGCGAGATCCCCGAGCCCGGCGAGCTGGTCTACCCGTCGCGCCCCTCCTGGGCGCCGGCGTTCTTCGCGCTCGGCGCCGTCGGCGCCGTCTGCGGCATCTTCGCCGAGGGCTTCATGGTGCGCGGCTGGATCTACTCGATCATCGGCCTCGTCGTCCTGCTGTTCGCGCTGCGCGCGATGATCGCCACCGCGGGTCGCGACTACTTCCGCCTGCCGCGCAAGCAGCACCCGCGGGGGGCGGTGCTCCCCGTGGAGACGATCAGCCCGCCGAAGGGCTGATCAGTCCGGCGACATCCCGGACGTGGCGCCCGCCGCCGTCCAGCATTTGACTATGTCGCGCATCGAGAGCATGCCGATCACGTCGCCGCCCTCGAAGACGACCAGGTGGCGGATGCCGCGGGTCGACATCTCCGCCGCCGCGTGCTCGAGGCTCCACTCTGGCGAAGCCGCGACGACGCCCTCGCTCATGTGCGCCGAGACCGGCTCGACATCCGGGTCCTCGCCGCGCCCGAGCGAGTTGAGGATGTCGCGCTCGGTGACGATGCACGGCCCCGGCTGCCCGTCGTCGTTGACCAGCGCCGCGCCGATGCCGCGCTCGGTCATCTTCGTCGCCGCCTCGCGCAGCGTGTGCGATGTCCCAAGGGTCAGCACCACGTCCGACATCCCTTCCCTCACCTGCATGCTCGTCGCCCTCCTTCGCCGTTCGCGGGTTCGTGCGATTCGCCTCAAGCCTACCCGACGGGCAACTATCAAATGGCGACACGTAGCCGGATTGCGCGGCACCGCGCCACGAAGGTAGGCTCCCAGCCGAAATGCTGGGGCTGATCTTCATTGCAATCGCGGTTGCATCGGCGATCTGAGCCGTCCCGGCTTTCACGGAGACCTCGAAGCGAGGATTTCGCGTCCTCGCGAGAGGAGAACCTCCGCGAATGCCAGCCAAAAGGAAATATCCCGACGAGTTGCGAGCGCGAGGCGTCCGCCTCGCGCTTGAATCCAACCGCCCGATCTCCCAGGTCGCCAAGGACCTCGGCATCCAGCGCGAGTCGCTGCGCCGCTGGGTCCGCCTGGCAGAAGCCGACGAGGGTAAGAGGGCCGACCTGCTCACCAGCGACGAGCGAGAGCGCCTGAAGGAACTGGACCGCGAGGTTAAGGAGCTGCGGCGCGCCAACGAGATCCTCAAGGCCGCCTCGGTTTTTTTCGCCAAGGAACTCGACCCGCACCGGCCGAAGTGAGCGCGTTCATCGAAGAGCGCCGCTCTGACTTCGGGGTCGAGCCGATCTGCAGGACCCTCGAGGTGTCGGCCTCGGCCTACTACGAGCGGGCGAAGGGCAACCGCTCGGCGCGCGAGGTCTCCGACGAGCGCCTGCTCGCCGAGATCAAGCGGGTCCACGCCGCCAACTACGAGGCCTATGGGTCGCGGCGCACCTGGAAGGAGCTGCGCCGGCAGGGCATCGAGTGCGCACGCTGCGCGGTGGAGCGGCTGATGCGCAGGAACGGCATCCAGGGCGCCAAGCGCCGCGGCAAGCCGTGGCGCACCACAACGCCGGATCCCGAGGGCAAGCGAAAGCCCGACCTCGTCGACCGAGACTTCACCGCCGAGGCCCCGAACCGCCTCTGGGTGGCCGACTTCACCCACCTTCGCACCTGGGAGGGCGTGGTCTTCTTCAGCTTCGTGATCGACGTCTTCTCCCGCAAGGTCGTCGGTTGGCAGCTGGCCACCAACATGCGCACCGACCTCGTCCTCGACGCGCTGCGGATGGCGCTCGGCCTGCGCTCCCCCGGCGCCGACGTCGCTCTGGTTCACCACTCAGACCGAGGCTCGCAGTACACCTCGGCGGAGTTCACCCAGGAGCTGGACGACAACGACGTGCTCGGCTCTCTGGGATCGACCGGGGACGCGTTTGACAACGCCCTCGCGGAGTCTTTCGTCGACTCCTTCAAGACCGAGCTGATCGCCGACCGCACCTGGCGTTCGGTCGAGCAGGCCGAGCTGGCGATCGTCGAGTGGGTGAGCTGGTTCAACCACGACCGCCTGCACTCCTCGATCGGCGACATCCCGCCGGTCGAGTTCGAGCAGAACTACGCCGAGCGGGTCGGCGCCGCCCCGCCGCCCGGCTCCTCTCGCCCTACGGGCTCGCTCCGCCGGGCGGCGGGCGAGCACCCCAAGCCTCTACCGGATAGCGTCATGTTGCAGGACACCGAAGCCACATAAACCGGTCTCCGTGAGACTCGGGATGGTCCAATCCGACTCGATGGGACGTGGCAGACCGTCGCGATTGTTGTCGCGGTACTGAACGGCTTGAGCTATATCTGGCAGAACGTGGAGCTTACGAGCGGCGAGCCGGCAGGCGGGAGTACCTTGCTGAGCTTCTTGACCTCGATGGCGGCGGTTGGCTTGCTGATCTACTCGTTGGTGTAGTGGATTCGCCGACCGTTTCGCCGCAGGAACTTGCCGTACAGATATGGGGCCGGTCCCAGATGGACGCCCGCAGCCCCGGCCAGCGCCAAATCCGGCGCATCGCTCGCGAGCTTTACCCGGACGAGGCTCCCGGCAAAGGTGGTCGCTGGCACTTCACGCTCGGCCAGGCGGCTGCAATCAGGCGGCGCATCGCAGCCTGAGAAGTGCCCGATCCCTTGCGTGGGGCCGGGGGATTTTGTGGGCACAAATTGCCGTCCGACCCGCCTGGAAGGCTGCCCTTGTCCACGATGCGTCTGAGTGATGGCCTGACGCTTCCGAGCGGCCCCTGAGCGTCCAACTCAGGGGCCGCTCTTCTTTTACGTCCGAACGGCGGCTATACGCTGCCCGCTCAATGTCAGGCCAATTTCCTCAGACCCCCGCTCGGCGCTTGGACACGCCGAGCATGATCGGAGTACGTCGTGGACCCCGAGACCTTCGAAGCTTGCGCGGCTAGCTGCGTTCGCTCATCGGAGCCGGCGTGTAGCGCCGTGCTCGAACAGACTTCCCGCGCCTTGCTAGCGCGGCCATTTGGCGCTGGTCCGGGGTGCTCCCGGAGTCCGGCCAGACCTGGTCACAACCACCGGCGGTGAGAGCTACTAGTGCCCTCACCGCCGGTGCTCCAGGTTCACGGAGGGGCCTCGGTATTGGCGAACCGGCCCCGACTTAGGATCGGGGATGCTGGTAGGCATTGTGGGTTCGAATCCCGCGCCCTCCGCTCAGCTACCCTAGTCGGGAATGCTGAATCTTGGAACCCTGAAATGAGCGGCAAGATGCGGAAACCTTCGACGGACGAGCCCCGGAAACCTCCCGAGGATATTCGGGAGAAGCAGGACCCAGAGCATTCCGAGGGCGACTTCTTCCGCGACTTGGCCAAGGCGAGCACGGACCAGGCTAGGAAGAAGCTAGGGCTTCCTTCCGGACGCGGTCGAGAATGAGCCAGAACATCGGCCGGGCCTGGTGCCGGGCGTTGTAGCGGAACGCGTACTCGTCCAGGTAGTTCTGCAAGTACTCGCGGCTGACCGCGTGGTAGACGCCGCGGATGCCGTTCTTGAGCAGACCGAAGAAGCCCTCGATGGTGTTCGTGTGGGTCGTGCCTTCGACGTAGACGCCCTCGCGATGCCGGATGCGCTTGTGGCCCTGGAAGTGGCGCTCGATGCCAACGTAGGGGAAGTACTCGTCGGTGAAGATCATCGACTCCGGTAGGACGTATTCGCGGATCATCCCGTGGAGCGTCGGCTTCTTGCGGTCCGCGACCACCCACGCCCGGACCCGTCCGCCGCGCTCGGCCATGCCGAAGATCGGCGACTTGACCTTGTACTTGCGGAGCGCCGCTTCCTGCCGGTTGCGGTTGTGGGCGCGAGGCTTGCCGCCGGAGAACGTCTCGTCGGCCTCCACGTCGCCGCTGAGCAGCGGAGAGTCGCCGTCCTCGGAGAGCAGCGTCCGGATCTGCTTGAACATCCGGTGCGCAGTCGGATAGCTGACGCCTATCTCGCGCTCAAGCTGCTTGGCGCTGATTCCGCAGCGCGTAGACGACATTAGGAAGATCGCCCAGAACCACATCTGCAAGTTCGTCGTGCTCTTGTGGAAGATCGTTCCGGCGGTCGGATAGACCTGATGGCCGCAGTACTGGCAGCTATAAGCGGCGCGGCTCTTGATCCGGTGGAACTTGGTCTTCTTGCCGCACTTCGGGCACTCGGAGCCGTCCGGGTGGAACCGCTCCTTGAGATAGTCGAGGCAAGCGTCGTGGCTCGGGAATAGCTCCATGAACCGCGTGTAGGTCATCTGCGACTCGCTCGACGGAGTCGCTGCCAATGAGTCTCGTTTCCGTGCTGCCATGCACAGAGTATAGCAGATGCACGTACGTGGGTCTAGGCTATAGACTTATGCGCACTCTTAAGCAAGTCCTCGGCCGAGGGCCGAGTATTACGTGGCCTCGGGGGCATGATGGGACGATCCTTTGCTTTCTTCTCGAGGGCACTGAGCAGTCGCATGAGGTCCGGTGCTGGCTTTCGCTTCTTCGGCACCGATGGCCTGGTCATCGCCTCACTGGCCTCAAGGAGTTCCTTGACGGTTATCAAGACAATCTGCGCCTTCCCGGCGGACTTCGCCCTGGCGGCCTCCTCATATGCCCCGCGAGTGAAGCTAAAGGCGACTATATAGCCCATGTCGTTGCCGCTGCGCTCAATGGCGGTCTCGAAGTTGTCAACAACATTGCGGCCCACTTTCTCCGATTGCTTCACCTGGATTGGCTCGTGATACATGAAAGACAGGCCGTCGATCCCCATATCACCCGTCTTCTTGGGAGAGGGCGTTCCGCTGACTTGCTGCATGACCCAGTTCTGGAACTCAAATGCCTTGAGGCCTCGGAGGCCATCCTCCGTAACCGGAATGCCGACCACATCTGGCTCAGCGCCGAGCTTCCGAAGCCTTCGATCCATAAGCCCCACGGCGGTTGGGCTGATGTCGATGCCGACCCATTGGCGCTTGGTTTTCTCGGCCACGGCGACGGTCGTTCCGCAGCCGCAAAATGGGTCGAGAACGATGTCGCCAACGTCGGAGCTGGCTTCGATGATGCGTTCAAGAAGCGCCTCGGGCTTCTGCGTGGGATACCCCAGGCGCTCGGCGGTTCGAGATGACAACGTGATCTCCCAAACGTCGTCCATGAGCTTGCCCTCGGGGTCGATGTAATAACGCTTGCCGAACTTGTGCTGCGCCCGGTAGATGCGGCCCTCCTCGTCCTTCTGCCACTTCTTGAGGGTCTTCTCCGGCCAAGGTTCTTTAGGGTGGTGCCACTTGAGGTCGTCAACCGGCCCGTTGGCGTAGCGGAAGATCATGTCGTGATTTCGATGCAGCCATTTCTTCGGCGCGCCGCTTGAGGTCTTGTAGTGCCAGACGATTTCGTTCAAGAACTTGGATGGACTGAAGATTTCGTCCATCATCACCTTCAGGTAGTGGCCCGCGTGGGAGTCGCAATGGAGATAGATCGTCCCGGTCGGTTTGAGAATGCGCTGTAGCTCGATCATCCGTTCGCGCATCCAGTCGATGTAGACGTTGATCCCGCCCTGCCAGCGGTCCTCGAAGGACCGGACCTCGGCCTCGTCTCCCCAGATGACCTCGTAATGGCGGTTGGAGAAGAACGGCGGGTCGAGATAGATCAGGTCGATGCAATCCGGAGGAAATTCGGAGAGCCGCGACAGGTTGTCGTCGCAGTAGAGGACGCCCGTCTCCAGGTAGCCGACTGGGTTCACGCCGTCCGATTTCCCTGCACCTTGCGCTTTCCTGCCGTTGCAGGCCTTTTCCCGAGGCACGAGCATCACCTACCTGTTCTGAATTGATAGTTGCCACCCGACGACGCGGCTGCGGTCAGGCACGGTTGACGCGTGCCGGACATATAGACTCCGGCGCGCTCCGCGCCGTATGACGATGCCCAAGCCAATCACCTCGATCCGCGCCCTGCTCGCCCTCGCCGCCCTCGGGTTGCTCGCAGTCGCCTCCTCTGGCTGCGGCACGACGACCGCCGACGTGCAGCGCGGCCGTGTCCTCTTCATCCAGAAATGCGGCGTCTGTCACGAAATGGCCGAGGCCGGGACGACCGCGAAGATCGGGCCGAACCTCGACGCCGCCTTCGCCGCCGCGCGCGCCGCGGGCGAGACCGACGGCACGATCGAAGGCGTCGTCATCCCCCAGGTCGAGAACCCGCGGCCGAGCACCGACAGCTCCAACAACTCGATGCCCGCCGACGTCGTCAGCGGCCAGGACCTCGACGACGTCGCCGCCTACGTCGGCATGTGGGCCGGCGTGCCCGGCGCGGCGCCGCCCAGGGTGCCCGGCGGCCCCGGCGCCCAGGTCTTCGCCGACAACGGCTGCGGCGGCTGCCACGCGCTCGCCGCCGCGAACTCGGGCGGCGTCACCGGGCCGAACCTGAACGAATACCTGGCGCCCGACGACGATTTCGCCGGGGTCGAAGAGATGATCGTCGACCCCAACGCCGAGATCGCCGAAGGCTATCCCGCCAACGTCATGCCCCAGGAATACGGCGAAAAGCTGACCAAGAAAGAACTGAAGGACCTGGTTCAGTTCCTGATCGAAAACACGCCCGCCGGGGGCAGCAAGCCCGAGGGGCCGGGCGGCGAGGAAAACGACGTAGGCGGACCGAGCAACTGACGGCGTCGGCACCGTCGCTTGCGATGATGTCGCAACGGTGCGGACTCGTCTGACAGACCGCTTCGAGGTCTCTCCGAGCCTCTACGCCAAGGTCGCCCTGGTCGCGCTCGGCGCGCTCGCGCTGATCGTCCTCACCGGGGCCGGGGTACGGCTGACCGGCTCGGGCCTCGGCTGCCCCGACTGGCCCAAGTGCTACGGCGGCACCGCGCCGCCGCTGGAAAGCCACGCGGTGATCGAGTACGGCAACCGCCTGCTCACCGGCTTCGTTGGCTTCGCCGTGATCGCCGCCAGCGTGCTCGCCTGGTTCCGCCGGCCGTTCCGCGGCCACCTCGCCCTGTTCGGCGCGCTGCTGCCGCTGGGCGTGATCGGCCAGGCGATCCTCGGCGGGCTGGTCGTCAAGTACCACCTGGCACCCGGCCTGGTGATGAGCCACTTCATCCTCTCGATGCTGCTGCTCGACGCCTCCTTCGCACTCGCCTGGTGCGCGCGCTACGAGCCCTGGGAGCGCCGCCGCTCGACCGACCGGCTCGGCGTCTGGGCGGTGCGGGCGCTGATCCCGATCGGGCAGCTGACGATCCTCGCCGGCACGATCGCCACCGCCTCCGGCCCCCACGCCGGCGCCCACGCCGGCCAGCTCGTCCACCGCTTCACCTTCGAGGGCACGGGCACGCTCGAATGGATAGTCCAGCGCCACGCCGCGATCGCCACCGTCTTCGGCCTCGCCTCGATAGCCGTCTGGCTGCTCCTGCGCCGCCCTGGCGGCGACGGACGCGCGATCCGGCCCCTGACCGCAGTGATCGCCCTGCTCGCCCTGCAGGGCGTCGTGGGCGGCGTCCAGTGGTGGCTGAAGCTGCCAGGCGAGCTCGTCTGGGTCCACGTGGCCCTCGCAACCGTCACCTGGCTGGCGATGCTCTGGACCGTCGCTACCGCGGGCCGCCTGGAGCCGCGTCGCGGCCCCGCCACCAGCGATACGCATGAAGCGCCCCGGCAAGAACCAGGGCCAGCGTCCAAAGCGCCCCAGCCAGCGGCGTAGTCAGCAGGGTCACCGCGGCGATCGTGGCCGTCGCGACGGCCACGATCACGACCCAGCGGAAAACGGCCTGCTCGGAGATCTTCATAACGCCCTGAGGCAGACGCCGATCTGCAGCCGCCTCAGAGGATGTAAACGGCGGTATACACAATGAGCCACATCACATCGACAAAGTGCCAGTAGATGCCTGGCACCTCGACGCCGAGGTGGTCGTCGGCCTTGGGGCCGAAGTGGCCGCGGAAGGCGCGGATCGTGGCGAAGCTGAGCAGGCAGAGGCCGACGAAGACGTGGGCCCCGTGCAGGCCCGTGAGGCCGTAGAAGATCGAGCCGAAGGCGAGGTCGCGGGCGCTGAAGCCGATGTGCACGTACTCGTTGACCTGGATGAAGAGGAAGGTCGCGCCGAGCAGCCAGGTGAGGACGAGGCCGAGTTTGAGGCCCTTCTTGTTGCCGCGGCGGATCGACTCCAAGGCGTAGTGGATCGTGAAGCTCGAGGAGACGAGGATCGCCGTGTTGACGCCGGCGACGGCGACCGGCAGCTCGTATGGGTGCGGCGGCCAGACCGGCGGGTGGACGACCACGCGGAGGAAGAAGTAGGAGGCGAAGAAGGCGCCGAAGAGCATCACCTCGGAGACGATGAAGAGCAGGATGCCGAGCGTCTGGCGGTCGATCCGCGAGCTCTGGTTGGCCTCGGGCGGCCCGTGGTGCTCCTCGTGGGCGTGGCCGAGGGCGACGGTCGCGCTCTCCATCAGGTGGTCTCCCCTCCCTCCGCCACGGCGGCGGCGACCGCCTCGGCGGGCCGGCCGACCTCGAGGTGCTCGACCGGCTTGTCGGTTATCTCACGGGTGCGCCCGACCAGGTCCTCGTCGAGCCAGTGCGAGTCCTCGCCGGCGAAGGTCGAGATCAGCACCTCGTCGACCCGGTAGTGCTCGATCGCGTTCTGCACGGCGTGGAACGGGTCGGGGCTCATCGGCTGGCCGGTGGCGTCGACGTCGGCCCTGTAGAGGGCGGCCAGGGTCGAGGCCAGGTCGCGGACGATCTCCGGCTCCGAGACGTCCTCGGTGCGCGGGCAGACGATCGTGAAGCGGTGCGGGCGCTGGGCGGCGTCGTCCTTGAGCCGCGCGACCAGGTCCGGGGCGGCGACCGTCTGGGTCGCGACGACGAGCTTGTGGTTGAGGTCCCAGCGGATCGCGTCGTCTTCGATCCGAACCGGGATGTGGGTGACCTTCACGTCGGGCTCGAAGCGGGCGCGGGCCCACTCGACGAGGTCCTTGCGGGCGATGCCGAAGCGCGTCTCATACAGGCAGGAGAGCAGCACCTCGCCCGGCTGGTGGGCGCGCACGGCGTCGTCGAGGGCGAGCGCCGGATCGCGGTCCATCACCTCGCCGACCGATTCGAGCCCGTATTCGGAGAGCACCGACATCGTCACCTCGGCCCGGGCCCGGGCCGCGTCGCGCAGCTCGCCGCTGTCGATCAGCTGGCCGACCGCGGGCTGGTTCTGCGGCGCCGCGACGGCGACGCCGGAGACGTCCGCCGCGCGCTCCTGCACGGCCTGCAGCAGCTTGCGTCCGCCCGCCACCTCGTTGAGGAAGACGAGCAGGGGCTTTGCCTCGGTTGCCTCGCCGTTCACGCCTGACCCACCACTGAGGGCTCGGGTTCGGCGACCTCGGCGGCTTCGCCGGGCATGATCGCGTGGCGGGCGCCGGGCACGCCGAACTCGTACGGCCCGCCGACGACGCGCGGGATCTCGTCGAAGTTGAAGATCGGCGGCGGCGAGGAGACCTGCCACTCGATCGAGTTCGCCCGCCAGGGGTTGGCCTCGGCGCGCGGCCCGAAGCGCCAGCTGACGATCATGTTGTAGAGGAAGACGAGCTGGCAGGCGCCGAGGAAGAAGGCGCAGACGCTGATCAGCAGGTTCCAGTTGCCGAACTGGGTCGCGTAGTCGGCGACGCGCCGCGGCATCCCGTCCATGCCGACCCAGTGCATCGGGATGAAGGTCCCCCAGGTGCCGACCACGGTGCCCCAGAAGTGGACCCGGCCGAGCTTCTCGTCGTACATCCGCCCAGTCATCTTGGGGAACCAGTGGTAGATCCCGGCGAAGATCGTGAAGACCGAGCCGCCGAAGAGCACGAAGTGGATGTGGGCGACGATGAAGTAGGTATCGGAGACGTGGATGTCGAGCGGCACCATCCCCAGCATGACGCCGCTGATGCCGCCGATCGTGAAGGTGACGATGAAGGCGAGCGCGAACAGCATCGCGGTCGAGTACGTATGGATCTTGCCGAAGTAGAGCGTCCCCAGCCAGGAGAAGATCTTGATCCCGGTCGGCACCGCGATCAGCAGCGTCGTGATCATCATCGGCACGCGCAGCCAGCTGAACATCCCGGCGACGAACATGTGGTGGGCCCAGACCGAGTAGCTGAGCACGACGATCCCGAGCAGCGCCAGGGCCATCAGCCGGTAGCCGAAGATCGGTTTGCGGGCGTGGGTCGAGATGACCTCGGAGATGATCCCGAAGCCCGGCAGCATCATGATGTAGACGGCCGGGTGCGAGTAGAACCAGAAGATGTGCTGGTAGCTGATCACGTCGCCGCCGCCGGCGAACTGGAAGAACTGGGTGCCGAGGACGCGGTCGAGGAGGACCATGAACTGGGCGCCGGCGATGAACGGGGTCGCGGCGACGACCAGCAGCGAGGTCGAGAGGTTCGCCCAGACCAGCAGCGGCATCCGCCAGAAGGTCATTCCGGGCGCACGCATCGTGATGATCGTGACCAGGAAGTTGAGCGCCGTGGCGATCGAGGAGGCGCCGGCGAACTGCACGCCGAGGTTGAAGAACGACTGGCCCAGCGGCGCGCCGGTGGAGAGCGGCGCGTAGCCGGTCCAGCCGGCGTCGAAGGCGCCGCCGGGCGCCAGGAAGCTGCCGATGAACAGCAGCCCCGCGAGCGGCAGCATCCAGAAGCTGAGCGCGTTGAGGCGCGGGAAGGCCATGTCCGGGGCGCCGATCATCAGCGGCAGGACGTAGTTGGCGATGCCGGCGAAGACCGGGATGACGAAGACGAAGATCATCAGCACCGCGTGGGTCGAGAAGAGGCTGTTGTAGGTGGCGGCGTCGACGATCTGGGTGCCCGGCTGCGCCAGCTCGGCCCGGATCAGCATCGCCATCAGGCCGCCGACGAAGAAGAAGAAGAAGGTCGTGCAGATGTACTGGATGCCGATCACCTTGTGATCGGTGTTGAAGCGGAAGTAGTCCTTCCAGCTCTTGGCGCCGTGCTGCGAGTGGTCGTCGGGGATCGTCGGCATGCCGACGGCCCAGCGCAGCCAGTAGTCGAAGCAGCCGAAGCCGAGCAGGAAGCCGAGCGGGCCGGTGATCAGCGGCACGACGACATGCGGGTAGCCGGTCTGTTCGGTCTGCCAGATCTCCAGCCCCGAGATCGCGCGCAGCGAGACGACGAGGCCGACGCCGAAGGCGGCGCCCAGCAGCGCGCCGAGCACGCCTCGAATCCATCCCGGTTGCCTGATCGCAGCGCTCATCAGCAGCTCGCCTCCATTATGCCCCGCCCGCCCCGACGGGTTCGACCGGGTTGGTTTCGGTGTCCTGGCGGATCGATTCCAGGTAGGCGGGCGGCACAGTTTCCTTCAGGCCGGCGACCCACTTGCGGAACTGAGCCGGCGGCTCGACGACGACTTTCGCCCGCATCGAGGCGTGGCCGAAGCCGCAGAGCTCGGTGCAGATCAGCTGGTAGGCGCCGACCTTGTCGGGCGTCACCGTGGCGGTCGTCGTGATCCCCGGCACGTTGTCTTTCTTGATCCGCCACTCGGGCACCCAGAAGGAGTGGATCACGTCCTGGGAGTGCATCTTGAACTTGACCTGGCGGTTGACCGGCACGTGCAGCTCGCCCTCGACGAACTTGTCGCCCTTGCCGGGATAGCCGAAGCTCCAGGCGTACTGCTGGGAGAAGACGTCGACCGTGATCGGGTTGCCTTCGGTCTTTTCGATGTCGTTCAGCACCGACCAGCTGTAGCCGGCGCCGAAGAGGACGATGATCGTCGGGATCACGGTCCAGGCGACCTCGAGCCGCGTGTTGCCGTGGATCGGCTCGCCGTCCGATTCGTCGCCCGGTTTGGCTTTGAATTTCCACAGCGCGTAGAAGAGCATCACCATCACCAGCGAGAAGACGAAGGACGAGAGGACGATCATCACGTTGAGCAGATCGTCGATCTTGGGCGCCGCCGTCGAGGCCTCCTGGCCGTCCCAGTTGACCGAAAGCATCACCGCAGAGATCGCCGCGGTCAACGCGACGGTGGCAGCGAGCATTTTCGCTATCGGGAGGCGGCCGTAGGACATCAGGAATCGTCCTCCGCTCGCTTGCGAAGAATCAGATATGGACGCTGCGCTCGCTCCGGACTCATGGGCGGCGGGCATTCTATTGAAGCGGCGGCGGGAGGTTTT
>CAWIFA010000017.1:0-12131 GCA_963835315.1 uncultured Solirubrobacterales bacterium | reverse complement strand
AGCAGACGCTGAACGGCCTCGTCAGCAATTCGGCCGGCAGCAAGACGCTCTCCGACCTTCCCGCCTACGAAGACGCGGTCGCCTCGCTCGGCGACACCCCGATCGGCGGCTTCGCCGACGGCCCGGCGGCGCTGCACCTCGCCGACGCGCTGATCCCCAACTCCGAAAAGGGGTTCAAGAAGGCGAAGAAGTATCTGAAGAGCATCGACTTCCTCGCCCTCGGCAGCGCCACGCAGGGCGAACTGGCGACGGCAAAGCTGATCGTCGGCCTGAAGTAGCGCCGCCTCGCGGCTAGGCTGGGGTGCGATGGAGCCCTGGCTCGACCCTCTGTACGACGCCGACGGGATGCGGGCGGTCGATCGCTGGGCGATCGAGCAGCAGCGGGTGCCTTCGCTGGAGCTGATGGAGGCGGCCGGTAGGGCGGTGGCGGACATGGTCGGCGAGCTGGCGTTCGACGGTCCCGTGCGAGTGGTCTGCGGCAAGGGCAACAACGCCGGCGACGGGCTGGTGGCCGCGCGCTACCTGGCCGAGGCCGGGTTCGAGGTCGAGGCGCTGCTGCTCTGGCCGGCCGGGGAGCTGAGCGGCGACGCGGCGGCGAACCTCGAGCGCTGTGAGGCCGAGCACGTGAGCGGAGATCTGGGTCCGCGGCTGGCCGGCTCGGGGGCGATCGTCGACGCGATCTTCGGCACCGGCTTCGCCGGCGAGCCGCGCGAGCCGGCTCTTGGGGCGATCGACGCGATCGGCGCCTGCGACGCGCCGGTTGTCGCCTGCGACATCGCCTCGGGCGTCGACGCGTCCAGCGGCGAGGTTGTCGGCGCCGCCGTCGAGGCGGACGTCACGGTCAGCTTCCACGCCGCGAAGCTGGGGCACTGGGTCGCCCCGGGCAAGTGGCATACGGGCGGGCTGCGGGTGGCGCCGATCGGCATCCCGGCCGGCGCCCCCGAGGCGCCGGCCGCCGGCACGATCGGCGGCGCTGTGCTGGCGCTGGCGCCGCGCCGCGGCGCGCGCTCGACCAAGTTCAGCTCCGGCCAGGTGACGATCGCGGGCGGCTCGCGAGGGCTGACGGGGGCGGTGCAGATGTCCTCGCGGGCGGCGATCCGGGCCGGCGCGGGGTACGCGACGGTCGCCGTGCCCGCGGATCTCGAGCCGGTCTTCGAGACCGGCCAGCCGGAGGTGATGTCGGTCGGCTGCCCGGGCGGCGACGGCTGCCTCGCCCCGGCCTCGCTGAAGCCGCTGCTGCGGGCCTTCGAGCGCGCCGCGGCGGGCGTCTTCGGGCCGGGCCTCGGGCGCGATCCCGGGTCGGTCGAGCTGGCGCGCGAGGCGGTCGCCAGGATCGAGGCGCCGCTGGTGCTCGACGCCGACGGGCTAAACGCCTTCGCCGGCGAGCTGGCGGCGATCGCGGCGCGCGAAGCGCCGACCGTGCTGACCCCGCACGCCGGCGAGCTCGGGCGGCTGCTCGAGCGCGACCCGGATGAGATCGCCGCGCGGCGGCTCTCGGCCGCCCGGGATGCAGCCCGGGCGGCCGGCGCCGTGGTCGTGCTGAAGGGCGACGACACGATCGTCACCGACGGCGCGCGGGTCGCCGTCAACGCGCTCGCCACGCCCGCGCTCGCCACCGCTGGAACCGGCGACGTGCTGTCGGGCATCGCCGCGGCGATGCTCGCCCGGGGCCTCGAGCCCTTCGCCGCCGCCTGCGCCGCCGTCTACGCGCACGCCCGCGCCGGCCGCGACGCGGCTGCCAGGATCGGCGCCGCCGAGTCGGTGATCGCGACTGACGTGATCGACTCGATCGCGGCGGGGATGTCTCCCGGCCGCCGGGTCGAATAATCTCGCAGCCGTGAAGACCGCCGCCGAGATCATGGACAGCTCCGTGCCCAGCGTCGCGCCCGACGCCGACGCCCGCAGCGCGATCGAGCTGCTCGCGCAGACCGACAAGGGGGCGATCCCGGTGATCGACGACGATCGCCGCGTGGTCGGCATCGTCAGCGAGTCCGACCTCGTGCTCAGCGAGGAGGAGTCCGACCTGCACCTGCCGCACTACCTCAACATCATGGGCGGGGTCGTCTTCGTCGGCTCGATGAAGGGCTTCGAGAAGCGCCTCGACAAGGCCTTCGCGACGAAGGTCTCGGAGCTGATGAGCGCCGAGCCGGTCGTCGTCAAGGACTACACCAGCGCCGAGAACGTGGCCCGCAAGATCGCCGACTCGCACCACAACCACCTGCCGGTGGTCGACGAGGACGGTCGGCTGGCGGGAATGGTCACCCGCGCCGACGCGCTGGCCGCGCTCGTCGAGGAGTAGTAGATGACTGATCCCACAACCCCGCACGCCTGGATGACGCGCGTGGCACTGCGCATCTCTGCGTCCTCGGGTTTGCCTTTGCAACCAGCAAAGGCTGCACCCTGCGTCCTTGACCTGCTTGGCCACGCGCGCCCCCAGTCGCACGCGGCTGCGCAATCAGTCATCTAATGGCGCGGGCGGTGGCCCGGATCGACGCCGGCGCCGTGCGCGAGAACTGCGCCCGGCTGAAGGCCGAGCTGGGCGAGGCGGAGCTCTGCGCCGTGGTCAAGGCCGATGGCTACGGCCACGGCGAGCAGGCATGCACGGACGCGGCCCTGGCCGGCGGCGCGACGCGGCTGGCCGTGGCGACCGCGGCCGAGGCGGAGCGGATCGGGCGGCGCCTCGCCCACGTGCCGCTGTTGACGATGGGCGCGCTGGCGCCGGAGGAGCTCGACACGGCGCTCGAGGCGGGATCGGAGGTCTCCGCCTGGCGCCGCGGCTTCCTCGAGCTGATCGCCGAGCGCGCCCGGGCGCACGGCCGTCCGGCCCGCGTCCACGTCAAGCACGACAGCGGCATGGGGCGGCTGGGCAACCCGGACCCGGCCGGGGTGCTCGAGCTGCTGCGGGTCTGCGCCGAGAGCCCGGACCTCGCGCCGGCCGGAGTCTGGACGCACTTCGCCACGGCCGACGAACCGGGCGCCGACGACGGCTTCTTCGAGCAGCAGCTCGAGCGCTTCGCCGCCGTCGCCGCGGCGGCCCGCGAGGCGGTTCCCGGCGTCCTCGTGCACGCCGCCAACAGCGCCGCGGTCTTCCGCGAGCCGCGCGCCCACTTCGACATGGCGCGCTGCGGCGTCGCCGTCTACGGCCTCGACCCGTTCCAGGCCGATCCGGCCGAGCGCGGCCTGCGCCCGGCGCTCTCGCTGCGCTCCTACGTCGCCGACGTGAAGCCCTTCGCCGCCGGCGACAGCGCCGGCTACGGCCGCACCTGGCGGGCCGAACGCGACACCTGCGTCGGCGTGCTGCCGCTCGGCTACGGCGACGGCGTCCGCCGCGGCCTCTCCAACGACGCCGAGGTGCTGATCGGCGGCCGCCGCTACCCGCTCGTCGGCACCGTCTCGATGGACAACGTCACCGTCGACCTCGGGCTGGGGACCGGGGTCGAGCCGGGCGCCGAGGCGGTGCTGATCGGCGCCCAGGGAGACGACGCGATCCTCGCCGAGGACCTCGCCCGCCGCCTCGGGACGATCAACTACGAGATCACCTGCGGCATCTCCGCCCGCGTCCCCAGGGTGGCGGGGTGAGCCTCTCCGGGCGCCTCGACGCGGCGCCGCTCGTCCGTCTCGCGCGGCGGGCGCTGGCGGGCGAGCCCGACGTCTGGATCGCCGGCGGGGCTGTGCGCGACGCGGCGCTGGGGCGCGAGGTGACCGACCTCGACCTGGCGGTCGGCGGCGACCCCGAGCGCGTCGCCAAGTCGGTCGCCGACGCCGAGGACGGCTTCGCCTTCGAGCTCTCGGCCGAGTTCGCCACCTGGCGCGCGGTCGCCCGCGACCGCTCCTGGCAGGTCGACGCCACGGCGCTGCGCGGCGAGACGATCGCGGCCGACCTGGCGGCGCGCGACTTCACCCTCGGCGCCGTCGCGGTGCCGCTCGCCGGCGGCGACCCGATCGACCCGTTCGGCGGCATCGCCGACCTCGAGCGGCGCCGGCTTCGCGCGGTCGGGGTGGAGACCTTCCGCGAAGACCCGTTGCGGCTGCTGCGCGCCGTTCGCCTCGCCGCCGACCTGGGCCTCGAGGTCGACCCCGAGACCGCCTCGCTCGCCCGCTCGCAGGCCTCGCTCGCCGCAGATCCGGCGGGGGAGCGGCAGCTCGCGGAGCTGCGCCGGCTGCTCGGCGGACCGGATCCGCTGCGCGCCCTCGCGCTGCTCGACGAGCTGGCGCTGACCGCCGTCGTCCTGCCCGAGGTCGAGGCGCTGCGCGGGGTCGAACAGGGCCCCAACCACCACCTCGACGTGCTCGGCCACACGCTCGCCGTGCTCGAACGGACGCTCGAGGTCGAGGCCGACCTGGAGCGCTTCGCCGGCGAGCGGGCCGCCGACGCCCGGGCGCTGCTCGCCGAGCCGCTGGCCGACGAGATGAGCCGCGGCACGGCGCTGCGCTTCGGCGCCCTCTTCCACGACATCGCCAAGCCGCAGACCAAGGGCGAGCACGACGGCTGGGTGACCTTCGTCGGCCACGACGGCGTCGGCGCCGATGTGGTCGGCGGGATCTGCCGCCGGCTGCGGGCGAGCGGCAAGCTGACCCGCCACCTGCAGGCGCTGACGCTGCACCATCTGAGGCTCGGCTTCATGGTGCACGAGGCGCCGCTGCCGCCGCGACGCGTGCACGAGTACCTGCGGGCGACGCAGCCGGTCGCCGCCGACGTCACGCTGCTCACCGTCGCCGACCGGCTGTCTGCCCGCGGCGGCGGCCCCTTCGCCACCGAGGAGGCGATTCAGGCCCACCTCGACCTCGCCCGGCAGATGCTCGACGCGGCGCTCGACTGGCACCGCGACGGGCCCCCGGCGCCGCTGCTGCGCGGCGACGAGCTTGCGAGCGGGCTGGGGATCGTCCCCGGGCCGGAGCTCGGCGACCTGATGGCCGAGCTCGAGGCCGCCCAGTACGCGGGCGAGGTGAGCACGCGCGAGCAGGCGATCGAGCGGGCGCGCAGACTGCGCGGCTGACCTTGTGCCCGGGGGTCGTATACGCTCCGCGCCGCATGGCCAAAGAGGAGAAGATCGAGATGGAGGGCGAGATCACCGAGGCTCTCCCGAACACGATGTTCCGCGTCAAACTCGACAACGGGCACGATGTGCTCGGTCACATCTCCGGCAAGATGCGCCGCCACTACATCCGCATCCTGCCCGGCGACCGCGTCAAGATCGAGTTGTCTCCCTACGACCTCGACCGAGGTCGGATTACCTACCGCTACAAATAGCTCCTGCGGGAGTCACTCGCCGGTGCGGCGCATTTCGCGCAGGGCGAGGGCGCCGAAGACGAGGAGCAGGCCGACGAGAGCGGCGATGCCGGGCCACGTGTCTGCCCAGGTGACGCTGCCGACGAAGCCCTGGCGTGCCGCTTCGATCACCTGGGTGACCGGGTTGAGGCGGGCGACCGTCTCCAGCCAGCCCTGCAGCAGCGCCAGCGGCGCGTAGGCGGTCGTCGAGAGGATCAGCGCCATCATCCCCGCCTGCATCAGCGGCGCCGCCGACTGGCTCTTGAAGCGCAGCGCCAGCATCGAGCCCCAGCAGGCGGCGACGGCGGCCATCGCGGCGACCATGAAGTAGGTGACCAGCAGCCCGTCGACGCCGGGCCAGCCGGCGCCGAGCGGCAGCGCGATCGCCAGCACGAAGGTCGCCGGGATCAGCGCCCGGGCGCTGGCGGCGAGCACCGTCCCCGCCAGCAGGACCCAGCGCGGCGCGGGGGAGACGAGCAGCCGGTCGAGCCAGCCCTGCTCGATGTCGCGGGCCATGTTGACCCCCGCGGCGGCGCCGGTGAAGCCGGCCCCCTGGAGCATGCTGACCGGCACGATGAAGCTCTCGTAGGCGCCGGTTTCGAAGCCTTTGAGCTGGGTCAGGGCGCCGAAGACGCCGTTGAGGCCGAGGAAGAAGATCGTCGGCGCGAGCACACCCGGGATCGCCGCTCCCGGCACCCGCAGGAGCTCGTTCCTGGCCCGCGAGATCAGCGCGCCGATCGTCGCCAGGTTGGTCCGCCAGGCCGGTTGTACGGCGGCTTCCATCAGCCCACCCGCAGCCGGTGGCGCAGGGCCCGCGCGCTGAGCGCCAGGCCGATGACGACGATGCCGGCGATCGCCAGCAGCGCTTCCGCCGTGTCGGTCGCGTCGACGCCGGAGACGATCGGCTCGCGCACGCCTTCGACGATGAAGCTGAAGGGGTTGTATTCGGCGATCGTCTTCGCCGGCTCGATCATCAGGCCGACCGGGAAGAAGGCCGAGGAGAGGAAGAGCACGACGAGGACCAGCGGGAAGAGCCCCTGGACGACGCTGGCGCTGCCGGTGCGCAGGGCGATCGCCGCGCCGATCCCGCCGACGGCGGCCGCGGTCACCGTCACCAGGGCGATCGCCAGCAGGGCGCCCGGCACGCCGCCGGCGATCTCGGCGCCGAAGGTCAGGCCGATCGCGAAGAACCACAGCGAGGCGAAGAGGCCGAGCGCGGCGGTGCCGGCGAGCCGGCCGAGGACGATCGCGTAGCGCGAGATCGGCGCCGCGAAGAGGCGGTCGGTGAAGCCCATCTCGATGTCGACGGCGAGCGCGATACCGCCGCTGTTGCCGGCCAGCATCAGCGACTGCATCATCGCCCCGGCGAGCATGAACTGGAGGAAGCTCTGCACCGGCGGGAAGCCCGGCAGTTCGACCGCGCTGCCCGCGCCGCCGGTCTGGATCGCCAGCAGGATCGTCGGGAAGACGACGATCGGCGCCATCAGCTGCGGCCGGCGGAAGGTCTGGCGGATCGACCTCATCCCCAGGGCCGTGACCACCCGCAGGTTGAGCGCCAGGTGGCTCAAGCGGGCACTGCCTCCTCGTCGTCCTCGTCCTTCTCCAGGTGATGGCCGGTTTTGGCGACGAAGACGTCGTCGAGGCTCGGGTGGACGAGCTCCAGCGAGCCGACCTCGATGCCCGCCTCGTCGAGCGCGCGGACGACGCGCGGGATGTCGGCGGCGCCGTGCTCGACCTCGACCAGGACGGTCTTCGCGTCGACCGGCGGCAGCAGCGGCCCGATGCGCCGGCAGATCTCCTCGGCCTCGACGATCGAGCCCTCCTCGAGCTGCAGGCGGATGTGCGGGCTGCCGAGCTCGGCCTTGAGCGCTGCCGGCGTCCCTTCGGCGACGATCCTGCCGCTGTCGATGATCCCGACGTTGTCGGCGAGCTGGTCGGCCTCCTCGAGGTACTGGGTGGTGAGGAAGACCGTGGTGCCGTCGTCGTTGAGCGCCCGCACCTCCTCCCAGATCGTCTTGCGGCTGACCGGGTCGAGGCCGGTCGTCGGCTCGTCGAGGAAGAGCACGCGCGGTTCGTGGACCAGCGCCGCGGCGAGGTCGAGGCGGCGCTGCATGCCGCCCGAGTAGGCGCCCACTCGGCGGTCGGCGGCGTCGGCGAGGTCGACCCGTTCGAGCAGGTCGTCGGCGCGGCGGCGGCCCTCGGCGCCCGGCAGCCCCTGCAGCGTCGCCTGCAGGCGGATCAGCTCGCGCCCGGTCATCAGCGGGTCGAGCGCCGCCTCCTGCAGGGCGACCCCGATCGAGGCGCGCACCTGGCGCGCTTCGGCGACGACGTCGTGGCCGGCGACGGTCGCGCGGCCGCCGGTCGGCAGCAGCAGCGTGGTCAGCATCCGAACCGTGGTCGTCTTGCCGGCCCCGTTGGGGCCGAGGAAGCCGAAGATCTCGCCCTCGCCGACGGCGATGTCGACGCCGCGCACGGCGAGCACGTCGGCGAAGCCGCGCTCCAGCCCTTCGACCGCGATCGCGGTTGCCGCGCTCACGCTAGACCTCCGTGGCGGAGGATTCGGCGAGCGGCGGCGTCGCGTCGACCCAGCGCCGGTCGCTCGCCCGCTCGAGCGCCTCGGCGGCGTCGAGCAGCAGCTCGTCGGCGCCCCAGCCGGCCTGCAGCTGCAGGGCGAGCGGCAGGCCGTCGCCGCTGAGCCCGACCGGCAGGCTGATCGCCGGGATCCCCGTCAGGTTGGCGAGCGCGGCGCCGCGGACGTTCGCCTGGTCGGCGCTCAGCGTGCCGGAGGGCAGCTCGACCAGCGGGACGTCCAGCGGCGGGGCCGGGGCCGGGACGGTCGGCCAGGCGAGGACGTCGACGTCGGCGAAGAGGGCGGCCAGGCGGCGCCGCATCAGCGTGCGCAGCCGCTGCGCCTGCGCGGTCCCGGCCGCCGGCAGCAGCATCCGGTACTTGAGCGTGCCGCGGGCGATCGGGCTGAGCTCCGGGCTAAGCCGGTTGAGCTTCGGCGGCGTCGCCCCGCTCATCGCCTCCGAGTTGATGATCAGGATCGCCGCCAGGGTCGCGGCTTCGAGGTCGGGCAGCTCGATCTCGCGCAGCTCACCGCCGGTCTCGGCGCACAGCGCCTCGAGCGCCCCTGAGCAGGCGGCGGCGACCTCGGGCGTGACGTCCTCGGAGACGGCGTCGCGGACGACGCCGATCCGCAGGCCGGCGGCGTCCCCGGCCCGGAGCTCGGAGCCGCCGAGGACCGAGGCGAGCAGGCGGCAGTCGGCGGCGTCGGCGCAGAGCGGGCCGGAGACGATCAGGCTGGTGATCGAGGCCATGTGGTGACCCTCCATCGCCGAGCGGCCGAAGGTCGGCTTGAGCCCGGTCAGGCCGCAGTAGGCGGCGGGCAGGCGCACCGAGCCGAGCCCGTCGGCGCCGACCGCGCCGGCGACCAGGCGACCGGCGACCGAGGCCGCGGGGCCGCTCGAGGAGCCGCCGGGGCAGCGCTCGGTGTTCCACGGGTTGTGCGCGGCGCCGTAGTAGGAGATCGCGCCGGTGCTGCCGGCGCCGAGCTCGTGCATGTTGCCGACGCCGACGATCGTCGCGCCGGCGTCGCGCAGCGCCCGGTAGGGGCCCGACTCGGCCGGCGCGGTCGGGGCGATCAATTCGGCGGCGCCGAAGCGCTGCGCCCGCCAGGGCAGCGGCCACTCGTCCTTGATCACCAGCGGGACGCCGTGCAGCGGGCCGGCCGGCGCAGCGGCGAGCATCTCGCGCGAACGCTCGGGGAAGGTCTCCACCACCGCGTTGAGTGCCGGGTTGCGCTGCTCGATCCGGGCGAGCGCAGCGTCGAGCAGCTCGCCGGGGTCGAGCTCGCCGGCGGCGATCGCCGCCGCCTGGGCACGCAGCCCGAGATCGAGCCCGTCGCTCACTCTGGCGCCCTCGAGAGGTCGGGGCAGCGCTCCGGCTCGACCGCCTCGACGTCGAGCGCCAGCAGCTCGGTCAGCGGCGGCCAGAGCAGGGCATGGAGGGCGGCCATCACGGCGAGGTCGGTCTCGTCGGCCTCGATTCCGAGCGCGGCGAGGCCGGCAGGGATGAAGTCTTCGCCTGGAGCCGCGCTCTCCGTCACGGTCGGCAAATCTACCGGGGTGGGATCGTGCAGCGCTGCGGGAGGACCCCGTCGGAGCGCGGCGAACGGCAAAATGCCGGGCCGCAACCCTGGTCGCGGGCCTGGGTTGTCCCTGGAGACCGTGGTGAACGCAGCCGAAAACCGACGCAGCGCCAACCGCGCCCTGGCGGCGCTGGGCTTCGCCTGCACGCTCGTCCTCCTGGTCGCCGCAACCTGGCCCGGCGCGGCCGACTCGGCGCCGGCGCGCGTCGTCGTGCTCGGCAAGACCGACGAAACGCCGCCGCCGTCCTGCCCGGGCAAGATCGTCAACAACGTCGAGGTCGTCCCCTGCCGGGTCGAGGGCCACGTGAGCGGCTTCCAGGCGATCGCCGGCGGCGTGCCGCGGCCCTACGAGGCGCCCTTCGACGGCAAGATCGTCGCCTGGTCGATCACGCTCGCGCGGCCCTCGCGTACCGACAGCGAAAAGATGACCGACGAGGTCGGCTTCTTCAACGAATTCCTCGGCAATCCGTCGGAGGCGCGGATCGGCGTGCTGAAGCCGGTCGAAGGCTCGAAGCCGCCGCAGTTCAAGCTGGTGCGCCAGAGTCCCCTGCAGGTGCTCAACCCCTACTTCGGCAGCACCGTCGTCTTCGCCCTCGACCACCCGCTGAACGTCGTCCAGGGCCAGACGGTCGCGCTGACCGTCCCGACCTGGGCGCCGATGTTCGCCTTCAACGTCTCCGAAGACAACACCTGGCGCGGCAGCCGCCTGCCCAAGCACTGCTCCTCCAAGCAGGACATCCAGGGCGGCCACCCCCAGCAGGGCGTCGGCAAGACGAAGACCTACGGCTGCTACTACAGCAACGCGCGGCTGCTATACACCGCGACGGTCGTGAAGAAACCCTAAGGGCATCTGACCGGCGCATACCGGCGTCCTCGGTCGCTCGCGTGCAGAGCACGCCACGCTCCCTGCGTCCTTGGTCTGTTTGGTCAGCTGCCCTTAGGCGGCTTGCTGTCGTAAACCGCAATACGGACAGTCGCTCACGTCGAGCCCGATCAGCTGGTCGCAGCGGCGGCAGGCGCGCAGGTTCTCCGGCGTGCGGGGGAGGGCGGAGGCCGAGGGGGCGAGCGGCAGGACCATCGCCACGGGGACCATCTCCTCGTCGGTCTCGCGATCGACGTAGACCTGGCCGGGCTCGGCGTGCGCCAGCGCCTCCCGCCCCGAGGCCGGCGCCCGCATCCTGTAGAGCTGCCGCTGATTCATCGGCCGGGACAATATCGTTCCGTGCTTCTGATTAGCGAGCATCACGATCTGATTCTCTGCGAGCGGGGCCGATATGGCCGTTAGACGCCACCCCCGGACGCGAAGCGGAGCAGGCGGCGTTTTATGAGAATTCTTCTCTTCCATGGCTACATGCTGCGCGGCACCGGTAGCAACATCTACACCGCCAACCTGGCGCGGGCGCTGGCGGCGCTCGGGCACGAGGTCCATCTGCTCTGCCAGGACCGCCAGGTCGCGATCGAGGGGGTCGAGATCCACAACCCGGAGATCGGCGGCCTGCTGCCGGTCTACGTCAAGGATCCGTACGAGGGGTTCGAGGTCAAGACGTTCGACGAGCTGAGCGACGCGGAGCTCGGCCGCTACCTCGATTCCAACGTCGCCGCGGTGCGCGAGCTGGCCGAGCGGGTCGGCGGCTTCGACGCGGCCCTTGCGGGGCACCTGGTGATGGGGCCGGCGATCCTTGCGCGGGCGGAAGTCGGATCGTTTGCGGCCAAGGTGCACGGGTCGGCGCTCGAGTACACGGTCAAACCGCATCCGCGGTTCTTGCCGTATGCCGAAGAGGGGATGGCGGCGGCGACCACGGTGCTCGTGGGGTCGCGGCACACCGCGGAGTCGTTGTGGGAGGCCTTGCCTGGCGTTGCCGGGCTCAGAGATAAGACTCGATTGGGGCCTCCTGGTGTCGACACTGAGGTCTTTGGCCCGCGGGTCCTGTCGCGGCAGGAGGGGGTGTTAGCGGCCTCAGCGGCTCGAACACCCCCTCCTACCGCGCCACCCGCGGCAGGGGAGTCTGGGGTTGTGTTTGTCGGGAAGTTGATCGTCTCTAAGGGAGTTGACTTGCTGCTCGCTGCTTGGCCGTTGGTTCGGGCGGGGCATCCGGGAGCTCGGCTGGTCATAGCTGGGTATGGGGCCTACGCCGCTGGTTTGAAGCGGTTGCTGGACGCCCTCGACGAGGGGGCGCTGGATATTGCGCAGGAAGTGGCCGAGGTGGGGCGGGGGCTCGAGGGCGGTTCCGCGGAACCGCTGACGATTCTGAGGAGCTTCTTGGCGGATGTTTCGGCTGACTACCTGGAAGCGGCGCGGGGCATGAAGAGCTCTGTGGAGTTCATCGGCAGGCTGGAGCACGATGAGGTTGCCGAGCTTCTGCCTGGGATGGAGGCGCTGGTTATGCCGAGCACTTTTCCGGAGGCTTTTGGGATGGTCGCGGCTGAGGCTGCTGCTTGTGGGGTGCTGCCTGTGTCGGCGGGGCACTCCGGGATGAAGGAGGTTTCTCGGGAGCTGGCCAGGGCGTTGCCCGAGGACGTCGCCGGGCTGGTCTCGTTTGCGATCGGGGAGGGGGCTGTCGAGGCGATCGCCGGGCGGTTGAACGCCTGGCTCGAGCTGCCCGAGGATCGGCGGGCGGAGGCTCGGGAGGCGCTCGTCGCCACCGCTCGCCGGCTCTGGAGCTGGGAGGGAGTGGCGCGTGGCGTAATCGCCGCGTCGACGGGCGAGGGGGC
>CAWIFA010000016.1:0-5843 GCA_963835315.1 uncultured Solirubrobacterales bacterium | reverse complement strand
CGCCCTGGCGCTGTTCCTGGTCGAGCGCTGGGACCCGCTGCCCTGAGCGCAGCCGGCCAGCGCCAGCACGGCGCGCAGAGGAACGTCGGATGGAAGGTCGCGAACGCCTCGTGGCCGGCGGGCCGGTGGGCTGGTGCTGCAATCTGCAGTGCCCAGGGCAGCCCGCTGGGACCCCCGAACAGCTCCTGGTTGAAGTAGTTGCCGATCCTTCCGATCGCCCGGCCGACGAGCAGCGCCGGCGCTGCCGCGTCTTGAGGACAGAAATAAAAATGAATCTCATTTTGATTTAATGGCGACGTGTTCGAGTCGTTCCAGCTCCCCTTCGTCCAGCGCGGGCTGGTCGAGATCCTGCTGCTCTCGATCCCGGCCGGGCTGCTCGGCACGTGGGTCGTGCTGCGGGGGCTCGCTTTTTTCTCGCACGCCGTGGGCACGGCCGCCTTCCCGGGCCTGGTCCTTGCCGACGGCCTCGGCTTCGCTGCGCCGCTGGGGGCGTTCGGGGCCGCGGCGGCGTTTGCCGTCGGCGTGGCCGTCCTGCGCGGCCGCCGGGCGGGCCAGGACGCCGCCGTCGGGCTGCTCCTCGTCGCCGGCCTCGCGATCGGCGTCCTGCTGGCCAGCGACGTGTTCGAATCGGGCTCGAACATCGAGACGCTGCTCTTCGGCAGCCTGCTGCTGGTCTCCGGGGCGGACATCCGGCTTGCGGCGGTGGTGGCCGCGACGACGCTGGTCGCCGGCGCGTTGCTCGGACATCACTGGCTTCGCACCGGCTTCGACGGCGGCGCGCCGACGACCCGGCGTCCCGACCCGCGCATCTTCGACGCGGTCCTGATCGCCCTCCTCGCGGTCGCTTCGATCGCCGCGTTGACGGTCGTCGGGGCGCTGCTGGTCACGGCGCTCTTCCTCGTGCCGGCGGCGACGGCGCGCCTGCTGACGAGCCGGCTGCGCCGCTGGCAGCTTCTCAGCATCGCCCTGGTGGCGCTCGAGGGCGTCGCCGGCCTCTGGATCTCGGTCGAAACGGACGCGCCCCCCGGGGCGACGATCGCTTGCGTCGCCGGCGGCGCCTTTGCCGTTGTCGCCGGCGGTCAGGCGCTTGCCCGGCTGCTGCACCCGCGCCGGAGTGCCGTCCTGGCGGCGGCTGCACTAGCCGCGCTGGCGGTGGCCGCGGCCGGCTGCGGCGCGTCCGGCGGCAACGGGGGCAAGCTCGACGTGGTGGCGACGACCACGCAGCTCGGCGACTTCGTGCGCGAGGTCGGCGGCAGCGCGGTCGAAGTCGATCAGATCCTGCAGCCCAACACCGACCCGCACGAGTACGAGCCGCGTCCCAGCGACGTGACCAATGCCGCCGGCGCGAGCACCGTCTTCGCCAGCGGCGACGAGCTCGACGCCTGGGTCGGCCAGGTCGTCTCTGACAGCGGCAGCGACGCGCGCGTGGTTGATGTGGGCGCCGTCGTGCCCGAGCGACTGCCCGGCGAGTCCAGTGGCGCCGAGGCCTCGCGCTTCGACCCGCACTGGTGGCACGATCCGCGCAACGCCGAGGCCGCGGTGCGCAAGATCGCGCACGTTCTGGAGGCGGCCGACCCCGTGCACCGTGCCCTGTTCGAGCGCAATGCCGCCGCCTACCTGGCGAAGCTGCGCGCGCTGGACGCCGGGATCGCCGCCTGCATGGAAATGGTCCCGCAGCAGCGGCGCAAGCTGGTCACCGACCATGACGCCTTCGGCTACTTCGCCGACCGCTACGGGATCGAGGTCGTCGGCGCTGTGATCCCCTCGCAGACCACCCAGGCGCAGACTTCGGCGAAGGAGCTGAGCGAACTGGCGGCGACGATCGAGCGCGAGCACGTCATGGCGGTCTTCCCCGAGAGCTCGCTCAGCCCCAAGGTGGCGGACGCGATCGCCCGCCAGACCGGTGCCTCGGCCGATTACACGCTCTACGGCGACACGCTCGGCCCGGCGGGCTCGCCCGGCGCCACCTACCTCGGTATGGAGAAGGCAAACGCCGATGCGATGGTCCGCGGTTTCACCGAAGGACGGCGAGGGTGCCCGGCGATTCCCTAGCGGAGGCGGCCGGCCTCGCGGTCGGGTACGGGCGCGAGGCGACGATCTCGGAGGTCTCCTTCGCCCTCTTGCCCGGGGAGCGACTGGCGCTGCTCGGCCCCAACGGCGGCGGCAAGACCACCCTGCTGCGGGCGCTGCTCGGCGAGCTGTCGCCGCTGGCCGGCACGCTGCGGGTCGCGGCGCGCTGCGCGACCGTCCCGCAGACCGAGCGCTCGCAGCTCGACTACCCGGTGTCGGCGCTCGACGTGGCGGCGATGGGTGCGCTCCCGCGGCTGCCCTGGTGGCGCCCGCCCGGCCGCCGCGAGCGCGAGTTCGCCCGTGAGTCGCTGCGGCGAGTCGGGCTCGCCCAGCGTGCGGAGGACACCTTCGGGGAGCTCTCCGGCGGGCAGAGGCAGCGCGTGCTGATCGCCCGCAGCCTGGTCCAGGAGGCCCGCATCCTGCTGCTCGACGAGCCGTTCGCCAGCCTCGACCGGCCGAGCGCCGAACAGCTCGAAGCGCTGATCGACGCGCTCGCCGCCGAAGGGCGGGGCGTCGTCGTCGCCACCCACGACCTCGAGCAGGCGCGTCGCTGGGACAGCGTGCTCTGCCTCAACCACCGCCAGATCGCCGTCGGCCCGCCGGAGGAGACGCTCGACCTGGCCGTGCTGGAAGCGACGTACGGCGGCGCGATCGTCGAGCTGCCCGGAGGGGGCGGCCGCGGGATCCTGCCGCCCCACCACCACGAGCACGCGAGCTGAGGATGTTCGAGCCGCTGCGGGAAGAGTTCATGCTCCGGGCGATTGTCGAGGTGACCCTGCTCGGCATCGCCGGCGGCGCGCTCGGCTGCTGGGTGATCCTCTACCGGCTCTCATACGCGACCGAGTCGCTCGCCCACTCGATCTTCCCGGGACTGGTCCTCGCTGCGCTGGCCGGGGTACCGCTGCTGCTCGGCGGCGCCCCGGCGATCCTGCTCGCGGGCCTGGCGATCGTCGCCGTCGCCCGCGTTCCGGGTCTCGGTCGGGAGGTCGGGGTGGGGGTCGTCGTGACGTCCATGTTCGGCCTCGGGGCGCTGCTGGCGCTTTCCCCGGCATCCCCGCCCGGCGTCGAGGAGATCCTCTTCGGCGACATCCTCGGCCCGACCGACGGCGACCTGATCGCCGCCGCCGTGCTGGTCCTCGCCGCCTTGCCCGTGCTCTTCGTCCTGCGTGGCCGCCTGCTCGCCGGCGGCTTCGACCGCGAGGCCGCGCGGGCGCTCGGAGCTTCGCCGGCGCTGACCGAGACCGCACTCGTCGCGCTGCTGGCGCTGGCGATCGTCGTCGCCGTCCAGGGACTCGGCAACCTGCTGGTCCTCGCCGTCTTCGTCGGCCCCGCCGCCGCCGCCAGGAACGTCAGCCGGCGGCTCGCGTCAATGGTCGCCTTCTCGATCGCGATCGCCGTCCTCGCCGGCGTCGCCGGCCTCTACCTCTCCTACTACGCCGGCACGGCCGGGGGCGCCTCGGTGGCGCTGGCGATCGTCGCTGCCTACCTGCTGTCGTTGCCGGCGCGGGCTACGATCGGCTGATGGCCTCCTCGTTCGACAGCGAATGGGCGGAGCACGCGCTGGCGGCGTTGCATGAGGCCGGCTACCGGCGTGGCGGCGCCCGCAACGCTGTGGTCGAGACGCTCGCCCGCCACGACTGCGCGGTGACCGCGCTGGAGCTCGACGACGAGCTGCGCGAGGCCGGCGGGGGCATCGGCCGGGCGAGCGTGTACCGCTCGTTGGAGCAGCTCGACGAGCTGGGCCTGCTGCGGCGGCTGGAGGTCTCGCGCGGAATCGCCAGCTACGAGCGGGTGACTCCCGACGGGCATCATCACCATCATGCGGTCTGCCGGCGCTGCGGCCGGGTCGAGCCGTTCGAGGATCCCGGCCTGGAGCGGGCGATCTCACGAGTTGCCGACCGGGTCAGCGTCGACGTCGCCGACCACGACGTCGTCCTGCGCGGCCTCTGCGAGCGTTGCGCGGTCTGACGCCGCTCAGGAGCACGCGTCCCTCGTCTCCGCCTTCAGCGGCGTTCCTCCGCTCCCGCCCGCCGGTGCGGCCGGGATTCGGCTATTGACCGGCGGCAGTATAGACCGGCTCGCGGCCGCTATGATCCCGTGGCCGCTGGGGCCTTCCCCGCGGCTTTTCTCTGATGAAGACCTACGTCGCAACCCAAACCGACCGCCGGCGGGACTGGCTGATCGTCGATGCCGAGGGGCAGACCCTGGGCCGCCTGGCGACCCGCATCGCCGACGCCCTGCGCGGCAAGCGCAAGCCCGAGTACACCCCGCACGTAGACACCGGCGACTTCGTCGTCGTCGTCAACGCCGAGAAGATCAGGGTGACCGGGAACAAGCTCGACCAAAAGCGCTACTGGCGCCATTCCGGCTACCCAGGCGGGATCAAGTCCCGCACCCTCGCCGAGATGCTCGACCGTCGCCCGGAGGAGGTGATCCGCAAGGCGGTGAAGGGGATGCTCCCCCGCAACCGCCTGGCCCGCAAGCAGCTGACCAAGCTCAAGGTCTACGCCGGCCCGGATCACCCGCACGCGGCGCAGAAACCACAGCCGATGGAGATCAAGTGATGGCAGACGAGCCGCAGGACCAAGAGACTTCAGAAGAGCCGCAGGAGGAGCAGCAGCCCGAGGCGGTCGAGGAGGCGCCGGCCGAGGAGCCTCAGCCCGAGGCGGTCGAGGAGTCGCAGCCGGAGGAGCAGCCCGAGCCGGAGCCCGCTCCCAAAGAGGAGAAGAAGAAGGACGTCATCCCCGGCGCCGACCTCGAGCCGATCGCGGTCGAGCCGGAGGAGCGGCCGCTGAGCGCCGAGGAGCAGGCGCGGCGCGAAGCCGAAGAGGAGGAGCGGCGCGAACGTGAGGCCGCGCTGGCGGGCGAGTCCGACGAGGAGGAGCAGGCGGCGAGCCGCGCTCCGGCCAAGATGGAGGGCGACTCGCGCTACCTGGCGACCGGCAAACGCAAGAACGCGATCGCCCGCGTCACCCTGCTGCCCGGCAGCGGCGCCTTCGTCGTCAACGGCCGCCCGATCGAGGAGTTCTTCCCCCGCCCGCTGCACCAGACCACGGCCCGCCAGCCGCTTGCGACGACCGGCTACGAGGGCAGCGTCGACGTGCGCGTCAGGGTGCACGGGGGCGGCATCAGCGGCCAGGCCGGCGCGGTCCGCCACGGCATCGCCCGGGCGCTGACCGAGGTCGACCCGGAGCTGCGCGGCGAGCTCAAGCGACGCGGCTTCCTGACCCGCGATGCGCGCGCCAAGGAGCGCCGCAAGGCCGGGCTGAAGAAGGCGCGCAAGCGGCCTCAGTTTTCAAAGCGCTAGCGGAGCGCGATTTGACTGCGGAGCGCAAGCTCTTCGGCACCGACGGGGTCCGAGGAGCGGCGGGCACGTTCCTTACTGCGGAGTTGGCGTTGGCGCTTGGTCGCGCCGCGACGGAATCGCTGGGAGTCGACCGGCCGCAGGTCCTGATCGTTCGCGACACGCGGGAGTCGGGGCCGATGCTGGAATCGGCGCTGGCGGCCGGGGTCGCCGAGGCCGGGGGGGACGCGCTCTGCGCGGGGGTCCTGCCGACCCCCGCCGCCGCCATCCTGGTCCGCAAACTCGGCCTCGACCTCGCCGCCGTCGTCTCGGCCTCTCACAATCCGTACCGGGACAACGGGATCAAGTTCTTCGGCGCCGGCGGCAGCAAGCTCGACGACGCGACCGAGGCGCGGATCGAGGCCCACCTCGCCGAGCGTGGTAGAGGTTCCGACCGCATAGCGGCGCAAACCTCTACCGCGGTCGGGTT
>CAWIFA010000015.1:0-6335 GCA_963835315.1 uncultured Solirubrobacterales bacterium | reverse complement strand
GCCGGCCGGCGCTTCGCCCCCGGGACTGGCCGGTTCGCTGGCAGCTCGCCGGTGTCTCGGCGGGCCTGACGCTGGCGATCCTCGTGCTTTTCGGGGTGATCGTCGGCAACCTCGCCGCGCAGCGCGTGCGCGACGACTTCAACCGCGAGATGAAGGGCGCCGTGGCGACCCTCGCCTCGCAGGTGCGGATCGTCGACACGATCACCAACACGCTGATCGTCGAAGAGCCCGACCTGGCCGACTTCGCCAGCCCCAACGACGCCTCGGTCCGCATCTACAACCCGCGCGGCCAGCAGCTCGACGCCAGCCCTGACGCCGCCGAGCTGGGCCCGGCGGCGCCCGGCGTGCACGACGTCGGCGAGATGCGCGTGGTCACGGTCGCCCTGCGCAGCCGCCAGACCGGCCGCATCGCCGGCTACGTCCAGTACGGGCGCGACGAGCAGCACATCGATTCGACCGTCGGCCGCCTCTGGCTGCTGATCGCCGCCGGCGTGATCGGCGCGACCCTGCTCGCCAGCCTCGCCGGGGTGGCGATCGCGCGCCGCGCGATGCGCCCGATCTCCTCGCTGACCGCGACCGCCAGGACGATCGCCGAGACCGGCGATCCGTCGAGCCACATGCCGCAGCCCCGCGCCGACGACGAGGTCGGCGAGCTGGCGCGGACGCTGGAGCAGATGCTGCGCTCGCTCGACGCCGCCCGCTCGGAGCGCGAATCGGTGCTGCGCCGCCAGCGCGAGTTCGTCGCCGACGCCTCGCACGAGCTGCGTACGCCGCTGACCAGCATCCTCGCCAACCTCGAACTGCTGCAGGACTCGCTCGACTCCCCGGCGCGGAAGGACGAGCGGGCGATGGTCGACTCCGCCCTGCGCTCCTCCGGCCGCATGCGACGCCTGGTCGGCGACCTGCTGCTGCTCGCCCAGGCCGACGCGGGCCGGATCGGCGCCCGCACCCACTGCGACCTCGCCGAGGCGGCCGGACACGCGGCGGCCGAGGTCGCGCCGACGATCGGCGAACGCGAGCTGCGGGTCGGGAACGAACGCCCGCTGCCGGTCGACGGCAACCCCGACGAGCTGCACCGGATGGTGCTCAACCTGCTCGACAACGCCGCCCGCCACACGCCGCCGGGCTCGACGATCGAGCTGCGCCTGCGGGCCGAAGGCCGCGACGCCGTGGTCGAGGTCGCCGACGACGGTCCGGGCGTGCCCGAGGAGCTGCGCGAGCAGATCTTCGAGCGCTTCGTGCGCGGCGACGGCTCGGCGGATACCGCGGTCGCCGGCGGCAGCGGCCTCGGCCTGGCGATCGTCCGCGCGGTCGCCGTCTCACACGGCGGCAGCGCCGAGGTCGGCGAATCGGAGCGCGGCGGCGCCCTCTTCCGCGTCCGCCTGCCGCTCCGCAGGAGCGACTCTGAGAAAGAAATCAGACCGGCTTTAGAGCGGCTTTAACGCGGCGTCCTAATTTCCCCTCTGGACGAGACACAAGGGCCCGCCGGTTCTCCCCAACGCGACCGGCGGGCTCTTTTTATTCCTACGGCTCAGACCTCCACTACCACCGGGAGGATCATCGGCCGGCTGCGCAGGCGGTCGTAGACAAGCTTGGCGATCGCGTCGTGCAGGTCTTCCTGGATCAGGTGCAGCTCGCGGGTGCCCGCCTCGGCCGCGTCCTCGAGCGAGTCCTCGGCGACGTCCTTGATCTCTTCGACCAGCTCCTCCTCGCCGGCCGGCAGGGCGACGCCGCGCACGATCGCCTCCGGGTCGGCGACGACGCTGCCGTCCTCGGCCGAGATCGTCGCGACGACGATGAAGATCCCGTCGGCGGAGATCTCGCGCCGGTCGCGCAGGGCCACGTCGTCGGGCTCGCCGACGTTCAGCCCGTCGACGTAGACGACCCCGGCGTGCTCCTCGGCGCCGAAGCGCGCCCCGCCGGCGTCGACCTCCAGCGGCAGGCCGTTGCGGCCCTGGAAGATGTCCTCCGGCGCGATCCCCACCGCTTCGGCCAGGCGGGCGTGCAGGCGCAGCCGCTGGAAGTCGCCGTGGACCGGCATCACGTAGCGCGGCCTGGTCAGGTTCAGCATCAGCTTCAGCTCCTCCTGCCAGCCGTGCCCGGAGGCGTGGATCGGCGCGTCCTTCGCCGTGACCACGGAGGCGCCGATCTCGTAGATCCGGTCGATCGTTTCGTTGACCGCGCGCTCGTTGCCCGGCACCGGCGTCGCCGAGAAGACGACCGTGTCGCCGGAGTGCAGCTCGACGTCGCGGTGGTCGTTGTTGGCCATCCGGCGCAGCGCCGAGAGCGGCTCGCCCTGGCTGCCGGTCGAGATCACGACCACCTTCTCGTCGGGGAAGTTCTCGATCTCGCGCGGCTGGATGAACAGCCCGGAGGGCGCCTCGGCGATGCCCAGGTTGGAGGCGATGTTGAAGTTCTTGCGCATCGAGCGGCCGACCAGGGCGACGCGGCGGTCGAGCGCCACGGCGGCGTCGATCACCTGCTGCACGCGGTGGATGTTGGAGGCGAAGGAGGTGACGATGATCCGGCCCTCGCAGGCTTCGAAGGTCTCCAGCAGGGCCGGGCCGACGCTCGACTCCGAGGGCGCGATTCCCGGCCGGTCGGCGTTGGTCGAGTCGCCGCAGAGCAGCAGCAGGCCCTCGCGGCCGAGCTCGGCGAGGCGCGAGATGTCGGCCGGGCGGCCGTCGACCGGAGTCTGGTCGAACTTGTAGTCGCCGGTCATCAGCACCTTGCCCAGCTCGGTGCCGAGGATCACCCCGCGCATGTCGGGGATCGAGTGCGAGAGGTGGACCAGCTCGAGCTCGAACGGGCCGAGCTCGACCTTCTCGCCGGGCGCCAGCTCCTCGAGCGGCGCGTCCTTGAGCTTGTGCTCGTCGAGCTTCGAGCGCACCATGCCGACGGTCAGCAGGCCGCCGTAGATAACCGGCGGCATGCCGATCTCGCGCAGCACGTAGGGCAGCGCCCCGACGTGGTCCTCGTGCCCGTGCGTGAGCACGATCGCCTCGATGTCCTCGACGCGCTCGCGCAGGTAGGCGAAGTCGGGCAGCACCAGGTCGATCCCGAGCATCTCCGGGGTCGGGAACATCAGCCCCGTGTCGACGACGACGATGCGGCCGTCGTACTCGATCACGGTCATGTTCTTGCCGATCTCGCCCAGCCCGCCGAGCGGCAGCACTCGCAGCTTGCCCGCCATGACTAGGAGACCACCGCTACGCCGGCGGCGTCGAGCGCCGCGCGCACCGCGGCGCGCTGCCCGGAATCGACTTCGACCAGCGGCAGACGCAGGCCGCCGGAGGGGATCTGGCCGGTCATCTCGAGCGCCGCCTTCAGCGGGATCGGGTTGGTGACCAGGCCCATCGCGTCATAGACGGGCCGCAGCCCGGCGTCTATCACGCGCGCTCGCTCGAGCTCGCCGGCCTGGACAGCGTCCCAGATCTCACGCATTCGCTCGCCGACCACGTTGGAGGCGACGAGGATGCCGCCGGCGCCGCCGAGTTCGAGCGTGCGCAGGAAGATCTCGTCGTTGCCCGCCAGCAGATCCATGCCGGCGATCGGTTCGAGCTCGTCGTTGTTGGCCTGCTTGACGGCGACGACGCTCTCGATCTCGGCCAGCTCTGCGAGTTCGGCCGGGCCGACGTTGATCACCACTCGCGAGGGGATGTTGTAGGCGATCAGCGGCAGGCCGGGGACCGCGGCGGCGATCGCTTCGAAATGGGCGCGGATCCCGGCGAAGGTGGGCTTGTTGTAGTAGGGCGTGACGACCAGCGCGCCGTCGGCGCCGGCCTCGGCGGCGGCCTTGGTCAGCTCGATCGAGTGGCGGGTGTCGTTGGTGCCGGTGCCGCAGATCACCGTCGCCTCGCCGCCGATCTCGTCGACTATCGCCGCCAGCAGCGCGATGTGCTCCTCGTCGTCGAGGGTCGCCGCCTCGCCCGAGGAGCCGGCGACGACGACGCCGTGCGAGCCGCGCTCGATCAGCTGGACGGCGAGCCTGCGGGCCGCGCTCTCGTCGACCGCCCCCCCGGCCTCGAAGGGAGTGGCCATTGCCGTCAGGACGCCGCGGATCTCACTCATGGCGCAGAGGGTATGCGGTCGGCCCACGGCAGCGCCTGCTCGAGCTGCGAGGCGACCCGCAGCAGCACGTCCTCACGCCCCAGCGGCGCTACGAGCTGGACGCCGATCGGCAGGCCGGCCTCGCTCCAGTGCAGCGGCAGCGAGATAGCCGGCTGCCCGGTGGCGTTGAAGGCCGCGGTGAAGCAGCCGTCGATGAAGGCGCGGTGGAAGGCGTCCATCGGGTCGGCGCCCGAGTCGTCGAAGCTGCCCAGCGGCGGCGGCGGCTCGCCCATCGTCGGCGTCAGCAGCAGGTCGAAGCCCGACTCGTGGACGCCGGCGAGCATCCGGGTCAGCACCTGGTGCTGGCCGACCGCGGCGAGGTACTCGCCGGAGTGGTGCTTGCGGCCGATCTCGGCCAGGGCCCAGGTCAGCGGCTCGACGTCATCGGCCGTGACCGGCGCGCCGCCGAGCATCGAGAGCTGGTCGAGCACCTGCGCCTGGCCCGCCGCCCAGCGGACGAGGAAGGGCTCGATCACCGGCAGGCTTTGGAACATGCTCAGGTCCGGTTGCTCGACGGTGTGGCCGAGCCCCTCCAGCGCCCGCGCCCCCGCCTGGGCCGCGGCGATGACCTCGGGGTCGGCGTCCTGCTCGACGACCGTCTCCGTCCAGAGGGCGATGCGCAGCTTGCCGGGGTCGGCGCCGACCTCCTCGGTGTAGGGCCGGAGCGGGCGGCGGCGCGACGTAGGGGTCGCCGGGCGCCGGGCCGTGCACGGCCTCGAGGATCGCCGCGACGTCGCGCACCGAGCGCGAGACCGCCAGCTCGCAGGTCAGCCCGGACATGATGTCGCCGACCAGCGGGCCCTCGCTGGTCCGCTGGCGGCTCGGCTTCAGCCCGACCAGGCCGCAGTAGGAGGCGGGGATGCGGATCGAGCCGCCGCCGTCGTTGGCGTGCGCGATCGGCACCATCCCGGCGGCGACGGCGGCCGCCGAGCCGCCGCTCGAGCCGCCGGCGGTGCGCCCCGTGTCCCAGGGGTTGCGGGTCGGCCCGTAGGCGCGCGGCTCGGTCGTCGGCAGGATCCCCAGCTCGGGGCAGTTGGTCTTGCCGATCGTCACCAGCCCGGCGGCGCGGAAGCGCTCGGCCAGGTAGGTGTCGACCGGGGCGCGGAAGTCGCGCTCCTTGAGGTAGCGGTGCCCAGGTGCAGCGGCTCGCCGGCGAAGGCGGCGCCGAGGTCCTTGAGCAGGAAGGGCACGCCCCTGAACGGGCCGTCGGGGAGCTCGCCGCGGGCGCGCCTCGAGCCCCTCCTCGAACAGGGCGTGGATGACCGCGTTGAGCTCGGGGTTGGCCGCCTCGATCCGCGCGATCGCCGCCTCCACCAGCTCGGCCGCGCTGACCTGCCCGCTGCGACCAGCTCGGCCTGCGCGGTCGCGTCGAGGCGTGAAAGCTCGTCGTTCACGTCGATGAACCTACAACAGCTTCTCGAGCCCGACCGTGAAGCGGTCGGGCAGCTCGGCGACGCGGCGCACGGCGAGCACGACGCCGGGCATGAAGGAGGCGCGGTCGATCGAGTCGTGGCGCACCGGTCAGCGTCTGCCCCTCGCCGCCGAAGACGACCTCCTGGTGGGCGACCAGGCCCGGCAGCCGCAGCGAGTGGATCGGCTCGTGCACGTTGCCGCCCGCCGCCTCGATCAGCTCGGCGGTGCGCTTCGCCGTCCCCGAGGGCGCGTCGAGCTTGCGGTCGTGGTGCAGCTCGACGATCTCGCACTCGGGCATGTGCCTGGCGATCGTCTGCGAGACCTCCATCAGCAGCACCGCGCCGATCGCGAAGTTGGGCGCGACGAAGCAGTTCGCCTCGCTCGACTCCGCGGCCGCGCGCAGCGCCTCGAGGTCGAAGCCGGTCGTGCCGACGACGACATCGACACCCGCCCGCAGGCAGCCGGCCGCGTTGTCCAGCGCCGTGTCGGGCGTCGTGAAGTCGACGACGACGTCAACCAGGTCGAGGATCTCGGCCAGCTCGGTGTCGAGCGCCGGATCGGCCTTCGCCGCCAGCTCCATCCCCTCGGCGGCCTCAACGGCGTCGCAGGAGCCGGTCCCTGCTCCATCCTCCCCCGCCGCGCCGGAGACGCCTACCTTGATCACTGGCCCGCCATCCCCGGACGCGGAAGCGAATGCCTGTCCATATCTGATTCTTCAGGCATTCGCGAGAGCAGAGGAGATGGCGGAATTATTCAGGGCGCTTGCGAAAGCAGGCCTCGTCGCGGCCGACGCAGGCGGCGGACAGCCGCTC
>CAWIFA010000014.1:0-8435 GCA_963835315.1 uncultured Solirubrobacterales bacterium | reverse complement strand
GAGGCGTCGGGCGGGCCGGGGGTGGGCAGGCGCGGGGGACCTCTCGCCCTGACAAAACGCGGTCCAATTGGACCGCGTTTTTGAGTATCCGCCAGTTCGAGAGGTCCCCCGCGCCTGCCTTGCCGCTACCTTGCAGGACTTCCGTGTTGGTAACTGGGATGAGACGAGTTGCGCTCTGCTTGGCTTTGCTCCTGCTCCTTCTGCCCGCCGCGGCAAATGGAGCTGGGAAGAGCTGTCAAGAGATGAAGCGACGCCTGGTTTATGGGGGCGGCTCGGCCAGCGGGCTGTTCGTGCTCGATGCCGATACGGGCAGGCCGGTCTGTGCGCGGGCGGCGAAGCGGCCGCGGATCCTCGCCTCGAACACGAAGCTGTTCACGACCTCGACCGCGCTGAGCCGCTTCGGGCCGGAATACCGCATCGTCACCAAACTGCTGACGGACGGCGCGATCGACCCGCGCGGCGTCCTGCGGGGCAGCCTCTGGCTGCAGGGAGCCGGCGACCCGACGCTCGGCGTGCCCTCTTTCTACGACCGCTACGGCGGCGGGCTCGGAACCGACCTGCTCGCGCTGAAGGGCCAGCTGCGGCAGGCCGGTGTGCGCCGCGTGACCGGGCGGCTCTACGGGGACGACAGCGTCTTCGACCGCCTGCGCGGGGTCGCCGACTCCGGCTACGCCACCAGCCCCTACATCGGCCCGCTCTCCGGCCTCTCCTTCGACTCCGGCTACCGCGGCTCGATCTCGCAGGGCTTCGCCTCCGACCCGGCGAGGCTCGCCGCCAGCAAGCTGGCGCGGGCGCTGCGCGGCAGCGGGATCTCTGTGCGCAGCCAGGTCGCGCGCGGCGTCACGCCCCCCGGCGCTAAGGCGCTGGCGAGCGTGCGCTCGCCGGCGATGTCGCAGATCGTCGCCGCGACCGACGTCTACTCGAACAACTTCTTCGCCGAGATGCTGGCCAAGCTGCTCGGCGCCAACTTCGGCGGCGCCGGCACGACCGCCGCCGGCACCGCCGTCGTCGAGCGCTTCGCCCGCGCCCACGGGTCCGCCGTCCACGCGGTCGACGGCTCCGGCCTGACCCGCGGCAACCGGGCCTCGCCCGAGAACGTGGTCGACCTGCTGCAGGCGATCCGCCGCTCGGCGATCGGCGAGGAATTCATCGGCGACCTCGCCGTCGCCGGCAAGAGCGGCACGGTCGACGAACGCATGCACGGCACCGCCGCCTACGGCCGCTGCCACGTCAAGACCGGCACCCTGACCGGCGTCAGCGCCCTCTCCGGCGTCTGCGAGAACCGCAGCGGCCGCACGATGATCTTCTCGATCCTGATGAACGGCGTCGGCGACCTCACCCTCGCCCACTACGAGCAGGACCGGATCGCCGCCGCGGTCGCTTCCTACTGAAGCCATCCCCACCGAGCGCCGTAGAGGTTTTTGCCGGATGGCGATCAAAAGCTCGCCGGCCCGCCGGGGTCGGCACCTAGAATCGGCGACATGCGCGTGCTGCTGACCAATGACGATGGGATCTCGGCCCCGGGGCTGCAGGCCGCGCGGCGGGCGCTGCGCGAGATCGAGGGGGTCGAGGTCGAGGTGATCGCGCCGGACTCGAATCGCAGCGCGACGGCGCGCAGCATCACCACGCGCTCGCCGCTGAGCGTCGAGGAGGTCGAGTTCGGCGACGGGGACCGGGGCTTCGCCACCGACGGCACGCCGGTCGACTGCGTGCGCTTCGCCGAGCTCGGGCTGGTCGGCGAGCGGCCCGACCTGATCGTCTCGGGGATCAACCACGGCGCCAACCTCGGCGACGACATCACCTACTCGGGCACGGTCGCGGCGGCCTTCGAGGGCATCGTGCTCGGCATCCCGGCCGTGGCGATCTCCCAGCAGTCCTCGGGCGGCGGCATGGGCTATGTCTCGGGCCGCTTCGACTTCTCCGTCGCCGCCCCGTTCCTCGCCCAGCTCGTCGCCGGGCTGAAGGACGAGCCGATGCCGCCGGAGACGCTGGTCAACGTCAACTGCCCCGCCGGCGAGCCGACCGGGATCGAGGTCACCAAACTCGGCAAACGCGTCTACAACGACGAGCTGAAGCTGGTCTCCGAGGACGAGGACGGCCGCCGCCACTACGAGATCTACGGCTGGCAGCCGGGCTTCGAGGAGCGCGAGGAGACGGACCTGATGGCGGTCTCCCGGGGCCGGATCGCGGTCACCCCGATCCACTTCGACCTCACCGACCACGGCGAGCTCGACCGCCTGCGCGCCTGGCCGCTGGAGCGGATGCTGGCGGCGGTCTCCCCCTCCTCGGTGTGAGCGCCGCGGCCGACGAGAAACGGGCGGCTGAGCTGCGACGCGAGCTGGCGCGCCACAATCACCACTACTACGTCCTCGACGACCCGCTGATCGGCGACGACGAGTACGACGCGCTGCTCGACGAGCTGCGCGCGATCGAGGCCGAGCGCCCCGAGCTGCGCACGCCCGACTCCCCCACCCAACGGGTCGGGGCGCCGCCGCTCGACCGCTTCGAGCAGGTCGAGCACGCCGAGCAGATGCTCTCGCTGGCCAACGCGCGCAACGAGGAGGAGCTGCGCGCCTGGGAGACCCGCGTGCGCAACCACCTCAAGCGGCTCGACATCGACGCCGCCGAGTTCAGCTACACGACCGAGCCCAAGATCGACGGCCTGGCGATCGCCCTGACCTACGAGAACGGCGTGCTGACCCGCGGCGCGACCCGCGGCGACGGGCGGATCGGCGAGGACGTGACCCGCAACCTGCGCACGATCGGCGCGATCCCGCTGAGCATCGAGAACCCGCCCGAGCTGGTCGAAGTGCGCGGCGAGGTCTACCTGCCGATCGCCGACTTCAAAGCGCTGAACGAGCGCCGCGCCGAGGCGGGCGAGCCGACCTTCGCCAACCCGCGCAACTCGGCCGCCGGCTCGATCCGCCAGCTCGACCCGGCGCTGGCCGCCGAACGGCCGCTCTCGATCTGGTGCTACGGGCTCGGCGCGACGCGCGGCCTCGACCCGGCCAGCCACGGCGAGGAGGTCGAGTGGCTGCGCGAGCGCGGCTTCAAGGTCAACCCCGACATGGGCCGGCACGAGGAGATCGAGTCGGTGGTCGAGCGCTGCCGCTGGTGGGAGGAGCGGCGCGAGCAGCTCGACTACGAGATCGACGGCGTCGTCGTCAAGATCGACGAGCGGGCGCTGTGGCGCGAGCTCGGCGTCGTCGGACGGGAGCCGCGCTGGGCGATCGCCTGGAAGTTCGCGCCGACGACGGCGACGACGAAGCTGCTCGATGTCGTCTGGAACGTCGGCCGCACCGGCCACCTGGTCCCCTTCGCGATGCTCGAGCCGGTCCACGTCGGCGGCGTCACCGTCTCCACCGCGACCCTGCACAACGAGGAGGATCTGGCGCGCAAGGACGTGCGGGTCGGCGACGAGGTGGTGGTGATGCGCGCCGGCGACGTGATCCCCCAGGTCGTCGCCCCGCTGACCCAGCGCCGCAAGAAGGGCGCGCGCAGACCGAAGCCGCCGAAGAAGTGCCCGGCCTGCGGCACGCCGACGGTCAAGCCCGAGGGCGCCGTGTTCACGATCTGCCCCAACCGCTCCGGCTGCCCGGGCCAGTCCTTCCAGCACGTCAAGCACTTCGTCAGCAGGGGGGCGATGGACATCGACGGGCTGGGCGAGAAGCAGGCGCTGCGCTTCCTCGAGCAGGGCCTGATCGCCGACGTCGCCGACATCTACGAGCTCGACGAGGAGCGGCTGGCGGCGCTGGAGGGCTTCGGTGAGGTCTCCGCCCGCAACCTGGTCGCAGCGATCGACCGCTCGCGCGCCCAGCCGTTCAAACGGGTGCTCTACGCGCTCGGCCTGCCCGGCGTCGGCGCGGTCACCGCCGAGGCGCTGGCCGGTCACTTCGGCTCGATCGACGCCCTACACGAGGCCGACCCGGAGCGGATCGAGGAGGTCGAGGGCGTCGGCCCGATCATGGCCCGGCAGATCGCCGAGTCGCTCGCGGACGAGCCGACCTGGGCGCTGATCGAGAAGCTGAAGGAGAAGGGCCTGCGGCTGGAGGCCGGAGAGAGCGAACGCCGCGCCGAGGGCGGCCCGCTGGAGGGCAGGACCCTGGTCCTCACGGGCACCCTGCCCGAGCTGACCCGCGAGGAGGCGGCGGCGCTGATCAAGGCCGCGGGCGGCAAGGTCGTCAACTCGGTCTCGAAGAAGACCGACTACGTCGTCGCCGGCGACAACCCCGGCTCGAAGCTGGCGAAGGCGGAGAAATTCGAGACCGAGATCCTCGACGAAGCCGGCCTGCGTCGCCTATTGCGGTAGGGCGGGGCTACGGGGTGCCCCTCGCCTGGCAGGGGCGGGGCCACGGGGACCCTCCCGGCCTGACCATCGCCGGTCTAATTAGACCGGCGATTTGAGTATCCGCCAGTCCGGGAGGGTCCCCGCGTCCCCGCCTCAGGCGTAGGCGACCGACTCGAGATAGAGACCGTGGGGCGGGGCGGTGTCGCCCGCCGCGTCACGTGGAGCTCCCCGGAGGAGCTGGATGAAGCTCTCGAGAGAGCGCCGCTCGCCGCCGACCTCCAGCGTCGTGCCGACGAGGACGCGGACCATGTTGCGCATGAAGGCATCGGCCGTGATGCGGAAGCCGAGGATGTCGCCGTCCCGCGTCCAGCTTGCGGCGAGCACGTCGCGGTCGAAGCGGACGTGGTCCGTCTGGGTGGGGGTGAATGCCGTGAAGTCATGGGTTCCGGCCAGAGCAGCTGCGCAAGCTTCCAGAGCTTCCTGGTCGAAGCGGTGCGGCCACCAGAGGGCACGGCCCCGCTCGAACGGACTCGGCGTTGAGCGAGCCAGGACGCGGTAGAGATAGCTGCGCGACCTGGCGCTGTGGCGAGCGTCGAAGTCGTCTCCGACGACCCGCGCAGCGGTCACCGCCACGTCGTCCGGGCCGACCCCGTTCAAGCTTCTGGCGAGATCCCGCGGCAGCTCACGCTCGGTCTCAAAGCTCGCCACCTGCCCGAGCGCATGCACTCCGGCGTCCGTCCGCCCGGCCACCGTCAGCTCTACCACCTCACGCAGCACCGTCGCCAGCGCCGCCTCCAGCTCCCCCTGCACCGTGCGCAGCCCAGGCTGAGCCGCCCAACCCTTGAACTCAGACCCGTCGTATTCGATGTCGAGCCGAACGGTCGTCATCGCGTGCAGTATCGAACGTTTCGGGAAGGAGGGCGGGGACCCTCTCGAACGGGCGGATACTCAAAAACGCGGTCTAATTAGACCGCGTTTTGTCCGGGCGAGAGGGTCCCCGCCCTCCTCGCCTCAAACCAGCTCGAGATAGACCATCTCCGTGGAATCGGACCGCCGCGGGCCCAACTTGACGATCCGCGTGTATCCACCGGGGCGCTCGACGTAGCGCGGCGCCACCTCCTCGAACAGCTTGTGCACGACGAACTTGTCGTTGTGCAGGGTCGCCAGCGCCTGGCGGCGGGCGTGCAGGTCGCCGCGCTTGGCGAGCGTGATCAGCTGCTCGACCTCGGGCTTGACCGCCTTGGCCTTCGCCTGGCTGGTCTTGATCCGCTCGTGCTCGATCAGCTGCTTGGAGAGGTTGGAGAGCAGCGACTCCCGGTGCGCCGCATCGCGGCTGAGTTTGTTCCTCTTCCTGCGGTGGCGCATCGGCTCGGTCTCCGCTCGCTCCGGCCTATTCCTGGCTCAGATCGAGGCCGCGCGCCTGCAGGGTCTCGATCACTTCCTCGATCGACTTCGAACCGAAGTTGGGGATCGCGTTCAGCTCCGAGCGCGTCTTGCGCACCAGGTCGCCGACGGTCTGCACGCCGGCGCGCTTGAGGCAGTTGTAGGAGCGCACGCCCAGCTCGAGCTCCTCGATCAGGATCTCGTCGAGGCCGTTGCTGGCCGCCACGCCGCCGCCGTTGCCGATCGCGGAGAGCCCATCGCCGCCGCCGAGCGGCGCCGCCGCTTCGCGCGCGGTCAGCTCCTCGACCCGCTCGGCGTCGGTGAAGATCGCCAGCGTCTTGATCAGGATCTCGGAGGCCTCGCGCAGCGCCGCCGCGGGCTCGATCGAGCCGTCGGTCTCCAGCTCCAGCTCCAGTTTGTCGAAGTCGGTGCGCTGGCCGACGCGGGCGGTCGCGACCGCGTAGGAGGCGCGCCGGATCGGCGAGAAGATCGAGTCGATCGGGATCACGCCGATCGGCTGCTCGTCGGACTTGTTCTCCTCCGACGGCGAGTAGCCGCGGCCGCGGCCGATCGTCAGGTAGACCTCGAGCTTGGTTTTTTTCTCCAGCGTCGCGATCGGCGCCTCGGGGTTGAGGATCTCGACGCCCGAGGGCAGGTCGATGTCCTTGGCCTTGACCTCGCCCGGGCCGGTCGCGACCAGCGGCGCCTCGACCTCGTCGGCGTCGGTGTGCATGCGGACGACGAGGTCCTTCAGGTTGAGCACGATGTCGGTTACGTCCTCTTTGACGCCCGGCACGCTCGAGAACTCGTGCGCGACGCCCTCGATGCGGACGCTGGTGACGGCGGCGCCGCCCAGCGAGGAGAGCAGGACGCGGCGAAGGCTGTTGCCGAACGTGTAGCCGAAGCCCTTGTCGAGCGGCTCGATCGTGAACGTGCCGTTGCGGTCGTCGGCTTTCTCTGCGGTGATGCGAGGGACCTGAAAGTCAGTGGTCATGAGTTCCTTGCCTATGGGTGTTTCAGAAATCGGTTCCGGACTACTTGGAGTACAGCTCGACGATCAGCTGCTCCTGCACCGGCGCCGAGATCTCCGCGCGCTCCGGGTAGCGCAGGATCTTGGCGGTCAGCGAGTCGTGGTCGGCCTGCAACCAGGCCGGCACGGTCGAGACGAGCTCGGTCGCTTTGCGAATCGTGTCGGTGGCCGCCGAGCCGGACTTGATCGAGATCACGTCCTCGGGGCGCACCTGGTAGGAGGGCACGTCGACGCGACGGCCGTTCACCTGCCAGTGCCCGTGACGGACGAGCTGGCGGGCCTGGCGGCGCGAGGCGGCGAAGCCGAGCCGCACCAGGACGTTGTCGAGGCGGGACTCGAGCAGCCGCAGCAGGTTCTCGCCGGTGACGCCGTCCTGCCGCGAGGCCTTCTCGTAGTAGGCGCGGAACTGGCTCTCGAGCACCTGGTAGTAGCGGCGCGTCTTCTGCTTCTCGCGCAGCTGCACGCGGTACTCGGACTGGCGCATGCGGCCGCGGCCGTGCTCGCCGGGGGGATAGGAGCGGCGCTCGACGCCGCACTTGTCGGTGAAGCAGCGCTCGCCCTTGAGGAAGAGCTTCTGCCCCTCGCGACGGCACTGCTTGCACTGGGCGCCGGTGTCGCGGGCCATCAGACTCGACGCCTCTTCTTCGGCCGGCAGCCGTTGTGGGCCTGCGGCGAGACGTCCTTGACCGTGGTCACGTCGAGCCCGGCAGCCTGCAGCGAGCGGATTGCCGTCTCGCGGCCCGAGCCGGCGCCCTTGGCGAAGACCTCGACCTTTTCGAGCCCGTTTTCCATCCCCTTCTTGGCCGCGGCGTCGGCGGTCACCTGCGCGGCGAAGGGAGTCGACTTGCGCGAGCCTTTGAAGCCGGCCGATCCGGCCGACTCCCAGGCGATCACGTTGCCCTGGGTGTCGGTCAGGGTGACGATCGTGTTGTTGAAGGAAGTCTTGATGTGGGCCTGGCCGTAGGCGATGTTCTTTTTCACCCGGCGGCGGGTGCGGCCTTTGGCGGGTTTTTTCGCGGCTGCCATCTCTCTCCTACACCTTGCGCTTGCCGGCGACGCTCATCCGGCGCGGACCCTTGCGGCCGCGCGCGTTGGTCTTCGTCCGCTGGCCTCGCACCGGCAGGCCGCGGCGATGGCGCAGGCCGCGGTAGGACCCGATCTCCATCAGCCGTTTGACGTCCTGCGAGCGCTCGCGCCGCAGATCGCCCTCGACCTCGCGCCGCTCGACCGCCTCGCGCAGCCCGATGACCTCTTCCTCGGTCAGGTCCTTGACCTTGGTGTTCGGGTCGACCTTGGCCTCGGCGAGGATTTCCTGCGCGGTGGAGCGTCCGACGCCGAAGATGTAGGTGAGCCCGATTTCGGCCCGCTTGTCGACCGGGAGGTTGACGCCCGAGATCCGTGCCATGGACTAACCCTGCCTCTGCTTATGGCGCGGGTTCGAGCAGATGACTAGGACCGCCCCGTTGCGGCGGATCACCTTGCACTTTTCGCACATCGGCTTTACGGAAGCTCGGACCTTCATCGCTCCGGTATTCGTCTCGACTACAGGACTCCCACCCGCCCCATGAATCGGACAGGCAGGCACAAACGGCCCTCAGGGCCGACCGGGAAAGATAGCAGGGGGAGGCATGCGGGACCTCCGCGGTGGGGACGAGGCGTCAGGCGGTGCCGACTAAGGCCAGGGTGAAGCCGTCGTAGCCCTTGCCGCCGACCGCCTGGATCGTCGTCGCCGTG
>CAWIFA010000013.1:0-5176 GCA_963835315.1 uncultured Solirubrobacterales bacterium | reverse complement strand
GCGCTCGCCGCTCTCGCTGCTGCCGAGCAGACGCCGGAAGCGCTCGCGGCCCTCGGCCAGCGAGCGGTTCACCTTGGTGTGGCTGTAGCCGGTCAGCTCGCCGATCTCGGCGTAGGAGTAGCCCGCGGCGAGCAGGGTCAGCGAGCGCAGCTCGGCCGGCTTCAGCGCCCGCAGCGCCTCGCGGCTGCGGGCGTTGCGCTCGCGCTGCTCGGTGCGCTCGTCCGGCCCGGCGTTGTCGGAGGCGAGCCGCTCGACCGGGTCGCCGACCTCGTCGAAGCCGATGCCGAGCATCCGCTCGCGGTAGCGGCGCAGCGCCAGCGCCTCGTGCTTGACCACCGTCTTCGTCCAGCGCAGGAGGTCGCGCGGCCGCTCGCACGGCGCTTTGACCAGGAGGATCTCCAACGCCCGCTGGTAGGCGTCCTCGGCGTCGTCCTCGCAGAGCGAGAAGCGCCGCGCGGTGCGGCGCAGCTCGGCCTCCTCGCGGGCGACGAGCTCGACTGCGGCGCGCTTGCGCCCGGCTGTGGCGGTCCCTCCCTGCACCGGTTCAGCTCCGTGATCCGAACATGCCACGTAGAGCCTGGGACGGGGCCGATCTCTCCCCCCTCGTGGACGCTTGATCGGGCCAAAACCCCGCTAATTGCGAACTCCGGCGTTTATCTCCATCGGCGCGGTAGAGGTTTTGTTCGCTATCCGGTGAAAACCTCGACCGCGGTTTCAAGCTGGTGTCCCGGTAGCATCCCGGCGGCGATGAGCATCTGCGTGATCACCGGCGGCGCCGGCTTCCTCGGCTCGCACCTCTGCGAGCACCTGCTCGGCAAGGGCCACCGGGTGATCTGCGTCGACAACCTCGAGACCGGCTCGCTGCAGAACATCGAGCACATCCGCGACGACGCCTTCGAGTTCCGCAACATCGACATCACCGAGCGGGTCGACATACCCGAGGCGGTCGATTTCGTCTACCACCTCGCCTCGCCGGCCAGCCCGATCGACTACCTGCGGCTGCCGTTGCACACGCTCAAGGTCGGCTCGCACGGCACCCATCACATGCTCGGCCTGGCGAAGTTCAAGCGCGCCCGCTTCCTGATCGCCTCGACCAGCGAGGTCTACGGCGACCCCGAGGTCCACCCGCAGACCGAGGACTACTGGGGCCACGTCAACCCGATCGGACCGCGCGGCGTCTACGACGAGGCGAAGCGCTACGCCGAGGCGCTGACGATGGCCTACCACCGCCAGCAGGGCGTCGACACCTCGATCGTGCGGATCTTCAACACCTACGGCCCGCGCATGCGCGCCCACGACGGGCGGGCGATCCCGACCTTCCTGCGGCAGGCGCTCAAGGACCAGGCGCTGACCGTCTTCGGCGACGGTAGCCAGACGCGCAGCTTCTGCTACGTCGACGACCTGATCCGCGGCATCGTCGCGCTCGCCGAGTCCGACGCGCACACGCCGGTCAACATCGGCAACCCGAACGAGTTCACCCTGCTGGAGCTGGCCAAGGCGGTGATCGAGGTGACCGAGTCGCGCTCGGAGATCGTCCACGAGCCGCTGCCGATCGACGACCCGCAGCAGCGCCGGCCCGACATCGGCCGCGCCCGCGACCTGCTCGGCTGGGAGCCGAAGGTCGAGCTGCGCGAAGGGCTGCGGAAGACGATCGAGCAGGCCGGGGTCGAGCGTCTCGCCGGCGCGTCGGACTGACGCGTCCCAATATCCTGCTGTCGATGGCAGTTGAGAACGGAAAGGCGGCCGCCGAGGAGCGTCCCACGATCGCCCCGCTGGTCGGGCCCGACGACGAGCGCGTCATCACCGACTCGGGGATCGAGATCGACCGCCTCTACACCGAGGACGACGTCGCGCCGGGGCTCGAGCAGCGCCTCGGCACGCCGGGCGAGCCCCCGTTCACCCGCGGCATCCACGAGGGGATGTACCGCGACCGGCTGTGGACGATGCGCCAGTACGCCGGCTTCGCCACGCCCGAAGACACCAACGAGCGCTACCGCTACCTGATCGAGCACGGCTCGACCGGGCTCTCGATGGCCTTCGACCTGCCGACCCAGCTCGGCCGCGACTCCGACGACCCGCTGTGTGCGGGCGAGGTCGGCCGCACCGGGGTGCCGATCGACACGATCGAGGACATGCGGATCTGCTTCGACCAGATCCCGCTCGACCAGGTCTCGACCTCGATGACGATCAACGCGCCGGCGGCGATCCTGCTGCTGCTCTACGAGCTGGTCGGCGAGGAGCAGGGGGTGCCGAGCGAGAAGCTGCGCGGCACGGTCCAGAACGACGTGCTGAAGGAGTACATGGCGCGCGGCAACTACATCTACCCGCCCGAGCCGACGATGCGCCTGACCACCGACATCTTCGAGTACTGCCGCGAGAACGTGCCGAAATGGAACACGATCTCGATCTCCGGCTACCACATCCGCGAGAAGGGCTGCTCGGCGGTGCAGGAGGTCGCGTTCACGCTCTCCAACGCGATCGCCTACGTCGAAGCGGCGCTCGAGCGCGGCTTGAAGATCGACGAGTTCGCGCCCCGCCTCGCCTTCTTCTTCAACGGCCACAACAACGTCTTCCAGGAGGTCGCCAAGTTCCGCGCCGTGCGGCGGATGTGGGCGAAGATCGTCAAGGAGCGCTTCGGGGCCGAGAACCCGAACTCGATGAAGATCCGCTTCCACACCCAGACCGGCGGCGTGACGCTGCAGGCCCAGCAGCCGGAGGTCAACATCATCCGGGTCGCCCTGCAGGGCTTCGCCGCGGTCGCCGGCGGCACCCAGTCGCTGCACACCAACGGCTTCGACGAGGCGCTGGCGCTGCCGACCGAGCGCTCGGCGCGGATCGCCCTGCGCACCCAGCAGGTGCTGGCGCACGAGTCGGGCGTCGCCGACACGGTCGACCCCTTCGCCGGCTCCTACTTCGTCGAGTCGCTGACCGACGAGGTCGAAGCGCGCTCCTGGGAGCTGATGGAGAAGGTCGAAGAGCTGGGCGGCTCGGTCGAGGCGCTGGAGTTCATGCAGCGCGAGATCGAGGAGTCGGCGCACTCCTACCACGAGCGCTACAAGTCGGGCCAGGACATCATCGTCGGCGTCAACAAGTACGTCACCGACCAGGTCGACGACGTCGACATCCTGCGCGTCGACCCGGAGTCCGAGCAGCGCCAGCTGGCCCGCCTCAAGACGTTCAAGCAGGCGCGCGACCAGGCGGCGGTCGAGACGAAGCTCGAGGAGCTGCGCGCCGTCGCCCGCGGCGAGGGCAATCTGCTGCACCCGATCCGCGCCGCCCTCGCCGCCGGCGCCTCGATCGGCGAGGCCTGCGGCGCGATGCGCGACGTCTTCGGCGAATACAAGGGAGGAGCTTTCTTCTAGGCCGCGAACCCTCGGAGGATGATCGAGGTTTCGAGGACCCTGATGAAGTCCGAGCCCGAACTGGCCGAGCTGGTCGCCGAGGTCGAGGGGGTCGAGGTGACGATGGCCGAGAAGGGCTTCGGCACGCGGGTCGAGATCCGCGCCGTCGACGGCGCCGGGCTCGAGCAGGACGACCTCGAGCGCCTGCTCGACCGGCTCGCGGAGCCGCAGAAGCAGCCCTTCTCATAGACTCCCGCGCCGCGATGCGCGAGCGGAATCCGGTCACCCACGAGGAGAAGCTCTCCTACCTGCGCGAGCTGCGCGAGGAAGCCATCCACTCCGCCTCCGAGGAGGCGGTCGAGAAGCAGCACGCGAAGGGCAAGATGACCGCCCGCGAGCGGATCGAGAAGCTGCTCGACCCGGGCTCCTTCGAGGAGCTCGACACCTTCGTCCGCCACCGCACCTACGACTTCGAGATGCAGAAGAGACGGCCCTGGGGCGACGCCGTCGTCACCGGCCACGGCACGGTCGACGGCCGGCCGGTCTTCGTCTTCTCGCAGGACTTCACCGTCTTCGGCGGCAGCCTCGGCGAGGTGATGGCGGAGAAGATGTGCAAGGTGATGGACCAGGCCGCCGCGGTCGGCGCGCCGGTGATCGGGATCAACGACTCGGGCGGCGCGCGGATCCAGGAGGGCGTCGTCAGCCTCGGCGCCTACGGCGACGTCTTCGTCCGCAACGTCAAATGCTCGGGCGTGATCCCGCAGATCAGCCTGATCATGGGCCCCTGCGCCGGCGGCGCCGTCTACTCGCCGGCGATGACCGACTTCATCTTCATGGTCAAAGAGACCTCGCACATGTTCATCACCGGCCCGGAAGTGATCAAGACCGTGACCGGCGAGGAAGTCGAGTTCGAGGAGCTGGGCGGGGCGATGAGCCACAACTCGAAGTCCGGCGTCGCCCACTTCGCCGCCGAGGACGAGGAGAGCTGCCTCGAGGACGTGCGCTACCTGCTCGGCTTCCTGCCCTCCAACAACCTCGAGGCGCCGCCGCGCTTCGCGCCCGCAGGACGACCCCGACCGCGAAGACGAGGAGCTGCGAGACGATCGTCCCCGACGACCCGTCCAAGCCCTACGACATGCGCGAGGTGATCGCCCGCATCGTCGACGACGAGGACTTCTTCGAGGTGCACGAGCACTTCGCCAAGAACATCGTCTGCGGCTTCGCCCGCCTCGACGGCTTCCCGGTCGGCATCGTCGGCAACCAGCCCGCCCACCTGGCCGGCGTGCTCGACATCGAGGCCTCCGAGAAGGCCGCCCGCTTCGTCCGCACCTGCGACGCCTTCAACGTGCCGATCCTGACCTTCACCGACGTGCCCGGCTTCCTGCCCGGCACCGACCAGGAGTGGAACGGGATCATCCGCCACGGCGCCAAGCTGCTCTACGCCTTCACCGAGGCGACCGTGCCGAAGCTCACCGTCGTCACCCGCAAGGCCTACGGCGGCGCCTACGACGTGATGGCCTCCAAGCACATGCTCGCCGACTACAACGTCGCCTGGCCGACGGCGGAGGTCGCGGTGATGGGCCCCGAGGGCGCGGTCAACATCATCTACCGCAGGGACATCGCCTCCTCGCCGACCCCCGACGAGCGCCGCCAGAAGCTGATCGACGACTACAAAGCCCACTTCGCCAACCCCTACTCGGCGGCCGAGCGCGGCTACATCGACGACGTGATCGAGCCGCAGGAGACGCGCCCGAAGCTGGTCAAGGCGCTGCGCATGCTGCAGTCCAAGCGCGTCGAGCAGCCGAAGCGCAAGCACGGCAACATCCCGCTGTAGC
>CAWIFA010000012.1:0-103861 GCA_963835315.1 uncultured Solirubrobacterales bacterium | reverse complement strand
ACGGCTTCGGCCACGGCGTCGGGATGAGCCAGTACGGCGCCTACGGCTACGCCAAGCACGGCAAGGGCTACCGCTTCATCCTCGGCCACTACTACTCGGGGACGAAGATCGGCAGCCTGGGCGGGCCCCGGGTCGTGCGCGTGCTGCTCGACGTCAGCGGCGGCGACGTCGCGTTCGGCGACGCGACCAGCGCCTGCGGCAAATCGCTCGACCCGCGGCGCCGCTACGTCGCCCGCCGCATCGGCCGCGCCGTCCAGCTGCGCGCCGCGGGCGGCAAGGCGCTCGCCAATTGCGGGCGCAAGCTGCGCGCCGCGGGCCGCGGGCGCGTCTCGATCGGGGGCGGCGTCTACCGCGGCGCGCTCGAGGTCGTGCCGACGGCGGAAAGCCACGGCTCGCTGAACGCGGTCAACGCGCTGCCGGTCGACCAGTACGTGAAGGGCGTCGTGCCGAACGAGTCGCCGGCCTCATGGCCGCTCGCAGCGCTCGAGGCCCAGGCCGTCGCCGCGCGCTCCTACGCCCTGGCCGATCAGGTCGGCGGCAACGGCTTCGACCTCTACGCCGACACCCGCAGCCAGGTCTACGGCGGGCTGGAAAGCGAGGCGCCGCAGGGCAACCGGGCGGCGGACATGACGAAGGGGCAGGTGGTGATGTACGGGGGGAAGATCGCGGAGACGTTCTTCTCCGCCTGCTCGGGCGGGCACACCGAGAGCGTGCAGAACGTCTTCTTCGGCCCCCCGGTCGCCTACCTCGTCGGCGTCCCCGACCCCTACGACGGCGCCTGCCCGCTGCACAGCTGGAAGCTCAGCTTCAGCGGCCGCGAGATCAGCGCCAAGCTCGGCGCACACCTGAAGGGACAGCTGAAGCGCGTCGTCGTCAGCCAGCGCGGCGCCTCGCCGCGGATCGTCTGGGCGAAGCTCTACGGCACCGGCGGCGTGACCAAGATCCGGGGCGATGAGCTGCAGGCGGCGCTCGGCGCCTACGACCGCTGGATGAGCTTCCGCGAGATCGTCAACGGCAAGGTGGTCAGCCATCCGGGAACGGCTGAATCGGAATGCCGTGATCCGTCTCCCTCATGCCCAGCTCATACGCCCCGCCCGCCGGGAGATCCAGGCGGAGCGCAGGCAGGCTAGGCCGTTCCACGGTCAGCTCGAGGTCGGCGACCGAGCAGTTGATCGTCTGGTGCTCGGGGCCGTCGGGGTCGGCGTAGATCCAGCCGACGAAGTCCTTCTTCGGGGCGGCGAGGCGGCCGCGCACGACGACGTCCTTGCCGGGCAGGACGAAGCGGCACTCGCCGGCCGACTCCTCGATCGTCGCGCCGCGGATATGGCCGAAGCCGCCAAGCCGGTGCGGCTCGCCTTCGAGCATCAGCATGCCCGAGGGCACCCAGGGCGTCGTCCAGGGGCCGAGCTTGAGCCGCGCGGCGCCGGCGTCGAAGTAGGTCCCCGGCGAGCCGGCGAAGCCGCTGCCCTCGAGCCAGACCCAGCGCTCGGCGTGCTCGCTGCCCCAGTTGTGGCCGATCATCCCCGGCCAGCCGTCGAGCTCGATCGTATCGCCGTCGATTTCGAGCCGGCCGTCGAAGCGGGCGTCGGGATAGGGGGCGACGAACTTGGTCTTCGGCAGGCGGGTCTCGTAGAGGCGGTCGGACGGTAGGTACTTGCATGGCTCGGCGTCGCCGGAGAAGCTCAGGTCCCAGGCGGCGGTCAGGTTGTCGCCGCCGACCGCGCCGCGCGCCCGGCCGGGACCGATCTCGGCGTCGGCGACGCGGATCCAGCCCTCGCCCGGGACGGAGAGCTCGCCGCCGGGCACGGTGGCCTTGGTCGCCCGCGGCCCCTCGGCCTCGCGGTCGAAGAGGACGAACCAGATCGAAGCGTTGGGCTCGGCCCCCGGCCGCTTGTGCACCGTGTGGCGGATCCAGACGCCCTGCCCGCCGCCGGGCCGGCAGGCCTTGATGTAGAAGCTCTCGTAGTGGCCCGCCTTGGCGGCGACCTGCGGAAAGCGCGCTCCCTGGTCCATGGGCGGACGCTACACCTTGATCGTGATCACGTCGCCGTCCTGGACGACGTAGTCGCGGCCCTCGATCCGCAGCAGCCCCCGGTCGCGCGCCGGCGCGTAGCCGCCGCACTCGACCAGCTCGCGCCAGCCGATCGCCTCGGCTTTGACGAAGGCGTCCTGGATCTCGGTGTGGATCGTGCCCGCCGCCTCGAGCGCGGTCGCGCCGCGGCGCAGTTCGCGCGCCACCGCTTCCTTGTCCTCGCCGGCGGTGAAGAAGGTGATCAGCTCGAGCAGCTCGTAGGCGGCGCGGACGAGCCGGTCGAGGCCGGAGCCCTCGACCCCGTAGGACTCGCGCATCTCCGCCGCTTCGGCGGGGTCGAGCTCGGCCAGCTCGCCCTCGATCCGGGCGCTGACGGCGACCACCGCGGCGCCGACCTCGGCCGCGTGGGCGGTCACCGCGGCGGGCGGCTCGGCGTCGCCCTCGTCGACGTTGGCGACGTAGAGGATCGGCTTCGAGGTCAGCGCCTGCAGGTTGGCCGGCCCGTGCTCGGCGCCCTCGGGGACCGGCACCGAGCGCGCCGGCCGGCCGGCGGCGAGCGCCTCGACCACCCGCTCGAGCCAGTCGCGCTCGGCGATCGCGTCGGGGTCGCCGGACTTGGCGCCCTTGCGCACCCGGTCGAGCCGGCGCTCGGCCTGCTCGTAGTCGGAGAGCACGAGCTCGGTCTCGATCGTCTCGATGTCGGCGATCGGGTCGACCCGGCCGTCGGGGTGCGGGACGCCTGAGTCGGCGTGGCAGCGGACGACGTGGCAGATCGCGTCGGTCTCGCGGATCGAGGCGAGGAACTTGTTGCCGAGGCCCTCGCCCTCGGAGGCGCCCTTGACCAGGCCGGCGATGTCGTGGAAGGAGATCGTCGCCGGCACGAGCTCCGAGCTGCCGACCGTCTCCCCCACCTGGCGCAGGCGCTCGTCCGGCACCTGGGCGATCGCCACGTTGGGCTCGATCGTCGTGAACGGGTAGTCGCCGGTCTGCGCGCCGCCCTTGGTCAGCGCGTTGAACAGGGTCGACTTGCCCGCATTCGGCAGCCCGACGATCCCGACCTTCATAAAGCGCCGCCTCCTCTGCTCAAAGCGAGAGGGGAACGATCAGGCCGAGGAGGACGCCGAGCAGGGCGCCGACGACGACGTCGGACGGGTAGTGCATGCCGAGGTAGGGACGGCCGAGCGCCAGGGCGAAGGCGAGCAGGAACGCCAGCGCGCCCCAGGGCTCGACCCGCGTCATCGCGGTGGCGACGGCGAACGACGAGGTCGCGTGCGCCGACGGGAAGCTGAGCGAGCTGGGGGCGCCGCCGAGCGGCGGCAGGCCCTCGAGCACGGGCCGCGGCCGTTTGACGATCGCCTTGACGACGTAGTTGAGGCCGATCGCCACCGGGCCGAGGACGGCGCAGACCAGCCACGCTTCGCGGTTGCCGCGGTCGAAGATCGCCAGCAGCACGCCGATGCCGAACCAGATCGCGCCGTTGTTTCCGGCCTTGCCGAGCGCCTTGGCGATCGACTCGCGCCCCGGCGTGTGGCCGGCGGTGCGCATGGCGCGCAAGATCCTCAGGTCGAGCTCCAGCATCGGCGCGCAGGATAATCGCCCCGTGCCCTTCGTCCCCGGCTACGTCCACACCCCCGGCCACCACTGCGGCTCGACCGCGCTGCGCAACCTGCTCGCCTTCCATGGCACCGAGATCAGCGAGGAGATGGCGTTCGGGCTCGGCGCGGGCGCCTGCTTCTACTACGTGACGATCGAGGACGCCTCGCCGACCCGCTGGTTCAACGGGCGCACCGCGCGGCTGGAGGAGAACTTCGACCAGCTGACCGGGGCGGCGCTCGAGCTGCGCACCTTCGAGCCGGGCGACGACGGCGCCTGGGAGGCGGCGCGGGCGGAGGTCGACGCCGGCCGGCCGGCGCTGCTGCTCACCGACCTCTACCACCTCGACCACTACGGCAACTCGGCCCACTTCCCCGGCCACGCCGTCGTCCTCGCCGGTTACGACGAGCAGCACGCGCATCTCTCGGACACCGGCTTCGAGCAGCTGCAGCTGACCCGGCTGGAGAACCTCGACCGGGCGCGCCACGGCGAACACCCGGCGTACCCGCTGGCGGGCCACATGTTCACCGCGAGCGGGGAGCTGTCGCCGAAGCGCCTGCGCGAGGCGGTCCCGGCGGCGATCGAGCGGGCGGCGCGGGCGATGGTCGAGCCGGACTTCCCCGGCTTCTCCGGCCTCGACGCGGTGCGACGGCTCGCGGAAGAGGCAGGGTCCTGGCCGGAGGCCGCCGAGGACTGGCAGTGGTGCGCGCGCTTCGGCTACCAGGTGATCGAGCGACGCGGCACCGGCGGCGGGGCGTTCCGGCCGATGTACTCGCGCTTCCTGGCGGAGGCGGGGCGCGACGAGGCGCCGCTGGCCGCAGTGGCAGGAACGGCGTGGGGCGAGCTGGCCGAGGCATTCCGCCTCGCAAGCGAAAACGAGGAGCCAAAACCCACCCTCTGGCGCTCGATCGACACTTTGGCTAACCAAGTAGCCGACGCGGAGGAGCGCCTCTGGACCGAGTTGGCCAATCCGTAGTTATCCCCCTTGGAGCGCGGACACCCGATGGTGTACCGTTTTCAACTGCGGGAGGCGGGTAAGCGATCTTTTCAAAACCCGTCTTGGAGGAGAGTCTCGATATGAGAAGCAAGCGTGGCCCACTGGGGCTTCTCGTTCTCACCGCCGCATTTCTCGTTTTCGCATTGGGCGCCTCGAGCGCCCAGGCTTCGTTCGGCGTCGAAAACTGGGAAGTAGTGACGTGCTCCACAACTGTGGAGTCGCCAGCGGCTCCCGGGGCGTTTCCGCTGCCGCAACCGCCGGGTCAGTGCACCGGCAAGACGGGCGAACCTGAAAACGAAGCGCGGTGGTTCAAACAGGCCGCAGGCCGTCCACCGTTCGCAATCACGGACCTCCTCTTGAACAACACGGCGGGAGCGCCGGAAGGTGCGCTCAAAGACATCGTAATCGATGTACCAGAAGGCTTGAGCGTCAATCCAGAGGCTACCCCCCAATGCTCACTGGAACAGGCCGAAACAAATATCCTCGCCTGCCCCGCGGAATCGAGGGTGGGCACCAACTACCTGACGGTCGTCGTCGCCGCCGGACCGACTCTGGCCCGCGGGGCGGCGCCGGTCTACAACGTGGTGCCGTTCGACGGGGCCCCCTCGATGGTCGCATTCCCAGACTCCACCGGGAAAGCGGTCTTTGTCGTGGGATCGCTCAATCCGGTCGACCAACATGTGACCTTCACGATCAGCGATCTGCATGCCCCGGAACCTCCCGCCCATCCAGCGATCGTCGGCTCACGGCTCGTCTTCAACGGGCAGGCCGGCAACGGCGCCTACCTGACCAACCCGAGCGGTCCCTGCGGCGCTCCGCTGAAAGCTGGGCTCTTCATCGACTCGCACGAAGGCGCATCGGACAGCGCGAGCTTCACCACGCCATTCGCGGGCGAAAACTGCGCCGCGGTGCCGTTCGATCCCACGATCAAAACCACCGTCGACAGCCAGACCGACTCGCCCGAGCCGGTGACGGTCGACCTCGGGATCCCGTTCGACCCCGAAGAACCGATCGCCAACTCGTACTTGAAGACGGCGACGGTAACGCTGCCGGATGGCGCCGGGCTCAATCCGTCGCTGGCCAACGGACTCGAGACGTGCAGCGACGCGCAGTTCGGTTACCACACCAATAATCCGATCGAATGCCCCGACGCATCGAAGATCGGCACCACCGACGTGCAGACCCCCTCGTTGCCGCCCGACTCGCTCAGCGGCACCGTCTACGCCGCCGCGCCGCTCAACAACGACCCGACCTCCGGGGAACAGTTCAGGGTCTTTCTCACCGTAGGCTCGGAACGCTACGGCGTCAATGTGCGCCTGATCGGCCATGTGTTCCCCGATCTCGATACCGGCCAGCTGAAAGTCGTCGTCGACGAAAACCCACAGGCGACCTTCAGCTCGTTCAAGGTCCACATCACCGGCGGTCCGCGCGGGGCGCTCACCACGCCCGACACCTGTGGCCCGCACACGACGAACACCGCGCTGTCGCCGTGGACGGGCAACCCGGACGCCCACCCGAGCGACGCCTTCACGCTCGACGAAATCGCCGGCGGTGGACCGTGTCCGAACACGCTCGCCGATCGGCCGTTTAACCCGTACCTCGCCTCGGCGCCGAGCGAGTACAAGGCGGGGCAGTTCACCAAGTTCCGGCTCGATTTCGCGGGCAACAACGGTGAACAGGAGGTGAAGCGGATCGACGTCAACCTGCCGCGCGGCATGGTGGCGAAGCTGAAGGGCCTCGAATACTGCCCGCAGGCGGACATCGACTCCGCCGGCGCCCGCTCCGGGATCAGCGTGACCGCCGATCCCGCCTGCCCGAACAGCAGCTTCGTCGGCACGGCAGAGATTGCGGCCGGTAGCGGCACGCCCTTCCACACGCTCGGCAACGCCTACCTCGCCGGCCCCTACAAGGGCGCTCCGCTGAGCATGGTGTTCATCACCCCGGCCGTCGCCGGTCCGTATGACCTCGGCAACGTGGTCGTGCGGGCGGCGCTCAACATCGATCCCGAAACGGCCGAAGTGCACGCCGTCTCGGACCCGATCCCGAACGTGTTCGGCGGGGTGAAGCTCGACATCCGGCAGATTCGCGTGTTCGTCGAACGGGCGAACTTCACGATCAACCCGACGACCTGCCGCGAAAAGCTGCCGATCAAGACGACCGCCTTCGGCGGCGGCGGCAACCCGGCCGATCCGGCCGCCTGGAAGGAAGCCTCGAAAACCGAGGGCCTGCAGTTCGGCCAGTGCAGGAAACTGCGCTTCAAGCCGAAGTTCCACGCCCGGATCTTCGGCGGCAAGAACCAGACCAAGCGAGCGAGGAACCCGAAGTTCAGGGCGATCGTCGAAGCCCGCTACGGGGACGCCAACCTGCGGCGCACGGCGTTCATCCTGCCGCGGGCGACGATCCTCGACCAGAGCCACATCAAGACGATCTGCACGCGGGTCCAGCTGGCCGCTGACAACTGCCCGAAGAACTCGATCTACGGGCACGCGAAGGCGACCTCGCCGCTGCTGGCCGGCAACCTCAAGGGCCCGGTCTACCTGACCTCGTCCAGCCACGAACTTCCGGACCTGCTGGTCGACCTGCACGGCCAGATCCCGGTCCGGCTGCGCGGCGTGATCAGCTCCGCCCACGGACGGCTGAAAACGGTGTTCAACGAAACGCCCGACGTCGCCGTCAAGAAGTTCATCCTGACGATGAAGGGCGGCGGCAAGGGCCTGCTGATCAACTCCCGGAACCTCTGCTCCCGCCAGACGACCGGCTTCCTCAACATCTTGGCCCAGAACAGCCGGCGGATGAGGACCAACAACCTGCGGCTCAACATCCCCGCCTGCCGCGGCGGCAACAAGCACAAGAAGTAGACAGAGTGACCGGAGCCCGGGCGGGTTCAACCTCGCCCGGGCTCCACCTCAGAAGTCGCTGCGCAGACGGCGCCAGTGCCTGCGCCCCCGCCCCGGCGATTCGAGTACACCGGCGTCGCGCAGCTTCCGCAGCTCAGCGCGGATGTGATCGACGCTGATGTCAGGCATCGCTTCTCGAATCTCAGCCGAGGTGAAGGTGTCGGCGATGTGCAGGCGGATGAAGCTTCGAATGCGGGTCGCCTTTGAACCGCGGCCGGCGCCAAGGCCAGTTGCGTATTCGTCGAGCTGACGGTATGCGCCGATCAAGATGCCGAGGAAGTAGTCAAGCCACCGCCAGATGTCGTGCTCTCCCTGATCCCAGCCGGCGGTCGACGCCTGGAGGGCCTCGTAGTAGGTCTCCTTGCTCTTCTCGATCAGCCGCTCGAGGCTTACGAAGCGGCCAATGTCATGGCCGGCCTGATAGAGCAGGAGCAATGTAAGCAACCGCGACATCCTGCCGTTGCCATCATTGAACGGGTGGATCATCAGGAAGTCGAACACGTACGCCCCGGCGAGCAGCAGGGGGGAATGACGTCCCTCCCCCACCGCAGTCGCGAAGCGCTCGTGCAACTCGTCCATCGCCCTGGGAGTCTCCGAGGGAGGGGTGCCCCGGAAGATCACGGCCACTTTCCGGCCGGAGCGGTCATAGCGAGCGACCTCATTCTGGACATTCTTGAAGCGGCCACCCTGGGTGGTGGTTTGCGCGTAGAGGTCACGGTGAAACTGCAGGACCACGGACGGAGTGAAGGGGATCTGGTCAGCGCTCTCGTGGATCGTGCTCAGGACACTGCGATAGCCGGCTATTTCGCGCTCTGACCGATTCTGCGGCGGTGCCTCCTCGCGGACCAGTTCGGCAATTCGCGCCGCGGGCGCGGTGATCTGCTCGATTGCGTTCGATGCGGCCGTGCTCTGGATCATCGCCGCCTCGCGCAGCGCGTCGACGGCCTTCGGATCGCGATGCCGCAGAATCTCCTCGCGGCCATGGCCGGCGCTGACAGCGCCGAGCGCCGACGCAAATGGCGCCGGAACCATGCCCAGGTGCTTCTCCAGCTCGCGGAAGGTCTGCATAGTAAATAGGTAGTAGAAGGATGAGAATACCTATTTCATCCCCTTAATACCTATTTCCGCGCTGTCAGGCAGGCGCGAGCCGGGCGAAGTAGCCGAACCAGACGCCAAAGCGGGCCTCCCAGCGGAGGCCCACTTTGGCGGCCTGGCGCCTGAGGCTCGCCTGCGTGGTGAAGTGGGGGTCGCCGAAGAGCTCGCCGACGATCAGGCGGCCGGCGGGGCGCAGGACGCGACGGATCTCGCGCAGTGCGGCGAGCGTGTCAGGGATCTCGCCGAGCACGGCCGTGAGCAGGACGGCGTCGACCGAGCCGTCCTCGAAGGGCAGCGCGGTCGCGTCGCCCTGGGTCGGGTTGACGTTGGCCAGGCCGCGCTCTCCGGCCCGGCGCATCACGTGGTCGAGGAACTCGCGCTGCAGGTCGAAGATCTCGACCCGGCCGTCGGGCCCTACCCACTCCGCCACGTCGAGCGTGTAGTAGCCGGTGCCCGGCCCGATCTCCAGCACCCGCTCGCCCGGCTGCGGCGCCAACACCGTGCGCAGGCGGTCGCGGCTGATGATCGGGTGGGGCGCTTCGACCCAGAACCGCTGCCCGTACGGACACGCAGAAGGGTTCTTGCGCCACCAGACGGCGGCGCCTAACACCGCGGCCCCCGTGAGAATTCCAAATCCTTTAAGTCTCATCTGAGGGAGTGTGACCAAGCAGATCAAGGACGCAGGGAGCGTGGCGTGCTCTGCACGCGAGCGACCGAGGACGCAGAGATGCGCCGGTCACAGTCCCTCAGAAACCGACTTTTTGGGCGCCCGAGTCAATCCTGAGGAAGGCGACCTTGCCGACGTAGACCGCGAGCGTGCCGTCCTCGGTCTCGATGTCGTGCCAGCCGCCCTTCTCGACCTGCTTGCGCAGATCCTTCAGCGCGTCGCCGGTCAACCGGACCTGGACGACCTGCCCGCCTTCGAAGCCGATCTCGACCTTCTGCGTATCCGCCATCAGTGTCCTCTCTCATAATTGGCTTCGGGCTCGCTCAGTCGCGAAGAATCAGATCGTGACGCTCCTTCGCTCCCACTCGCCGAGGGTTCGACGATCTCGGTCAGCACGCCGCCGGTCGAGCGCGGGTGCAGGAAGGCGACGCGGCTCTCGCGGATGCCGACGCGGGCCTCCTTGTCGATCAACTCGAGCCCGGCTGCCGCCAGCCCCTCCAGCGTCGCGTCGATGTCCTCGACCGCGTAGGCGACGTGGTGCAGGCCCGGCCCCTTGCGCTCGAGGAACTTGCCGACCGCCGTGTCGGGGGCCAGCGGTCGCAGCAGCTCGACGTGCCCGTCGCCGACGTCGAGCAGAACCGCCTCGACCCCCTGCGACTCGACGGTCTCGCGGTGCGCCAGCTCCATCTCAAAGCTCTTCTCGTAGAGAGCGATCGCCGCGTCGAGATCCTCGACGGCGACGCCCACATGGTCGATCCGGCCGAACATGCGCGGGAGTCTAGTTTGACGACCTTTCGGTGTGCCCTCTCATGGGCGGTTGGGCTAAACCAATATTAGATATTGATATTGTCCACCGATGATTCGGCGCACGCTTCACGAGCACCTCGAGCGAGCTGCGGAGCGGTATCCGGTGGTCACGATGACGGGACCGCGGCAATCGGGCAAGAGCACCCTCGCCCGGATGGCGTTCCCCGATCGTCCCTACGTCTCGCTCGAGACCCCGTCGGAACGGGAGTTCGCCGCGGAGGACCCGCTCGGCTTCCTCGCCCGATTCGAGTCCGGGGGGATCCTCGACGAGATCCAGCGGGCCCCGGATCTGCTCTCCTATTTGCAGGGAATAGTCGACGACGACCCCTCCCCCGGGCGCTTCGTCCTTACGGGGTCCCAGAACCTCCCGCTGCTCCAAGGCGTCAGCCAATCCCTCGCGGGGAGGACGGCGCTGCTCGAGTTGCTGCCCCTTGCCCTGGAGGAGATTCGTCGATTCGACGGTTCCGGGGATGACCTCGAGACGGTGATCTGGCGCGGCGGCTATCCGCGCATCCTCGACCGCGGCCTCCCGCCCGCGGAGTGGCTGGCCGACTACACCGCGACCTATCTCGAGCGCGACGTACGCAACCTGCTCGCGGTCGGCGATCTCGAGACGTTCCACACGTTCCTCCGGCTCTGTGCGGGGCGTGTGGGCCGGCACCTGAACCTCGCATCGCTCGCTGCGGACTGCGGGGTCTCCCAGCCCACCGCGCGGCGCTGGCTCTCAACCCTGGAAGCGAGCTTCATCGTCTTCAGACTGCAGCCATTCCACGCCAACCTGGGCAAGCGGCTGGTCAAGCGTCCGAAGCTGTACTTCCACGATCCCGGCCTCGCGGTGAGCCTGCTCGGGATCGACGCGCCCGAGCAGCTCGCGGCGCATCCGCTACGCGGGGCGATGTTCGAGGGCTGGGTGGTCTCAGAGATCGTCAAGTGGCATCGGCACCGGGGGCGGCGGTCACAGCTCTCCTTCTACGGGGAGCGCAACCGGCTGGAGATCGACCTGGTGGTCGAACGGGGCGCCGAGCTGACGCTGATCGAGGCGAAGGCCGGGCGCACCCCATCGAGCGAGCACTTCGCTGCGTTCCCGGCCTTCGCGGAGCGGATCGCGGCGCGTGGAGACGGGCGCTGGCGGGTCGCACGCCGCATGGTCGTCTACGGCGGCGAGGAATCGCAATCGCGGAGCCAGGGAGAGCTGGTCAGCTGGAAGGACCTACCGGCGATCGCATTCGGCGACCCGTAACGCGCGCTAGGTCGCCGGCGGCGGCTCGTCGCCCGCCCCGCTGGAGCCCTCGACGCGCAGGATCTCCGCCAGCGCCGCGATGCCGACCTGCATCTGCTCGGGGGTCGGCTCCTTGGTCGCCAGCCGGCGCTGGATCTCGCGGCCGGGGGTGTGGAAGGCCTCGGCGAGGGGGGCGCCGTGGTGGCGGTCGCTCCAGGCGAACATCTCGACCGCGAGCGAGGCGCCGGCGAGGCCGACGACGGCGCGGGCGGCGGGGCTGGGGCGCTCGACCAGCCGCTCGAGGACCACCGTGCCGGCGGCGGAGAGCAGCATCATCGGCGCGATCAGGTTGGAGCCGCAGCGGTCGTGCTCCTTGGGCACCGTGGCCGGGTCCTCGATCCCCTGCTCGTAGGCGGCGATCGCTTTGTGCTCGACCCCGTGGTAGGCGGCGAGGTCGCGATCGCTGAGCGCGACCACGGCGGGCGTCGCGCCGAGCACCTGGACGACGCCCTCGCGCAGCGCCGTGCTGCGAAAGGCGCGGCGCAGCGTGGCCGTCGCCAGCAGCGTTCCTCCGACCGCCGCGACGACGCGCGCGTCCTCGAACGGCAGCCGCGCGGCGGGCATCCGGCGCCGCACCAGCGGCAGCACCGCCATCGCCTCGACCAGTTTGAGCGGCCCCCGCAGCCCCGGCAGGCGCTGGACGAGCTTCGGCGCCAGCTCAGGTTTGCGTTCGGACCCGACTTCGACCGCCCCGTCGGCGGTCCGCACCGCGGCCGCCCAGTGGGTCGGCCCGTGGATCAGCAGCCCGTTTCTCAGGGCCATGCCGCCGAGCCTCAGCTTCGCCTCGCTCACCGCCCAGACGATAGTGGGCGCGGCTCGTCCGTCAGGAACCGGCGGCTGGAACCCAGCCGGGCGGGAAGGCGCCGGCCGGGACGTCGCCCTTGCCGCGATCGAACCAGGCGGCGGAGATCGCCGCCGCCGGGCTCGCGTCGATCAGCGGCCGGACGTCGCCGATCTCGGCGAGCAGCCGCAGCGAGGAGCCGAGCTGGAAGTCGAGCGCGGTCGGCGTCTCGCCGCCGGCGGCGCCCGCCTCGATCAGCGCGCTCACCACGTCGAGCTGCGCGGGCAGCTCCTGCAGCGTCGCGTGCACGCGCACGGCGCTGATCTCCAGGTAGCGCCAGGTCGCCCGCATCGACTTGATCGCGAAGTCGACCCCGGCCGGGTCGAGCTGCCCGGCGCCGGCGAAGGTCGCCATCGACTCGGGCCGGAAGTGCAGGGCGCCGAAGACGAGCACGCGGGCGCTCATCTGCAGCTCCTCGGCGATCCCGGCCTCGGCGGCACGGATCGCCTCGGCCTGCGCCTCCGGATAGAGGCCGGCCTCGGGGTGCAGCTCGGCGATCCGGGCGAAGATCGCCCTGGTGCCGTGCACAGGCTCCTCGTCGACCAGCAGGCCCGGCACCGTCCGGCGCCCCTCGCCGTAGATTCGTTCCACCTCTTCGGCGTGTTTGCCGGTGACCAGTTCGACCGTCTCGTACTCGCGGCCGATCCGGTCGAGCGCGGCGCTCACCGCGAGGCAGGGATGCGAGAAGGGGACGGCGTGGAGGACGAGCGGCTGCGATTGCGCGGGCATCGGGCCGAAGCCTACCCGCCTACGCACCGACGACCGCGGTGCGCGCGTCGTCGTCCCCCCTGATTCCCCTTTGGTGCCGGCCGGAGACCCCCAGTCCAGGCCTCCGGCCGGTATATCGGCTCTCCCTGGCTCTAGCTTGGAAAGCCGCTCATTGAAACACCCCCTATTCGGGGAAGTTGCGCTTGCGACTATTTGCCCGAAAGCCGCTTGCGAAGCGCCTCCAGGCGCTCGGCCAGATCGGCCTCGAAGCCGCGATCGGTGGGCTCGTAGAACCGCTGTCCCTGGACCTCCGGCGGCAGCAGCGGCTGGTCGCTGACGGCGCCCGGCTCGTCGTGCGCGTAGCGGTAGCCCTCGCCGCGGCCGAGCTTCTCCGCGCCGGGGTAGTGGGCGTCGCGCAGGTAGTCCGGCGGCGTCTTGGCGCCGTTCTCGCGCACCTCGGCGCGGGCCCGCCCGAGCGCTTTGTAAGAGGCGTTGGACTTCGGCGCCAGCGCCAGGTAGACGGCGGCCTGGGCGAGGTTGAGCGCGCACTCGGGCAGGCCGACGCGGTCGACCGCGCGGGCCGCGGCGTCGGCGACGAGCAGCGCCTGCGGGTCTGCGTTGCCGACGTCCTCGGAGGCGAGGATGACCATGCGGCGGGCGATGAAGCGCGGGTCCTCGCCGCCCTCCAGCATCACCGCCAGGTAGTAGAGCGAGGCGTCGACGTCGGAGCCGCGCGTCGCCTTGATCCAGGCGGAGGCGAAGTCGTAGTGGCGGTCGCCCTCGCGGTCGTAGTCGAGCGCCTTGCGCTGCAGCGCGTCCTCGATCGCGGCGACGTTCACCGTTTCCGACTTTTTCCCCACCCCAGTGTGGAAAAAGTCGGAAGCGCGTTCGACCGCCCGCTCCAGCGCCGAGAGGGCGACGCGGGCGTCGCCGCCGCTGCGCTGCGCCAGCATCGCCAGCGCCGCGTCCTCGACCGGCGGCGGCTCGGACAGGCCGCGCTCGGGGTCGGCGAGCGCCCGCCGCAGCAGCTCCTCCACCTGCTCGGGCGAGAGCGGCTGCAGCTCGTAGACCTGGCAGCGCGAGAGCAGCGCCGAGTTGACCTCGAAGTAGGGGTTCTCCGTCGTCGCCCCGATCAGCGTCAGCAGCCCCTCCTCGACCGCCGGCAGCAGCGCGTCCTGCTGCGCCTTGTTGAAGCGGTGGATCTCGTCGAGGAAGAGGATCGTCGGCCGGCCGCTCGCCTGCCGTCGCTCCCGCGCCCGCTCGATCGCGCCGCGGATCTCGGCTTTGCCCGCGTTGACCGCCGACTGCTCCTCGAACGCTCCGTCGGCCCGCGAGGCGGCAATCCGCGCCAGGGTCGTCTTCCCGGCGCCGGGGGGCCCGTAGAGGATCGCCGAGTGCGGATGTCCGCCTTCGATCGCGGTGCGCAGCGCCGACCCATCCCCGAGCACGTGCTCCTGCCCGACCAGCTCGTCCAGCGACCGCGGCCGCATTCGCACGGCCAGGGGCGCGTCAGCTCCAACCTCCCCGACTGGGCGGGTTTCGTCGCTCTCGAACAGCCGGTCGTCCACTGCAGACGAGTATGAGGGAGCCTACAATCGACCGCTATGGAGATCGCCACGCAGCCCCAAGCCGCCCAGTCCACTCTAGAGAGCTTCAACCCCGCCACCGGCGAGCTCGTCGGCTCGGTCGCCACGATCACGCCCGACCAGGTCCAGGCGGTCGTCGACGACGTCGCCCGCATCCAGCCCGCCTGGGCGGAGCTGAGCCTGAAGGACCGCGGCGCCTACCTGCGCCGCGCCGCCGACGCGCTGCTCGACGAGATCGACGAGATCGCCGAGCTGCTGGTCGCCGAGCAGGGCAAGCCGCGCGCCGAGGCCTACACGATGGAGCTGCTGCCGACCGTCGACGCGCTGCACTGGTGCGCCAAGGCGGGGCCGAAGATCCTCGCCGACGAGAAGGTGCCGATGACGCAGGCCTTCACGCTGAGCAAGAAAGCCCGCTTCACCTATGAGCCGATCGGCGTCGTCGGGGTGATCGCGCCCTGGAACTACCCCTGGTCGATCCCCTTCGGCGAGGTCGCGATCGCGCTGATGGCGGGCAACGGCGTGGTGCTCAAGCCGGCCAGCCTGACGCCGCTGCTCGGCGAGGCGATCGCCCGCGTGTTCGAGAAGGGCGGCCTGCCCGAGGGCCTGGTCCGGGTCGTCCACGGCGGCGGCGCGGTCGGCGACGCGCTCGCCAAGTCGAGCGCCGGCAAGATCTTCTTCACCGGCTCGGTCGAGGTCGGCCGCAAGGTCGGCGCGGTCTGCGCCGAGCGGCTGAAGGGCTCCGTGCTCGAGCTCGGCGGCAAGGACCCGATGATCGTCTGCGCCGACGCCGACCTCGACAACGCGATCTCCGGCGCCGTCTGGGGCGGCTTCGCCAACGCCGGCCAGACCTGCTCGGGGATCGAGCGCGTCTACGTGATGCGCGAGGTCGCGGATCGCTTCGTCGAGGGCGTCGCCCGCGAGGCGCAGAAGCTGCGGCTCGGCAACCCGCTCGAGTGGGAGACCGAGATCGGCCCGATGACCTCCGACGGCCAGTACGAGATCGTCGTCGATCTGATCGAGGACGCGGTCGCCTCCGGCGCGACCAAGCTCTGCGGCGGGCCGACCCCCGTCGCCGGCCTGTCCGACAAATACATCGCCCCGACCGTCCTCACCGGGGTCACGCACGAGATGCGGATCATGAAGGAGGAGGTCTTCGGGCCGGTGCTGCCGATCGTCGTCGTCGACTCCGAGCAGGAGGCGATCGACCTCGCCAACGACTCCGAGTTCGGGCTCGGCGCCTCGGTCTGGACGAAGGACCGGCAGAAGGGCGCGCGGATCGCGCGGCGGATCGAGTCGGGGATGGTCTGGGTCAACGACCACTCGTTCAGCCATGGCGCCTGCCAGTGCGCCTGGGGCGGCGTCAAGGACTCCGGCGTCGGCCGCTCGCACTCCAAATTCGGCTTCTACGAGTGCGTCAACATCAAGATGAACGCCTGGGAGCCGGGGCTCGCGCGCGACTTCTGGTGGCACCCCTACGACCGCACGCTGGGCGAAGCGGTGCGCGCCTCGGCGAAGCTGCTCTACGGCAAGGGGGCGACGCGGACGCAGGCGCTGCGCGAGGGCGCCGGCCCGCTGCTCAAGATCGGCGGCCGGACGCTGCGCAAGCGCCGTTGACGAAACCCGCGGTCGCGGTCGCCGGGCTGCGCCGGGACTACGGCGAACGGCCGGCGCTGGCCGGGGTCGACGTCTCGCTCTCCCGCGGGGAATCGCTGCTCGTCGTCGGCCCGAACGGGAGCGGCAAGACCACCCTGCTGCGGATACTCGCCACCCTGCTGCGACCGAGCGGCGGCGAGGTCCGCGTACTCGGCGCCGCCCTACCAGGTGAGGCCTGGAAGGTGCGCGGCCGGGTCGGCCTGCTCGGCCACGACGCCCTCCTCTACCGCGACCTCACCGGCCGCGAGAACCTGCGCTTCCACGCCCGCCTGCACGGGCTGCGCGGCGATGCCGCCGAGGCGCGGATCGCCACGCTGCTCGCCGCCGTCGGCATGGAGCGGCGCGCCGACGACCGGGTCGCCGAGCTCTCCGCCGGGATGCGCCAGCGCATCGCCGCCTGCCGCTGCGTCCTGCACGAGCCCGAGCTGCTGCTGCTCGACGAGCCCGACTCCAACCTCGACGCCGCGGGGCGCGAGCTGGTCGGGCGGCTGGTCGGCCCGGCGCCCGATCGCACCCGCGTGCTGGTCAGCCACGACCCCGAGCGTCACCTGAGAGAGTGCGATCAGACCCTTCGACTCGACCAAGGTAAATGGAGCGCCGAGCGCGCAAGCGTCCATATCTGATTCTTCGCGCAGCGAGCGAGGCGCGACTTTGATGTCGGCCTTCGCGGCGATCCTCGCCAAGGACCTGCGCTCGGAGCTGCGCACCCTGCAGTCGCTGCCGGCGATGGGGCTGTTCGCGGTCACGACCTTCGTCATCTTCCGCTTCGGCCTCGACCGCACCCAGCTCTCCGGCAGCCTCGCCGCCGGGGTGCTCTGGGCGACGCTGCTCTTCGCCGCGATCCTCGGCGTCAACCGGCTCTTCGTCGCCGAGCGCGAGGAGGGGGGATTCGACGCGATCCGGCTCGCGCCGATCGACCGCAGCGCCCTGTTCGCCGCCAAGGCGGCGGCGCTGGTCGTCTACCTGCTCGCGGTCGAGCTCGTCGTCGTCCCGGTGTTCGCGCTCTTCTTCCTCGACTCGGCGGCGGCTCTGCCGCCGCTGGCGGTCGTCCTCCTGCTCGCCGACCTCGGCCTCGCCGCGACCGGCACGCTGATCTCCTCGATGGCGGTCAACTCGCGCGCCCGCGACCTGCTGACCCCGCTCGTCCTGCTGCCGCTCGTCGTGCCGCTCTCGATCGCCGCGACCGGGGCGCTGGAGCCGCTGCTCGCCGTGGGCGGCCCCGGTTATCACCGCTTCGGCACCTGGCTTGCGGTGCTCGGCCTATACGATTTGATCTTCCTCCTCGTCGGCTACGCAGTCTTCGATTTCTTGGTGGAGGACTAGATGACTGATTCCGATTTCCGCACCCACGGATGGAACGCCTGGCGCGGCGCTGGATCGGCACCCGCGGCCTCGCGCGTAGCGCTGCTACGCGCAGCGGCCCCGTGCACCGCCCAGCTTGGCCAGTCGTCCCCCCGCGGGCACGCAAATACGAAATCAGCCACCTAGCCCTCCACGAACAATATGTACGGAAAAGGACTCAAACCACTGTCATTCGCCACGACGGCAGCAATTGTCCTGGCGTTTTCCCTTGTCTTCTTCTACGCGCCGCTGGACGCCGACCAGGGCTTCATCCAGAAGATCTTCTACCTGCACGTGCCGCTGGCGATAACGGCGCTGGTCGGCTTCGTCGTCGGCGGCGTCTTCGCGATCGCCCACCTGCGCAGCGGCAACGCGAAGTGGGACGCCTATTCGTACGTCTCGATCCACATGTCGGTGATATTCGGCGTCGCCGTGCTGGTGACCGGCTCGATCTGGGCGAAGGCCTCGTGGGGCCACTGGTGGGTCTGGGACGAGCCGACCCTGGTCAGCTTCCTGATCGTCTTCCTGATGTACGCGACCTACTACCCGTTCCGCTACGCGATCGAGGACCGCGAGCGCCAGGGCCGCTACGCCTCGGTCTTCGCGATCGTCGCCGGCGCCTTCGTGCCGCTCAACTTCATGGCGGTGCGGATGGCGCAGAGCCTCGTCCACCCGCGCACGTTCGGCACCGCCAACGGCGGCCTGCCCGGCTCGATGCTGCTCACCTTCCTCGTCTGCCTGGCGGCGATCGCGCTGCTCTGGGTGACCCTGGTCAAGTTCGAGCTGACCGCGAAGAGCGCCTCGGGCCAGGTCAAGCGCCTGCGACGCGCGCTCGACGCGCCGGCGCCGGGCGGCCGCTCGCGCGTCGCCCCGGAGGTGGGATAGATGCTCGGCCTGCTCGCCGCGACCCCGGCGCTGCCGCTCGACGAGGCGGGCAAGTACGTCGCCGGCGCCTACATCGTCTTCCTCGCCCTGATCGTGATCTACGTGGCGATCATGGCGACGAAACTGCAGCGGATCGAGCGCGACCTCCGTGATTTGGCCGGGTTTGCCGAACAGGGTTCGCCCGGCACGCCCGGACGCGAAGCGGAGGACGTGCCCGAAGCGGAGGACGTGCCGGTTGATGTCGAGACTCAGCCCGCGGCCGTCTCCGATCGCAATCTGACTCCTTCGGAGGCGGCCGCGGGCCGGCCCGACAACGCCCGAGGTTCCGATGTCTGAGCTGCTGACGCTCGGCGTCTCGCACAAGACCGCGCCGCTGGAGCTGCGCGAGCGGCTCTCGCTGACCGAGGGCCGCGCGGTCGGCGCCCTGCATGAGCTGACCGGGGTCGAGGGAATCCACGAGGCGGCGGCGATCTCGACCTGCAACCGCACCGAGCTCTACCTGATCGTCTCCGACCCGGTGGAAGCCGAGTCGACGGCGCTCGGCGTGCTGACGCGACAGGCGGAGATCCGGCCGACCGAGTTGCTCGGCCACCTCTACTCGCTGCGCGCCGGCGACGCCGCCCGCCACCTCTTCCGCGTCACCGCCGGGCTCGACTCGATGATCGTCGGCGAGGCCGAGATCCAGGGCCAGGTAAAACGCGCCTACGAGCTGGCGTTGGTCGAGAACGCGACCGGGCCGATCCTCAACCGCCTCTTCCGCGGCGCGCTCTCGGCCGGCGGCCGGGTGCGCGAGGAGACGGCGATCGGCGAGCGCGGCGTCTCGGTGCCCTCGGTCGCGGTCGAGCTGGCGCGGCGCGCGTTCGGCGAGCTGGCCGACAAGCGCGTGCTGGTGATCGGCGCCGGCGAGACCGCCGAGCTGGTCGCCCGGGCGCTGGTCTCGCGCGGCGCCGCGGGCGTCTTCGTCGCCAACCGCCACTACGACCGCGCGATCGGCCTCGCGCAGCGCTTCGGCGGCCAGGCGGTGCGCTTCGAGGACCTGCCCGAGCAGCTGCTGGCGGCCGACATCGTCGTCTCGGCGACCAACTCGCCGCACCACATCGTCGAGCGCGAAGGCCTCGGCCAGGTGATGTCGACACGCGAGGGGCGACCGCTGCTGCTGGTCGACATCGCGGTGCCGCGCGACATCGAGCCGGAGTGCCGCGAGATCGCCGGGGTCGGCCTGCACGACATCGACGACGTGCAGGCGATCGTCGAGCGCAACGCCGGCGACCGCGAGGGAGAAGCGAAGCGGGCCGAACCGATCATCGCCGCCGAACTCGACCGCTTCGAGCGCTGGCTCGCCTCGCTCTCGGTCGTGCCGACGATCGCGGCGCTGCGGACGCGCGGCGACGAAGTGGTCGAGCGGCTGCTGACCGAGAACGAGGGTCGCTGGCAGAGCCTCGGCGAGGCCGACCGCGAGCGGCTCGAGGCGATGGCGAAGGCGATCGCCTCGCGCCTGCTGCACGAGCCGACGCTGCGGATGAAGCGGTCGGCGGGCGAGGACGAGGCGTATCTGTATGTCAGCGCGCTGCGCGAGTTGTTCGGGCTCGACCCGGAGACGGCGCCCGAGGGTGAAGAGACGGCCCAAGTGACGGAGTTGCGGAGGGGCTATCCCGGCAGGGGTTCCACCTGAGTCTCGGAGGGGCCTATCCCGGTAGGACTTCCACTTAACTTTTTCGGTGAATCGGGGTTGGGCTGGCGCCCGCTGCACTCAACGAAAAAGTACAAGACGTTTCAGCCCTACCGGGATAGGCCCTCACCCATACGCTGTCGGTTCTCCGCTAACACCATTCTTCGATGATTCGGATTGCTACTCGACGCAGTGCACTGGCCCTGGCGCAGGCTGGGCAGGTCGCCGACCTCCTTGGGGGAGGGGAGCTTGTGGGGGTTTCGTCGGATGGCGAGGTCGGGGACAAGGGGCGGTTTGTGCGGGGGGTTGAGCGGGCGCTGCTCGCTGGGGAAGCTGAGATCGGGGTGCACTCGGCCAAGGACCTGCCGGCGGAAATGGCTGAGAGGCTGGCGATTGCGGCGGTGCCGGTGCGGGAGGATGCGGCGGATGTGTGGATCGGGGTCGGGGGGTCGCTCGACGAGGTGCCTGAGGGGGCGCGGGTGGGGACTGCCAGCCTGCGGCGCCGGGCGCAGCTGCTGGCGGCGCGTCCCGACCTCGAGGTGAGTGAGCTGCACGGCAACGTCGACACGCGGCTGCGCAAGCTGGCCGAGGGCGAGCTCGACGCGATCGTCCTCGCCGCCGCGGGGCTGCGGCGGCTGGGGCGAGCGGATGAGGCGTCGTTCGCGATCCCGGCCGAGGCGATGACGCCGGCGGCCGGCCAGGGCGCGCTCGTCCTGCAGGCGCGCGAGGACGACGATGAGGCGATCGCGGCCGCCGCCGCGATCGGCGACGAGACGGCGCTGCGCGAGCTGACCGCCGAGCGCGTGGTGGTCACCCTGCTCGAGGCGACCTGCGCGACGCCGATCGGCGTCCACGCCCGGGTCGGAGGGGAGAGCGCCGGGAAGGTCGACGGCGAGCCCGGTGGCTCGCTGATCGTCGAGGCCTTCGTCGGCCTGCCCGACGGCAGCGAGTGGATCCGCGACCGGGTCGAGGGCGAGGCGGCCGAGCCCGCCGCGGCCGGCGCCCTGCTCGCCGAGCGCCTGCTCGGCGCCGGCGCCCGCGAGATCCTCGACCGGGCCGAGATCCTGTAAGGCTTCCGGTGCGCTTTATGTTGCCTATGCGAGCAAAAGGCGCACCGGAATGACGGCGAGAGCGGGGGTCGTCTACCTGGTCGGCGCCGGTCCCGGCGACCCGGGCCTGATGACGGCGCGCTCGCTGGAGCTGATCGCCGCGGCCGACGCGATCTTCCACGACCGCCTGATCCCGCCGGGCGCCCTCGACGGCGCCCGCCCCGACGCCGAGCTGGTCTACGTCGGCAAGGCCCCCGGCAAGCCGTCCGTCCCGCAGAACGAGATCGGCGAGCGGCTGGTCGAGGCGGCGCGGGCGGGGAAGAGCGTCGTGCGGCTGAAGGGCGGCGACCCGTTCGTCTTCGGACGCGGCGGCGAGGAGGGGGAAGCGCTGCGCGCGGCCGGGGTGGAGTTCGAGGTCGTGCCGGGGGTGACGGCCGGGGTCGCGGCGAGCGCCTACGCCGGGATTCCGGTGACGCATCGCGACGACGCCTCAGCGGTCGCCTTCGTCACCGGGCACGAGGACCCGGAGAAGACGGAGACGGCGCTCGACTGGGAGGCGCTTGCCCGCTTTCCCGGCACGCTCGTCTTCTACATGGGAGTGAAACGGCTGCGCGACAACGCCGCGGCGCTGATCGCCGCGGGCCGCGACGCCGGCGAGCCGGCGGCGGCGGTCGAGCGCGGGACGATGGAGGGACAGCGGACGGTCGTCGCGACCCTGGGCACGCTCGCCGAGGCGGTCGAGCGTGAGGACATCGGCGCTCCCGCACTGATCGTCGTCGGGTCGGTGGTCGGGCGGCGCGAAGCGCTCGCCTGGCTGGAGCGGCGGCCGCTGCACGGCAAGCGCGTCGTAGTCACCCGGGCGCGCGCCCAGGCGAGCGGCCTGGCGACGACGCTGCGCGGGCTAGGCGCCGAGGTCGTCGAGCTGCCGGCGATCCGGATCGAGCCGCGACTCGAGAGCGAGGAGGTGCGGCGGGCGGTAGAGCGGGTCGGCGCCAGCGAGTACGCGCTGGTCTGCCTGACGAGCCCGAACGGGGTGCGGCTCTTGTTCGAGGCGATGGGGAGCGCGGGGCTCGATGCGCGGGCGCTAGGGAAGGGACCGCAACTGCAGCAGGTAGGGAAAGGGGATTCGAGCGCAGGCGGCCAGGTTCGCGCCGGAGCGACGATCGCCGCCATCGGCCCGGGGACTGCTCGAGCGCTCGCCGAGCATGGGCTCGTCGCCGACAAGGTGCCTGAGAGGTTCGTCGCCGAGGCGCTGGTCGAAGCCCTGGCGGACATCGAGGTCGAGGGGAGACGCGTGCTCGTTGCCCGCGCCGCCGAGGCCCGGGACGTCCTCCCAGACGCCCTGCGCGAGCGCGGCGCCGAGGTCGACGTCGTCGCTCTCTACGAGACGGTCCGCGAGGCGCCGGGCGAGCAGGCGACCGAGGCCGCCCAGTCGGCCAACTACGTCACCTTCAGCTCGTCCTCGACCGTGCGCAACCTGACCGAGGCGCTCGGCGACCGCTTTCCGGCCGCCGCCCGAGTCGTCTCGATCGGCCCGATCACCAGCGAAGCGGTCCGAGACGCCGGCCTCGAGGTCGCGGTCGAGGCCGAGCGCCACGACATCGACGGCCTCGTCGCCGCCCTCGTCGCGGATGTCGGAGCCAAAGCCTGACGTCGCCTGTGTCGCTTTTTACGTCGCTATGACCCAAAACGCGACACAGGCGACGTTTGGGTTGCCGCGCCGGCATTTTCGCCGCACCGATTCGACCAACGCGCGCGCTCGCGAGCTGGTCGAGGCCGGGGCGCCGCACGGAACCGTCGTCACCGCCGACGAGCAGACCGCCGGCCGCGGCCGCCAGGGCCGGACCTGGACCGCGCCCCCCGGCAAGGCCCTCCTCTACTCCGCCATCCTCCGCCCGCTCGACCAGCGCCACCTCCTGCTCCCCCTCTCCGTCCCACTCGCCGTCTGCCAGGCCGCCGAGGAGCTCGCCCCCGGAATCGAGTGCCGGATCAAGTGGCCGAACGACGTCTGGATCGAAGGCCGCAAGCTCGCCGGGGTCCTCATAGAGGCGAAGCCCCAAGACGGCTGGGCCGTAATCGGCGTCGGACTCAACCTCACGATCTCGCGAGACGAGTTCCCGCCCGACCTCCGCGACACGGCAGTTTCGCTCTTCGGCTGGCGAAAAGGAGGGCGGGGGAAGTCCCGGCGGAGCCTCCCCGCTGTTGCTCCGACGGGGCTTCCCCCGTCCTCCCTCCTCGCAACCGAAGCCTTGAATCGCCACCTCGACCGCTGGGTCACCGCCGACCGCGACGACGTGCTTGCCGCCTGGCGCTCCCGCGACGCGCTGCGCGGACGCGAGATCTCCTGGGACGGCGGCAGCGGCGTCGCCGACGGGATCGAGGACTCGGGCGACCTAGTCGTCGTCGCCGGCGGCGACCGCGTCGTCCTCGGCGCGGGCGAGGTCCACCTCCGGCTCTGAGCCGTTCCCCCCGCTCTTCTTCCTGCCGCGCGCCTTCGACCGCTTCGCGGCCGGCTTCGACCCATTGTCACCCTCGCCGCCCTCGCCGCCGCCTTTCTTCTTCCGTTTTCGGCGTCGCTTGCCGCCTTTGGGGAAGTTGCGCAGCAGTTCGCGCGCGGTCGCCGAGGGTTTCCGCGCCATCCGCATGCGGGCGCCGCGCAGCACCTCCTCGCCTTCCGGCGTGTGCGAGACCGCGCCGGCGAGCAGCGCCACCGCCAGGCGGCGGTCCTGTTTGCGCGCCGCGTGTACGAGCCGGCGGGCGTTGCGACCGTGCGCGCGGCCGGAGGAGTTGACCAGGAGGCCGAGCAGGCGCTTGGTCTCCGGCCAGCGCTGCACGGCGTACTCTTCGTGCAGCTCGCGGGTGTAGGAGGCGAGCCGCCAGACCCACGCCTGCGCCTGGTCGCGGCGGCCGATCCGCTTGTCGACCAGCGCCTGCAGCAGCGCTTTCGTCCCGGCGCGCTTGTCGTCGCGGCTCCAGGTGCCGACGATGTCGATCGCGTCGTCGAAGGCATCGGGATCGCGCAGGTCGGCGATCTCGGCCAGCGCTTTCAGCCGCAGCTGCGAGTTGCGGTTGCGCTGCACGCAGGTGAGCAGGAAGCGGCGGCGCAGCTCCTTCGTCTTGTCGTTCTGCAGCATCGAACGGGCGCGGCGCCAGTTCTGCGGGTTGACCCGCGCCCCGGCGAGCGCCGCCCAGGCGTGCTGCTCGGGGTAGTCGAGGTTCTCGACCGCGATCCGCCAGAGGTCGCGTTCGAGCACCTGGGTGCGCTTTTCTGAGTCCTCGGAGACGGGGACGATTCGGCGCTCGACCCGTACCCGGCGGCCGCGGCCGCGGCGCACCGGGCCGACGACGATCGCGCCGCCGCGGTAGACGTCGCGGTCGAGCAGGCTGTGCAGGGTGACGATCGTCTCGTCGTGGGTCGTCGCCGGGTGGACGAAGTCGATCACCAGGCCGGCCTCCTTGCCGGGCGCGCGCCGGGTGACGCGGCCGACCCGCTGCTGGTAGATGCGGCGCGAGGCGGTCGGCGCCAGGTGCATGCAGATCGTCGCCCGTGGCGAGTTCCAGCCCTCGGCGAGCAGCATCGCGTTGCAGAGCACGTCGACCTCGCCGCGCTCGAAGGCGGCGAGGATCTCGGCCAGTTCGCGCTTCGGCGTCTCGCCGGAGACCGCGCGGGCGACGATCCCGGTGTCCTTGAACGCTTTCGCGACGTTCTTCGCGTGCTGGACGCCCGCCGTGTAGAGGACGCCCGGAGTCTTGCTGAAGCGCGTCTTGTAGAGGTCGGCGATCGCGACGTTGAAAGGCTCCTGGTCGAGCAGCGCGGCCAGCTCCTCCTGGTCGAAGTCCTGGTCGACCTCGCCTTTGCGCAGTGGCACCTTGGCGATCGTGCGCACGCCGGGGCCGGGCGGGATGCGCAGGCAGCGCAGCGGCGCGATCACGCCGCGCCGCGCCGCCTGGGCGAGGTCGAAGCGCGAGGTCTGGGTCGGGAAGAGGTCGGCGACGTGGCGGGCGATCAGCGCGCCGGTCGCCGTCATGCCGATGAAGACGGGGCCGGTCCAGGCGCGGATGCAGGCGCTGGTTTTCTCGCCCAGCGCGGTGTGCGCCTCGTCGCAGATGACGATCGAGTAGGCGTCGGAGACCTGCTTGTGGTTGCGCACGAACCACTGGTAGGTCTCGACCGTGACGGGGCCTTCGGCGTCGTCGCGCTCGCCCATCAGCGGCGGCCGCAGACGCTCCTTGTAGCCGCGGTCGGAGATCTCGCCGATGAACTGTTCGACCAGGTTGCGGCGGTGGGTGAGGATCAGCACGCCGCCGGTCCGCGTGGCGTCGATGAAACCGACCGCGGCGACCGTCTTGCCGGCGCCGGTCGCGTGCTCGAACCAGAAGCGACGCGCCGCGCCGGGGTCGTCGGCGGCCTCGGCCTCGGGCGGCTCCTCCTCGTCGGCGGACGGCTCTTCCTCCCAGTCCTGCGGCTCCTCGTCGGGCGCCAGATCCTCCGGCTCGTCCTCCTCGTCGGCCTCGCCGTCCTCCTCAGACTCGCCGTCCCCCCCGGCGCCCCCGTCGTCGCTCGGCTCGGGCGGCGGCTCGGTCACTACCGGCGCGTCGCCGTTTTCCGCCGCCGTCTGCTGCTCGGACATCAGCTCGGTCAGCGTGCCGGACAGCGCGTCGACCTGGTGCGGGTTGAGCTCGGCGCCGTCGCGCAGCTTCGGCGGCTCCTCGGCCAGCAGCCGCTCGAGCCCGAGCAGCAGCGAGAAGTCGCGGCGCCACTGGATCGAGGGGTGCTCGGCGCCCTCGTCGAGCTCCTTCAGCGCCGCGTCGAGCGCCCGTCGCCGGGCGGTGCCGGGGGCGAGCGCCTCGGGGCCCTCGCCGTCGAGCAGGAAGGGCTCGCGGGCAAACGCCGCCGCCCGCTCGATGTCGGCGCCTGAGGGAACTGCCGCCTGCGCGGCAACGTCGCTGGTCTTGGCCATGGAAGGCTTTCGGTGTTCGTCCCCGCAGCGACGCGATGCGTGCCGACGGGAAAGCTTGGTGAGGATGCCGGGGGTTCGGTTTCTCCCCATCCCGGCGATCTCAAGCGGCAACGTATGCCGCGAACCAGTGCACTGCGTATTGTAAACAGAGACGCTCCCATCGATGATCGACGCCGTCTTCGAACCTTCGTTCCTCATCGGTCGTTCTTGCTGGTGGGCTTAGTGGTCGCGGGATGCGGATCATCCGGTGCCGGCGACTACGGCGGCCAGCACCCCGACTACGCCAAGGCGCTCGCCGGGTCGCCGCCGGCGCTGGCGGCGCTGCACCGCCAGGGGGACGACCTGCTGCCGGGGGGCAAGGACGCCTACGAAGCGCGCCTGCGCGAGCTGCGCGGCTACCCGACCGTGGTCAACGTCTGGGCCTCCTGGTGCGGGCCGTGCCGCTTCGAGTTCCAGAACTTCCAGCGCGCCGCCGCCGGCCTCGGCAAACGGGTCGCCTTCCTCGGCGTCGACAGCGAAGACTCCGAGGACGCGGCGAGCACCTTCCTCGAAGAGGCGCCCGTCCCCTACCCCAGCTACACCGATCCCGACAAAGAGATCGCCGAATCGATCGGCGCCTCGCACGGCTACCCCGACACGGCCTTCTACGACCGGCGCGGGAACCTGGTCTACCTCAAACAGGGCCCCTACGTAGAGGAGTCCGAGCTGCGCGCCGACATCGCGCGCTACGCCCTCGCCGGCGGCGTCGAAAGCGGATAATCGGAGGCATGGACCTGTTCGTCGTCATCGCGCTGCTCGGTGTCGTGCTGCTGGTGGCGGAGCTGCTGTTGCCGACCGGCGGCGTGCTGGCGCTGCTCGGCGCCGCGGGGCTGGTCGCCGGCGGGGTGATCGCGCTTACCGCCGAATCGGACGCGAGCGCCAGCGATTGGGCCGGCCCGGCGCTGATCACCGTCGGCATCCTCTCGATCGTCAGCTTCTACTTCGTCACCCGCAAAGTCCTCGCCGCCCACCGCGAGGGGCCGGTGCGGGCCGGGCGCGAGGAGCTGATCGGGGCCGCGGCGGAGGTCCGCACCTCGCTCGACCCCGAGGGCCAGGTCTGGATCGAGGGGGCGCTGTGGCGGGCGCGATTGGGCGGCGGCGGGGAGCCGCCACGCCCGGGGGATAGAGTCATTGTCGAGGCGGTCGAAGGGTTGACGCTGAAGGTGCGGCTCGAGGCCTCCGCCGAGTCTTCGCCCGCGACGAGTTCGGAGAAGGGAGCAGGCTGATGGCAGCAGCGCTCGGAGTGCTTTTGGTGGTGGTGATCTTCGCTGCGATCGTGCTCGGCTCGGCCGTGCGCGTCCTGCGCGAGTACGAGCGCGGGGTGGTGTTCCGGCTCGGGCGGCTGATCGCGACCAAGGGGCCCGGCCTGATCCTGCTGATCCCGCTGATCGACCGGATGGAACGGGTCGACCTGCGCACGGTGACGCTCAACATCCCGCCGCAGGAGGTGATCACGCGCGACAACGTGCCCTCCAGCGTCAACGCGGTCGCCTACTTCCGCGTCGTCGACCAGGACCGGGCGATCGTCGAGGTCGAGAACTACCTGCTGGCGACGTCGCAGATCGCGCAGACGGCGCTGCGCTCGGTGCTTGGCAAGGCGGAGCTGGACCAGCTGCTGTCGGAGCGCGAGCGGCTCAACGAAGAGCTGCAGACGATCATCGACGAGTCGACCGAGCCCTGGGGCGTCAAGGTGACCGCGGTTGAGATCAAGGACGTCGAGATCCCCGAGCAGATGCAGCGGGCGATGGCGCGGCAGGCGGAGGCCGAGCGCGAGCGCCGCGCCAAGATCATCAACTCCGAGGGCGAGTACCAGGCGGCGCAGAAGCTCACCGACGCGGCCGACATCATCAGCACCAACCCGGCCTCGCTGCAGCTGCGCTACCTGCAGACGCTGCTCGAGATCGGCAGCAACCAGAACACGACGATCGTCTTCCCGCTGCCGATGGACGTATTGGCTCCATTCCTTGAGGGTGGCGGGCGAAATGATCGCCGTCCGGATAAGCCCGAGTGACGCGGCGCGATTCGGCCCCTCCCCGATTCCCGCGTAGCAGCGCTACGCGGGAATCGTCTCGTGACCGTCTCGCTTGGTCATCGGCCTTCCCGGCCAGGCGCTAATTTCGCCCGCCACCCTCGTCAACTTTTTGACCTCTCCTGAGATCCGGATAGACCAACTGACGGGAATGCCCGTCATCTTGGCGCCAGGTCGCGCCGACCGACCGCATGGGTTCGGAGGAAGGGCTTCCGACGAGAAGGGCGCGGCGGGGTGTCCATTCTGCGAGGGGCGCGAGGAGAAGACGCCGCCGGAGGTGTACGCGGTGCGTCCCGAGGGCGGCTCGGCGGACTCGCCGGGATGGACGAGCCGCGTCGTCCCCAACCTCTATCCGGCGCTCGGCGAGGGAGAGGACGCGGCGCGTCCCGACAGCAATCCCGACCTCTTCGCCTCGCGGCCGGCGGTCGGCGCCCACGAGGTGCTGATCAACGCGCCCGAGCACGCCACCACGATGGTCGAGCTGAGCGAGGATCGCTTCCTCGCCGCGGTCGCCACCTGGCGCGAGCGGATGCGGGCGCACGCCGAGGCCGCCTACGTGCAGGTGGTCGTCAACGAGGGCGCCGGGGCGGGCGCGTCGCTGCCCCACACCCATGCGCAGCTCTACGCGCTGCCGTTCGTGCCGGCGGCGCTGGCGCGCGAGCGCGAGCGGGCCGGCGCCTACGCCGAACGGACCGCGGGCGGCGACTTGCTCGGCGACGTGCTGGTCGAGGAGGTGCGGCGCAGGGAGCGGCTGGTCGCGATCGACGACGAGGCGGCGCTGATCTGCCCCTGGGCCTCGCGCTCGCCGTATGAGCTGCGGATCGTGCCGCGGCGCGCGGCGGCGCGCTTCGAGGACGACGAGGGCGGCGCGGCGATGCTGCGCACGGCGATGCGCGCCCTGGCCGAGCGCTTCGACGGCCCGCCCGAGCTCAACCTCTGGGTCGCCACCGCGCCGCGCGGCGCCGAGAGCCTTCTGCTGGCATGTCGACATCGCCCCCCGCCTCACGGTCAAGGCGGGGCTGGAGCTGGGAACCGGCGTCGACATCAATGTCTACCCGCCGGAGAGGGCCGCGGCCGACCTGAGAGAGTGCCTGTGATGCCACCCAACCCGCGACCGATCCCCCGCTTCATCGCCGACTCGACCCAGGAGGGGATCCCGCACGGGCGCTTCGCCGAGCGGCTCGCCTACGAGTTTCGCGGCGCCTGCGAGGAGATCGAGGAGCTGCCGGATGGGACGACGATCCCGGAGGAGTTCGAGTGGTTCCCGGAGCGCGCCTGGGGCGGGCGGGTCTGGGTGCCGGCGACGGCGCGCGCCGAGGGCCCGGAGGGCGCGCTGGAGCTCTTCGGCCACGTCTCCTACGTGCTGCCGGAAGAGGGCGAGCCGTCGGACTTCCGCACCGAGGCCGACTTCACCGACGTGCTCGCCGAGGACAACCCCGGCTGGCAGATCGACCTCAACGACGACGTGATCGGCCGCTGGCGAGGCGAGAACGGGCGCGAGGGCTCGGTGACCCTGGTCTGGGGACGCCCGCTGGTCCGGGGGGCGGTCGCGGCGACGGCGGAGCTCGAGCTGGAGACCGTCGACCAGGAAGTCGTCTCCGACGAACGCTTCACCCTGATCGCGCTCGACGCGCTGAAGGGCTACGGCGACGAGGTGTTCATGCAGGTGAAGCTCTGGAGCCGCCGCGCCCAGGCGCTGGCGACCGAGAGCCTCTACGCCTGAACCGCTGTACATTCGACAGCGATGTCAGACGATGCGTTGAAGCGCCTGCCCGGAGCCGAGATCGTGCTGCCCGGCCTCGAAGACCTCGCGGCGGGCCGCGCCTCGGTCAACGCCAGCGCCGTGCAGGCCGCCGCGCCGCGCCTGCGCCGCGCGGGTATGGAGGTGCCGCCCGCGGGCGGCGACACCCCGCCGGCGCACGTCCTCTACCGCCAGTTGAGCGAGGAGCTGGGCGACGCGGCCCACTCGCGCTACAACGCGATCCTGGCCCGCATCGTCAGCTTCGCCGGAGCCGCCGAGCGTGCGCAGCGAGGCTGACGCCGAGCGAATCGGGCGCCTCGCCCGCGAGTTGGGACGGGTCGTCCCCCCCGGCACGCGGATGTACCTCACGGGAGGCGCTACCGCCGTGCTGGAAGGCTGGCGCGAGTCGACCGTCGACATCGACGTCCGCTTCGAGCCCGACGCCGATGCCGCGCTGGAACGGATTCGCGACCTAAAGGAGGAGCTCGCGGTCAACGTCGAGCTCGCCTCGCCCCTCGACTTCCTACCTCCGCTCCCCGGCTGGCAGGAACGCTCCCGCTTTCGCCTGCGCGAGGGCAACCTCGAGGTCTTCGACTTCGACCCCTACTCGCAGGCGCTGTCGAAGCTGCAGCGCGGCTTCGACCTCGACCTGGATGACGTCCGCAGCATGGTCGACTCCGGCCAGGTCGAGCCGGCGAAGCTGCGCGAGCTCTTCGAAGCGATCGAGCCAGAGCTTTTCCGCTTCCCGGCGGTCGACCCGGCGAGCCTGCGAGCGGCGGTCGACTCGCTGTAGAGGATCTGCGTCTGATGGGGCACACCGACCCCACCTTCTCGATGAAGGTCTACGCTCGCGCCCTGCGCCGTCGCGAGCGCCTCACCGGCGCAGCGTTGCGCGAGTTCGACGCGGCGCTTGCCTGGGCAGCGCGGTAGAACGTAGTTGTCTGCGTCTTTCGGCTACGAGCGTCTATCTACCCTGGATTTTTCAATTTTGTCGACCTTTATCGGATACCGAAAATCCTGTCCGGGTGACCTCAAAAAGCCTCTACGATGAGCAAACAAGCCCCGATAGCTCAGCTGGATAGAGCGACTCCCTCCTAATCGAAGCGGAGGAGTCGCGCGCTTTCGGCCCGCAGAGCCAAATCCGGGGCGTGTCTGGCTCGGTCCGATTCGATCGGATTGCGCTCGATTGGCCTGGATTCGGGCAGCCGCTGCCCAATGGATTGCATCGTCTGCGAGTCGCTCCGCTACCGTGTTGCCATGGCTTCGCGAGATCTGATCGACAAGGCTGGAACGGTCCTGGCGGAGGCCGCCGGGGCCGACGCCAAGGTCATCCTGTTTGGCTCCTACGCACGGGGAGATGAGGCGATCGACAGCGACCTCGACTTCTTGGTGATCGAGCCGGAGGTCAGGGATCACTTCGCCGAGTCGGTGCGGCTGGCAAGACTCGTTGGCGAGCTTGGTGTACCGGCTGACGTGGTGGTCGCCAGCGAGGGCCACGTGCGCGAATGGGGAGGCCTTTCAGGCACGATGATCCACGACGCCCTCGCCGAGGGGAAAGCCGTTGGCGGCCGAGCCGCGTAGCGGCGACGATTTCGCCCGGCTGCTGATGGAGAAGGCAGCGGGCGACGAAAAGATCCTCCTCCGCCTTATCGACGACGACGACATCCCTGACGACGGCCTCGGGTTCCACGCACAGCAGGCGGTCGAGAAGAGGATCAAGGCGGTCCTGGCGCAAAACGAAGTTGTCTACGAGCGCACGCACAACATCGCCTACCTGCTCAAGCTCCTCGATGACGCAGGAATCACCAAACCCGACGAAGCCGACGATCTCCCGAACCTGAGCCCTTGGGCAGCCGAGCTGCGCTACGGACGACCGCTCGGAGCGACGCCAGACCGACCGCAAATGCGAAGGCTGGTAGAGCAGACGAGGGTCTGGGCCGACGCGCAGCTTTCACCGAACTCCCAAGCCGAGAATGCGGATGCAACTCCGCCGCCGCCTCCCCCGCCAACCGAAGGCCTCGCCCGGCCGGAGACGCTTGGCGGCGAAGGCGGGTAGCCGAAGCGTGGCCTCCAGCGAATCGCCGCCGCCCGATACCTCCTTCGAGGAGATTCGCAAGCGCCTCGGCACTGAGCCTGGCACCTGGGCTGACTTCGAAGCGGAGCACGGCCCCATCCGTCCACCGGACGGCGACCAAGGTCTACGCTGTCCCGAACCCAGCCCCGATAGCTCAGCTGGATAGAGCGACTCCCTCCTAAGGAGTAGGCCGCAGGTTCGAATCCTGCTCGGGGCATTCAACAAGGTCTATACGTACGCGAGTTCAGGTCTGCCGGTCGAACGCTTCGGTCAAGGCAGACGTCTCGCCGAGATATTTCACTCGACCGCCTAAAATGCCCACATGACGGCGAGGCCGGAACGGGTCGGGAACTGGACGCCCGACGGGAAAATGGATCGCGCGGCGGAAAGGCGCGAATTCCTCGAAACGACGCCGGGGCAGCGTGTCGAGCAGGCGATCGAGCTCTCGAGCGTCTTGTCCCAGCTCGCAGCGAATGCGCGCTCCCGCCGGTTACGAGAGCTGCGAGAGCAATAGCTCGCGACGGCGAACAGGATGAGGGCGTGAGCCTGCCGCCGATGGCGCCCCTCGACGCCGAGAGGCTGTTCGCGGCGCTCGTGGCGGCAGAGGCCCGCTTCATCGTGATCGGCGGCTTCGCCGTCAGCGCTCACGGATACCTGCGGGGAACCAAGGATCTGGACATAGTCCCCGATCCCGACCCCGAGAACCTGCACCGCCTTGCCGGCGCCCTGACGAGGCTCGAAGCCAGGATCATGGGGATGGAGGAGTTTTCCGAGGAGGAGGTCGTTCAGCCGGACGTTACGGGTCTCGCCATGGGCGGCAACTTCGTCCTCACGACCAGCTATGGACGGCTCGACATCCTGCAGCTGGTCAGTCCAGACTTCACCTACCAGGATCTCGATGCAGCGGCCATCGAGGATGTGGTTCTCGGGCACCGCGTGCGATTTTGCGGCTACGAGGATCTGGTTGAGATGAAGAAGGCGGCAGGCAGGCTCGAGGACCAGTTGGACCTGAAGCGACTGCGGGCGGCGCGAGGCGAATAGCTCGAGGCGCAGCCCCGCTACCAGACGGCTCGCGGCGAATCGTAGGCTGCGATCTTGGCGTCGCGGGTCACCAGGCGGACGCCCAGATCGAGCGCGGTGGCATAGACGATCCTGTCGGCGGGGTCGCCGGGAAAGCCATCGCGGTCGAGAGCGCCTGCGCGGGTCGCCGTGCGGGCATCGAGCCGCAGTTCGGCCACGCGGGGCATCGCCAGCGCGGCGGTCACCCAGATCGCGACGTCCGTCGTCAGCTCGAGACGGCCGCGCTCCACCAGCATCGCCACCTCCCAGCAGGAGATCGTGCAGACGCCGATCCGGTCGGCCTCGGAGACGGCCTGCGCGGCAGCGGGGCTGAGGTCGCCCGTCTCCCCCGCCCACCACACCCAGGCGTGGGTGTCGAGGACGATCAAGGGCGCTCGGCGTCCCAGTCGACGTCGAGCGGCTCGACGAACGCGTCGGCGCTGACCAGGAGCTTGACGCTGCCACGCAGGTCCAATGGCCGGGTCGGGGGTTCGACGCGAGCGACCGGGCGACCGCGCTTGGTCACGACAAGCGTCTCCCCGGTGTCGGCGACCTCGTCGAGCAGACGCAGGCAATGGGCCTTGAACTGGGTGGCCGTGATCTCCTTCGCCTCTGACATGACCATGGTCATGGTACCATGGTCATTTCCCTTGGGGCCGTGGTAGTCGACGAACGTGCGTTTCATCAGGACTCGGATGGTAGATCCTCGTGCTCGGCAGTTCGAATCCTCTCGGCCAGATAGGCCGCCAGCGGCTCATAGCTCTGCCCGGCGCTGGGCGTAATCACGCAAACCTCCCCAGATCCGATCACAGGAAACGGGGTATGCCCTTCCGTCCCCCGATTTGGCTCTGGGCCTGATCAAGCGGCAGATTCGCTGATCAACGACTTGTAGGGCTGAGGATCGGTGGCCACCGCGCCCTCCAGCAGGCGGTAGAAGAGCAGACCGCGATGCTTTGAGCGACGGCGGTTGAAGCGGAAGGTGAACTCGTCGAGGTAGTAGTCGAGCTGCTCGTGGGAGACGCCGCCTTGGTGGGTCCCGAGCAGCCAACGCTTGAGCAGGCTGACGACCCGGTGGACCTCGGGCATGAGGACGTGCGCGGGGTCCCCGGACTGGTCGCAACGTTGGTGATCACGTGGTCGAATCGGTGCCGGCCGATGCCGTTGTAGCCGGCCCAGGCGTCGGTGTGGACCTCGGCGCCGCGCTCGACGTGCTCGAGGACGAAGTCGGTCAACACCTCTTCGGAGGCATTGGGGATGCGCTTCATCCGCACCCTCCCCGGGCCGTTGCCGCGAACCTCGGCGGCGATCGCGACGAGCGTCTTGCGCGGGTCGCCACGGCCCTTGTGGCCGCGCTTTACGCCGCCGATGATCGTCTCGTCGACCTCGACGACACCGTTCATCGCCTCGCGGTCGGGCCGGACCATCGCGCGGCGCAGCTTGTGCAGCCACGACCAGGCGGTGCGGTAGCTGCCCAGGCCGAGCACCCGCTGCAGGCCGAGCGCGCTGACGCCCTGTTTCTGGTTGACCACGTACCAGACGGCGGCGAACCAGCTGACCAGCGGCGTGCGGGTGCCGGCGAAGATCGTGCCCGCGGTCACCGAGGTCTCGGCCCGGCAGCTCGCGCAGCGGCGCAGCCCGTCGCCCATCTGCCACCAGCCGCCGTCGATCGAGCCGCAGAACCGGCAGACGAAGTGCTCGCCCCATCGCAGCCGCTCCAGGTAGCGCAGGCACGCTCCGTCGTCGGGGAACCAGGCCAGCAGCTCGTGCCAGTTGCGTGGGTAATCGACGCCGGCCCGGGGGTGTTCAGCGGTCACCTGGCCAAGTTAGTCCCGCCGGGGGACGGAAGGGCATACCCCGTCACAGGAATTCCCCACCTATGAACGCCGGAGCCGCCCCCGCCGCGTAGCCGAGGACGTAGTCCGAGGCGCAGCGGCGGGGGCGGGCGACGCGTTCCGTCAGGGGTCATCGCCACGGTCGCGGGTGTCGAAGCCTGCGATCCGAAGGGAGACCCCGGGGGAATGCTCACAGAGGAGGATGACGTGGAGATTCAAGCCCTTGCCCAGCGGGAGTGGTCGATCTCGGCCATCGCCCGCCACACCGGCCGGGATCGGAAGACGATCCGTGCCTACCTGAACGACGAAAAGCCGAAGCGAGAGCGGCCGCCCAGCTGCCTGGAGCCCTTTCGCGACTACCTGGAGGCGCGCTTCGTCGACGACCCGCACGTGCTCGCCACCGTGCTTCATCGCGAGCTGACCGATCTCGGCTTCAAGCGCTCCTACCAGACGCTGGTGCGCGAGCTGCGGCGCCTCGAGTTGCGCCCCGACTGCCCGGCCTGCCAGAGCGGCAGGGTCCCGACAACTGAGATCGCCCACGAGCCCGGCGAGGAGTGCCAGCTGGACTGGTGGGAGCTGAACGAGACGCCCTGGGGCGAGAAGGCCTACGTCCTCGTCGGCGCCCTCTCGCATTCCGGGCGCCTTCGCGCCGTCTTCAGCGATGGGGCGAGCTTCGCCCACCTGGCAGCCGCCCTCGACGGCGTCCTGCGCCGCCTCGGCGGCACCGCGAAGATCTGGCGCACCGACCGCATGGCGACGATCGTGCACCCGGGAACCGACCGGCTGCGGCCTGAGGCGGCGGCGCTCGCCAAGCACTACGGCGCCCAGGTCGCCGTCTGCCCGGCCTACCGTCCCCAACGAAAGGGGGTGGTCGAGTCGGGGATCGGCTACCTGGCGCGCTCCTGGTGGCGCTCGGCGGCGGTCTGCACGCCGGCACAGGCCCAGGCCGACCTCGACCGCTTCTGCGCCGGCGTCGCCGACGAGCGGCGGCGAGAGGGCGGCACGGTCGGCTCCCTCGCCGACGCCGAGCCGCTGCTGTCGCTGCCGGTCGCGCCGTTCCCGGCCGAGCTGGAAGCCGAGCGCAGGGTCGACGCCAAGGCGCTGGTCAACTTCGAGGGCAACCGCTACAGCGTCCCGCCCGAGCTGCTCGGGCAGACGGTGACGGTCAGGGCCCGCCTCGGCGAGCTCGACGTCGAGATCGTCTCCGCCGCCGGACGGCGGGTGGCGCGTCATCGCCGCGCGCCCGCCGGCGCCGCCCAGACGATCCGGAGCACCGAGCACGCCGACGCGCTCGAGCGAGCCGTGCTCGACGCCTTCGCCGCGGCCCGGCCCTGCAGGCGCAAGGCCAACCGCCCGCCGGGGGAGGCGGCGCTCGCCGCGGCGGCGCGGATCCGCGGTGAGGAGGGCAAAGAGGTGGCGATCGACCTCGATCGCTACGCCGAGCTCGCAGGAGCGCCACGATGAGCGGCAAGGCCGACGCCTCCTACCAGCGCGTCCGCGGCCATCTCGGCGCCCTCGGGATGGACGCCGTCGCGGAGTGCCTGGCCGGCGAGCTGGAGGCCGCACAGGAGAAGAAACCCTCCTACGCGGACTTCCTCGACAGGCTGCTCGGCGTGCAGGTCGCCGCGGTGGAGGCCAAGAGCCACGAGCGTCGCCTGCGGCTCGCCGGCTTCCCTTCGAAGAAGCGACTCGATGAGTTCGACTTCTCCGCCCAGCCCAACCTCGACCGTCGCGTGATCGAGGAACTGGCGACGCTGCGCTTCGTCGAGGAGCGCTCCAACGTCGTCCTTATCGGCCAACCGGGGGTGGGCAAGACGATGCTGGCGATCGCGCTGGGCCTGGAGGCGATCGACGCCGGTCACCGCGTCTACTACACGACCGCTGCGGAGCTGGTGGCGAGGACCTCCAAGGCGGCGGCCGAGGGGCGCTGGGCGGCGACGATGCGCTTCTGGGCGGGCCCGGCCGTCCTCGTGGTCGATGAGCTGGGCTATCTCCCGATGCCTGGCGAGGCCGCCTCCCACCTGTTCCAGGTGATCAGCCGCCGCTACGAGAAGGGAGCCACCATCCTGACCACCAACCGCGGGATCGCCAGCTGGGGCGAGATCTTCGAGGACACGACGGTCGCCGCCGCCGTTCTCGACCGTCTACTGCACAGGGCGACGGTGGTCCACATCGACGGCGAGAGCTACCGAATGCGCGCTCACCGCGAGACGCTCAACAAGCTGCGGGAGGGAGTCGCAGGGGGTGGGGAAATTCCGTGATCGTAAGTGGGGAATTTTCGTGATCCTTGACAGCCGCCTGCTCGGTCGTGGCCTGGGCGGAGATTTCTGGCTCAAAGGCGAGCTTGTCGCAGCCCGAGGGGGGGTTGGGGGTCTGCGCCAGCGCTTCTACGAAGGCGCCGGGGTCCTGCCAGCTGTCGGTTTCGACGCGGGTGGGCAGGGGCGCATCGCAGCGGGTGAGGAAGGGGATTTCGGGAATCCCCACCGACCAGTCGTCGCCTTTGATCACACAGGCGCCGCGTTCGGAGTCCTTGCCTGCCCTCGGCGAAACCGGGGGATGTGACCGGTACGATGAGGGGCATGACGACGCGTGAGAGGTTCGACCGCCTAGTCGACCAGCTTTCCGAGCCTTCCCTGAAGGCCGAGTACGCGCGGCTTCTGCGCGAGCGCGAGATCGACCGCAAGGTGGCGGACTCATATGGGCGCACGCCGCAGTTCGAGCCCGACGGTTGGGCGGACCTGGAGAAGGTCCACAAGGCCTCGCGGCGCACGGTGCTCGGGCGGCTGGACGAGGAAGAACGGGCCGCCGGGCACGGGCCCTGGCAGAGTTGAGTGGCGACGTGCGGCCGAGGCGCGGCGAGGTGTGGTGGGGCGAGGAGCCCAAGCGCGAACGTCGTCCCTACGTCGTGCTGACCCGAAGCAGTGCGATCGGCGTGCTGAGCGAGGTCTTGGTCGCGGTAGTGACCAGAACGATCCGCAACATCCCCACACAGGTCGAAATCGACAAGACCGACGGGATGCGGGAGCCCTGCGCAATCAACCTTGACGACATGCTGATGATGCCGCTGAGCCAGCTGACCGAGCGGCAGTGCGAGCTCTTCGGAGCGGATGGCTGAAGTATGCGCCGCGCTTGACGCGGCGACCGAGTGCTGAGCGCGGCGACGCCAGACTCTCCCCCGCTCCGCTGAGGGCGATTCCAGGAAAGCCCGGCCCGGGCGCCGGAAGAAAGGCAGGCGCCCGGGCAGGTGCGGCACCGGCTAACGGCGGCTGCGCCTGTGGTCGCGCTTCTTGTGGTGGCGCCCGTGGCGCTTTACGCGGTGCTTCCCGCACCCCACCGCCCGCATCACCGGCTTGGTCACATCGCGCCGGCCGTTCTGCCCGCCGGCGTTGACCCGCGCGCGGTGCTTGCCACGGCAGATGTTCGTCGAGTTGACGAACAGGCCCTTCTGGCCACCCTGCATGTCGACCACCACGCGGCTCAGCGGGACGTCGGGGAGCTCTGCGGTGCTGACCCGCAGGCGCCCGTGGGTGGAGTCGATCCGGGTCGCCAGCTCGATGTCGACCAGGCCGTGCAGGGCGAAGACGGCGTCGGGGAGATTGTGGTTGGAGGATCTGAGGTAGACGGGCCCTTCGAGCGGTTCGTCCAAGAGCGGCGTCCAGACCTTGATGTGGCGAAGTGGTCGAGCAGGGCTTCGCGGCGGGCCACGGCGTCCTCGCCGTGGCCCCAGGCGTCGACAAGGAGCAGGCGCGCCGCGGCCGGGTTCTCCGCGGCGAAGCGGAGCACCGCGTCGATGGCCGCGCAGACGCGCCCCGGCCAGGGACCAGGCGTGGCGCAGGCATCGGCGACCGCCGCGCGCAGGCGCTTCGCGGCAGCGTCGAAGTCGTCGGGTGGATCGAGGGGATCGCCCATACCCCCTTGAGAGATTCGGGAGGAATGTTCTCCCCCCGGAATCAAGCGGCACCTCCTCCGCTCCGCGTCCGGGATGCCGCTGTGGTTGCGAGCCTGGAAAGTTGGTCGGGGTCCGGGCGGCACAGGGTAGAATCTGGCTCGTGACCGCCAAGGAGAAGCTCTTGGAGCGGGTGACGCGGCTCTCGGAGGGCGAGGCCGAGGAGACCCTGCGGCTGCTCGAGGACCGGGAGGACCCGGTGGTCGCCGCCTTCCGCGAGGCGCCGGAGGACGACGAGCCCTGGACGGAGGAGGACGAGGCCGCGGTGGCGGAGGCGGACGCCGACTTCGCCGCCGGGCGCACGGTCTCCCATGAGGAGATCAAGCGCGAGTTCGGGATCGAGTGAGCGCCGTCTGGCGCCTCCACTACGCCGGCAGCGCGCGCAAAGACCTGCGGCGCCTCGATCCCCCGATTCGCGAGCGCATCCTCCGCGCCTTGGAGGATCTCTCGGCCGCAGGTCCCGGTGGGGCTGCCCTGGTAAAGCTCAAGGGCCGCCCCGAGTCGCGGCTGCGGGTCGGGGATTGGCGCGCGATCGTCGAAGTCGACCGCTCGGCGAGCACCATTCGCGTCAAGCGGGTGCTGCCGCGCGGGCGCGCCTACGAGCGCTGAGGCACGGGGCGAACCTTGGGCGGCTCCGGCACGGCGGTTGGGGGAACCTTGGAGGTTGGCGGCAGGGCGTTCAGCCCGACCGGAGCAGCAGCTTTGCTGCTGCTCCTCCCGAGATTCATCAGAGAGCGATCGGGGCGGGCTGAACGCGGGCTTTGGAATAAAGGCGCACGTCCTCTGCTCCGCTCGCCACCAATGCTGCGGCTTCGCTCCCGGCGCAGAAGAGTCAGAATTCGACTGCTTGGTCGCTCCGCCTTGCGGCGCGAGCTCCGCGTCCGGGCGTGCCCGCGGTTGCGACCCTGTGGGGTCGGCGCCGCGCGGGCGGGTTTGGCGGCTGGGGGCTAAGAGCCTCGTCCAGCGGGCATGGGAGCCGGCCGGTGGCTTTCGATCAGGTGCTGATATTCGGCGGCCTTCTCGGTGTGGCCGAGGGAGACCAGCATCGCGGAGTCCATCGCCGCCGCCATCCCCTCGGCGCTCGTCAGGGGCAGGATTCCCCGGTCGGTGGCGATGAAGGGGCCGGTGGGGCCGTGGTAGTCGACGAACGTGCGTTTCATCAGGACTCGGATTGTAGAGCCTCGTGCTCGGCAGTTCGAATCCTCTCGGCCAGATAGGCAGCCAACGGCTCATAGCTCTGCCCGCCGCCGGTCCGCAGGGCCCGGCCCAGGTGCCATTGCTGCTCGGCATAGTCGGGGAGGCTGACGAAAAGCGCGCCGAGGCGTATCAGGGCGAACTGGAGCGCGACGTAGCAGGTGCGACCGTTGCCGTCGTTCCAGGGATGCGCTGAGAGGAGCTTCGCGTACAGCCGGGCGGCCGGAAAGGTCGCGTCGATCAGACGAGACTCTTCGGAGCCCTCGGCTTCGGCAGCCGCGCCGTTGAACTCCTCGCAGACCTTCAGCAAGCGCCGAGGGAGCTTTCGAGCCGCAGTCCCGCGGCCGGTCTTGTTCGCGGGAGCGTCCTTCGTACCGGCCACGTATCCGTAGGTCGTCACGCCACGCCCGCTTCGCAGACGGCCGGCGTCCTCGGGGAAGGCCGTTTCGAAGATTCGCCTGTGCCAGGCACAGAGAAGCTCCGGGGTCAGCGTCGCGTCCTCGAGCCCGAGCGCCACCGCTTCGGCTGCCGCCACACCGACCCGGGCGCGGATCTCCTGCCAGGTCTGCTCGGGGGTGAGGCCGGAGGCTTGGTAGTAGTCGGAGTCCGGTTCGTCGCGGAACTGCTCGAAGGTCAGCTCCGCCGCCGCGCTCGCGGCCGAGCGAAGCCCGGCGACCGCTTCGGCACGGTCCTTCACAGGCCCGCCTCGAGTGGGTGATTCCCGGCTGCTCCTCGCACCCGATGACAGTAACCCAGGCGCCCCCCGGCAAGGGGAGCGGATGCGACCCTGTCGAAGATCTCGGCCATCGCCTCTGTCGTGGCCGAGATCTTCGACAGGAGGGACCTGACCTGCTCTCCCCACCGGCGGCGCAGTCGCCGCGGCGCGGCCCGGGCGTCTGGGGAGAGGGCAGACGCCCGGGCCGGTTGCGCATCCGAGGGGCCTAGCGGACCGTGCCGGCGCGGGCCGCTCGGGCGGCCCGGCGGGCGTTGCGCTTGTGGACTCTCTTGTTGTGCCGGCGCTTGGCCTTGCGCTGCTTGGCGCAGCGGATCGAGACGACGCGGGGCTTGGTCAGCTGGCGGCGGCCGTTCTGGCCGCGCAGGTTGGCCCTGGCCCTGTTGCGCCCCGGCTTGTGGCAGAGGTTGCGCGAGTTGACGAAGAGGCCCTTCTGGCCGCCCTGCATCTGCACGATCGCCCGCGAGATCGGCGCGTCGGGCAGCCCGCTGGCGATCACCCGCAGGCCGCCTTTGACCGAGTCGATGCGGTTGGCGACCTCGAAGCGGATCGGCAGCGAGGGCGGGCCTTCCAGCGCCAGCACCGCGTCGGGCAGATTGTGCTCTGAGGAGCGCAGGAAGACCCTGCCGGTCAGCGGCTGATCGAGCAGCGGCGTCCAGACCTTCGCCCGGCCGTAGACGGCGCCCTTGGGGCACTGCGTGCCGAAGCCCTGCCCGGCGGCGAACTGGACGCGGGTGCAGATCGTGCGGATATGGCCCTGTTCGATGAACTCGCTCCTGGGGAAGCGCAGGGCGTCGCGGCCGGGGATGCTCAGCGCGATCAGCCCCAGCAACCGGGACGGTGGGCGCTACCATTTCGAGAATGGCTGCCTCACCGACGACGAGCGTTGAGATCGACAACGAGCTGCTGGAGCGACTGCGCAAGCGGCGCCCCGAGAAGAACGACCGCGAGCTGCTTGAGAGCGTCGCCCGCATCCAGCTCGGGCGCGAGGCCAGCGACCGGGCGAGGGAGCGCTTCGCCGGTGTGCCCTCCGAGGAGATCGAGCGCGAAGCGATCAAAGCCGCGCGCGAAGTACGGCGCGAGCGAGCCGCCAAGCGGCGAGCCACAGGTTGAAGCGCCTTGTCATCGACGCCAACACACTGGCGTCGGGAAGCCTGGACCCGCACGGCGAGAGCCCGCCCTGCCTGCTCTACGGCGAGCTGGCGGGGGCACGCTTCGAGGCGATCCTCTGCCCGGAGCTGCTGGGCGAGGTGACCGACACCCTGCGCAAGCCCTACTTCCTGGAGCGGGTGGGCGAGGACGGGGTCGGGGACATCGTCGCCGGGATCTCCGAAGCCGGGACAATTCTGGAGGACCCGATCGAGGTCGACGCCATCCTGCGCGATCCCGAGGACGACTACCTCGTCGCCCTTGCCCGAGAGGCGGGGGCCGAGGCGATCGTCACGGGCGACAGTGACCTGCTGGACCACGCCGGTGAGCTTGAGCCGAGGGCGGTCAATCCGCGCGAGGCCTGTGAGTTGCTCGGGCTGATCTGAGCGAGGCGGACGCCGGGGCCTGGCCGTCGGGCTCAGTGCTTGTTGCCCTTGTGCTTGCCGCGGCCGTTCTTCTTGCGGTGGCCCTTGTGGCGCTTGCGGTGGGACTTGCGGCACTTGACCGCGTGCATGACCGGCTTGGTCAGCTGGCGGCGGCCGTTCTGGCCGCGCAGGTTGGCCCTGGCCCTGTTGCGCCCCGGCTTGTGGCAGAGGTTGCGCGAGTTGACGAAGAGGCCCTTCTGGCCGCCCTGCATGTCGACCACCGCGCGGGAGACCGGGGCGTCGGGGGAGTCGGCGACGATCGCCCGCAGGCGGCCGTGGGTGGAGTCGATCCGGGTCGCCAGCTCGATGTCGACGAGGCGGTGCAGGGCGAAAACGGCGTCGGGGAGATTGTGGTTGGAGGATCTGAGGTAGACGGGCCCTTCGAGCGGTTCGTCCAAGAGCGGCGTCCAGACCTTGATGTGGCCGTAGACCGAGCCCTTGGGGCACTCAGAGCCGAAGCCGACCCCGGCGAACTGCACGCGGGTGCAGATCGTGCGGAAGTGGCCCTGTTCGATGAACTCCGAGCCCGGCAGGCCGAATCGGTTTCAGGATGCAGCCTTCGAGTCGTCGCTCGGAGAGTCCTCTGAAGCCGGCAACATGGCTTCGACGGCGGCGAGGAAGTCCGCGGCGCCGTCGACGAACTCGGCCGCCTCCTCGGCGCTCGGCGGCGCAGCCTCGTAGTCGCCCTTTTCGCGGGCGTCCTTGGCGTTGCGCGCGAGGGCGCTCAGCTCCTGGTCGAACTCGCCGTTCGCGACGAAGGCCGCGCTGAACAGCGTCCAGGTGCCGCTGTGGGTCTTGGCATGCTCGCCGCGCTCCGAGAGGGCGGCGCGGGCAGCGTTCAGCATCGCGTAGTAGGCGGCGTTGACCACCGAGCCAGGGTGGCCGGACCTGGCGATCTCCCGCGCGGCCGCGAGGCGGTCGCGCGCCTCGTCCATGAACTCCTGCGAGCGCGGGCTCACCGGTACTCCTCGCCCTCCAGCGCGCTTCCGGCGAGGACCAGCTTGTCGCGGTCGACCTCTCCGATGAAGAAGGAGTCGATCTCGCGGCGGCCGCGCAGCCAGCGTGGGTCGTAGACGTGGACGGCGTAGGTGAAGGGGCTCTCGCGCTCGTCGAGCGCCGCCGCTTCGCTCAGCTCCGAGGCGAGCCGCTGGTTGCGCCGGACGTCGCCCTCGGCGATCACCAGCAGGTCGACGTCGGAGTCGGGATGGGTGCGCTCGCCGCGGGCGCGGGAGCCGTAGAGCCAGACGGCCCGCAAATCATCGCCGAGCCGCGATCGCAGCGCTTCGACGGTGCGCTCCACGACGCGCCGCTCACCGGCGGTGAGCATCGCGGCGGCGAGGGTGTCGTCGGTCCTCGTAACCATCCCTGAGACAGGATAAGCGGTGTCGGCGCTACTTCGGCTCAGCTACGCGGCGGGGGCGGCCCGGGCGCTCAAAGGTGGGGAACTCCTGTTCCTCGATCTGGGAGTATCTGGTTCCCCGGGCCACTGCTGAAGGCCTCGGCTCAGCGGTGGCTGCGCTTGGCGCGAGACCGCTTGTGATGGCGTCCGTGCCGCTTCACGCGGCGCCGCTTGCACGCCACCGCCCGCAGCACCGGCTTGGTCACATCGCGCCGCCCGTTCTGTCCGCCGGCGTTGACCCTCGCCCGGTGCTTGCCGGCGCAGAGGTTGGTGCTGTTGACGAACAGGCCCTTCTGGCCGCCCTGCATGTCGACGATCGCGCGCGAGACCGGGGCGTCGGGGGAGTCGGCGACGATCGCCGCAGGCGTCCGTGCACGGAGTCGATCCGGGTCGCCAGCTCGATGTCGACCAGGCCGTGCGACGCGAAGACGGTGTCGGGGAGATTGGAGTTGGAGAACCCTGAGGTAGACGGGGCCATTCGGCGCCTCGTCATCCCCGCACCCGGCAACTCCGCGACAGGGTCGAGGTCAGACTCTTTCCCCCGGCGAAGGCGAAGCTGGTGCGGGCGAGTGTGAAGACGGCTCCGGGGAAGCCCGCCGGCGCCGGGCAGCCGGCGCTGATCAGGCTGCGGCGGCGGCCGCGGTAGGAGTAGACGCGGTGCAGGCGCATATCGAGCCCGGTGACGTGACCCCAGCTCGCCAGGGCGCGCGGCACGGTCGCGGTCAGCGCGGTGCCGTAGCGGCCGCGACCCCCCTCGTGGATCACGAACGGGATCACGAAGGAGCTGGCGAAGGGGTGGGCGGCGTAGATCTGGCCGAGCAGCGCCGGGTGCCCCTTGTACTTTCCGTTGAAGACGAGCAGGATGCCGGTGCTCGGGTACGGTTCCTGGCCGCCGAGAGCCACCTCCACGGTGAAGCTGCCACGCCCGACCAGGGCCGGGCGGCAGGCCGCAAGCGCCCGCGCGGTGGAGGCGGGCTGGATGCGGGCGATGCGGCATTCGGGCAGGCCGGCGGTTTCCAGGCGCCCGTGGCGGTTGAGCTCGATCCGCAGGGACTTCAGCTGCGGCGGCAGGTTTCCCTCGACGGTGGAGATCTTGCCGCCGACCGAGACGGCGATCGGAGCGGCGCCGCGGCGCGGCAGCCTGTGCGGGCTGAGCTTGCCGGTGACGACGACGCGCAGGCTGCCCTTCTGCGCCACCTCCGCCCGGGCGGCGCCGGCCGCGAGGAGAACCGCCGCCGCGAGCACGAGCGCCGCGTTGCGGGCCGGCCTCATCGCCCGCCCCCGCGCTTCGTCTTCCCCTGCTTGCCCTTGCCGCGCTTCTTCTTGCCGCACCTGCCGCGCAGCTTGGAGGTGAAGATCGCCCCGCGGTTGTTCTGCCCGAGCGCCTTCACCGCGGCAACCGGCGGGCGCTTGCAGACGTTGACCGAGTTGGTCAGCAGGCCGTGTCTGCCGCCGCCCAGCAGCATCACGAAGCGATCGATCGGCGCGTCGGGGAGGTCGTCGAAGAAGGCCTGGATGCCGCCCTGCTTGGTCGGGCCGATCCGCCCTTCGAGGACGATCCGGATCGAGCCCGAGCGCAGGTCGGTGACCAGGTCGGGCAGCTTGTGGGCCGAGGAGCGCAGGTAGACCCTGCCGCGCAGCGGCGTGTCGAGCAGCGGCGTGTAGGCGACGGCCTTGCCGTAGACCGAGCCCGCGGGACAGCGTTCGGCCTCAAAGGCGGGCCGCGTGCAGACCTTGCGGATGTGGTTCTGGGCCAAGAACAGCTGGTGGGGCATGTCGACCTCGATCCGCTTCAGGTTGGAGTCCTTGGCCCCGCGCGAGACGAAGCTGGCGCGCAGCGCCGGGAAGCCGCCGCGCCGGACCGAGCCGCGCAGCCGCAGGCCGAGCTTGGGCCGGAAGCCCAGGGTGAGGCAGTTGAGCAGCTGGAAGCCCTCGCTGACCGTCGCGCTGGAGTCGTCGGAGGCGTCCCCAAGCCGCGCGCCGGCCCCGGTCAGGGTCGATTCGAGCTGGGAGGCTTCGCAGCCCGAGGGGTTGTGGGTGAATTCGGGCCGGTCCATGTAGACGCGGATGTCCCTGAGGTGCAGCGGGATGCCTTCGACGATGTGGGGGATGCGGTCCGAGGCGCGCGAGTCGATCTGAAGCTGCGCGGTGCGCGGGTCGACGTCGAAGGCCGAGCGGACGACGATCGTGCCGAGGTCGAAGGGCCCGACCGTCGCCGGGTTGACGGTGACCAGCGAGAGCGGCGCGCCGTGGTAGGGGCCGGCGAGGTAGATCCTCCCCTCGGCGTAGGTGAGCGCCGAGCCGACCCCGTAGCCGGTCAGCGTGCGGCCGACCTGGGAGGCCGCCGCGCAGGATGGGTGCGCGGCCTCGGCGAAACCGCCGTTCCCCCGCGCGGCGGCGATCGCGGCGTCGGGGCACTGCGGCACGCCCGCCAGCTTGCCGGTGATCCCCCTCGGCAGGGTCAGCGAGTAGGAGGTGATCTCCTGTTCGGTGTCGCGGCGCGTCAGGTGGACGAAGTAGGGGGTGTAGGAGCCGACGTTGGAGTTGACCCCGCCGGCGAGGACACCCGGTGAGAAGGGCGGCGTCGCCCCGCTCGGGCAGGGGCCGCCGTCGATCCCGGTTTCGATCGGCGATGCCGAGCTGGCCGTCTTGGCCGGCGCCCCCTGCGCCCAGGGCGTCAGCGTCATCTTCGTCACCGCCCCCCCGCAGAAGTCGGGGCTGATCAGCGGCGCCCGCTGGCCGGTCTTGAAGTCGACCTCCAGGTCGGAGTAGGGGAGCTGGGGAAGGTCGTCGAAGGTCGCGGTCAGGGTGCCGTCGGCGGGGTCGGGGACGAGCTTGCCGGGGACCTCGATCAGGATGTCGCGGTCGGCGGACTTGGCGATCAGGTAGAGGGCGAGCAGGGTGCCGTAGGGGTTGTGGTGGGGCTCGGCCAGATAGACGCCGCCGCCGAGCAGCCCGTCGTAGAAGGGGGAGCGGACGCTGAAGGCGCCGATCTTCGAGCCGTTGGGGCAGCCGGCGCCGGGCGGGTTGAGCGCCGACTCGGCGGCGAGCTGGGCCGGCGAGCAGGTCTCCAGCCCGGCGCCGATCGAGGGGTTCAGGGTCACACCTTTCGGCAATTCGACCACCGCCCCGCGGGCCTGCGAGTGGACGCGCAGGCGCGGGTCGGCGAGGCCGGGGTCGGCTTCGGAGAGGCGGGAGGCGTAGCCGGAGGCCGAGGAGGCCTTCTTGACGCTGAGGAAGCCTTCGGTCCCCGGTTCGAAGGCGAGCGAAGAGCATCCTTCGAGCGCCGGGGACTGGGCGGCGGCGCTCGCCGCGCCGCCCTGCCAGGAGGCGGCGCTCGCGGCGAAGCCGAGCGGGCCTTCACAGGAGGCGGGCAGGGTGAGCATGGCCCGCGGCGGGCTGTTCAGCGGCTCGCCGACCGAACTCTTGCACCAGGCAAAGCCCGGCTCGGCCTCGTTCAGGCACCCGCCGCGCTCGGCGTTGTGGGAGGCGTCCCAAGGGACGCCCCAGAGGTCGAGCGCCAGCGAGGTCGCCCGCAGCGCCTGGGGCACCTCGCTCGCGCGCAGGATCGCGCGGGCGCCGCCCGCGCCGGAGGCGATCCCGGCGTCGAGGATCAGCGGCGCCCCGAAGGCGACGGCGCCGAGCCGCAGGGCCGAGCCCGGGACCGGGTCGAGCTCGAAGAGGCCGAAGCGCCGCGTCCCCGCTCCCCCGCTCTGCACCTCGACCGTGCCGACCTGGGAACGATCGGGGCAGCTCTCCCCCAAGAGGCTCGATTCATAGGGCGAGACGCGCGGTTCGCCGAACTGCGCCGCCGAGCAGCGCACGAAGCTGAAGGCCGGGTCGAGGAGCAGCCCCGGCGGCAGCTGGAGGCTCAGGTCGCGCAGGTCGGCCTCGCCGCCGCTCTGGTCGAGGGCGAGCGAGAGCTCGAGCGAGTGGGGGTGCGAGCCGGCCGCGGTCGCCGCGGCGCCCTCGCTCCACAGGGCGGCGTCAAAGCCGGCGGCCCCGGGCAGCAGGACGCCGGCGCTCGCGGCGCCGCCGCCGGCGCTCGCCCCCGAGCCGGCGGGCTCCGCGCCGCTGCCGCCGCCCGTCGCGGCCTGGGTCGCGGGGAGCGCCGGCGGAGAGGCGGCCGCGGCGGAGAGCCTCGCGCGCCGCCGCCTGCCCTTGCCCCGCGAGCAGCCGCGCCGCCCGCGCTTGCCGCGCTTCTGCTTGCAGCGCCGATGATGGCGGTGGCGCTTGTGGCGGGCGCGCTTGCGGTAGCGCTTGTAGCGGGGCTTGGGGTTGCCGAGGCCTTCCAGCAGCGTGGTCAGGGTCGGGTCGGTCGGTTCGGAGGGCAGCGTCTGGCAGGCGTCGCCCTGGCAGACGATCCCGCTCGGCGGCAGCGCGGCGGAGCCGATCGGCACGGTGGGGAAGAGAGATTCACCGCCCAGCGGCGCCGGCGGGACCGCCGGCGCCAGCGGGGGGTTGTTGGTCGCCGCGCCGGGGCCGTAGCCGTAGACCCCGCCTTCGTGGGTGTTGCCCGAGCTGACGTAGACGCGGCCCTGGAGGCTGCCGGAGCCGTTGTCGACGGCGATCCCGGTCGGGGCGCCGTCGACCACGTCGTATTTGAGGTGGCCCTGGTAGGCGCCGGCGGCGTCGAAGACGTCGACCCGGGCCCGCGGCTGCTCGGCGCCCTGCGGCTGGGTGTCGTCGACGACGTAGACGTCGCCGCTTTCGTCGTCCACGGCGACGGCGGCGTCGCGCAGCGAAACGAAGCCGCCCGGCGGGCCGGCGATCGTCGCGCTGGGGTCTGCGGGGAAGTTGGCCGAGTCGGCCGGGTCGTAGACCCTCACGGTGTTCGTCGCCGCGTCGGGCACGTAGACGTAGCCCGCCGTGGCGCTGTAGGAGGAGACGGCGACGCCGTAGCCGTCTCCGAGGCTGCCGGCGCCGATCGTCTCGACTTCCGTACCCGAGGAGTCGTACTCGCTGACGTGGTCGCGGTCGTCGACGTAGACGTGGTCGGCGCCGTCGACGGCGACGCCGGTCGCCGGGCCCGGGTCGATCGCGGTGGCCGAGCCGTAGGTGGTGGTGCTTTCGGGGGGGAAGGTGGAGGGGGTGTAGCGGGTGACCCCGCGGTGGTAGTCGTTGACGTACACCTCGCCGGCGCCGTCGACCGCCAGCCCGCAGGGGGCGCCGAGCGGGTCGGCGTCGGCGAGCTGGGGTGAGCCGCTGAACCCCACGTCGACCAGGTCGTGGTAGTGGTCGGCGATGTAGAGGCGGCCGCCGGAGTCGACCGCGAGGCCGCAGGGGCCGTTCAGGTAGCCGCTCGGCGGCGGGTTCGGCGGCGTGTGGGGGGCGAAGGCGAAGAGCGGTTCTTCAGGCGCCGCCTGGGCGGCGATCGGGAAGGCCAGCCCCAGCGCGACGAGCGTCGCCGCGACCGCGCCGGCGGCGCGGCGCCTCACCGCCACCCCCGTGCTTCTTCGTGCCCTTGCCGCCCCCGCGCCGGTGGTGGCCCCCGTGCCGCCTCTTGTGCGCCTTCCCGCAGCTGTTCTTGACCAGCGGCCGCAGCCGCTTCGCCGCCCCGTTCTGGGCGCCGACGTCGACCGTGGCGCGGTACTTATGCGCGCAGAGGTCGCGCGAGTTGACGATCAGGCCGCGCTTGCCGCCGAAGAGCACCACGCGGGCCTTTTGGAAGGGCTGGTCGGGGACCGCTTCGAAGCGGTTGCGCAGGGCGCCCTTGACCGAGTCGGTGCGGCCGTCGAGGTCGAAGCGAAGCGGCTGGCTCTCGGGGCCCCGCAGGTCGATGATCAGGTCGGGCAGCTTGTGGTTTGAGGACCTGAGGTAGACGTTGCCCGCCAGCCAGTAGTCGACCAGCGGCGTCTTCACCCAGGCCTTGCCGTAGATCGAGCCCTTGGGGCAGGCGTCGGCGGCCCACTGCACGCGGGTGCAGATCGTGCGGATGTGGGACTGATCGAGGAAGGCCGAGCGCGGCAGGCGGACCGAGACGCTATGCAGGTTGGCGACGCCGATGCCCTGCGAGTAGACGGTCGCGATCAGCTTCGGGTTCTTGGCCCGCCTCGTGCCGCCCTTAAGGCGCAGGGTCATCTTCGGCTTGAAGGCCAGCCGCGAGCACTCGCCGAGCTGGAAGCGCTGCATCAAGGGGGCGCTCTGGCCGATCGTCGAGGTGAGGGCGCCCTCGAAGGAGAGCGGGTCGCAGTTGGTGCCGTTGAGGGTGAAGTCGGGGCGGTCCAAGAAGACGCGGGCGCGGCGGATGTCGAGCGGGATGCCCTGCAATGAGGTCGGCAGGGGGTCCGAGACCGCCGTGATGCGGGCGGTTTCGGGGTCGACGCGAAGGGCGCTGCGCACGACCACGGTGCCGAGGTCGAAGGGGCCGGCGACGGCGGGGGTGATTATCGCCATGGAGAGCGGGGCGCCCTTGTAGGGGCCTGTGAGGTAGGCGGTCCCGGGGGCCCAGTAGGGGTCGGGGCCGGCGCCGGCGGCGGCCCATACCTCGCCGATCTTGGAGGCCGCCGGGCAGGAGGGGCTTGCCTGCTCCTCTTTGCCCGACTTGGCGGCCGCGGCGGCGAGCGCCGCCTCGGAGCACTCGGCCGTGCCCGCCAGCTTCGCGGTGAAGCCCGGCGGCGGGGAGACCGTGACCGAGCCGAAGCGCTGGGAGCCGTCTTCGCGGCTCAGGTCGAGGGTGAAGGGGCTGTAGTGGGCGGCGAGCGGCTGCACCGTGCCGGCGTCCAGGGAGGGGCTGTTGGGCGGCGGGGAGGGACAGCCGCCGCCGGGGGCGCGGCGGATCGTGAAGCTCGAGCTCGGGTGGACGTCCGCGGTCCCCGACCAGGGGCTGAAATCGGCCTGGGCGGTGTAGGTTCCGCAGGCGCTCGGGGTGATCAGGGTCGAGTGGGCGCCGGCCTTGAAGTGCAGCTCCAGCTCAGAGAAGGGCAGCTGGGGGTTTTCCTTGAAGGTCCCGGTCAGCTGGCCGGTCGCTTCGTCGATCGCGATCTTGCCCGGCAGCTTGACCAAGAGGCCGCGGTCGGGTTCTTCGAGCACCAGGTAGCCGGCGAGCAGGGAGCCGAAGGGGTTTTGGTGGGGGGTGGCGAGGTAGATCGAGGCCGCCACCGGGTCGGGCAGGGCCGGGGTGATCACCTGCCCCTCGGCGACCTTGGAGGCCCCGGGGCAGCGAACCGGGTCATCGGTGTGAAGGGCGATCTGGGCTTCGGTGCAGGCCTCCAGGCCGTTGGCCGCGGCGGGGTTGACCGCGATCCCCGCGGGCAGGGAGACGGTCGCGTCTTTGAGCGGCGAGGTCGCGGTTTCGCATTCGTACTGCGTCTCCCCCGCCGGCGGCGCCGGTTCGATCTGCTTGCATTCTTCGTGCTGGGGCAGGTCGATCTTCACGTCCAGGCCCGAGGGAGAGTCTGCTGCCTCGGTGGTCGGGGCGACGGAGACGCTCGGCTCGAAGGGGACCTGATCGCAGCCGTGCAGGCGGCCGGGGATCGTGTAGTCGACCTCGGGGTTCGCGTTGGGCAGGCCGCTCTGCTGCCAGGAGTCGTATTCGCGCAGGGCGAAGGTATCGTCGGTGTCGCAGCGGAAGGGCATCGTGAGGAAGGGCTTGACAGGGTGTTCGGCGTGGCATTCCGAAGCGGTGCTGACGGTCCCCCCACCGGCGTTGGCGAAGGACCCGCAGCGCTCGGAGTCGTGGCTGGGATCGGCGGGGATGCCCCAGATCGTCACCTTGCCCGAGAAAGGCGGCGCGGTCTCGTTGACGTCGGCGAGCTTGGTGGTGATCGCGTAGTCGTGGGCGGGGTCGAGGGAGGCTTTGACGTGGACGGGGTTCTGGGCGACCTGAAAGCCGATGTCGGTGATCGCGCCGCGCGGGTGGACCATGTTGAACACGCCGGCGGAGAAGTTCCACGCCAGCCCGAGGCCCAGCGGGTACACGGTGCCGTCAAAGCGCCCGACCTGGCTGGAGGGCGGGCAGGCGCCGGCGGTGTACTGGGCCGCGGTGCACTCCCCCACCGCGGTCGGGTTGCCGATGAAGCCGGCCGGCAGGTCGACGCTCAGGTCGCGCAGCGAATCGGCCTCGCGATTGAGGTTCGGCTTTTCTTTGGTCGGGGTGAGGACGGAGTTGAAGTCGACTGGGACGGTGAGCAGGTCAGGATGGGAGCCGGCGCGGCGCTCGGGTGCCTGAGGGTGGACGCCGTCGGAGGAGAGGAAGTCCGGCACAAAGGAGGGGGCGAGGATCCCGAAGGGCACCGGAGCGTAGTCGATCGGGGTTGGCTCGGAGTCGGCGGCGGGATCGGCGGCGCCGCCGCCGCTCAGGGTGGCGGTGGCGGTTAGCGTCCCTTCGGGCAGGCCGGGCTCCACGTCGACTTCGAGGATCAGGTAGGCGAGGCGGTGGCGGGGGATCGAGCCCCCTTCGGTCGTGCAGACGACCGTGGAGCCGCCCGATTCACCGAGGCAGGGTTCGCTCCATTCGAGCGGCGGCCCGGAGACCTGTTCTTCGCCGACGATCACTTTTTTGCCGGTGATCCCGGGTGGCAGCTCGACGCTCAGCTCGATCGGCCCCGAGCTGGCCGAGGAGCCGACGTTCGCCAGGTCAAACCAGTACTGGGGGTGGGCGACGAGCGCCAGCGGCGGGGAGCCTTCGGCGGCGAGGATCTGTGGCACGTCGGTGTTCGCCAGGGCTCCCTGAAAGGTGACGGTGTAGGTGGTGGCGGATCCGTTCACGGCGCGCTGGGTCGCGACGTTGCCGGCGCCGATCGAGGGCAGGGCGCTGAGGGCGTTGCGGATCCCGGCGTTGGGCCCGTCGTGAACCAAGCCGCCGGAGAGGTTGGAGACGGGGCCGGTAGCGGTGGCGCCGGAGGCGGCGATGAAGCTGATCGTTTCCGCCCCGGGATTGACGTTGGAGATCAGGGCATCGGGCGGGATGTTGGTCCCCGAGATCGCCTCGCCGACGACGAAGGCCCCGCTCGTGGTGGTGACCCCGGTGATAACTTTGGACCCACTGCTGGTTTCACCTTCGCCCGTGCCGCCGGTGCTCTGCCCTGCGAAGCTGAGCGTAAAGCTGCCCGATTCCGCGGTGAGAGTGACTTTCTGCACCTCGCTTTCGGTGGCCGAGCCCTGGGTGAGAGTGCTAGCTTCGATCTTCCCCGGCAGGGTGGCCGAGAAGTTGGTCTGGTTGTGGTGCATTTCGAGGTCCCAGACGGTTTCCGCGCCGGCGGGGGCGGTGCCCGCGGCGGCGAGCGCGCCGAGCGCGCAGCAGAGGGCGAGTGCGAGCCTTCTCATCGCGACCTCCGGCGCCGGCAGCGCCTGGCGCGGCGGCTCAGCTTATGAGCCTTGGCCGCTAAGCGACGCGCCTTGCGGCGTCCGGCCCGCCCGCGCCTCGGGTCGGAGAGCCGCTTCGCGGCGCGACGCTGGCGGCGGGCGGCGCGCGAGAGGCGCTTGGCGCGGCGGGCGGGCGCCGCGCAGGGGGACGGCCTGGGGTTGCCCGGGCCCGCGAAGGCCGCCGAGCCGGCGCCGGGCAGCGAGGGCGGCGCGCCAGCGGGGCCCTCGCAGCCCCCAGAGTTGAGGTCGCAGGGCGGCAGCCCGGCGGGCGGGAAGTCGATGCCGCCGCCGATCCGCGCGTCATACAGGCGCCGGTAGCCGTCGAGCGCGTCGGGGGTCAGCTGGGCGGACTCGGTGAAGAACAGGTCGCGGCCGGTGGGGCCGATCGCGGCGACCCGGGGGCCGACGCTGCCGGGTCCCTGGGGAGTTTCGGTCAGCCCGTCGGAGGCCAGGAGCGCCCGCCCGTCGCGCCACTCATAGACGTCTTCGCCGACTTTCGGTTCCTGCCCGGCCGAGGCCGTGTTCTGATCGCCGGGCGCCAGCGCGGTCGGGGTGGCGAAGGCGAGGGTGCCGTCGTCGGCCAGCGAGGTCATGTTGGGGCCCGGTTCGGCTTCGGAGATGATCCCCTTCGCCGCCGGCCCGCGGGGGGCGGAGCCGTCGGCCGGGCAGGAGGCGCACACCAGGCTGCGCCCGGCGTCGTCATAGAGGTAGAACTGGGCGCTGGAGCCGTTGTCTGGATCCGCTCAGCGCATCCAGCCCCTCGGCGGCGGAGCGGAAGGAGAGGAAGCGCCCGTCGGGGGTGATCGCGCTGCCCTCGCCGTCGAATTCCCCGATCGGGTTTTCGCCGACGAGCTCGCCCCGGTTCAGCGGCCCGACGAAGGCGAGGGCGCCGGTGTCGGTGTCGACCCGGTAGATCCCCGGTTTGCCGGCATCTGAGGCGCCGGGGAGCAGCTGGGAGCGGGTGGTGAAGTAGATGCGGGGGCCGTCGGGGGCGACGGCGATCGGCGGCGTGGCGCCCGCGGGTTTGGGGCCGACGATGACGTTGGCCGCCTCCCCGCCGGGCAGCCCGCAGGTCAGGCACTGCCAGTCGTGCCCTGCGAGGTCGAAGCGGTAGACGTCGCCGCCGGGGGTCAGTTCGTCGGGGGTGCCGGCGCAGCCGCCGGCGATCGCGACATCGTCGGGGGCGAGCTTGGACTGGGTCCAGAGATAGGCGGCGGTGGGGGTGGAGCGGATCAGCGCGCCCGAGCAGTCCGGGCCTGCTTCGGGGGGGCCGTCGACGCGGAGGGTCTCTTCGGCCTGCAGGTCGCGCAGGTACAGGTGCGGGGCTCCGCAGGAGGGTTCGGCGTTGCCCCTGGTGGCGAAGAAGGCAAGCGATCCATCGGCGGAGACCCAGTGGGTGGCGCGCGAGACCCAGTTGGTTTCGGGCAGTTCGAACAGGCCGGCGCCGACGTTGGTCCCGCAGCTCGGTCCGGGTGCCCCGGGTTCGGTCGCGGGCAAAAGGCTCGCCATCCGCGGTTTGCCCGAGCTGACGTCATACAGCTGGGCGAGGCCGAAGGGGGAGGCGTGGCCTTTGTCCAGCGAGGCGCCTTCGAGGACCAGCAGGGCGCGCGAGCCGTCGTCGGAGAAGAGGTAGAGGCCGCCGCCGCCGCCTACTGCCCCGACCCGGCCGATAGAGCTTGGCCGGGTCGCCGCCGGAGGTGGGGATGCGCCAGACCGCGGCGCCGCTTTCGGATTCGAGGTCGAGGTTTAAGCCGAGCAGGGTGGAGAGCCCCTCGTCGCCGCTCGGCGGCCGCCAGGCGCTGAAGGTGGCATCGGCGCGCGAAGGGAAGACCGATTCGGTCCGCCAGCCCTCGCTCGGGTGTTCGCCGGACGGGCGGCGGGCGAAGAGGTAGTTGAACAGGGTGCCGGTCGGCGAGCCGGGGGTACCGCCGAGCGACCTGGTAAAGCGCGGCTTCGCCCGAGGAGGCGATCCCCCCCGCCTGGGAGACCGGGTTGCCTGAGGTGTCTGGCTGGGAGACCTGCTCCCAGGCGCGGTCAGACCCCGGCGGGCCCGGGAAGGGGCCGTGGGCAGAGCGGCTGATCGGAGGCGCGGGTGGTGAGCGCCTCGGCGGCTCCTTCGGCGGCGCCGCCGAAGGAGCCGTTGTCGGCGAGGGCGCGGTAGCGGTAGGTGGTGGCCGGGGAGAGGCCGCCGACCTGGGCGGAGGCGAGCGCGATCAGCCCCCCTGCGCCGGCCGATTGGGTGGCCGTCTGGGAGGCGCCGGAGAAGGGGTCTTTGGAGGCCGCCAGGTTGGCCTCATAGGCGGCCTCGGTCAGGTACTGGAAGGAGTAGGAGGTGGCGATCCCGTGCGGGTCGACGCGCGAGTCCAGTCGCGCCGTGGTGGCGGTGCGGATCGGCGAGGCGAGCGTCTCCACCCCGGGGCGGGCCAACTGGAAGGCGACCGGCTTGGAGTGGTTGGCGCCGTTTTCGTTCGAAGCCGAGAGGCGAAAGCGGTAGCGCCCTTCGGGTTCTAGGCCCGTGGCCCCGGCGCTGACCGCGGTGGTGCCCGCGGCGGGGATCGAGGCAAAGGGCGGCTCGCATGGCGCTTCCCCGCCCGAGGAGAGGTCTGAGAAGCCTTCTTTGAGGTAGGCGGCTTCGCTGACCCATTCGAAGGCGCAGCCTTCCAGGGCGACGCCGTCGGGGTGGACGCTGCCGTTCAGGGTCGCCGAGGTCGCGGCCAGGTCGGTGAGCGGGGCGGTGGCGAGGTCGGGCAGGGTGAAGGCCTTGAAGACCTTGATCCGGTTGTCGTCGCCAAGCGTTCGACCACGTATGCCGCCTTGGTGGCTTCGTCGAGCGCGATGCCGCTGAATATGCCGTTGCCTGCCGGCGGTGCCGCCGGGAACTCCTCGACCGGTTCGCCTTTGGCGTCGTAGCGGTCGATCGCCTTTTCGTGGACGACGTAGAGGTCGCCGCTTGCGCGGTCGACCTTGATCGACGGGGTTGGGTTGGGGTCGATTTCAAGCGCCGACTCATAGGCCGGCGCCGCCAGCCGCCAGGCGCCGTTGCTGCTGGCGAGGTAGAGGTTGCCGGCGGCGTCGAAGTCGAGCGAGTTGACGCGTTCCCCCCCGAGGGCGACTGACTCGGAGAGATCTAGCGGGGCGTCCACTTCGATTGCCGCCGGGGCCGAGCTCGTACAGGACGAGTTGGCGGTCGACCGCCCAAAGGTTGCCGCCGGGGTCGACCGCGACCGCGGTCCAGTCGTGGTCCCCTTCGGCCAGTATTTCTTCGGCCAGTATTTCGAACAGCTTGTTGCCCGCGGAGCCGTACCCGAGCAGCGGCGTGCCTCCGGAGAGGTAGATGTTGCCCTGGGAGGAAAGCACCGAGTCGTCGACCGCGATGTCGGTGTTGTTGATGTTCAGTTCGGGGGTCGACAGCGGTTCGAAGCCCGCCAGCGGCGCATAGCCGCCCGATTCGCCGCCCGTGCAGACGGCGGTCGCGTCGAAGCCGTAGACGCCCGATTCGTCGGTGGAGCGGGTCGCGTAGAGCCTCCTCGCCACCTGGTCGAAGGCGGCCTTCTTGCCGTTCGCGAAACTCGTCGCCGAAGTGCCGTCCTTGCCGAAGGAGCAGGCCGCCGGCTTGGGGTGATAGACGCCGGCCGAAGCCGGGGCGGCCGGAAACGCAAAGACGCAGGCGAGGGCGGCGGTCGCGAGCGATGCGCTGCGCGCGAGCCGGGGCCGGCTCCCGGCCGCACTCCGCCTTGCCAGGGTTCCCTTAGCCTTCTCGCCCATCTCGACCCTTCTGGCGGGCGCGGAAACCCGCTCTGGCGCTCCACCCCCGCCGGTCGTGCTCACCCGCGCGGGCTTCCGCGCCCGCTTGGAGAAGAAACGAGGCGATGTTTGAAGTCTTTGCGTAACACGAGACAGGTAAGGCCCGCGAAGCCCCTGCGTTGCCTCGCTGTTGTCGGTGACTCTCACTTCGGTGTCTCCTCGTCCCTTCGTGTCCCTCTAGAGCGTCCCCTCCGCTCGCCCGTGCACGTTGCTGGCGGCGGCGGAGCGGCCGCGCTGCGGCGTCCTCGCCGGCTTGTGTGGCGCTGCCACACGGGCCGTCGGCTTGCGTCCTTGCATCGCTAGCTCCGGCGCTCGCCATCAACGCACCCGGCCTCCTTGAGTGAACGCTGAACTGCTGAATTTGAAAATCCGCTGACTTGGCGAGGCTCACTTCTTCTCTTCTCCCTGGCGAATCTGCCTTTGCGTTGCTCGGTGCTGCGGTGCTGCTTGCCGAGGTGGGCCTCTGCCTGTCCTCGGTTGGCGAGGCCTCCGCCCCGGGGAGCCGGTTGGCTCCCCGGGGCTTCGGCTTGCTTCTGTGCTGCTAGGCGGCTACTCCAGGTTCGCCACCAGTTCGTGGGCTTCAGACATCGTCACTTTGCAGTTGCCCTCGGCGACCGTCAAAGTCCGCTCCGGCGCTCCACCCCCGGCGCTCGCGGCTTTGGTGCCCACTCCCCTCGCCCCCGCACGCCTCTGACGGCGGCATGACGTAAATGCTGCGGCTTCGCTCCCTCCCGAAGAATCAGATTTCGACGGTCGGTCGCTCCGCCTTGCGGGCGCGCTGCTTTGTCCTCGGTCGGTCGACACCGGTCGCATCTCCTCCGCTCCCGCTCGGGCGGACTCGTCACAACCGGAGATCTTCCGCCCGAGCTCCCGCGTCCGGGGATGCTCAGCGCTGCTATCGGGGTCCTTGCCTGCGCGGGCTTCGGCAGACGTAAAGACAAAGTGGTGAGGACGCGGTGCTCGAGGCGAGCTGTGACTCGGTGCCTCAGAAGTCTGTTGTGCGGTGCTCGATCTCATCCGGTCCTCCTCTCGTCTCCGTCGCCTTCGTCGTGCTTGCGGTCTTGGTGCCTTGTCGGTTGCTGTTGCTGAGGCCCTGCCCCGGGCCACTGACGTGGCCCGGGGCTCTGGCCTGGCTTCTTGCTTCGCTAGGCGGCTATTCCAGCTTCGCCACCAATGCGTGGGCTTCGTTCATCGTCACTTTGCAGCTGCCCGAGACTGCGGTTTTGGTGCCGGTGCAGGTGCCCGCGCCGGTGGTCCATTCGATCGAGTGGGTGCCGGGGGCGAGTTCCCAGTTGACGACGACTTCCTTGGCCGAGGGCTCCCCGGAGAAGAAGTCGCCCGAGGTCGAGGTGCAGTTTTCGCTGCACCACAACAGGCCCCAGATTTTGGCCGTGCCGCCGCCTTCCTTGTCGATGCTGAGCGTCTCGGTGGGACGGTCTTCGAAGACCGCTTCGACCGTCGAGGCTTCGCTCAGCGTCATCGTGCATTCGATCCCCGAGCAGGCCGACGCGGAGCCCGTGCCGCCGGTGAATTCCTTGAAATAGAATTCTTTGTTGGGAGCTTCGCCCGTGAGCGTGAAGCTCACCCCTTCGGGGAAGGGGATCGTGACCGTCTGGCAGCGCAGGGTGCAGGTCAGGCCGTTTTTGTTGTTGTAGACGGAGCCCAGGCCCGAGCCCGCCTTGACGATCGTCAGGTCGTAGACGCGCTTGAACTTGACGCCGACTTCTTTGGCTTCAGACATCGTCACCGTGCACTGGCGGTTACCGAAGTTGCCCGAGGGGCAGGTCTGCCATTGCTGGAAGCGGTAGCCGGCCGCCGGGGAGGCGGTCAGGGTTACTTCTTCGCCTTCGGGGAATTCTTCGGTGCATTCGGTCCCCGATGCGCCCGTGCAGGTGATCCCCGCGGGGTCAGAGACGACCGTGCCTTCGCCTTCGTTGATTTTGAGGGTTAGGGGTTGTTCAGGCGGGACGACTTCTTCGGCGAATTCGGCGGTGAACTTGATGTCTTCGGTGGCGAAGCTTTCAATGTAGAGGTAGCAGTTGTTTTCGTTCACCCCTTCCGGATCATTGCAGCCTTCCGAGAAGCCGGCGCCTTCTTCGATCGTGTAGCCGGTGAATTCGGAGCCGGGGTCGGCCACGGCGTGCACGGCCAGGTAGCCGGTTCCTTCGAATTCTTCGACTTCGTTGCTGCAGGTGCCGGTCGCGGGCCCGGGCGAGGAATAGTGACATTCGATCGGCGGGAAGCCTTCGCTTTCGCCAGCGAAAGCGCCGCATTCCGGTTCGAGCGGTTCGCAGAATCCGCCGACGCTGCTGACTTCGCCCGCGCCGGTGCCTTCGATCGCGACGATCCCTTCGCCCGCACCGAATGCCTGCGCCGCCGGAACGAGCATCAGCGCTCCGATCGTGGCTAGCAAGATGGTTAGACGTTTCACTGTGTGTTCTCCCTTATTACGTAGTAACGCCCGCCGGGGTTGTCCCGGCCGGCCGGATTGATCGGTGTTGCTCAATGAGGCCGACGGGAGCGCGAGAGATCGTCTCGGTCCCGGCGGGTACAACGAGGCGCCTCCCGCGCTGCCCACCGTCTTGCGGGTGGGTGGGCAGCGGGGAGGCGGAAGTCTTGGTGGGGTGCGGGGCGGGGACGGTAGGTGCCCCGGCGGAGGTGGGGTGCGGGGCGTCTACTGCAACTGCGGCCGGTAGGTCGGCAGGGCGGGCTGCGCCGGGGGGCGTGCGGTGGTCGGTGGGCGCGGGGTGAGCGGGCCGCCCTGCCGACCTGCTGGGATTGTCGGCCGCGCTCGCCGTCAACCCTCTCGCACCTGCGGCACTCGGGGTCGAGCCGCCGCGCTTCGTCGCGGCGGTGACTGCGGCGCGGCCTGACAGCTGGCGATGGGCGGGGCGGGAGCGAGCGGCCCGAGGCCGACCCTCGGCCGGGACAACAACGCCGGAGGGACCGGGCCGCTCGCGCCGCTCCGCGTCGGAGCCCAGCGACTGATCGGAGGTCGGGCTCCCGGCGGCAGCCGGACAGGGAGAGCCGGCTGCTGCCGCAGCGGGATCGCCGGGGCGATCCTGAAGGTCGGTCGTGTGCCGTTGCGGTGCGATTCTCGTCTCTCCCTTTCCCTGTGCGGGCCGCTTCCCGGGCGGCCCTTCCCTGCGCTTCTGCCCGTCCTGAGGAACGGCTGGTCGCAACTGTAGCCACTCGCCTTCATAGAGTCAAGTGGGCGTTTTTGGAGTAAAAGTTTGTGGTGTCTGACGCACAAAATCCCTGCAATTCGCGGTAATAATGCGAGTACCATTGAGAACGACTGTGGTACACGCTTTTTTGGGTGGGTGCGGCGATCACGTACCGCGACTCCGCCGTCGGACAACTATGGGGCATTGGCGAGAATGCGGAAATCGGCGGGATGTGGCCTGTGAGAGGGACCACGGAAAATTCTCAACCTGAGGTTCAGGCTCAGCGACGAGCTCGGGCGCGGGCGAAGCGTCGCGCCTCTGCAGCCCCCAGGAACGGCGCCAGCGCCAGCTCGACCAGCTCTGGCTCGCGGCTGGGCAGCAGCTCCGCCTCACCGGCGCGGATGCGGTCGCCGATCAGGGAGACGGCGCCGGCGACGACGACCGCCTCGGTGAGGCGGTGCAGCTGCGCCGCCGCAGGGTAGAGATGGCGCCCCTCGCGCAGCCCGGTGGCGAGGCGATCGATCGACTCGGCCTGCAGGGCCCGCGCCTCGTTGCCGCCGGCCTGGATCTCGATCGCCAGGAAGCGAGCGGCGGCCGGCTCCCGCGCAGCGAAGGCGAGGGCCGCGGCGATCGCGGCGCGGATCGCGGCCGGCCAGTCCTCCTCCCGGCGGTGGGCGAGCTCGAGCTCGGCTTGCAGACGGGCGGCGAGGAGCCGATAGGCGGCGAGTCCCCAGTCCTCGAGGCTGTCGAAAAGCCGATAGAAGGTCCGCGCCGACATATGGGCGTGGCGGAGGACGCGGTCGACCGTGACCGCTCCATAGCCGTGCGCGGCGGCCACAGCGACCAGCGAGTCGACGACGCGGGCGCGCTCGATCTCGTCGATCACCTCGGGCGAGGGGGCGGTGAGACCGGCGCCGAGACCGATCGAGGCGAGGTCGGCTGCGGAGGCGGAGTGGCGGTGAGTCGGTTGCATCGGCGGGGCGGCGGTTGCGGGTGCGAGGTTGGTTGCGGCGCGACTCACGAGCGGGCGAAGCGACGCGCGGCGCGGGCGCCCAGGTAGGGAGCGAGAGTGAACTCGACCAGGGCGGGTTCGAGCGGTTCGAGCGGCTCGGCATCGAGCAGCGCCCGGCCGACCCGCCAGGCGAGCGCCGCGAGGAGCATCTCCTCTGTGAGCGGCGGCAACTCGGCGGCGCGCTCGTACTGGGCGCGGCCCTCGCGCAGCGCTTCGGCGAGGCGCTCGGCCGCTCGCAGCTGCTCGGCGCGCAGGACCGAGCCGGCGGTCTCGGCGTCGACCAGCAGAAAGCGCAGCTGCGCGGGCGCCTGCTCGCCGAAGGCGAGCAGGGCGGCGAGGGCGGCACGAACCCGCTCGGGCCAGGGTGCGGGGCCCGACCAGAAGGGCGCGAGCTCGGCGCCAAGGCGGTCACCGTAGGCGCGGAAGGCCATGCGCACGCAGGCGTCCTTGTTCTCGAAGTGCTCGTAGAACGTCTTGTTCGACATGCCGGCGCGCTCGAGGATGTCGGTGACGGCCATCATGGCGAAGCCCCCTTCCTCGGCGATCGCGACGCACATCGCCTCGAGGATCCGGGCACGCTGGATTTCGCCCATGAGCGGCGCCGGGAGGGCGGCCGACCCGCGGGGGAAGCGCCAGCGCTGCCCGGCGGAGCCTTTGTCGGCGCCGGGCGGGGTCATCGGAAGCTGATCGTACACTTAGAAAACGCTGCCTTCACAAAGGTCAGTCTACGTGTCTCAGCGAGCGAGCGCCAGGCGATTCCGAGCGATTCAGCGATGCCGGTCGGACGGCAGCTCCCCCAGACAAGCCTTGCGCGGCAGGTGGATCCAGCCCTCGACGCGGGCGAGGCGCTCAGCCTCGGCGGGTGGCGGCTCGGTCAGCCCGAGCGCGGCGGCGCGCGCGATCAGCGCGCAGAGCACGGCGTCGAGGGCGTCGTCGCTCTCGACGCAAGCCTCGCGGGCGCCGGGCTCCCAGGCGAGCCAGGGTGCCCGCTCCTCGAGCACGGCGAGCAGATCCTCACGAGCTGCGGGGTCGGTCTTGTAGCCGTCGCGGGGCAGGTCCCAGAGCAGCAACGCCGCCGCCGGGTAGGCCTCGACGACGCGGTCGGCGCCGGAGCGGTCGAAGCGGACGCGAGAGCGGGCGAAGGCGGCCTCGCGCAGGCCGGCGAGCCGCCAGGCGGTGAGCGAGATGCGGTCGGTCGAGGGGCTGAGCGGCCAGAGCTTCTGCTCGGTCTCGGCGAGCACGCGGTCGTGGACGTGGGTGTCGGTGCGGCGGAGGCGGAAGCTCGGCTTGTCGGTTGCGGGCCAGCGGTCCTCGGTGGCGTAAGCGTGGACGGCGGCGACCATCGGCTCGGGCCAGCCGAAGGGGGCGTCGATCGCCGTCCACTCCGCTTCGGCGAGCAGGTCGAGCAGGGCGGCGTCGTCGAGGCCGCGGGAGGGCTCCCCCACCCTCGCCCGGTCCTCGGAGCCCGCCTCCCACTCGATCGTCGCCGCCGCGGTTCCTTTCGCCGCGACCGAGAGGTCGACGCCAGCGGTGCGCATCAGCGGCGCGGGCGCCGCTGCGCCTCGCCCCGGCCGGTGCGCCGGCCGCGCTGCTTTGCCCGGCGGACCTGCTTGGAGCGGGCGCAGAGCTTTCGGGCGTGGCGGCGCATGGCCTTCGCCCCGGGGTCGCGGCGGGCGGCGCGCCTGGCCCGGGCGCAGCGCTTGTGGATGCCGACGCGCTTTGCCATGCAGCGCGGTTTGCCGCGGCGGGGCTTCTTCGCCCAGCGCTTCCCGGCGGGACAGCGGTGACCCGCAGCCTTGGCCTGCTTCGGCAACACCCGCAGGTAGAGCGGATCCGAGTCGCCCTCGACGTAGGGGTAGCCGCCCGATTCGCGCACCTGGGCGCGAAACTCGTAGGTGGTCGGGCTGCTCGTGCGGTGGAACGGGTAGGCGGCTTCGAAGTGGCCGCCGCCGCGCGTTCTGTAGCGGCGGAAGGCGAGCCAGCCCTTGCCCTGGCGGACCTGGAGGACGATCACAACGTCGTCGTTGCGCGGGCCGGGGATCTGGCCTTCGAGGTGGGCGACCTGGCCGTTGCGGATGACGGGCTTGCGGGCCTGGAGCGTCGGCTTGACGCGCGTCTTCACGTCGGCCTGGGCGACGAGGCGGCGGTTGCCGGGGCGGTATACGGCGCGGAGGGTGCGGTTGGGGCCGGGCGATATCGCGAAGCGGTAGTCGCCGGCGGCGTCGGTGTAGGCGAGGCCGAGGTAGTGGCGCGCCGGGTCTCCTTCGACCTGTTCGAAGACGCAAAGCGGCGCGCCGGCCACCGGGGCGCCGGAGCTCTGGCGCAGGGCGCCGGTGAGGGCGGCGTCCTGGCCTTCGGCGAGTGTGTCGGCGGAGGGTGATGCGTCGAGTTGAGCTCCGCCGCCGACCGGCGAGCGACCGCATTCGTAGGTGAGCGGCACACTCGCCGGGGCGCCGACGTTGCCCTCTTCGTCGGAAAGCCAGAGCTTCAGGGTGTAGTTGCCGACGGAATCGGGGGCCTGGACGTCGGCGATCGTCGAGATGTCCCTCCCCCGCTCGGTCTGAGTGGGGACGACGACGTGGCCCGAGCCGTCGAGCACTTCGTAATGGGCGGCGTCGATCGGCGAGCCGTCGTCGCCGATGTCCGTCCAGTGGAGATCGAAGCCGTCCTTGGAGCGCGGCGTGTCGGGGGCGGCGACCTGGAGGCGCTGGGGCGACGCGGGCGGCGTGGTGTCGCGCGGGAGGGCTACGGTCGACGGGGCGCCGACGTTACCCTCGGCGTCGGTGAGCCAGACGCGGGCGGAGCAGGCGCAGCGCTGGGCGGGAGCCTCGATGCCGTCGATCGCCTGGACGTTGTCGGCGTTGAGCGCCTGCGCGGCGCCGAGCGGGTTCCCCGCGGGGTCGAGCAGCTGGTAGCGGGCGGTGTTGATCGGCGAGCCGTTGTCGACGATGTTGCTCCAGCGCAGGTTCAACTTGTCGACCCAGTGGGAGGTGCTGCCCGTGGGACGCAGACCCTGCGGAGCGGCAGGCGGCGTCGTGTCGTGGGGGATCGGCGCTTCGGCGGCGGGTCCGGTGTAGCCGACGGAGTCGGTGAGCCAGAGCTTGAGGCGGTAGGCGCCGGGCTCGGCGGGGCCTTCGATGTCGGAGAGCGAGGTCGGGTCGGTGGCCGCGACGGTGCGCTCGGGGACGATGACTTCGCCCTTGCCGTTCAGCACCTGGTAGTGGACCGCGGCGATCGGGCTGCCGGGGTCGGGCGGCAGCGAGAAGCCGGCGCCGAAGTGGCGCAGGTAGCGGGCGGGGTTGGCGCTCGTCACTTCGAGCGAGGCGGGCTTGCCGGGGGCGGTGTTGTCGGTGTGGATCGTGCGCGTGTCGCACGACTCGGTGGCCGAGCCGCCGAGGTGCTGGTACTGCGCGAAGTCCTGCACGCAGATCGCCAGCTGGTGGGCGCCATCGGAGAGCGCTTCGGTGCGCAGCGGGTAGTAGCGCAGGTAGGGCCCCTGGGTGCAGGGGGTGAAGTCGCGGGCGAACTCGCCGTTTGCGTCCGAGTGGCCCGTCCTGCAGCCGCCGTTCGCCTGGTAGTCGATCGTGCCGTCGCCGAAGCTGGCGCCGTCGGCCCTGAGGCGCGAGAAGCGCAGGCCCGAGCCCTGGTCGGATTCGCGCCAGGCGATCGCGTTGTTGCCTTTGACCCAGTCGCCGGCGAGGACGTGGGAGTCCCCTTCCCAATTGACGTGAGCGGGTTCCTTGTCGTTCAGCGTAATCGCGATCGAGTTGGCGTCGGCGGCGTTCCAGCCTTCGCGCGAGCAGCCCGCCGGCCGATAGCAGGTCATCGCGAAGACGAGGCGCTTGTAGTCGCCGTAGCCGCCGAAGGGCCAGGCGTGGTAGCCGAAGTTGGAGGTCGCGGGGGCGTAGATGCCGTCGTTGGCGACGCCGGAGCCCTGCATGAGGATGTTGTTCTCGGAGCCGTCGTAGCCTTCGCCCCAGAAGCGGGAGCGCCAGCCGGAGTTGAAGTAGCCGGGCACGCGGGTCCAGGCGGAGACGGCCGCGATCGAGGTGCCGGCGGGCGGCCACCACGAGTAGCTGGCCTCGTCGGTGTTGCCCGCCGTCCCGGTCGTGTTCTCCTCAAGGCGCAGGAAGCCGCCGGTGCCGGCGGGGTCGCCGTAGGCGGTGCCGCAGTCGTCGGTGAAGTCGAAGAAGCCCGGGCGGGCGCCCTTTGTCGGGTTGCCCGAGCCGTCGGCGGCGGCGCAGTAGAGCGTCTTGTAGTAGGCGGCGTGGGCCGTGGGCGCGCAGAGCGCGAGTGCCGCGGCGCCGACCACTACAAGGGCGAGTAGCTGAAAGCGGATACGTGACATCGAGCTCTCCTCTTCTGAGTCGCGACGCAGTGGGTGGACGAGCGCAACCGCGCGCATCAGCGCGCCCTCCGGTGCGCGTGGTGGGCGTGGCGCCCGTGGCGCCTGCGGTGCGCCCCGGCGCAAGTCCGGTGGGCGCGGCGGCGCAGGCGTCTGGCCGTCGGGCGACGGTGAAGCGCGCGGCGGGCGCGGGCGCAGCGCTTGGCCGCGCTCGCGCGGGGCAGCGCGCAACGGGCCTTGCCGTGACGCTTGACCAGGCTCGACAAATGCCTCCGCTTCGCTCGCTGCGCAGAAGAACCAGATTTCGACTGCTTACTCGCTCCGCGTCGTCGGCCCTTCGCGCAATGGAGATGCTTGGTCTTCGGCAGAACTTTGAGCGCGACCGGGTCCGAGTCGCCCTCCATATACGGGTAGCCGCCCGATTCGCGCTGCTGGGCGCGGAATTCATACGTGGTCGGACGAGTCGTGCGGTGGAACGGGTAGGCGGCTTCGAAGTGGCCGCCGCCGCGCGTTCTGTAGCGGCGGAAGGCGAGCCAGCCCTTGCCCTGGCGCACCTGGAGGACGATCACCACGTCGTCGTTGCGCGGGCCGGGGATCTGGCCTTCGAGGTGGGCGACCTGGCCGTTGTGGATGACGGGCTTGCGGGCCTGGAGCGTCGGCTTGACCTTGGTCTTGAGCTGGGCCTCGGCGACCAGGCGGCGGTTGCCGGGGCGGTATACGGCGCGCAGGGTGCGGTTGGGCCCCGGGGCGACGGCATAGCGGTAGTCGCCGGCTGCGTCGGTGTAGGCGAGGCCGAGGTAGCGGCGGGCGTCTTCGCCTTCGACCTGTTCGAAGACGCAGAGCGGCGCGCCCGTCACCGGGGCGCCGGAGCTCTGGCGCAGGGCGCCGGTGAAGGAAGCGCCCTGGCCCTGAGACACCGCGTCGGCCGAGAGCGAGGCGTCGAGGTGGGCGCCGCCGCCCACCGGCGAGCGGGCGCATTCGTAGGAGAGCGGCACCGTGGCGGGAGCGCCGCTGTTGCCCTCCTGATCTTCGAGCCAGAGGCGCAGGGTGGAGCTGCCCGAGGGATCTGGAGCCTGAATGGCGGCGATCGTCGAAACGCCCCTCCCCCGCTCGGTCTGAGTGGGGACGACCACGTGGCCCGAGCCGTCGAGGACCTCGTAGTGGGCGGCGTCGATCGGGGAGCCGTCGTCGGCGAGGTCGCTCCAGCGCAGGTCGAAGCCTTCGGAGGAGCGTGGGGTGTCCGGCGCTGCGACCTGGAGGCGCTGCGGCGCGGCGGGCGGCGTGGTGTCGATCGGCAGCGGCGCGGTGGAAGCGGCGCCGACGTTGCCCTCCTCGTCTTCGAGCCAGACGCGGAGCTTGTAGTGGCCGCGCTGGGCGGGGGTCGGCAGGTTGTCGATCGCCTGAACGTTGTCGCCGCTGACCGCGTGGGTGCCGTCGAGCACCTCCCCGGCGGAGTCGAGCAGTTGGTAGCGGGCGCTGTCGATCGGCGAGCCGTTGTCGACGATGTTGGTCCAGTGAACGTCTGCCTGCTCGAGCCAGCGGGCCCCGCCGCCGCCGAGGTGCAGTTCCTGGGGAGCCGCGGGCGGGGTCGTGTCGTGCGGGATCGCCACTTCGGCGGCAGGGCCCTGGAAGCCGACCGAGTCCTCGAGCCAGAGCTTCAGGCGGTAGGCGCCGGGTTGAGCCGGGCTGCGAATGTCGGCGACTTCGGTCGGGTTGGTGGCGCCGACGATCTGCTCGGGGACGACGACTTCTCCCTTGCCGTTGAGGATCAGGTAGTGGACGCGGGCGATCGGGCTGCCGGGGTCGGGCGGCAGCGAGAAGGTGGCGCCGAAGTGGTCGAGGTAGCGGGCGGGGTTGGAGCTGCGGATCGCCAGGGCAGCGGGGCGACTCGGCGGGGCGTTGTCGGTGAGGATCGTGCGCTGGTCACACGACTGGCCGGCGGTGCCGTTCAGGCCGACCGACTGGCTGTAGTCCTGGGCGCAGACCTGGAGCGTGTGGGCGCCATCGGGGAGTGCCGCGGTGTCGAAGTTGAACGAATGCGAGAAGGGGCCGCCGTTGCAGGGGCGAAAGAGGCGGGCGAACTCGCCGGTCGTAGAGGTCCAGCCGAGGTCGCATCCGCCGCCGTCGTCGACCGTGTCGCGTTCGGCGCCGTCGACGTAGACGCGCTCCCGGCGCAGACCGGAGCCCTGGTCGGAGACGTCCCAGGTGACCGGTTGGATTCCGCGGGTCCAGGCGCCGCTCATCAGCGCCGAGCCGTTGGTCGCGTGGATCTGGGCGTCCTGGTGGTCACGCAGGGTGAGCAGGATCGTGTTGGCGTCGACGGCGTTGTAGCCGGAGCGGTCGCAGCCCGAGGGGCGAAAGCAGGTCATCTCGAAGACGAAGCGGCGGTATTCGCCGAAGCCGCCGAAGGGCCACAGGTGGGAGGCGAAGGTCGGGGTGGTCGCCCAGCAGACGCCGCCGCAGCTGCCGTTCTGCACGCCCGAGCCCTGCATCAGGATGTTGTTGGTCGAGCCGTCGAAGCCTTCGGCCCAAAAGCGCCCGCGCCAGCCGTCGTTGAAGTTGACTGGCTCGCGGGTGTAGCCGCCGCCGGCGATGATCGAGACCCAGGGCCAGGCGGTCCAGGAGATCGAGCCGTAGGCGGTTTCGCCGGCGTTGCCGCCCGACTGGTTCTCGGCGATCCGCACATAGGCGCTGTTGCCGGCGGGGTCGGGCGCCGGGCCGCAGGCGTTGGTGAAGTCGAAGATCCCGCTCGGGTTCTGCGGGCTGGCGGTGTTGGTGGCGGTGTCGTAGCCGTTCGAGCCGTTGTTGCCGGCGCAGAGCAGCATCTTGTAGTCGGCGGCGTGGGCGGTGGTGGCGGTGAAGATCGCGAGCGCGAAGGCGAACGCGAATAGGCATAGGGCTGTGCGCACCGGTCGGTTCACCGGCTGGCTCGGTCGGAAGTGCATACCGCTCTCCTTGTCTCGGTAGTGCCCTGTCGCGGGCGGCGGGGCCGAGCGTTTCGGCCCTCTCACCTACCTGACGGACGAGCGGGGCGATTCGATACCCCCCTGCGGTGAGAAATCGCGACTGGCGCTTCTTATGTGCGCTCTCCAACAAGCCGACGCGGCTTGTGATTCGGCGCACTCACTCGACCATTCGTCGAGATTCGGCCGGAGCGCTCAAGGCTTCTGCCTTTGCCAGAGGGCGGGAGTAAGACACTCGTCCACTTTCGGAGCCGAGCAGGTGGTGGGCAGAGAATGGATGCGGCGGGCGGTGGTGTTCCCTGGCTTGGTGGGCGGGCCGATCGTTGGCCTACGATCTGGATCATGGCCATCCCCGAGCAGCGCTCCGCCGCAGCGGCGAACGAGGTTGTTCGGAGGCGGCGCCTGCGCGAAGACGCGCGGCGGGGATTGAGCGCGAACCTGGCGGAGACGATCGCGCTGAGCCACGAACTGATCAGGATGGCCGAAGCGGCGAAGCGCGGCTGAGGTGGCGGCCTTCGACAAGCTGCTGCGGCGACTGAGCGACGCCGACGCCGAGTTTGTCGTGATCGGCGGGCTGGCGCTCGGCGCGCGGGGCGTCGTGCGCGGGACGAAGGACGTCGACGTCGTCATCGATCCCGACCCCGAGAATCTGTAGCTGGTCGCCGAGGTGGCGGTGGCGGCGGGCGGGCACGTGCAGCGAGGCGAGGCGCTGCTCGGGACTTCGTTCTCGATCGCAGCCGAGCTGGCGGAGGGCGAGCAGGTCGCGATCGAGACCGAGCTGGGGCGGCTGGACGTGGTGCAGGGGCTGGACGGGGTCCCGAGCTATGTAGAGCTGCGGGCGCGGGCGAGTGAGGCCGAGGTGTTGGGCGTCGCGGTGATGGTCTGCTCGGCGGACGATCTGCGGGCGATGAAGCGGGCCGCGGGCCGGACGCGGGACCTAGCCGACCTGGAGGATCTGGACGCCGCAGACCCGGACGGGGCGTAGGCCTACAGCCAGGCGGCCGGCGCCATGCACTCGTCGAGCACGGTGGCGACGTCGACGCGGCGGTCGGCGTCGGCGGAGAGCGAGGCGGTGAGGCCGAGTTCGCGACACTCGCGCTCCAGCTCGTAGGTGGTGCGGCGGGCGCCCTGGGGGACGCCGGCGGCGCGGAGCAGCAGGTAGCCGGCGAGGGTGCGGGCGCGCGAGGGGGCGAGGCGGCCGTCGGCGACGGCTTCGGCGATGCGCTCGACGAGCCCGGTGCCCGGCGCCAGGCGGATGCCGCCCGCGGCCTGCCAGAGCGGCTTGAAACGGCGGGCGAAGAGGCGGCGCAACTCAGCGCCGTCGAGGCGCTCGGGAGCGGGGCGCTCGGCGCGGGGGAAGCGCCACTGCGCCTCGAAGCGCAGGCGGCGGCCCGGCGAGGCGCCGAGCTGGGCGTCCTTGTCGTAGAGGCGGGCGAGGGTGCGACCGGCGCGGCTCTTGAGCAGCACCGACTCGGTGCGGCGCTCGGCGCGGTAGGCGGCGAGCTTGCCGGCGCCGAAGGAGGCGGCGGCGACGGCCTCGAGCAGGGCGAGGCCCTCGGCCGAGGAGTCGGGGCGCAGGTCGGCGGCGACGTCGAGGCGGCGCAGGCCGGCGCAGCGCTCGGGCGCGGCGCGGATGCCGAGCTCGCCGAGAACCTGGCAGAGACGCTCCAGCGCTGCGGGGACCTCGGCTGCGGGGAGCAGGGCCCCGGCGCCAGCACGGCCCTCGGCGAAGACGAGGCGCGGGTCGGGGAACCAGCCGACGCGGTGGCCGGCGAGCGGCTCGGGCAGAAGCCGGGCGCGGCCGCTCGTCTCGGTGGCGAGGGCCTGGAGGGCGCGGGTGAGCGGCGAGCCAGGAGGCGCGTACCAGCAGGGCGACCAGGTGTCGATGCCAGCGGCGATGACGCGGCCCTCGGCCGGGACCGGGCGCAGGGCGGCGCGGGAGCGCGGGCCGCAGGCGTCGGCGTCGGCCTCTCCCCCGCCCCCCTCGCCGTGGGCCAGGCGCAGCTCGCCGTCGGGGTCGCGGCGCAGCAGCTCGGTCGCGTGACGCCATCGGGCGGCGCGCTCGCGCACGGCGCGGGCCGCCTCGTGGCGCTTCCACAGGGCGTGCAGCTCGGCCTCGCTCGGAGGGTCGCGCTCGCGCACGGCGGGGGCGAAGTCGTCGGGTGGACGGAGGGCCATGCCCCTGAGAGGGGTGGGGCGGGGGTTTTCCCGGGGCGGCAGGTGCGCGGGCGCAAGGAGTCAGGCTGCGATGCGCCCGGTCTGCGTCGGGACTGCCTTCTTCTGCTCCCTACCGATCCCAGCGGCGGGGTCGGCATTGACTGCGTGCCACTATCGGTGCCCGATCCATGTCCTCCGTTTCCATGGCCGAGCCGCTATGGATAGCGGCCGTGCAGGCGCTTGTGGGCGCGCTCGTAGACGGTGCGGGTGGCCGGGTTGTCAGGATGGCGCTCGCCGAAGGCGATGAAGTTCCAGACGAGGCTGCCGTCCGGGTCCTGTGCCAACTGGAAGACGAAGCCGTAGGGCGCATCGGTTGCCCCTTGACGCCCAAGCGGCACGTACAGCTTCGTGCAACCCGGAAGCCTTGTCCCGTCATCGCCTTCGGCTTCGCACTTCTGCAAGTCGAGAGCCGCCGTTTCGCCCTCGATTTCTCGGCGGGCACGCTCCGCCTGGACGCGTGCCTGCGAACGCTCGTCGAGCCGCTCGACCTCTTCCAGCCACTCCTCGCGGTCGAACCTGACCGGCAGATCTTGCGCCGACGGCGTCACACGTTCCAGGATAAGCGCGTCCCAGAATCGTCACCGCAAGCCTGCCGCCCGTGGGGCGGCGGGGCCGGATCGCTAGCCCTCGCCGTCGGTCGGGAGGTCTCCGGTGATCCGCTCGAAGTCCTCCGCCGAGGCGGGCTTCATGCCGCGCCTCGCATACAGCTCCGCGACCGGCGTGATCGCCGGCTCGAGGATCAGGTTGCCCTCGCGATCCGACACAACCTCGTAGCGGCGCCCGGCGACTTCGATCAACTCGCCCTCCTCTAGGTCGAGCTTCTTTACCGCAGTTGCCATAGGGCTCATGGTAGCCGGACGCGGCGCTTGTTCAAGCCGCGTGCCTGGTGCGCACTCGCTCATCCCAAGCGATCACTCGATGACTTTCAACTTTTCGGTATTGCCCGTCTACGATGCGCGGCTATAGCCTGACCTTTCCAGTCGCCACCCTGCAGGAGGAAGCTGCCGTGAGAAAAGGTGTCGCGTCCGTGTTGGTCATCGCATCGGTCGCTGCCGTGGCGCTTCCGGCAACGGCTGGTGCGGCCGCACCTCGTGCTTCCGTGAGCGCAGTCGATTACGACTGCGCCGACTTCGCCAACCAGGCCGAAGCCGAGGAATACCTGCTGCCGGGCGACCCCTACCGGCTGGACGCCGACAACGACGGGATCGCCTGCGAGGACCTGCCCTGCCCGTGCTCGTCCTCTCCCGGCGGCGGCGGTAGTGGCGGTGGCGAAGCCACGCAACCGGCGCCGCCGCCGGAACCGCCGAAGCTGAGCAAGGCGGCGGCGCGGAGGGCGGCGCGCGGCAAGGCGACGAGATTCGCGCGCGGCCACGGTGTCGGCCTGCCGGCATTGAAGCGCTGCGGGCGGAAGTCGCGATATCGGGTCGCCTGCCGCTTCATCGCGCGGGGCTGGACCTCCGATCGGCGCACCGTCTGCAAGATGCGTGTGGTCGTCAGGGGTCGAGGCGGCAGCGTTTCGACGACGACGATTCACGGCCGCTGCCGGTCGACTCGCGTGCTGAGCTCCCCACGGGCCTTTCGCGCGATGAGCCGGCTGGCGGCCGAGGTGGCCGGCAGGCAGGTCGGGCCGCTCGGCATCCAGCGCCTCAACCTGCGCACGTTCGAAGGAACCGTGGAATGGCCGCGCACCACAAAGGCGGGCTCCGAACAGTGTCGGCTGGAGATGATCGCCTCCCTCTCCCGGTCCGGCACGCTGCGGGTGCGGGACGAAGGGGTGGAGTGCGAAGCGGCCTCCTGACCCTCTTGGCGATCACGGTGCTCGCCGTCGCGGCGGGCGGTTGTGGCGACAGCGGCGCCAGCAAAGAGGAACTGCACGAAGCCTACGCGCGGGGCGTCGACGCAGGGCGGGCGGAAGGCGAAGCGCAGGCCGCGGGGGAGCTGAACGACGAACGCGAAGCGGGCTACGAAGAAGGGCTGAACGACGGCGAAGAAGAAGCGCAGAGCTCAATCTGGAACCTGGAAGAAGAACTCGAAGCCGATCGCAACCAGCAGGAAGAAGAACTCGGCTGGCTCGAAGAAGAAGAAGCGGAAGGCGAATACGGCTACGAATACGGCGGGCAACCGACCACCGAAGACTTCGGCGAAGGGAATGGCTACGTCGTCGAATGCGTGGACGGGACGCTGAGCGACTCGGGGGGGATCCAGGGGGCGTGCTCGCACCATGGTGGGGTTAGGTGATGGCCGGGGACTGGGTCGACACCGTCTACCGCGGCGGTTGGGCCAACACAGTCGATCAGGCTTGAAAGACGAGGACGAGGAGGACGCATGGGCATGCTGTTCCGGATGTTCGCGCCGAAGTCGGCGAAGAAGGCCAGGCGGGCGATGCACCCGGTCAGCGCGGCGACGCCGCGGCCGGTGCGAAAGGCGAAGGCGCGGGCGACGGACGCAGCCAATCCGATCGGGGGTGTGAAGCGCGCGGGAAAGCGGCGGGCCGTGCGGAGCGTACGGTCGAAGTGGTTCTAGGTCCGCCTGACGGCAAGCCAGCTGACACGAACGTTTGTTCGTCCGATGGGCCTGCCATGCTGGTGCCATGAGTAAGTCGAACAGCAGGATCGTCTCCCCTAACCCCAACGGTGGGTGGGACGTGAACAAGCCTGGGGCGTCGCGAGCGAGCTCGCATCACGACACCCAACGCGAGGCGCAGGACGCTGGTCGCGGCTACCTCCGCAACGAAGGCGGCGGCGAGCTGACCACGCAGGGACGGAACGGGCGGATCCGAGACAAGGACACGGTTCCGCGCGGCAACGACCCGTATCCGCCGCCGGGTTAGCGGACGATCCGATCAGAAGACCGGGCGAGGTGATCGGAGGCATCCGATCACCTCGCCCGGCAACTCTAATCCCGAGGCGGCGGGTTCAGCGCAACAGCCGGTTGGTCTAGCAGTCCCTGTATCGGGTGGTCTGCCCGGCGCCGCAGTCCCCACACGGGGGAAGGCGATCGGAGGCATCATCGAGGTGAACCTTCCAACCACAGCTGGTGCAGCAGTAGTCGCCTATGCCGGGTTTCTCGCCAGTGTCGTGAGTAGCCATGCCGGCTTCATAGCAGGCTTGACCACGGAAGGCCGGTTGGTTGCACTCGCTCCGGACGGGGTTGCCCCGGCTTTCACTGGGGCAGCAGCCGGAGTGCGTCGCGATGGGCCGGCTTGACGGCGGCGAAGTGGCGGCGGTCGAGGGTGAGGACGAGCGGGGTGTCGAGGCGCTCGGCCAGGGCGATCACGGAGGCGTCGACGCCGCCGAGCGGGAAGTCGGCGTAGCGGTCGACCAGCTCGGCGATGCGGATGAAGTCCTCGGGGGTTGGTGGCTCGACCTCTTGGGTTGCCAGGGCTCGCTGAAACTTCGCCTCCGCCGCGGGCCCGAGGCGGTCTGCGATCATCTGGGCAGTCTCTGTCGCAACCGGGCCTGGGAGCACGATGCGCAGGTCGCCGCGGGCGAGCTCGGCAAGACAGGCCTCGTGATCCTCATCGCGCTCGTCGGCCGCAGCGAGCAGCGGACCGGTGTCAGCTACGACGACCGCCGAAGGCATCCCGATAGGCCTCATCGATGATCTCGCCCAGCATCTCGTCGGCTTCGCGGGCGTTGCGGCCGTCACTGCTGCGGCCGAGCGCGGCGAAGGGTACCTCGCGCTTGGCGCCGGTGAGGCCGAAGCGCTCGGCGAGCGCTTCGCGGGCGATCGCGGAGACGGAGGTGTGGCGGCGGCGCGCCTCGCGCTTGAGCGCGGAGGCGAGGTCGTCGGGAAGGCTGAGCGTGGTGCGGTTCATACGTGCATACGATAGTGGGTCGGGTGGTCGGCGCAGGTGGGCAGGACGCAGCGCGGCCGGTGGCCATGAATGCTGCGGGTGACGCTCCCTGCTTGGCTGCTTCGCTGCGCTGCTGCTCTCCCTCGCCCGGCCGGTGTGCCGCTGGCCTGGGCGGATTTCGCATGGTAGCGGGGCGGGGGCGGCTTGGCAAGCGGCTTCAGGCCGGCGGTGCCGCGGGCGGGGCGCCTTCGCAGAGCTTGTAGCCGACGCCCCAGCAGTTGACGACGAAGCCCGCGGCGCCGGCGTGGCGGAGCTTGCAGCGCAGGCGGCTGATGTGGCTGTCGATCGTGCGGTTGCAGATCTGGGGCTCGGAGCCCCACACCTCGAAGGCCAGCTCCTGCTTGGAGACGACGCGCTGGGGATCACGGACGAGGAGGGCCAGGACGTCGTACTGGAGGGCGGTCAGCGGGACCTCGGTGCCGTCGACGCAGACGCGACGCGCGCCGCGGTCGATCACGAGGTTGCCGATGCGCACCGGCTCGCTGCCGAAGAAGCCCTGCGGCACCTCGGCGCCGGCCTCGAGGTCGCCGCTGCAGGCGAGCCGCCACTCGCAGTCGCTGCTCGCGCACAGGTAGAGCTGCCAGTTGCCGGCGGCGCTGAGGCGCACCTCCAGCTCGCCGGCCTCCGTGTGGATCGCCGCCTTGGTGAAGCGGCCGGGCAGGGATTTGCTCATCGGCTGTGCTCCTCCATCGATTCCAAGACGGGTGCGGGGCTCACTTCGACCCCCCTGTCGCGAGCAGGCGCTCGATGCGGTGGGCGACGGGCGGGTGCTCAGCGCGGTTGAAGAGCAGGCGGCGGTGCGGCTGATCGAAGGGCAGCTCGTTGTCGGCGAGGTGGCGGGCCAGGTCCTCGGCCTGCCCGAGTCGCGCGGCATATGCGTCGGCGGCGTGCTCACGGTGGCGCCAGTAGGCGGCCCAGAATGGGCGCAGCAGCGCCTCTGCGCAGCCACCGCCGGCGAGCCGGAGCAGCCAGCGCAGGAGCCCGAGCAGAAGGCCGCCCCGCTCGCAGCCCGCGACCGGCGCCTCGCGTCTCTCCGGCTCGCGCACGGCAGCGGGCGCCAGCGAGTCGCCCCAGATCTGGAGGCGGTCCAGGGCCTCGGCGAGGCGGGCGTCGAGAGAGCGGAGGTGGCCGAGCTCATGGGCGTAGACGGCCGCCGTGTCCGGTGAGTCGAGCAGGCCGCGGCTGAGCAGGACCGCCCCGCCACGGGCGGCGGCGACAGGGAGCGGGTCGTCGAGGACGTAGGTGGGCGGCGCGGGAAGCGAGGCGTCGATTCCCCGCAGCAGGCCGTGGGCGTCCTCGATCGTCGGCGCCTCCTCGGCGGTGGGCCGGCGGGCGCCGAGACGGCGCGCCCAGAGCCGGCCGCGGCCCGGTACCAACAGGGCCAGGGCCGACCAGGCAAGCGGAACGAGGGCGACGATCCACGCCGCCTGACCAGCGCTCAGCCCGAGGGGGACGATCGCCCCCAAGGTCGCGGCGAGCGGCCAGGCGATGAGCCAGCGGGCGCCGGCTCCCAGGATCCCCTCCCCGAGGAAGGTCAGTCCGTACAGCGCAAGGCCGGTAACGGCGGAGAGCGCCGACGCCGGGTGGCACCGGTCCCTGCGATCGCTCTCCGCCTGGGTGTGCATGGGCGAGCAAAGGCACGCTCGCGTGCGACGATGCGAGTAATGCGCGCCCAGGCGGGGGTGTCGCGAGTTACGACCGGTCGACAAGCAATGCTGGGCATCGATGTTCTGTGCGATGACCGGTAAGCCGCACCGCCTCTTCTGGATGCGCTCGGCATGGTGGTGCGCCGACTGTCGGCAGAAGGTCGAGTCGTGCTGCGAGGGTGGTGGCTACCCCTCGGTCGCAGGGGTGACGACCGGTAAGTCGCCCAGTTGACCGAGCGAAAGTGGGAACAAAACGGGAACAAATCCTGTTCCCAAACGTCTTTTCGTGTCATCTAGTGTCTAGCCAGAAGTGCCGTATTTGCAGGTATTTCACTTTGCAGAGCGGATCGGCCAAGGTCGCTGTGAATGGCTCCTAAGGAGTAGGCCGCAGGTTCGAATCCTGCTCGGGGCATTCAACAAGGTCTATACGTACGCGAGTTCAGGTCTGCCGGTCGAACGCTTCGGTCAAGGCAGACGTCTCGCCGAGATATTTCACTCGACCGCCTAAAATGCCCACATGACGGCGAGGCCGGAACGGGTCGGGAACTGGACGCCCGACGGGAAAATGGATCGCGCGGCGGAAAGGCGCGAATTCCTCGAAACGACGCCGGGGCAGCGTGTCGAGCAGGCGATCGAGCTCTCGAGCGTCTTGTCCCAGCTCGCAGCGAATGCGCGCTCCCGCCGGTTACGAGAGCTGCGAGAGCAATAGCTCGCGACGGCGAACAGGATGAGGGCGTGAGCCTGCCGCCGATGGCGCCCCTCGACGCCGAGAGGCTGTTCGCGGCGCTCGTGGCGGCAGAGGCCCGCTTCATCGTGATCGGCGGCTTCGCCGTCAGCGCTCACGGATACCTGCGGGGAACCAAGGATCTGGACATAGTCCCCGATCCCGACCCCGAGAACCTGCACCGCCTTGCCGGCGCCCTGACGAGGCTCGAAGCCAGGATCATGGGGATGGAGGAGTTTTCCGAGGAGGAGGTCGTTCAGCCGGACGTTACGGGTCTCGCCATGGGCGGCAACTTCGTCCTCACGACCAGCTATGGACGGCTCGACATCCTGCAGCTGGTCAGTCCAGACTTCACCTACCAGGATCTCGATGCAGCGGCCATCGAGGATGTGGTTCTCGGGCACCGCGTGCGATTTTGCGGCTACGAGGATCTGGTTGAGATGAAGAAGGCGGCAGGCAGGCTCGAGGACCAGTTGGACCTGAAGCGACTGCGGGCGGCGCGAGGCGAATAGCTCGAGGCGCAGCCCCGCTACCAGACGGCTCGCGGCGAATCGTAGGCTGCGATCTTGGCGTCGCGGGTCACCAGGCGGACGCCCAGATCGAGCGCGGTGGCATAGACGATCCTGTCGGCGGGGTCGCCGGGAAAGCCATCGCGGTCGAGAGCGCCTGCGCGGGTCGCCGTGCGGGCATCGAGCCGCAGTTCGGCCACGCGGGGCATCGCCAGCGCGGCGGTGACCCAGGTCGCGACGTCCGTCGTCAGCTCGAGACGGCCGCGCCCCACCAGCATCGCCACCTCCCAGCAGGAGACCGTGCAGACGCCGATCCGGTCGGCCTCGGAGACGGCCTGCGCGGCAGCGGGACTGAGGTCGCCCGTCTCCCCCGCCCACCACACCCAGGCGTGGGTGTCGAGGACGATCAAGGGCGCTCGGCGTCCCAGTCGACGTCGAGCGGCTCGACGAACGCGTCGGCGCTGACCAGGAGCTTGACGCTGCCACGCAGGTCCAATGGCCGGGTCGGGGGTTCGACGCGAGCGACCGGGCGACCGCGCTTGGTCACGACAAGCGTCTCCCCGGTGTCGGCGACCTCGTCGAGCAGACGCAGGCAATGGGCCTTGAACTGGGTGGCCGTGATCTCCTTCGCCTCTAACATGACCATGGTCATGGTACCATGGTCATGTTCCCTTGGGGCCGTGGTAGTCGACGAACGTGCGTTTCATCAGGACTCGGATGGTAGATCCTCGTGCTCGGCAGTTCGAATCCTCTCGGCCAGATAGGCCGCCAGCGGCTCATAGCTCTGCCCGGCGCCGGTCCGCAGCCCGGCGGTGCTGTTCGGGGCGAGTGGACTGCAAGGGATAGAATCGGGGTGCCGATGACCGCGAAGGAGAAGCTGCACGAGCGTGTCGACGCCCTCTCTGAGGCGGACGCCCAGCGGCTGCTGGCCGGACTTGAGCAGACGGGATCCAGTGAGGAGGTCGACGAGTGGGGAGATCTGTCCGCCTTCCGCCGGGCCTCCTCCGCGTCGGTCTTCAGGCACCTTGACGAAGAAGAGGCCAAGGCGGGCTTCTCCTGGGAGCAGTACCGCTGAGGCGCGGGGAGGTCTGGTGGCATGAGCCACCTGACGCGAAGCGCCGGCCGGTCCTGATCCTCACCAGGGAGGAGACGATCGGCGTCGTCTACGACCTGATCGTCTGCCCTGCCACCGGCACGATCCGCGAGCTCGCCACCGAGATCGAGCTGGGAGCCGAGGACGGCATGCCACGGAGCTGCGTGCTCAACCTCGCCAACACGACCTCGGCTGAGAAGGCGATGCTGACCCGGCGGATCACAACTCTCGGCGCCGCAAAGATGGACGAGGCCTGCCGGGCGCTCGCGACCGCCGCCGGCTGTAGCTGAACGAGTGCCGCCCGGCCCGGGCGCCTGGGGAGAGGGCGGGCGCCCGGGCAGGTGCGACACCGGCTAACGGCGGCTGCGCTTGTGGGCGCGCTTCTTGTGGTGGCGCCCGTGGCGCTTTACGAGGTGCTTCTTGCACCCCACCGCCCGCATCACCGCCTTGGTCACATCGCGCCGCCCGTTCTGCCCGCCGGCGTTGACCCGGGCGCGGTGCTTGCCCACACACAGGTTGGTCGAGTTGACGAACAACCCCTTCTGGCCGCCCTGCATGTTCACTATCGCCCGCGAGACCGGCGCGTCGGGGGAGTCGGCGACGATCGCCCGCAGGCGCCCGTGGGTGGAGTCGATCCGGGTCGCCAGCTCGATGTCGACCAGGCCGTGCAGGGCGAAGACGGCGTCGGGCAGGTTGTGGTTCGATGAGCGCAGGTAGACCGGGCCTTGGAGCGGTTCGTCCAGCAAGGGCGTCCAGACCCTGATGTGTCCGTAGACCGAGCCCTTCGGGCACTGCGATCCGAAGCCCGCTCCGGCGGCGAACTGCACGCGGGTGCAGATCGTGCGGAAGTGGCCCTGTTCGATGAACTCCGAGCGGGGGAAGGTGAGGGCGAGGCGCGAGAGGTTGGCGTCGCCTCCACGGGGGGTGTAGACGGCGTGCAGGGCGGGGAAGCGGCCGCGCCTGGTGCCGCCCTTGAGCTTCAGGCCGAGGCGGGGCTTGAAGCCGAGGCTGGCGCAGTCGGCGGCCTGGTAGCGGGCCTGGAGGGCGACCGGGACATCGGCGGTGGGCGCCAGCACGGTGCCGCCGCCGAACAGGGTCGCGCGCGCCTGCTCTGCTTCGCAGCTGGTCGCGTTGAGGGTGAATTCGGGGCGGTCGGCGTAGACGCGCAGGTCGCGCACGTTCAGCGGGATGCCCTGGAGGATGTGGGGGATCGGGTCTGAGGCGTGCCCGTCGGCTTCGACTTCGCCCGTGGTCGGGTTGAGCGTCAGCGCGATCCGCACGACGACCGTGCCGGCGTCGAAGGGACCGGCGACCGCCGGGGTGATCGAGACGACCGAGAGCGGGTCGCCGTGGTAGGGGCCGGCGAGGTAGAGGGAGCCGCCGACGTAGGTGAGCTGGGAGCCGACGCCCGCGCCCGCCGTGGTGCGGCCGATCCGGCTCGCCGCCGGGCAGCTCGGATGGTCGAGCTCTTCCTGACCGCCGTGGGCGCCGGTGCGGCCCTGGGCCTGGGCGATGCCGGCCTCTGGGCACCAGGGGATGCCGGCGATCTTGCCGAGGACGCCGGGCGGCAGGATCGAGGAGAACCTGGTGATGTCCTGTTCGCCGTCGGCGCGGGTGATCCGCATGTCGAAGGGGGAGTAGCTGCCGGCGGCGTTGTTCAGCGTGCCGGCGGAGAAGCCGGGATGGAAGGGGGCGGCGCCCTGCGGGCAGGGGCTGTTGTCGGGGCCGGAGACGATCTGGAAGGCCGAGGTCGAGGTGACCGGCGGGCCGCCCGAGTAGGGGTAGAGCAGCGCCTTGGTCTCGAAGGACCCGCAGCCCGGCGGGCTGATCAGCGGCGCCCGGCCGCCTTCGCGGAAGTGCAGGCGGAAGTGGGAGAAGGGCAGCTGGGGCATCTCTTCGGCGGTGCTGATCAGCCGGCCGGTGCTCGGGTCGGGCTCGACCTCGAGCGCCTGGGAGACGAAGATCCCGAGCTTCGGTTCGCGGATCGTCACGTAGAGGGCGATCAGCGAGCCGAAGGGGTTCTCATAGGGGGTGGCGACGAACAGCTGCCCCTTCAGGACCGTCCCTTCCAAAAGCGGGGTTTCGACTTCGATCGTGCCGATCTTGGAGGCTTCCGGGCAGCCTTCCCCGGGAGCCGAGTCGGCGCCCTCACGGGCGAGGTCGGCTTCTGAGCAGGTCTCCAGCCCTTCGGCCTGGGAGGGGTTGACGGTCATCCCCTCGGGCAGGGTGACGACGGTCCTTTCGATGTCTGAGGCGGCCAGGCCGGTGGGGTTGTCGAGCCCCTCGTCCTTGACGTCGAGGGAGAAGTCCAGGCCGCTCGGGCTGGTGGCGGCCCTGGTGGTGGGCGCAGCGGAGATTTCGGGGGCGAAGGCGAGTTTGGCGCAGCCGGAGAAGCCCTGGGGGACGGGCGGTTCGGAGTCGTCGTGGGTGAGGGCGGAGCCGCTGGCCCAGGCGGGGTCTGCGGGGTCGGGTTCGCCGTCTGCGAGCAGGGCGCCGGGGTTCTGCCAGGAGTCGGCGGCGTAGGTGCTGGGGAGGGGGCCGGAGCAGGCGCGGGGCAGGGTCAGGTAGGGGCGGAGCGGGGCGTTGACCGAGCCGCCGCGTTCGGTGTCGTGGGCGGGGTCGGCGGGGATGCCCCAGAGGGTCAGGGTGGAGCCGACCACGGGCAGGACGTTGGCGGTGTTGAGCGAGCGGGCGATCACCCTGTAGGGGGGGTGGTGGCTGAGCACGAAGTCGAGGATCACCGGGACGACGGAGGCGAAGAAGCCGACCCGCTGGGCGACGCCGGGGGGCGGGGTCAGGTTGTAGAGCGCTTCGGGGCCGACCAGTTCGCCGGTCGGGCCGCCGGGGAGGGTGCCGAGGATGGCGGTGGCGCGGCCGAGCTGGGCTTCGCGCGAGCAGTGTTTTTCGAGGAAGTCGGCGACCGCGCAGCCGGGGATCGCGGTGGGGTTGCCGGCGAGGCCGGCGGGGCTGGCGACGAAGATGTCCTTGAGGTCGCCGTCGGGGACGCGGATCGGCAGGCCGCCGATTTCGGCGACCTGGGAGTTGAGCTGGACGTCGGCGGTGAGCGCGTAGGGGTGGGCGCCGGCCTGGGTGGCGGCGCTGGTGTCGGGGTCGGCGAAGCTGAGGTCGAGCCCTTCGAGGCCGAAGGACGCCTGGGCGGTGACGGGCATCCACAGCGCGGCGGCCAGCATCAGCGCGGCCAAGGTCAGGGGGAGCCGCTTCATCGCGCCGCCCTCCGCTTGTGGTGGGCTCGGCGGTGGCGCTTGTGGTGTCTGCGGTGGCGCTTGGCGTGCTTCTTCACGCAGCGCGCCTTGCCGTGGCGCTTCACCCGGCGCTTGCCCTTCGGACACCTCTTCTGGCCGCCCCCTTCGCGCACATTGCCCGCCCCTTCGAAGGCAGAGGAGGCCGGGGTCGGGTCGTCGGGGGCCGCGGGCGGGGACTGGCAGGCTTCGCCTTCGCAGGCGGCGGCGGCGCTCGGTTCGGGGAAGCCGCCATTCACGCGGGCGTCGTAGAGGTCGGAGAGGCCGGGGTCGCGGGGCAAGAGGCTCGAGTCGGTGAAGAAGAAGGCGTCGCGGCCGTCGGCGGAGGCGTCGAGGAAGCGCGAGGGCCGGGGGCTCTGGCCGGAGGAGATCAGGCTTACGCAGCCGCCGTTTGCGGGGCTGAAGGAGGAAGAGGATTCGGTGCAGCTGCCCGCTCCGGGCGCCTCCCACTCATAGACGTCGAGGGCGCCGTTGGTGTCGGCGAGGACGAGCGGGTCGTAGCTTTCGAAGAAGAGGCGCGAGCCGTCGGGGGCGAGGGCGCGGGAGGGCTGCAGGGGGTTCTGCCAGGGGGGAACCTGGGCGGCGGTCCAGGTGCTTGTGCTGGAGGCCGGTGACACCGGGGCTTCCACGCCGGCGGGCCGCGCCCCGGAGGGGTTGCAGGAGACGCAGAGCAGCCGCGCCCCGCCTTCCCCGCTCGCGGCGTCGTAGAGGAAGGCCTCGGTGTCGGCCTCGCCGGAGGCGGAGTCGGTGTTTTCGTAGCCGGTGAGGGAGGCGGGAGAGGAGAAGGCGGCGTGCAGGCCGTCGGCGCTGACGCGGGCGGGCTGCTCGGTGGGGCGCGGGTTCAGCGGCGAGGTCGTGCTGGTGTGCGGAAGATCCTGGGCGGAGAGGACGCCGATGAACGCGAAGCGCTCCCCTTCGGGCTTGGTCGCGTCGTAGAGGTAGAGGTTGGGCTTGCCGGCCACCGGCAGGTCGCCCAGCGGGTTGGCCGGCTCTTCCTCTGAGGCGGTGAGGTCTTCGCCGGAGGCGAAGTAGACGCGGGTGGCGTCTTCGCTCGCTCCCATGAAGCCGAGCACTCCGGCGGCGATCGGCTTGGCCGCTTCGGGTGCGTAAGCGAGCGCCGCCGCAGCGTCGTATTCGTACAGCTTGCCTTGGTAGTACCCCGTGCCCCCCCCCCGACCGGTTCAAAGGCCTCCGTGAAGATCGCCCGCTTGCCGTCGGGGCTGGCGGTGTCGAATTCGGCCATAGCTTCAGTCACCGCGCCGAACGAGACCGGCACGGTGCAGGCGCGGGCGGGCTGGGTGCAGTGCCCTTCGCCGTCAAGTGGGCTCTGGGGCTGGGTCGGGTTGGTGCGCAGGTAGAGGGAGCCGCGGCCCAGCGCCGATGTCCAGTACATCAGCGAGCCGTCGGCGGCGAGGGCGTGGCGTTGCCTTTGGTCATAGGCGAAGCTGGTGCCCCCCTCGCCGAGGAAGGATTCGCCAAGCGCCGGGCCGCCGTCGGGCAGGACGCTCCCCAGCCGCAGGCCGCCGGCGCCGTCGGCGACGTAGAGTTGGAAGCGACGGAGCGGTGCGTCTTCGGGAACCAGGTCGGGGTTGGCTTCGGGGGTGAGCGCCGCGCCCGCGGCGATCGCCGCGACGCGAGCGTCGGCGGAGAAGCCGAGCAGCTTGGGGAGATAGAAGGAGATCTGCCCGCGCCCGAGCAGGTTGGTCGGCGCCTGGGTGAGCAGCGTTTCGAAGTCGGGCGCGCCGCCGCATTCCTGGTCGGTGCGGCGGTAGAGGTTGGGCCAGCCGGGCGGCGTGCCGGGGGCGAGGGCGTATTCGTGGACCTGCATGTAGAAGGACTGGCAGAGGTCGGGGGTGAAGGCGCGAAAGCCCGGTTCGAGCAGGGCGGTGATGTCGGAGAGGAGCTCGGAGCTGCCCGGCGGGTCGATCGAGCGCGTCGACCAGCCGCCCGCGCCCCGCTTGGCGATGTACTGGTGGGTGAAGGGGGCCGAGAGGTGGCTGGGGCCGAAGGCGCTGGCGGCGGCGTAGGTGAGCTTTTCGCCGTCCGCGGTGGCCATCTCGGTCACGATGCCACCGGGATAGCTGACGGCGCCCGGCTTCTGCGCCGGGCTGACCTCCTCATAGGCGCGGCAGTCGGGCAGCTTCGCCGCGGGGCCGGAGCGGAAGGCCTGGTTGGGGCATTCGGTCTCGGTGGCGGAGGGGCGATAGGTGTGCAGGGCGCGTTCTTCGCCTTCGGTGGTGGAGTCGGAGCTGGCGAGGAGGCGCCAGCGGTAGGCGGCGCCGGGTTCGAGCCCTTCCAGGTGCAGGCTGAGGTGGAGGCCGGCGCTGCCCGAGCCTGCCGGCAGCTCGGCGGTTGCGTGTTCGAAGGGGGCGGCGGCGAGGCCCCACTCGAAGCGGTAGGTGGTCGCTTGGCCCCTGGGGTTGACGAGGGCGTTGAGGGTGGCTTCGTCGGTGGTGACGGCGCTCGCCCACTCCCCGTCGATCCGCGGCCCCAGTGTGAGCAGGCTTTCGTCCTCGCCGTGGCCGAGGCCGGCGCCGGTGTGGGCTGAGAGGCGGAAGTGGTATTCGCTGCCGCCGCTAAGGCCGGCGATCGGGGCGTGGACGGGGACCAGGCCCGAGCCCGAGCCGATCTGGGCTTCGGACTCTTCGCAGGGGGCGGTGTGGCCGTATTCGGTGCTGGCGCCCCATTCGAAGAAGCATTCGGTCACCGGGGAGCCACCGGGGTTGACTTCGCCGTTGAGGGTCGCCCCGCTGCCGGTGACCGCGCCGGCGGGCTTGGTGAGCACCGAGATGTTGAGGGTGGTGAAGGCGGTGCCGTTGCGCACTTCGGCGCCGCCGGTGCCCGAGCCGAGGGTGGTCGCGGTGACGCGCCATTTGTACTTGGTCGCCGGGGCGAGGCCTTCGATCGGGGCCGAGACGGGGACGTAGGCTTCGCCTTCGCCGATTTCGGCTTCTGACTGCGCGCAGGGTTCTTCTTCGGCGCCGGCGAAGGAGCCGCCGTTTTCTTCGTATTCGGCTTCGGTGAGGTAGTCGAAGCGGCATTCGGTGACCGCGGCGCCGTCGGGGTTGACTTCGGCGTTCAGGGTGGCCGAGGCGCCGCTGATCGCGCTGGCCGGTTTGGCTTTGACGATCGGTCCGGTGCTGAATTCCCGGTCGGCGCCGAAGACGACGTGGCCGGCGCCGGCGTTGGCGGCGCGCAGGCGGAACTGGTAGTGCCCCTGTTCGGGTGGCACAAGTTCGGTCAGCTTGGCGTGGACGGCGACGGGGCCGCTGCCGGTGGGGATCGAGGCGGCCGGCTGTTCGCATTCCACGCTGTGGTCGTAGGGGATGGTTTCGTTCGGTCCGAAGTGGCCCCGGACGTATTCGAAGACGCATTCGGTCAGCGCGACCCCGTCGGGGTTGACGGTCCCCTCGAGGGTGGCGCGGGTCGGGGTGATCGCCGTGGCCGCTTCGGTGACGGGAGCGGGGACGGTAACGATCGGGGCGTCGTAGACGTCGACGTGTTTTATATGGGAGACGTAGATCTCGCCGTCGGCGGCGACGCCGGTGCCTCCGTTGAGCGTGGTCGAGAGCAGGGTCGCGGTGGAGCCGGAGGCGTCGTACTCATCGAGCCTGGTGAACGTGCCGCTGAAAGGGTTGCCTGGTTCTTTGGCGAGGCGGTTGAGGGCGAAGAGATGCCCGTCGGAGGGGTCGACGCCGATCGTCTTGACTTCGGCGCCGGGGCCGGTCACGCCTTCGAAGACGGTTGAGACGAGGGCGCCGCCGGCGAGGGCGAGCTTGAAGACGCCGCCGGAGTAGAACGAGCCGCCGGTGCGCCTGGTGACGAAGAGCGAGCCGGCGCTGGGGCCGGCGCCCACCGCCAGCGCCTTGGGGCCGAGCACGGCGCTCGAGTAGGGGGCGCAGTCGGCGTTGACCGGCGGGTTGGCGGCGGGGGTGCATTTGTAGATCTGGTTGGCGGGGCGGTCTGAGATGTAGAGGTTGCCGGCGGCGTCGACGGCGATCCCGTCGGGGGCTTCGAGTTTGGTCGCGCCGGCCTTGGTGATCTGGCCGAGGTAGTGGCCGTCGGCGGCGAAGATGTCGATCAGGCGGGCTTCGGACTGGGTGACGTAGATGTTCCCGGCGCTGGCGCCGGCGCTGGGCGGGGCGATCGCCAGCTGGGATTCGTCGGAGGCGCCGAAGCCCGACCCTTTGCCGAGCACGAGGCCGTTCTGGGGGGTTTCGTCGCAGGAGGCCGGTTCTTCGGCGCTTGCCGTGGCGCAGCCGACTTCCTCTTCCGTGCGTTTTTGGCCTCCCGGGCCGCGCGTGCCGTCGATCGTGTTGGAGCCGAGGGCGGCGAAGGGGTCTGCTTCGCCATTGGGCTTGAAGCGGCTGACCGTGGGAGCCACCAATTCGCGGAAGTCGATGACGAGCAGGTCGCCGGAGGCGGGGTCGAGCAGGTCGGGGCCGGGTGCGAGGAATTCGGGCTGTGCGGCGGAGCCGAAGGTTTCCTTGAACAGGTGGACCTTGGTCGCCTGGGCGGGAGCGGCGGCGAGGGCGAGGGCGAAGAGCACACCGCACAGCGCCAACCACAGCTTCGCCCCCGCCTTCGCCCCAGCTCCCATGTCCCGTTCCTCTCTCATTGCAATCCCTTTGTCCCTTTGTCCCTCTTGTCTCGCCCGCTCCCTGACGGGCGTTGCTGCGGTGCTGCTTGCTGCGAAGTCTTGGTGCTGCGGTGGAACCTCCGCCCCGGGGAGCCTGCGGCTCCCCGGGGCTTCGGCTTGCTTCTGCGCTGCGTTACTCGTGCTGCGCGATGCCTCCTATTCCAGCTTCGCCACCAGTTCTTCGGCGGCGCTCATCGTCACTTTGCAGCTGCCGTCGGCGTCGGCCGAAGTCCGCTCCGGCGCTCCACCCCCGGCGCTCGCGGCTGCAAGCCTTCGCCTGGCTTTGTCCTCGGTCGTGCAGGTAGCGCTGCTACCTGCCCTCCCTGCGTCCTTGCCAGGCTCGCCTTTCGCTCGCGCTCGCCGGTCGTGCTCGCCTGCGCGAACTTCGACGGTCGTTTTGAAGAGTTGGTTGTCGGTGCTGTGCATGTGCTCGGTGGTCTTGCGGGTGTGTCTGTCGGTTGCGTTGCTCGTCGAGGCCTTTGCCCCGGGCCACCTGCGTGGCCCGGGGCTCTGGCCTGTTTGCTTCGGCGGCTATTCCAGCTTCGCCACCAATGCGTGGGCTTCGTTCATCGTCACTTTGCAGCTGCCCGAGACTGCGGTTTTGGTGCCGGTGCAGGTGCCCGCGCCCGAGGTCCACTCGATCGAGCTGGTGCCGGGGGCGAGTTCCCAGTTGACGACGACTTCCTTGGCGGAGGGCTCCCCGGAGAAGAAGTCGCCCGAGGTCGAGGTGCAGTTTTCGCTGCACCACAGAAGGCCCCAGATTTTGGCCGTGCCGCCGCCTTCCTTGTCGATGCTGAGCGTCTCGGTGGGACGGTCTTCAAAGACCGCTTCGACCGTCGAGGCTTCGCTCAGCGTCATCGTGCATTCGGTCCCCGAGCAGGCCGACGCGGAGCCGGTGCCGCCGGTGAATTCCTTGAAATAGAATTCTTTGTTGGGAGCTTCGCCCGTGAGCGTGAAGCTCACCCCTTCGGGGAAGGGGATCGTGACCGTCTGGCAGCGCAGGGTGCAGGTCAGGCCGTTTTTGTTGTTGTAGATGGAGCCCAGGCCCGAGCCCGCCTTGACGATCGTCAGGGCATAGACGCGCTTGAACTTGACGCTGACTTCCTTTGCTTCAGACATCGTCACCGTGCACTGGCGGTTGCCGAAGTTGCCCGAGGGGCAGTTCTGCCATTGCTGGAAGCGGTAGCCGGCCGCCGGGGAGGCGGTCAGGGTGACTTCTTCGCCTTCGGGGAATTCTTCGGTGCATTCGGTCCCCGATGCGCCCGTGCAGGTGATGCCTGCGGGGTCAGAGACGACCGTGCCTTCGCCTTCGTTGATTTTGAGGGTGAGGGGTTGTTCGGAGGCGACGGCGCCTTCGCATTCCAGCGTTTCTTCATTGAAGACCTCGCCTTCGAGGCAGATGATCGCGGTTACGAACGCTTCGCCGTTGGTGCCGTATGGAAAGCCGACTACGCAGCCATAGGTCGGATTATTTTCGCCGCAAGTTTTGAAGGCGTCGTTACCTTCTTCCACTTCATAGCGGATCAGTTCCGAACCGGGGCTAAGTACTGCGTGGAGGGCGGTTGCTTCGAATTCTTCTTCGAATGCTTCCAGTTCGTTTTCACAAGTGCCGGTGGTCGGGCCGGGCGATTCGTAGCTGCATTCAATCGCCGGGGTGCCTTCGTAGAGGCCGAAAGTCCCTCCGGCGCTGCTGATTTCGCCGCTGCCGCTGCCGACGACGTTGACGAACAGGGTTCCGTTCGCGAACGCACTCGCGGCCGGCACGAGCATCAGCGCGGCCAGCGCGGCGAGCAAGATGGTTAGACGTCTCACTGTGTTATCTCCCTTGTGTAGTAACGCCCGCCGGGTTGCTCCCGGCCGGCCGGATTGACGACGGCCGCAGGGTCCCGCCCCGCGGCCGAGCTGGTTGATCAATGGGGCCGACGGGAGCGCGAGAGGTCATCCCGGTCCCGGCGGGTGCTGCGATGAAGGTGTCCCTGTTCACTGCGAAATCTCTGCCTTTCCCTCGGGCCGTCCCCGCGGCCCGACGTCTGTGCGGCGGTTCCCTGCCCCGCACCGGTCTCGAAACGGACCGGGGCAACTGTAAACAGCAACCTTTTTATTGTCAAGGTGCCCGTTTCCAAGAGAAAGCGCACGGTTTCGAGGCATACGGCCCGATCGGCACGATTGCGGGCAGGAATGCGCTTCGCGCTCGGGTACCCGAGGGGTATGCGACCTGGCGGGCGGCCCGTCCGGGCCCGGCGCGGCTCAGCCCCGGTCGGGGCGGTCCGGGTAGAGCTCGTCGATCGTGACGAGGGCCCGGTAGGGGGCGGCCGCGGCCGCTTCGATCGCCTCGCCGCCGCCCGCCAGGCGGTCGACCACGGCGACGACGGAGACCGGCTCGAGGCCCTGCTCGCGGATCCGCTCGATCGCCTTCACGGTCGAGCCGCCGCTGGTGACGGTGTCCTCGACGACGAGCACCTTGTCGCCCTCCTCCACGGGTCCCTCGACCCAGCGCTGGAGGCCGTGTTGCTTGCGCTCGCCGCGGACGAAGAAGCCGACCAGGCCCTGGCCGGCGGGGACGGCGAGGGCGGCGCAGCTGGGCGGGATCGCCGCCGTGGCCGGGCCGCCGACGGCGTCCGCTCCGGCCTCGACCGCCGCGGCAGCGATCAGCTCGCCCGCCGCCCGGAACCCGGCAGGCCGCAGCAGCGCCCGGCGAGCGTCGACGTAGTACTGCGCCGTCGCCCCGCTCGACAACGTCACCTCGCCGATCACCAGCGAGTGCTCGCGCAGCTCGGCGAGCAGGGTGCGCTTGGCAGCCTCGAGGTCGGACATTGGGCGGGAATCCTACGCGGAAGGGGGGAGAGTTTCGGCCCCCCAAGACTTGTTGGGACATGACGTCATCGATCGACGCGCTCGATCTTCCGATTCAGTTCTTTGCGGTCGGGACTGCGCTCGGGATGCTCGCCGCACTTGTACGCCACCGCCGAACCGAAGAGACCGATCACTGGCCGGTTTACGTCGCGGTTTGCGCTCTCGCGATGTTTGGTCTCGGACTCCTGATCTCGATAGCCGCCGCGCTATTCTGAAGACGACAGATGCCACACCGCTCAGACAGCAAGATCTACACGATTCGTCACTGGCTCTTCTATGTGGCGGTCATCGTCGTCCTCGGCACGACGATCGGCGCGGCCCACTCCGTCCTCGGCTGGAGCGACGGCCTGACCTTTGCGGTGGGCATCGTCGCCGGCACGATCACCTGCACGATGGCCCTTCGGGAAGACCTGTTCGAGCCTCCTCCGCGGCGCCACGAGCGGCGCAGCCACCGGCCCTAGAAGACGAAGATCGGCTCGCCGTACTTGAGCTGTTCGTAGATCCGCGGCTGGTCGGCGATGAAGGTGCGGACGCAGCCGTGGCTGGCGGCGTAGTCGGGGACTTCGGCGTAGCCGTGGACCGCGTAGCCGTTGTGCCAGTAGAAGGAGTAGTACATGCCCTCGGCGTTGTAGCCGGGTTCGCGCCGGTAGAAGCTGTACTCGCCGGTCACCGTCGGGGTCGAGGGCTTGCCGGTGGAGACCGGGTAGATCGCGAACGGGCGGCTGCCCTTGGCGAGCACGAGGACCTGCTTGTCGAGCGGCACCTCGGCGTGCTCGCCGGCCCCGGGGTGGCGCACGCGGTAGCCGCCGCGGCCGCCGAAGACGCGTTCGACCACGCGCCTGCCGGCGTGCGTGTTGCGTGACATCCCGTTGACCTTGCGGTAGGCGAGCACGCCGCGTTCCGTCCTGCCCTTGAAGCAGCGGCCGCGGTTGGCGACGTAGCCCATGTCTCCCAGCCGCCGGTTGAAGGTCGCGACGTTGTACCCGCACTCGCCCCGCTGCAGAGCTTCGATCTGCCCCGGCCACACGGTGCCGCCGTTCGGCTTCTTCGCCTGCGCGGCTGCCGGCAGTGCCAGCAGGGCGACGAGAACCAGGGCGCGGGCGAGGTGGCGACTCACCCGTCGGATTCTATGTGGCGCCATCCCCTACTGCCCGATCAGGGCGACGGAGTTGTTGAGCATGTGGAGGATGATCCCGGGCACGATCGAGCCGGTCTTCTCGTAGAGCAGCGCCAGGACGAAGCCGAAGAAGATCAGCACCGGGACCGCTTCGATCCCGGTGAGCGCGTGCAGGGCGCCGAAGATCAGGGCGCTGACGAAGGCCGCGGCGAGGCGCGGCATCCGCGTCCGCAGGCCGCCGAACAGCATTCCGCGGAAGCAGACCTCCTCGCTGACCGGCGCGGCGATCACGATCAGCAGGATCTGCACCGGCAGGGCGCCGAACGATTCGGCGATGTCTTCCTGGTGCGGGGAGCCGAAGACGCCGGTGTAGAGCGCCGCGAAGACGAGGTAGGCGCCGACCGCCGCGAGCATCCACTTGATCGCGCCGGGGCGGAAGCCGCGCAGGCCGAGCCGCCGCAGCGCCGCGCCGACCGAGGACTCGCCCCAGCGCGTCGCGATCGCGATCGGCACGAGCAGGAAGCCGAGCGCCGTCGCCAGCTGCACGACCACGTTGGCGGCGTCGCTGAGGTCCCCGTTGCCCGGGTTGTCGATGATCACCGCCGGGATGCCGATGACGATCCCGGCGCCGAGCGCGATCAGCACGCCGCCGATCGCCATCTGCACGCCCCAGGTCGCGTAGGGGAAGCGCGGGGTCGGCGCCGACTCGCCGAAGCGCTCCGCCGGTAGGTCGCTGGCCTCCATCGGGGGCGGAAGTCTCACAGGTCGCGCGGGTGGCTGAGTAGCCTCCAGGACGATGACGCAGCGCAACCGTCGTCGCCAGCGGCACCGGGGAGGGGCCGGGGGCAAGCTCCTGCTCGTCGGGCTGGGGGTCGGCGCGCTGCTCGCGATCGGCGCCGTCGGCGTCGTCTCCTGGGTGCTCGACGTCGCCGCCAAGGCGCCCTCGCTGGCCGCCTGCAGGCCGATCGACCACGGCGGCAACTCGACCCTCTACGCGGCGGACGGCAGCAAGCTGGGCGTGATCGAGTCCGAAGAAGCGCGGGCGCCGGTCGCAATCGACCGCATCCCGAAGAGCCTCCAGCACGCGACCGTGGCGATCGAGGACCAGCGCTTCTACGAGCACGGCGGCGTCGACCCGGAGGGGATCGTGCGCGCGGCGCTGAAGAACCTGGAAGCGGGCAGGACGGTCGAGGGCGGCTCGACGATCACCCAGCAGCTGGTCCGCAACCTCTGCATCGCCGAACCGCAGCGCACGCTCGAACGCAAGATCATCGAGGCGAAGCTGGCGATCGAGTACGCCGAACGCCACTCGCGCCGCCAGATCCTCAGCCAGTACCTCAACACGGCGTCCTACGGGACGATCCGGGGCGCGACGGCGATCGGCGTCGGGGCGGCAGCGAAGATCTACTTCTCGCGGCCGGTCTGGAAGCTCGACCTCGCGCAGGCGGCGCTGCTGGCCGGCCTGCCGCAGGCGCCGACCGATTACAACCCGGTGCTCAACCCGCGCGGCGCGCGCGAGCGGCGCGACGCGGTGCTGGCGAAGATGGCCAAGCAGGGCTGGATCGCGCCCGCCCAGGCGCGCCAGGCGCGGCGGCGCGGCCTCGAGCTCGACCTGAACCACGGCTACTTCGAGAAGCGCCAGCCCTACTTCTTCGACTACGTCGAGGACAAGCTGCTCGCCGCCTACGGCGTGAACACGGTGCGCAAGGGCGGCCTGCGCGTCTACACGACGATCCAGCCGCGGCTGCAGGAGGTCGCCGGCGAAGCGATGGCGTCGGCGCTCCCCTACTCCGAAGACCCCGCCTCCGCCCTGGTCTCGATCGACCCGCGCAACGGCGATATCGCGGCGATGGCGACGAGCACCGACTACGAAGACAGCAAGTTCAACCTCGCCGCGCAGGGCCACCGCCAGCCCGGCTCGACCTTCAAGACGTTCGTGCTGACGACGGCGCTGAAGCAGGGCATCGACCCCTACTCGACCTACTACGTCTCCAAGCACCTCGACCTCAACCTGCCGAGGTGGGGCCACTGGGAAGTCAGCACCGCCGACCTCGGCTACCTCGGGCGGGTCAACCTGCAGCAGGCGACGGTCGCCTCCGACAACACCGTCTTCGCCCAGCTCGACCTCGACGTCGGCCCGGCGGCGGTCAAGGCGACGGCGAAGTCGATGGGGATCGAGAGCCCGCTCGACGGGATCCCCGCAGAGGGGATCGGCGGCCTGCGGGTCGGCGTCTCGCCGCTGGAGATGGCCGACGCCTACGCGACGCTCGCCGCCGGCGGCATCCACCGCAACCCGATCGCGGTGCGCAAGGTCGTCTTCCCGGACGGGAAGGTCGGGCGGCCCGAACGGCCGGAACCGCGCCGCGTCGTCTCGGCGCCGGTCGCCTACCAGGTCTGGCGCCTGCTGCACGACAACATCGTCGAAGGCACCGGCACCGCCGCCTACACCGGCTGCCCCGGGCCAGGGGGGCAAGACCGGGACCACGGACAACTTCACCGACGCCTGGTTCGCCGGCATCCAGCCCAACCTGGCGACCGTCGTCTGGGTCGGCTACCCGCAGTCGAACGCGATCGAAATGACCAGCGTGCACGGCGAGACGGTCTACGGCGGCACCTTCCCGGCGGAGATCTGGCACTCGCTGTACAGCGGGGCGGAAGTGCCCTGCGAGGAGTTCAGCGAGCCGAAGCAGCAGATCAGCTGGGCGCCGTTCTTCGGGCGCTACACGGCGGGCGCCCCGGGCAGCGGCGGGTCCGACTTCACGGCGAAGGAAGGCAAGGGCGCCGCCGAAAGCGAAGCCGAACGCCTCGGCAAGGAAGCCACCGGCGGCTATGACCCGAACGCCTACGCGCCGGGGGTCGGCCAGGAACCGACCCACGTGCCGCCGCCTCCGCCCGAATACGGCAGCGGGGGCCCGGGGTGGAAGGCGGCAAGGCCGCCGGCGGCGCCGGGGCCGGATAGGCCGGGGCATCGACCTGCCGGTTGGGCCCGACAAGCGCAGGACCCACCTGCTCTGGGCGGCGATCGTCGTCCTGGTCGCCGGCTTCGCGGCGGCTCCCGTCCTGCTCTCCCACGACGTCTACAGCTACGTCGACTACGCCCGGCTGGGGGTCCTACACGGCCTCGACCCGTACGTTCACCGCCCGGCCGATGCGCCGCTCGACCCGGTCTACGTCCACGTCACCTGGACCGGCGTCGTCAGCGCCTACGGCCCGCTCTTCACCCTCGCCACCTACCCGCTCGCCTGGCTGCCGGTCTGGTGGGCGGTGGCGGCGCTGAAGGCGGCGGCGGCGCTCTCGGTGCTGGCGATCGCCGTCCTCGTCGCCCGCATCGCGCCGAGCCGCGGCGTCTCGCCGCTCGGCGCCGCCGCCTTCGTCGCCCTCAACCCGCTCGTCCTGATCCACGTGGTCGGCGGCGCCCACAACGACGCCATCGCGATGCTCGCCGCCACCCTCGGAGTCGCCGCGATGCTCTCCGCCCGCGAGGCAAGCGCCGGCGCCGCCTTCGTCGTCGCCTTCGCGATCAAGGCCCCGGCGGCGATCGCCGCCCCCTTCGCGATCGCGGCCAGGCTGCGCGTTGGACCTTTGACGGGCTACAGCACGTACAAAGTCCAACGCGGCGAAGATCGACGCGGCGTCGGACGGCTGCTGTTCGGCGCGGCGCTGGCGGTGCTGGCGATCGGCGTCGCGGCGTACGCTGCCTTCGGCTGGCACTGGCTGCACGCGATCGAGCTGCTCGGCCGCCACCAGCACAAGTCGACCCACATGAGCGTCCCCAGCACCCTCGCCCGCCTCACCGGCCTGGACGAGGCCGCGGTCCGCGCCGCCGCCCTCGCCCTCTTCGCCGCCGCCTTCGTCTACCTCCTGCTCAAGACCTGGCGAGGAATGGACTGGCTGCGCGCAGCCGGATGGGCCAGCTTCCTCCTCCTGCTCGCAACGGCCTGGCTACTCCCCTGGTACCTGATCTGGGCTCTCCCCCTCGTAGCCCTATCCCGCGACCGACCCCTGCAGCTCCTAACCCTCCTGCTGACCGCCTACCAGCTCCCAGCCCGCATGCCCTTGTAAGCGCTTCGCAGGGAGGGCGCGGGTGTCCCTCGAGCGGGCGGATACTCAAAACGGCGATCTAATTAGATCGCCGTTTGTCCGAACGAGGGACACCCGCGCCCTCTCCCTACAAGATCTCCGGAGTATGTATCGGCGTCTCGCCGGCAGGCGGCGGCCCCTCCGCCTGCTCCTCCGGCGACGGATGGATCACCCCGGTCGCCACCGACCAGCCCTGGCGCCGCCCGACCGCCGTGACCAGCCCCACGTAGACCAGCTCGACCACCGTCATCACGCCGCGCAGGGCGATCGCGATCAGCGAGCCGAGCGCGAAGCTGTTGCCGGGCAGAGCGCCCTTGACCGCCCAGGCGAAGGCCGCGTCGCGGATCCCGAGCCCCGCCGGCGCGACGAGCGTCACCAGCGCCGCGACGAAGCCGATCGCCTGCGCCGAGCCGACGGTCAGCACTTCGCTGAACGGGATCGTCGTCACCGAGCGGGCGACGCAGTAGACGCCGAGCGAGACGACGCCCCAGACGAGGGTGTAGAAGGCGATCAGGGCGAGCACGCCGCGCAGCGGGATCACGCCAGGCAGCGGCTCGCGGCCGAAGGCGCGCAGCACGCGGTTCGCCAGCGGTCCGAAGACGCGCGGGTGGAGGATCGCGATCGCCACCGGGATCACCAGCAGGACCGCCCAGCGCAGCGGCTGGCCCTGCAGGTCGGGGTGGCTGATGATGAAGTAGGAGGCGAAGGCGACGCCGGAGGTCGCCGAGATCGCCTGCTCGTAGACGATGCTGGCGATCGTCAGCCGCCGCGGCACCCCCGCCCGCTCGGAGAGCAGCACCCGGCCGAGCACGTAGAGGACGCTGCCGGGCACGTAGCGGGCGAGCAGCGGCTGGCCCCAGGCGACCTGCGCCCGGCCGACCCCGATCGGGTGGCGGAGGAAGCGCAGGATCAGGTCCCAGCCGAGCGCGCTCATCACGTAGAAGGCCGGCAGCGCGACGAAGGCCGGGATCAGCCAGATGACGTGGAAGTGGACGCCCTTGTCCTTGATCTCCGACCACTGCTGCACGACCGTGAGGACGAGGAAGCCGAAGATGACGAGCGCGATGCCGAGCTGGATCGCCAGCCGGACGCGCTTGCTGCGCGGCGGCTGGGTGCCGAAGCGGGCGCCGGCGGCGCCGATCCTGTGCAGTAGCGGTTGGTCCTCTGCCACGTCGGTCGCACCTTAGTCGGGTCGGGGGCTGCCATCGGGTACCCGCAGGGGCGAGAATGATCGTGATGGGCGAGTTCGAGCTGATCGAGGCGGTCAGGCGGCGGCTGCCGCGCGGAGGGCCGCACGTCGTGCTCGGCAGCGGCGACGACGCGGCGATCACCCTGCCGGAGGGCGCCACCGCGACCTCGGTCGACGCGCTGGTCGACGGCGTCCACTTCCGGCGCGAGTGGAGCAGCCTGGCGCAGGCCGGCCACAAGGCGCTCGCGGTCGCCCTCTCCGACCTGGCGGCGATGGGCGCCGAGGCGGGCGAGGCCTACGTCGTCCTCGGCGTGCCGGAGGACCTCGACGAGGACGGCTGCCTCGAGCTGCTCGACGGGATGGCGGCGCTCGCCGCGCGGACCGGCACGACCCTGGCCGGCGGCGACGTCACCCGCGCCCCGGTCCTCACCCTGGCGATGACCGTGGTCGGCCACGCACCGAGCCCCGAGGACTTCGTCACCCGCGCCGGCGCCCGTCCCGGCGACGCGCTCGTCGTCAGCGGCGAGCTCGGCGGCGCCGCGGCCGGCCTGCTGCTGCTCGAATCCGCCGCCGAAACCGCCCCCAACCAGGGAGCGCCGTCGAGGTTTGAATCGCTATCCGGTGAAAACCTCCACGGCGAGCGTTCGTGCCTGACACGGCAGCTGGAGCCTTTGCCCCGACTCGCGGAGGGTCGGGCCTTGGCCACCTCGGGGGCGACGGCGATGATCGATCTCAGCGACGGGCTCGGAGGCGACGCCGGACATGTCGCCGAGGCCAGCGGGGTCGCCTTGCGCATCGACGCTGCCGCGCTGCCGCTCGCCGACGGCGTCACCGACCTGGGGATTGCCGTCTCCGGCGGCGAAGACTACGAGCTGCTCGCTGCGCTGCCCGCCGAGCGGCTGGACGAGGCGATCGCGGCCGTCGAGGCGGCGGGGACGCGGCTCACTCGGATCGGCGAGGTCGTCGCCGGCGAGGGGGTCGAGATCAGGCTGCCTGGCGGCGGGATCCTGCCGCCGGCAGGATTCGATCAGCTGGGCTGAGCGGCGCCCCGGTGAGCAGCGCGCGCACGCCGCGGCGGCGCAGCATCGCCTGCGCGACCAGCTCCGGCTGGGGCCGGTAGCCGCCGCTCTCGACGAGGCTCTTCAGCTGCTGTGGCTGCATCACATTGCTCATATCGGCCCCCGTCGACGGAACCTTAGTTCTTGGTACTCGCACATACGTCCAAGGCATAAGTTCCGCCCATGTGCTCCGCTCCCGGGGAGGCCCAAAGAATCAGATATGGATCGGCCTCCCCTCCCGCGTCCGCCATGGGCGGGTTCGCCCTGGGACAGGGATACCCTTTATCCATGCCTAACGGGTCTACTCGGATTCTGCTCGTCGACGACGAGCAGTCGGTGCAGACCCTGCTCAGCTACCCCCTGCGCAAGGACGGCTACCACGTCACCTCGGCGCTCGACGGGCGCGAGGCGCTGGAGCGCTTCGCCGAGGCGCGCTTCGACCTCGTCGTCCTCGACCTGATGCTGCCGAAGCTCGACGGGGTCGAAGTCTGCCGCCAGCTGCGCCGCACGAGCCAGGTGCCGATCATCATGCTGACCGCTAAAGGGACGGAGACCGACAAGGTCGCCGGGCTCGAGGTCGGCGCCGACGACTACATCACCAAGCCGTTCTCGATGCGTGAGTTCCGCAGCCGCGTGAAGGCCGCCCTGCGGCGCTCGCGGATGGCGGTCGAGGCGCCCGACGAAGAGCCGATCGAGCACGGCGAGCTGCGGATCGACCCCGAGCGCCGCCTGGTCACCCTGCGCGAGGAGGAGGTCGCCGTCACCTACGTCGAGTTCGAGATCCTCGCCGCGCTCGCCCGCTCGCCCGGCAAGGTGCTGAGCCGGGAGACGCTGCTCGAGCACGTCTGGGGGGACTCCGATTACCGCGACCCGCGCACCGTCGACGTCCACATCCGCCACCTGCGGGAGAAGATCGAGACCGACCCGAAGCAGCCCGAGTACCTGTTCACGGTGCGCGGCGTCGGCTACCGCTTCCGCGAATGAAGCGACTGCGCCTCACTCCGCTCGGCAACCGGATCACGACCACGGCCCTGTCGATCGGCGTCGGCACCTCGGTCGTCATCTACATCTGGGTGGTCGCCGTCGAGGGCGACTCCGGGGCGCGCGGCCCGATCCTCGTCGGCGGCCTGATCGCCTCGCTGATCGCCCTCGCGCTGGGCTTCTACTCGGCCAAGCTGGTGACCCGCCGGGTGAGCCGGATCGAGGACGCCGCCCGCGCCGTCGCCGACGGCGACTTCGCCGTCCGCATCCCGGTCGACTCGAGCGGCCAGCTCGGCCAGCTCGCCCGCACCTTCAACGAGATGCAGCGCCGGCTCGCCGAGCTCGACAGCGCCCGCAAGCAGTTCATCGCCAACGCCTCGCACGAGCTGCGCACGCCGATCTTCAGCCTCGGCGGCTTCGTCGAGCTGCTCGAAGAAGAGGACCCGAGCCCCGAGGAGCGGGACGAGTTCGTGCGCACGATGCGCCGGCAGATCGAGCGCCTGACCAAGCTGACCGCCGACCTGCTCAACCTCTCCCAGCTCGACGCGGGCGGGATCGAGCTGGCGCTCGGCGACGTCGACCTGAGCGCCCTGGCGCGCGAGGTCGCGCGCGAGTTCGGCGCCCGGGCGGAACTGCGCGGCTCGCGGCTCGAGCTGCGCACGCCGGAGCGGCCGGTGATCGCGCTCGCCGACCCCGAGAGGGTTCGCCAGGTGATCCGCATCCTGCTCGACAACGCCCTCACCCACACGCCCGAGGGCACGAGCGTCACCGTGACCATCTACTCCGTCGACCAACGCGCCGAGCTGACCGTCTCCGACGACGGCAGCGGGATCCCCCAGCGCGTGCAGAAGCGGATCTTCGAGCGCTTCTTCACCGCCGACTCGGCCGGCGGCTCGGGGCTCGGGCTGGCGATCGCGCGCGAGCTGGCGCAGCGCATGGACGGTCGGATCGCGATCTCCTCCAGCCGCCGCTTCACCGCCTTCACCCTCGACCTGCCGCTGGCTCCCCCGGGCGCCGCCGCGGCGCCGCCGGCGCGGCCCGCCAAAGCGCCCGCGTGAGCCGGGCGCTTTACTGACGGTATGCGCAAGAGAAGCGGCCCGCTCGCAATTGCCCTGCTCGCCCTGGCGCTGCTCGCCGGCTGCGGCGGCGGCGAAGGCGACGGCTCCTCCGCCGCGGGCGCCGCCGCCGCGACCAGGACGACGACCCAGGTCGTCGTGCAGACCGCCGCCGGCGAGGGCTTCGACGCGGCCAGGGTCTACCGCGAGGCCTCGCCCGGAGTGGTCACGATCCGCTCGATCTTCGACGCGGGCGCCGCCGAAGGCTCGGGCTTCGTGCTCGACGCGGCGGGTCACATCGTCACCAACGCCCACGTCGTCACCGACGGCGAAGGGGCGGACCGCAAGGAGGCCAAGGCGGTCTACGTCGAGTTCCCGGACCGCAACGTCGTGCCGGCGCGGATCGTCGGCTACGACCCCTTCGCCGACGTCGCCCTGCTCGCGGTCGAGCCCGACGGCTTCGCGCTGCATCCGCTGAAGCTCGGCGACGACCGCGCGCTCGCGGTCGGCCAGCCGGTGGCCGCGATCGGCAGCCCGTTCGGCGAGCAGCAGTCGCTCTCGGTCGGCGTCGTCTCGGCGACCGACCGCTCGGTCCAGTCGCTGACCAAGTTCCAGATCGAGGGCGCGATCCAGACCGACGCCTCGATCAACCCCGGCAACTCGGGCGGGCCGCTGCTCGACGCCGGCGCCCGCGTGGTCGGGATCAACCAGCAGATCGAGACCAACTCCGGCGCCAACGACGGCGTCGGCTTCGCCGTCCCGGTCTCGGCGATCAAGCGCTCGGTCGCGCAGCTGAAGCGCGGCGGCAGCGCCGAGTACGCCTACATCGGCGTCTCCACCCAGGCGCTCTACCCGCAGCTGGCCCGCAAGCTCGGCCTCGACAGCGACCACGGCGCCCTGCTGGCCGAAGTCGTCCCCGGCGGCCCGGCCGACGAAGCGGGCCTGCGGGGCGGCGACGAAAAGCTCCGCTTCCAGGGGATTCCCTACGAAACCGGGGGCGACGCGATCGTCGCCGTCGACGGCGAGCAGGTCGTGCAGCCGGACGACCTGGCGCGCTACGTCTCCGCCCACCGGCCGGGCGACACGGTGACGCTCGAGGTGCTGCGCAAGGACGGGCAACGCGAAAAGGTCGAAGTGACCCTTAGCAAGCGGCCGGTCGGCGAAGCGGGCGAATAGCCCGGCTGGCGCGCGTCCAGCCGCCGATGCCTGTAGAAAACGCCGATGCTTCAGGAAGTCGCCCTCGGCCAGAAGTCCCTCTCCGACTACACCCACATCGCGGGCAAGGAGCTGATCGAGCGGATCCGCGAGCTGGCGAAGCCGCTCGAGGGACAGCGCGTGCTCCACGTCAGCGCCACGGCGTTCGGCGGCGGCGTCTCGGAGATCCTCTACACGATCGTGCCGCTGATGCGCGACATCGGCGTCGACGCCCACTGGCACGTGATCTTCGGCAAGGAAGAGTTCTTCAACGCGACCAAGCTGCTGCACAACTCGCTGCAGGGCGCCGAGGAGACGCTGAGCGACGAGCAGTGGGCGGTCTTCGACGAGATCAACGAGATCAACGCCGACGGCCTCAAGGGCGAGTGGGACACGATCATCGTCCACGACCCCCAGCCGATCGGCCTGCGGCGCGGCGCCCCGGATAAGAGCCGCAACTGGATCTGGCGCTGCCACATCGACCTCTCCGAGCCCAACCCGGCGCCGATCGCCCGCCTGCGGCCGCTGATCGAGGAATACGACGCGACCGTCTGGCACATGCCCGCCTACGTTCCGGCCGGGATAGACGGCCACGACGGGATCAACATCATCCCGCCGGCGATCGACCCGCTCTCGCCGAAGAACATGGCCTTCTCGCCCGACGACGCCGCCTTCGTCTGCCACCAGTTCGGCATCGACGTCGACCGGCCGCTGATCACCCAGGTCTCGCGCTTCGACCCCTGGAAGGACCCGATCGGCGTGATCGACGCCTACCGCCGGGTGACGGCCGAGACGCCCGAGGTCCAGCTCGCCCTGGTCGGCTCGATGGCGACCGACGACCCCGAGGGCTGGGACTTCTTCCAGCAGACGGTCGAATACGCCGACGGCGACGAGGACATCAAGATCCTCAACAACCTCAACAACGTCGGCGCGATCGAGGTCAACGCCTTCCAGTCGCAGTCCGACGTCTGCCTGCAGAAGTCGATCCGCGAGGGCTTCGGCCTGACCGTCACCGAGGCGCTCTGGAAGGGGCGGCCGACGGTGGCCGGCAACGTCGGCGGCATCCCGCTGCAGATCGAGGACGGGGTGAGCGGCTTCCTCGTCGACTCGCCGGAGCAGTGCGCCCGGCGCTGCCTGGAGATCCTGCGCGACCCCGGCCTGGGCAAGCAGCTCGGCCGGCACGGCAAGGAACACGCCCGGCGCGAGTTCCTCTCGCCGCGCCTGCTGCGCGACTGGCTGGGCTTGCTGGTGGAACTCCAGTGACTGGACGCCCGATTCAAATCTCCGCACCCGCGGATGGCGCGCCTGGCGCGGCGCTGGATCACCACCCACCTCCTCACGAATAGCGCTGCTATTCGCTCGTCGGCGTGCGGCGCCCAGCTTGGCCAGGCACACCCTGGCGCGCACGCAGATTTGGAATCGAACGCCCAGCCCCTCAGTAATGTGGGAGACGTGGAAGACGCATTGATAGTCGTCTCCAACCGGGGGCCCGCCCAGTTCGAGCGCGACGAGGCCGGCGAGCGCACCGTGCGGCGCGGCGGCGGCGGCCTGGTGACGGCGCTCTCGGGCCTGGTCTCGCACCGCGAGGCGCTCTGGATCGCCTCGGCGATGACCGACGAGGACGTCGCCGTCTCCGAGGAGCGCGGCGGCCCGGTCGACCTGGAGATCGACGGGATCGAGTACCGCGTGCTGCTGGTCGGCAGCGACGCGACCGCCTACGACCGCTTCTACAACATCATCGCCAACCCGATCCTCTGGTTCATCCAGCACTACCTCTGGGACCTCTCCAACGCGCCCGACATCCGCCGCGAGGAGCTCGAGGCCTGGGACCACGGCTACCAGGCGGTCAACCGCGACATCGCCGACGCCGTGCTCGGCCAGATCGAGGGGCGCGAGCGGCCGCTGGTGATGCTGCACGACTACCACCTCTACACCGCCCCGGCGATGATCCGCGCCCAGCGCCCCGACGCCTTCCTGCACCACTTCGTCCACATCCCCTGGTCGCAGCCCGACAGCTGGCGGGTGCTGCCGGGGCGGATCCGCGAGACGCTCTTCCGCGGCATGCTCGCCAACGACATCATCGGCTTCCACACCCACACGCACTGCCTCAACTTCATCCGCTGCTGCGACGAACTGCTCGAGGTCGACGTCGATTACGACGGGCTGCTCGTGCGCCATGACGGCGGCGAGACGCGCGCCCGCGCCTACCCGCTCTCGATCGACGCCGAGCGGCTGCGCCGGGTGGCCGAATCGCCGGAAGTGGCGCAGTACGAGCGCGAGGTGCTGGAGCGGCGGCGTGAGCACCTGATCATCCGCGTCGACCGCGCCGACCTCTCGAAGAACGTGCTGCGCGGCTTCACCGCCTTCGACGTCTTCCTCACCCAGCACCCGGAGTTCCTCGAAAAGGTCACCTTCATCGCCCACCTGCAGCCCTCGCGCGAGGACGTGCCCGAGTACGCCGAGTACCTGGAGAAAATCGAAGCGCTGGTCGCGGTCGTCAACCACCGGCACGGCACCACCGACTGGATGCCGATCGACCTGAAGATCTACGAGAACTTCCCCGAGGCGGTGGCCCGCTACAAGCAGTTCGACCTCTTGATGGTCAACTCGATCTTCGACGGGATGAACCTGGTCGCCAAGGAGGCGCCGGCGGTCAACACGCGCGACGGCGTGCTGATGCTCTCCGAGAACACCGGATCGCACGAGGAGCTGGCCGACTGCGTGCTCTCGGTCAACCCGTTCGACATCCAGGAGCAGGCGGACGCGATCCACCGGGCGCTGACGATGGAGCCCGAGGAGCGGCGGCTGCGCGCCACGCACCTCAAGGAGATCATCTACTCGCGCAACCCCGGGGACTGGGTCGACGACCAGCTGAAGGACATCGCCGAGCTTCGGGAGGCTGGGGCGGGGGTGGCCGCCGGGGGTGGTTCGAGAGGTGCCTAACTTCGCTCGCTGCGCTCGCTCGTGAATTTGGTGCCCGCTTACGCGGGCCCCGGATAGCCCGCCGGGGCGCCGCTTCGCGAGGCACTCTCGAACCACCCCCGGCGTCCTTCTCAGCTTCCAAGGGGGGCGAACCTTGGGCGCTGAACCCTTGGAAGGTCATGAAGCTCCGAGTCCAGTGGAAGCTCGTCGCCAGAGGAGCGGCCGTTTTGGTGGTGGCGCTTATTGGGTTGGAGCTTGCGCCATCTGTGCTGAAGCCGCCTCCTCCGGAGCCTTTGCCGCCGGATGTTGGGCTGCCGCGGGTGCAGGAGCTCTCGCCGGTGAAGACGCCTGCGCGGAAGCCCCATCGAGCTCACCAGAAGCTTCCGAACCCTGAGCCGAAGCAACGTCGTAAGCCAAAGACGGCACCCCGGCCTACCCCTGCGCCCGCTCCTCCTTCGGAACCCCCGCCAGCTCCCGAACCTGTGCCCGCGCCCGTTGCGCCGGAAGCTTCCCCACCCCCGAGCGATGGTTCTGCCGAGTTCGCGCCCCACTAGATCGTCCATTGCGGGGATGCCGGGTGACCCTCCCGGCGGCTTGTACTTTTTCGTCGACTGCCGCGGGCGACAGCTGCGATCCGACTCTTCGAAAAAGTTGAGCCGGGAGGCCGTTGCCCGTAGCCCCGCCTCTCGAAGCCCGTCGCTATAGTGCGTCGCCGTTTGGCCGCACCACGCGAATACGAGCTGGTTCTGATGCTGGACCCCGGGCAGGACGCCCCGGCCCGCGACGCTGTCGCCAACGAGGCGAAGAAGCAGATCGAGGGCGCCGGGACGCTGAAGAATGAGAACGTCTGGGGCCTGCGCAAGCTGGCGTATGAGATCAAGCGGTGCAACGAGGCGGATTACCGCTGGTTCCGCTTCGAGGCGCCGACCGAGCTGCTCGAGCAGCTCGACCACAACCTCAAGATCGCCGACGGCGTGCTGCGCTTCCGGATCTTCAAAGTCGACGCCGACACGCCCGTGATGGCGCCGCCGGCGACCAGTGCCCCCGGCCCGGGGGCGTCGCGCGAGCGCCCCGAGGCGCCTGCACCGGCGGCCGAGCCTCCGGCGCCTGCCGCGCCGGCGACCGCCGAGCCCGCCGCAGCGCGAGCGAGCCTGAGGCGCCCGCCGCGACCGCCGTCGCCGAGCCTCCCGC
>CAWIFA010000011.1:0-99060 GCA_963835315.1 uncultured Solirubrobacterales bacterium | reverse complement strand
CCTCGGGATCGGTCAGCGCCGCCACGTCGGCGCGATCCACCGGCCGTCCGCGGGCGAGCTTCATCCGGATCAGGTCGTCGCGGCCGGCCACCGGGACCTGAACGTCGCCGAGCGCGATAACGAGCGCGCGGTCGCGCAGGCCCTCGAACGGCGCCGCCCCGGGGGCGTCGTGCAGGATGTCGATGTCGCCGTGCGGCGTCGCGAATTGCCAGATCGTCGCCCGCGGCAGCATCGCCGCGTCGATGTCTATGCCCTCGCTGCCCGGGCTGAGCACTCGCGCGTTCAGCGCGTTCAGGGCATTCGCCAGCCGGATACAGGTTCGCCGGGTCCGGCTCACGTCGACGTCGTCGTCATCCGCGTGTTGCCGTGCGTCTGCGCCGCCAGCCCTCCCACCAGGACGAAGTTGACCTCGTGCCGAACGAGCTCCTCGAAGATCCGCAGGGCGTCGACCGGGCGCTGTCGCCGTCAGCCTGCACGCGCGCGCCGCCCAGGCCTCGCTGAGATCAGCCGCCAGCCGGTTCCAGGAGATGGCCAGTCGCAATCGCTCGGCTGGCGTCCGCTGGAGCGCCGCACGCAGGTGAAGCGGATCGTATTCGCGCTCCATCGGCGTCGCCGCCACTTCCAGCTCCTCCCCCATCGCCGCCAGCAGGCGCTCGACCGTCTCGATGCTGGGCGAGACCTGCCCGCGCTCGATGCGGCTGATCGCCGCCTGATCGGTGCCGGCGCGCAGGGCGAGCGTGCGTTGACTGAGCCCATGGCGTCGACGGGCCTGCTTGAGCAGTTCAGCGACATTCATGCGTTGATTATGCCATATATGACATCAGATGGAGGGAGCGACGTTTGAAGCGAGCGAGAGCGAGTGCGACGCGCCAGGCTGGATGGTGATGATTTGAGCGCCAGGCGTAGAGTTGCCTCGTGACCTTCCTCGAGCGGATCGGCGTCGAGCTCCCGGTCGTGCAGGCGGGGATGGGCGGCGGCCTCAGCCGCCACGAGCTGGCCGCCGCGGTGTCGGAGGCGGGCGGGCTGGGCACGATCGCGGTCAACGGCGCCGACGCGATCCGTCGCGAGCTCGACGCGGGGCGGGCGCTGACCGGCAGGCCGCTCGCTGTGAACCTGCTGCTGCTCTTCGCGCGGCGCGAGTGGTTCGCGGCGGCGACCGGCGCCGACGTCGTGGTCGCCTTCTCGGGCGGCCCTGAGCGCCGCACGCCGGGCATCTGGATGCACCAGTGCGGCTCGTGGCTGGCCGGGCGCCGGAGATCGCTCCCGGCGCCGCCTATGGCCTCGGTCTGCTCAGCGCGCTGCTGCTCTTCGCCAGCATCCTCCTGCAGAGCTCGGCCACACGTCGTTGCACGGTGCCACGGCGTCGAGACCGCGGCGCGTGACCCGGAGCTGGTCGTCGGCGAGCACCAGGACGTGGCCGAGCTGATCGAGCTCCCGGCCTTCCAGCGCACGGGCAGGGCGATCGTCCGCACCGACAGAGGTGGCCTGGGAATCCTCTCCACCACGGCGACGATGCGCTTGACCGAGCCAGGCGTTGAGGCATCGCCTCGTCGGGCTCAGTCGACCAGGCCGACGCCGCGCAGGATCGAGAGCGAGTCGGCGTAGACGTCCTTGCGCACGATCTGGCCGTTCTCGATCGGGAAGACGTCGACGCCGTCCCATTCGAGCCGCGCGCCGCTCGGCTCGGCCTCGAGCCCGCTGCGGCGCATCGTCTCGGTGTGCGTCGCCGTCGCCGTCCACTCGCAGACGGCCAGCCCCTCGCGCGCGTACAACCGCCGGGTGGCGAACCGCAGGTCGGGCCAGGCGGCGAAGATCGAGGCGACGTGGTCGCGGACCTCCGCGCCCTCGACCCGCTCGCCCGCAGTGTGGTTCTCGAACACCATGTCGGGAGCGTGCATGGCCACGATCGCCTCGACGTCGTGGCGATTCCAGGCGTCGTTGTAGCGTTCGATCAGCTGCTCGACGGCCTCGGCGCTGTCGTTCTCCGCGTTTGCCATGGCAGTCAGGCCACCGCACCCTGTCGTTCCTGCACTGGTCCTCCCCCGGGTATCTGCTGGATCGGAGAGCGATCGACGCTAACAAACCTGAATGGCGCCCGCGCGGGCGCCTGAGCGCCCGCGCTTCCCGGCGCTCAGACCCCTCGTTTCGCCCTGATGTCCTCGGCGCTGAATGGCTGGCCGCCGATCGCCCACTCGCCGCTCGGCGTCTCGGTGATCACCGTGTGAGTCGAGGGACGCAGCGGCTCTCCCTCAACGGCGATGACCGCCTCCGAGACCTCAGGGTCGATCGCCATGCAGCCGCGCACGTCGACGTCGCCGGTGACCTCGACCTCGAGGTCGAGCAGCTCGATGCCGAGATGGCCGGCGAGCATCCGGTAGATGTTGTCCATGCAGGCGGCCAACGCCGCGCAGAGGATCTCGCCGGCGTTGGGCGCGTCGTGCGGGCCGCCGAGCTTGTGGTCGGTGCCGTAGCGCCAGACCACGTCGTCGTATTGATGGAACTCAATAGCTGAACGTCACAGTCCCCTCGGTGGCGAACTCCATCAGCGGCGTGGCGCCCTTGAGCTCGGCGTTCTCGACCAGCTCGGACTCGTCGAGATCGCGCTCTTTGAAGCAGATCGGACAGACGTAGAAGCGGCCGCCTTTGTCGACGAACTGCGCGTGGACGCGCTCGACCGGCGGCTCCATGCCGGCGCGGATGCGATCCGCATAGCCCGCCAGCGCGAGGCGAACGCCGTCGACGGTCAGCCACATCACCACCTCCCTGCCCTTTTCGAGCGCGGCGACCGCGGTCAGGTAGGCGGCGACGACCCGATCGGGGTCCTCCTCGCCGTGCGTACAGCCGACCACAACTCGTTCTGCACCTTCGGTCATCGCGATCCCTCCTCGGACAGACGGGCGAGCAGCGAGACGCTGGTCACGCCGTATTTCTGGGTGGCATTGTCGGCGCGGTCGGAGATGAAGCGGTAGGCGTCGTTGTCGCGCAGCTCGAGGATCTCGAGGCCCGCCTCCTCGATCGCCTCCAGATAGCGGTCGCGCTGCATCGCGCCGCCGATGCAGGCCGCCCACAGCGAGGCGTCGCAGGTGACGCCCTCGGGGAGCTGGGTGGCGCTGACGATGTCGGCGATCGCCAGCCGGCCGCCCGGCTTCAGCGCCCGCGCCGCGGCGGCGAACACCGCCGGCTTGTCCGGCGAGAGGTTGATCACGCCGTTGGAGATCACGCAGTCGACCGAGTCGGGGTCGACCGGAGGCCGCTCGATCTGGCCCTTGCGGAACTCGGCGTTGGGGATGCCGGCCTCCTCGGCGAGGCGGGTCGCCTTGGCCAGCTGCTCGTCGGTCATGTCGACGCCGATCGCCGTGCCGGCCTCGCCCGCGGCAAGCGCGGCGAGGAGGGCGTCGGTCCCCGAGCCGCTGCCCAGGTCGAGCACGACCTCGCCTGGCGCGATCGCCGCCAGATCGAGGAAGTAGCCGACCCCGGCGAAGGAGTCGATCGCCGCGGCGGGGATGCGGTCGAGGTCGTCGGCGGGATAGCCGAGCCGCTCGGCCAGCGGCCGTCCGGTCTCGAAGTGGAACTCGTGCTCGGGGTGCAGCGCCACCTCCTCATACATCCCTTCGACGCGAGCGCTGAGGTCGGCCGTATCGAGCCGGCCTTGGGTGGTGGTCATGCAGCTCTCCTCCTTGTCTCGTTTCTTGCTGTGCTCAGCTCTTGCAGGCGCCATTCCGGCCAGCCGCCCTCGAGGCGGCGCGCCTCGCGCCCGGCGCCGTGCAGTTGGCGGACCGCCTCGTGCGCGTAGGCGCAGAAGGGGCCACGGCAGTAGGCGACGACCTCACGGTCGGCGGGGAGCTCGGCGAGGCGGCGCTCCAGCTCGTCGATGGGGACCGAGCGGGCGCCCTCGATGTGGCCGGCGGCGTACTCCTCGGGGGGTCGCACGTCGACCAGCACCACGTCGCCGCCCTTGAGGCGCTCGACCAGCTCCCCGCGGCCGATCGTCTCCACGTCGGGGCCCAGGTAATCGTGGGCGGCGCGCTCGACCTCGGCCAGCCGCGCCGCCGAGGCGTCGCGCAGGGCGAGCCAAAGGCGCAGCGCCTCCTCGCCGGCGAGCGCGTAGCGGACTCTCGTGCCTTCGCGTTCGCGACTGACCAGCCCTGCCGCGTGCAGGGCCTGCAGGTGCTGGGAGGCGTTGGCGATCGACTGGCCGCTCTGCTCGGCGAGCTCTTCGACGCCGCGCGGGGCCTGCGCCAGCAGGTCGAGCAGCTCCAGCCGCCGCGGGCTGGCGAACGCCTTGCCCATCAGCGCAATTGCCTCGAACAGCGCCTGCTTCGCCTCTCCTGAAGCCATGCTCCGCTATTCAAGCGAACACTTGATAGCTTGTCAAGGCCCCGCTTCCGCGACATTCGACCTGGAGGCTCGATGGTCGTCGGTGTCTACCGCTTCTGGCGCGACATCGGCTACGCGCTCGGGGCGCTGATCGCCGGCTTGGCCTCCGACGCGCTCGGCTACGGAGGCGCGATTGGCCTGGTCGCCGGGCTGACGGCGGCCTCGGGGCTGTGGGTGCTCGCCGACATGTCGGCGGGCCGCCCGACCGAGCGCCGGCCGCGCCCGCAGGGGGCCGTGGCATACTTGACGGCGCAGGCGACTCCGGAGGATCCATGGCTGTCATCTTGTTCGTGCGGATCAACTCGGAACTCGACCCGGAAGAGTTCGAGCGGCGCCTGCTGGAGCGGAGGCCCCGCTTTCGTGAGGTGCCTGGCCTCCTGCAGAAGATCTACGGGCGCGACGAGGCGACCGGCGACATCTGCGGGATCTACTTCTTCGAGAGCGACGAGGCGTTGGCGGCATACCGGGAGACCGAGCTGGCGCGGACGATCGCGGACGCCTACGAGGCGGTCGACGTTCGCCGCGAGGCCTACGACGTCCTCTACCCGCTGTGGCCCGAGCGAGGACCGCTCGACGCCGAGCGCACCGTCGGAGCATCTCCTTAGCGGTGCTCTGACTCGCCGAGGAGCGCGATCAGGCTGCGCAGGTCCTCGGCGCAGGCGGGGCAGCCCTGGAGATGCGCGCGCATGCCCGGCACACGCTCGTCGGCGCCGGCTGAGGCAGCTCGCGATCTCCTCGCGCAAAGCGGCAATCAGCTCGCCGGACTCGGCCGGTGGGCCGAGGCCCATCGGGGTCTCCATCGTCGCGCTCGGCATTGCATTGTTAGCGACCGCGAGCGGCCGGGGCTTACCTGGATCGAGAGCCGACGGGTAAGAATCGGGCCAGTGGCGACGCAGGCGCCGCTCGCGCCGACGCTCTCGGAGCGCCTGCGCGACCCGGCCTACCGGGCCTTTCTGCTGCTGAGGATCGCCTTCACCGTCGCCCCGATCCTCTTCGGCCTCGACAAGTTCTTCAACGTCCTCGTCGACTGGGAGGTCTACCTGGCGCCGTGGATAAACGACATCGTCCCCGGCAGCGCCGCCACCGCGATGCACCTCGTCGGCGTCGTCGAGATCCTCGCCGGGCTCTTCGTCGCGCTGAAGCCGCGCTACGGCGCCTATGTCGTGGCCGCCTGGCTGGGCGGGATCATCGTCAACCTGCTCACCTACTCCGGCTACTACGACATCGCCCTGCGCGACTTCGGGCTGCTGCTCGGCGCGCTGACGCTGGGACGGCTGGCGAGCAGGTACGACGCGCCAGGCTGGATGGTGATGATTTGAGCGCCAGGCGTAGAGTTGCCTCGTGACCTTCCTGGAGCGGATCGGCGTCGAGCTCCCGGTCGTGCAGGCGGGGATGGGCGGGGGCCTCAGCCGCCACGAGCTGGCCGCCGCGGTGTCGGAGGCGGGCGGGCTGGGAACGATCGCGGTCAACGGCGCCGACGCGATCCGTCGCGAGCTCGACGCGGCGCGGGCGCTGACCGGCAGGCCGCTCGCTGTGAACCTGCTGCTGCCCTTCGCGCGGCGCGAGTGGTTCGCGGCGGCGACCGGCGCCGACGTCGTGGTCACCTTCTGGGGCCGCCCTAAGCGCCGCACGCCGGGCGTCTGGATGCACCAGTGCGGCTCGGTCGGGGAGGCGCAGGCCGCGTTCGCGGCGGGAGCCGACGCGGCGATCGTGCAGGGAGTGGAGTCGGGCGGCCACGTGCGCGGGACTGTCCCCGCCCCGGAGCTGCTCGAGCGGGCACGGGCTGCGCTGCCGGACGACTTCCCGCTGCTGCTCGCCGGGGGGATCGCGGAAGCGGCCGATGTGAGGCAGGCGCTCGACGCCGGCGCGGTCGCGGCGGTCGCAGGCACCCGCTTTCTCGCCTCCGAGGAGAGCCGCGCCCATCCCGATTACCGGCGGCGGCTGCTCGGCGCGCGGGAGACGATCCTCACCGAGCTCTTCGGGACCGGCTGGCCGGCGCCCCACCGTGTGATCGCCAATGCCGCCACGGAGCGCTGGCTCGCAGGGGGCCCTCGCGGGCCGCGGCTCAACCGCGCGCTCAATCGCCTCAGCGGGCCCGGCGCCCGCTATATGCCGGAGAGGCTGCAGTCCCGGATCGCTCGCGCGCAACGCCCCGGTAGCCGCCTGCTCTCGCCGCTCGGGCCGACCGACGACGGCCCCGCCAACCTGCTCGATGCCGGGCCGCTCTACGCCGGGGAGACCGTGGCGCGCATCTCCGACGTGAGACCCGCCGCAGAGCTTGTCCGCGCGCTCAGCTGAGCTTCGATTGTGAGGGTCCGCGAGCAGCCCGCCTCAATTGGGGTCGCTATTCGATCCAAAATCATTTCGGTCAATCGCTAGTATCGGTGTCGGACGGTCCAGCTCGGGGATGTCACCTCCCATGCATCCCCGAGCTGGACCGTCCGACGCTGGGGAGGCATGCCGGCAAGCTGGGTAGGGGCTTGCCGGCTTTCGTCAGAACTCGCGTTCGGTCCCTTTCGGGGATTCGAAGGCCAGCAGCCCGACCGTCATTCTCAGCGGCTCCTGACCCGATCTCTCCAGGCGCGGTTCGGCGGCGTTGGCCTCGTCGAGGATCAGCTCGAACAGGGCATCGATCGCGCCGGCAACTTTTTCCCATCCCTCTTCATCGAGCGCGACGAGCGACCAAGTGAGATGCCGGTCGTCGCGCGAGTCGAACGTACCCGCCGCGATGGCCTCCGCAACCTGATCCATGAGCTGGCGATACGCGGTCCAGCTGTGGGCTTTCTTCTGCGCGTCCGGCAGGTCATCCCAGGTGTCGTTGTCGAACACCGCCGGCCCGGTGGCTCGATAGATCTTCTCGACGGCACCGCGTCGCTTGACCGCATCCACCTGAGTGAGCCAGCCGAGGTCCGCCAGCAGTCTGAAGCGTCGTCGGATGGCGCGGACCGATGCTCCTCCGAACTCGCGATGAAACTCGGTCGCACTCATCGCCCTAAGGTTCAGCTCGGCCACGATCCGCAGCGAAAGTTCGTCCCCGAACACTTTGGCGAGGCGTCGCATGAACGGCACGGCCGATTCCATCCCCTCGGCCAGCACCGGTCCGACCTTCATTCCCTTGCGGATCGGGGACTCGAATCCGAGCAGCCCGATCGTCGCGAACATCGGCTTCTCTCCCGACCGCTGCATCCTGAGCTTCGCGTCCTCCTGCTCCTCGAATATCGACGCAAAGAAGGTGTCCACTGCAGCAATGACTCGCTTCCATCCCACCTCATCGAGGAGCAGAGGCGTCCAACTGAGATGCCGGTTGGGTCGCGAGTCAAAGGTTGCCTCCCGCATCGCATCGACTACGCGCTCCCCGAGCTGAACGACCGTTCGCCAGCTGAAGGCTGCCTTGATCGAATACGGGAGCGCGGACCAGGTCTCGTGATCGAAGATCGCCAGTTCGGTCGCGCGGTAGAAGTGCTCGACTCCCCCTCGGCGCTTTTTGCCCGACTCCTTGCGAATGTACCGCAGCCAATCGTCGCGGGTGAGTCTCTTGAAATGGCGATTGACCCTTGCAATCGAGCCGCCGCCAAACTCCGCGTAGAACATCGCCGGGCTCATTTCACGCATGTAGAGCTGCGTGACGATCTTCAGCCGCAGCTCGTGCGAATAGACGACGGAAAGGCGGCGGAGATACGCCGCCAGCTCCCTAGTACCGGTCCAGACCTTGCCCACTGGTGCTCCCTCTGATTGGCCCGCGTCGATTGACTGAGAAGAAGTCTACGTAGTTACTCAGACGAAACCACAGGCGTCCCCAAACTGGTCGGCAGCCAGCTTTAATCGAAATATCTTGATCATGGGAGGGGGTGCGTCGATGAAGCTGGGGGCCAAACAGTCAACCCTGCCGATCGTGGCGATTACGAAGTCCGGCTGATCCGGGCTAGGCATGCCTGATCGCCCCGACGCAGGGCAAGCCTCCTCGGGGCGATCGGCATCGCCAGCTAGCAATACGTCGCGCTCCGGTCAAGGGTCGATTGCTTCCCGAAAGCGAAGCATTCGCTCGGCTGAGGACTATTAGCGTCCTTGACAGAATGGCTAACGAGCCTGAGCACCGCAGGGTCGCTGCCCGGTTCGGTGAGAACCTGCGCCGCTGTCGATGGGCGGCGGGGCTCACTCAGGGGGATGTCGCTTACCTTGCGTCGCTTCACCGCACGGAGATCGGGCTGCTTGAGCGTGGGCGGCGCAGGGCGCGCGTCGATACGGTGGTAAGGCTCGCCGCGGCGGTTTCGGTATCGCCGGGCGAGCTCTTTGAGGGCATCGCCTGGGAGCCGCCAACGACGGGCGAGGGTCAAATCAAGATCGTCTCTCCAGAGGATGAGTGAGGCGGGGCACCGGGTCGAGCGGGTGGTGGATGCGGGCTGCTCAGGGAGCCGTGGCGTCGGCCCAGTCGCGCAGGCGTCCCGCGAGTTGGGGAGTGCCGGGGCCGACCTCGACGATTTCGTCGACGGGCACCTCGGCGCGTACGGCGGCGGCGCGGATCGCGTCGGGAGAGGGCGCCTCGTAGAGGCAGTAGGTGCGGCGGCGGTCGGCGCTGAGGAAGGAGAAGAGCCAGCGCACTCCCTCGTCGCCGTTGATCTCCTCGATCAGGCGCACGTCCTCGTCGCTGAGGTCGAGCTGCTCGGCGAAGTTGCGCTCGATCACGTACAGCGGCATGCCCCCATCGTAGCGGCGATTCGTCCTGCTCAGGCCGAGGCGAGCCCGTGGCGGTGGGCGTAGGAGGCGGCCTCGGTGCGGTTGGCGCAGCCGCTCTTGCGCAGGATGCTGCGGACATGGTTCGCGGCCGTGTGCTCGCTGATCGTCAGCGCCTCGCCGATCTCGCGGTTGCTCATCCCACTCGCGATCAGGGCGAGGACCTGCGCCTCGCGCGGCGAGAGCTCGTCGGGGAGCCCACTCTCGGAGACGCCGGCGCCGAGGCGGCGCAGCCGGTCAGACAGCGACTCCATGCCGATCCGCGCCGCCAGCTCCCCCGCCTCGCCGAACAGCGCCTCGGCCCGCCGGCGACCGCCGGGGCGACCGGCGAGCAGGCGGCCGTACTGCCAGGCGGTATGGGCGACCCAGGTCGGCGCCCGCATCCGCCGGTTCAGCTCCAGGGCGCGCTCGAAGTGCTCCTCGGCCCGCTCCTCCTCGCCCAGGGTCGCGGCGAGCATCCCGAGGTAGCGGTCGGCGGCGCCGTAGCAGGCGACCAGGTGGCCGATCATCACGTTGCCGCCGGCCAGCGGCTCGAGCTCCGGATATACGAGCGCCGCCATCCGCTCGTCGCCGAGCGCCGCACAGGAATCGGCCAGGTAGGCGAGGGAGGCCTGCCAGAGCGAGGCGCGGAAGCCGTCGAGGCCCGCCGCTGCGAGCCGCTCGAGCTCGCGGCGCGCCTCCGCCTCCATGCCGAGCTCGGCGAGCACCGCGATCAGCCCCGGCCGCCAGGGGCCGTCGCGCGACGCCTCGCCGGCCAGGATCCTGGTCGCCGGCGCGAGCTCGGCGAGGCGGCCCTGCTCGCGCCGCACGCTGAACATCTGGATGCCGTAGGTCCCCGACGCGTCGCGACCGGTCAGCAGCCTCCCCCACTCCTCGGAGCGGCGCGCCAGCGCCTCGGCGTCGGCCAGACGGCCGTCGCAGAGGGCCAGGGCGGAGCCGTAGTGGGCGGCGACGTGGTTCATGAAGGGCTGCCGGGTGCGCTCCGCCATCTCGCTCAGCGCGACCACGTCGGCGCGGGCTGAATCGAGGTCGCAGAGGGCGACGAAGGTCGGCACCCGCCAGGAGATCGCCTCGGTGCGCAGCTCCTCGTCGCGCAGCTCCTCGGCCAGGTCGCGGGCCTCGCTGAGCATCGCGAGAATCTCCTCGAGCGGGCTCGTGCCGCGCGACCAGTAGGAGCGGACGAGGACCTTGGCGAGCCCCGCGCGGTCCTCGAGGCGGCGGGCCAGGTCCACCGCGTTGCCGCGCACGATCGCGCCGCGCCGCCGTTCGCCCTGGAAGTCGAGCGCCCGCGCCAGGCCGGCGAGCAGCTCGACGCGCAGCGCCGGGCGCTCCTCGGCGAGCGCCGCGATCGCCTCCTCGAGCAGCTCGACCGAGTCGCGCAGCGCGATCCCCGGCCGCCAGCAGGCGTCCTCGTAGCCGATCGCGGCGCGGGCAAGCAGCTCGGGGCTGCCGAGCCGGCGGGCGATCTCGGCCGCCGCCTCGAACGCCTCCAGCGCCTCCGTCGCCTTGCCCGCCCGGTGGCTGACCGTGCCCAGCTCGAGGTAGCACTCGGCGCGCTCGACCGGATCGTCGACGCGGAGTCCGATCGCGGTGCGCAGCGCCTGCGCCGCCTCCTCGAAGGCGAGTGCGGCCGCGGCGGCGCGGGCGGCGCGCAGGTTGTGCTCGACCGCGCGCCGCGCGTCGCCCAGCGGCGCCGCAGCGGCAAAGTGGTGAGCGAGGTCGGCGAGGTCGCGGCCCGAGCGCGCGCCGGACTCCTCCAGCGCCTCGCCGACACGCAGGTGCAGCTCCGCCCGCCGTCCCCGCGCGAGTCCGTCGTAGAGCGCCCGCCGCACCAGCTCGTGCGTGAAGCGGCAGGAGAGGCCCGGCGAGGGAAGCTCCTCGACCATGCCGCTCGCCACCGCCTCGTCGAGCGCGGCGAGCAGCTCCGCCTCGCCGAGCCCGGCGGCGCGGCGCAGCAGGTCGAGCTCGAACCCGGCGCCGGCGACCGCGGCCAGCTCGAGCAGCTCGGTGGTCGCCGGCGCCAGCCCGGCGAGGCGCCGCCCGGCGACCTCGCGGACGCTCTCGGGGCTGGCGAGCTCCTCGGGCGGGCGGACGATGCGCAGCGAGCCGCCGTCGACCTCGACCGCGCCGGTCTCGGCGAGCGCCCGCCACAGCTCGCCGACCAGGAAGGCGTTGCCGCCGGTCAGCTCGCGCATCGAGACCGCCAGGCGCGCCAGCTCGGGGCCGGGCTCGCAGCCGGCGGCGCGGCGGGTCAGCTCGCCGACCTCGGCCGTGGAGAGGCCCTCGAGCCGCAACCGCACGACGTGCTCGGAGCGGCGCAGGTCGGCCAGCGTCTCGGCGAGCGCGCGCGGCATCTCGGCCTCGGTGTCGCGGAAGGTCGCGACCAGCAGCAGCCGCGCCTCGGCGGCCGAGCGCGCCAGGTGGCCCAGCAGCAGCAGCGACGGGGTGTCGGCCCAGTGGACGTCCTCGAGCACCAGCAGCAGCGGCCGCTCCCGGCTGGCCTCGGCCAGCAGCGCGGCGACCGCCGTGTGCAGGCGGTAGCGCTCGGTGTCGGGGTCGTCGGCCTCGCGCCCCACTGATCCCCGGCCCGCCCCGGGGAGGTCGGGCAGGAGCCGCGGCCGGGTGAGCGGCTCGAGCGCCTCGGCGAAGGGCCCGTAGGGGGTGCGCACCGCGGCGTCGCAGGCGCCGTAGAGGACCAGCGCCCGCTCGCGCCCGGCGGCGCTCGCCGCCAGCTCGCGCACCAGGCGGCTCTTGCCCGACCCGGGCTCGCCGGCGAGCAGCGCCAGGCGCCCGGCCTCCCCCGCGGCGCTCGGCATCAGCGTGCGCAGCCGCGTCAGCTCCGCCTCGCGGCCGACGAAGGGCAGCGCCGAGCCCAGCCGCAGCGGCGCCGGAAGCTCGCCTCTCCCCTCGGTCACGACCACACGATAGTCAGGTCTGATCATCGGTTCGCCGGCGGCGGGCCGGAAATCAGGTCAATCCCGGTCATGACAGGGACGCCGCCGCCCCCTAGGCTCGTTTTCAGATCGATTTCTTCGAGCAAGGAGGACGGATATGAACGCGGCAGCGAGGATCGCCGGCTTCGAGGGCCGCCAGGTCGGCCCCGAGGACAGCGGCTACGACGAGGCGCGCAAGGTCTACAACGCGATGATCGACCGCCGCCCCGCCCTGGTCGCCTACACGGCCGGCGTCGAGGACATCGTCAGGGCGGTCGACTTCGCCCGCGAGGGCGGCCTGCTGCTCGCCGTGCGCGGCGGCGGCCACAACGGCGCCGGCCTCGGCAGCTGCGACGACGGCGTCGTCCTCGACCTCTCTGGCCTGAAGCAGATCGAGGTCGACCCGGCGGCCCGCACGGCCCGGGTCGGCGGCGGCTGCACCTGGGGGGAAGTCGACGCCGCGACCAACGAGCACGGCCTGGCGACGCCCAGCGGCATCATCTCGACCACCGGGGTCGGCGGTCTGACGCTGGGCGGCGGCATGGGGCATCTGAGCCGCAAGTGCGGGCTGACGATCGACAACCTGCTCGAGGCCGAGGTCGTGCTCGCCGGCGGCGGGCGGGTGCGCGCGGCGGCGGACGAGAACGCCGACCTGTTCTGGGCGATCCGCGGCGGCGGCGGCAACTTCGGCGTCGTCGTCTCCTTCCTCTTCCGCCTGCATGAGGTGGGCACGGTCTTCGGCGGACCGACCTTCTGGGACGTCGAGCAGAGCGCCGAGGTGCTGAGCGCCTACCGCGACTTCATCCTCGCCGCGCCGCGCGAGCTGAACGGCTTCTTCGCCTACACCAGCGTTCCGCCGGCGCCGCCCTTCCCCGAGGAGCTGCACACGCGCAAGGTCTGCGGGGTCGTCTGGTGCTACGTCGGCGGCGAGGAGGAGGGCGCCGCGGCGATCGCGCCGCTGCTCGAGCGGACGCCCGAGCCGCTGATGCACGGCGTCCAGTCGATGCCGTTCCCGGCGCTGCAGAGCGCCTTCGACGGCCTCTACCCGAAGGGCGAGCAGTGGTACTGGCGGGCCGACTTCGTCAAGCAGATCCCCGACGAGGCGGTCGCCGCGCACGCTCGCTTCGGACCGCAGATGCCGACGATGAAATCGACCATGCACCTCTACCCGATCGACGGCGCCGCCCAAGACCCCGACGCCTCCGACACCGCCTGGGCCTACCGCGACGCCAACTGGGGCTCGGTCTTCGCCGGCGTCGACGGCGACCCCGCCAACGCCGGGCGGATCCGCGACTGGAGCATCGACTACTTCGAAGCTCTCCACCCATACTCGGCCGGCGGCGCCTACGTGAACATGATGATGGACGAGGGCCAGGAGCGGGTGCGGGCCAGCTACGGCGGCAACTACGAGCGCCTGGCGAAGATCAAGGCCGAGTACGACCCGGACAACCTCTTCCGCGTCAACCAGAACATCGAGCCGGGCGGCTGAGCGGACCTGAGATCACCTCACAAAACCGATCAGCTGGCCGCCGCGGCCAGGGCGACGCCGGGGAGCTCGTAGCCCTCGGCACCCCTGAACGGGGCGAAGCCGTCCGCCAGCTCAGCCCTGACCGCATCGCGGTCGTCCTCGCTCAGCCCTTGCAGAACGATCGCGATCGGGCCGGAGGCGTCGGCGTGGATCGCCAGGTACTCGTCGAGATCGGCGAAGCGGAAGCGCACCGGCACCTCCTCGACCTGGATCTCTTCGAAGCCGGCGCCGTCCAGCAGCTCCCGGATCCGCTCGGGGCTGCCCATGCTGAAGGGCCCCGGCATGCCCGGATCGGGCGGCGGCATGTGTCCGCCCCGGACGAGCGACCCGACGACGGCGGCGAAGAACGGGTTGCGCTCCAGCGCTCCCCACACCGCCAGCGCCAGCCGGCCGCCGAGCCGCAGCACGCGCCGCGTCTCGGCCAGCGCCGCGGCGGGGTCGGCCATCAGCATGTAGCCCAGGCGGCAGAGCACGCCGTCGACCGAGTCGGCTTCGAGCTCGATCCGCTCGGCGTCGATCAGCCTGAAGTCGACCCCCGTCACGCCCAGCGCGGCAGCGCGGCGGCGGGCGACATCGAGCATCGCCGGGGAGAAGTCGCTGGTGATCAGCCGGCCCCGCTGGCCGAGGCGCGCGACCACCCCGTAGCCGAGATCGCCGGCGCCGGCGGCGAGCTCTAGCACCGTGTCGCCGGGCTCCGGCGCGAGCTCTCTGACCATCCATGCCCCGACCGGGGCGCAGGCCTCCTCGACGAACTCCCGCCGGCGCTCCCACCCCGGCGCGATCGCCTCGGCGAGCTCGAGCAGCTGCTCACGCTCCATCACGTGTCTCCTCCTTGTCGTCGTGCGCCGTCGTCGGCGCCGACGCCCCTCGCGGCTCCCTGGTCACCGTCCTGCCGAGCGCCACGTGGAGTGCGCGCAAGAACGCCTCGGGGCGGTCGCGGGCCGGGTCGTCGGCGCAGTCCTCGATCACGTGCAGCGGCCAGCCGTAGCGTTCGCTCGCCGCTTCGGGGATCCGCAGGCGGTTGGCCTCGTCGTGGCGGCCCCAGATCAAACTCGTCGGCACCTCGATCCGCGCGAGGTCGCCGGCCGGGATCGGCGGCAGGCCGACCCGCCGCATCAGCTCCCGCATCGGCTTCGCGCTCGACGAGCGGGCTAGCTCGAGGCCGTAGGTCATGTATGGGGCCCAGCGCTCTCCCATATCGTCGCGCAGGCCGTCGAGGTCGACCGAGCAGTGGCGCATGAAGCGCTCGTAGCTTCGCTCGCCGGGTCGCACCTGCAGGGCGAGCAGGGTGAGGCCGAAACCTGCCTTGGGGCGAAAGCGGGCGAGGCCCAGCGTGTCGACCAGGACCAGCCGGTCGAGCGCGGCGCCGCGGGCGACCGCGAAGCGCGCCGCGATCGCCCCGCCGAGCAAGTGCCCGACCAGGACCGGCGGCTCCGAACAGGTCCTTGCAATCAACTCCTCGAGCCAAGACACGACCAGGGCGGCATCGAGTCGCGCGGCGGGAACGGCCGAGGCGCCATGCGCGGGCAGGTCGGGGGCGATGACCCGGTGTCCCGCGACCAGATCCGGGATCACCCGCATCCATTTGGCCGCGAACTCGCCGGGGCCGTGCAGGAGGACGATCGGCGGGCCCTCGCCGCCCTCCAGGATCGCCGTCTTGATCCCGGCCGGATCCAGCCACCGCTCGGTCACCGGGAGGCCCGCCAGCAGCCGCTGACGGTCATCGTCCCCTACCTGGGCCTCACGCTTGGCGTACGTCTTGGCGCCCATCGCCGCCTCCTTCGATCGAAGCTGTCGTCGTCAGCGCTGAAGTCGGTCAGCGCCGCCGGATCTCGTATCCCCCACGACCGTACGATGTCCCCGTACGCCGCACATCGCGTGGATTGACCAACTTGGTGCGCGCCGACGTGGTCAATCTCGACCACACGCCCGTGGTCAGCCCGATCCCGGCTCAGAGCATGTGCTGCTCGTAGGCGTAGGCGCTGGCCGCGGTGCGCGAGGAGACGCCGAGCTTGGCGAAGATGTTCTGCAGGTGGCGGGCCACGGTGTGCTCGCTGATCACGAGCTCGGCGGCGATCTCGCGGTTGCTGTGCCCGGCGGCGACCAGGCGCAGAACCTCCAGCTCGCGGGCGCTGAGGCCGTGCTCCCCCTTGCCCCTGCCTCGGGTCTCAAGCGAGTCGAGCTGCTTGAGGTCGGGGCCCGCGTCGAGAAGCTCGAAGGCCTCGCGCGCCGCCGCCAGCTCCAGCGCCGCCGCCTCCTCGTCGCCCAGCGCCCGGCAGGCCGCAGCGACCAGCACCCGCACCCGCGCCGCCTCATAGGGCGCGTCCAGCTGCTGCCACAGCTCCCAGGCGCTGCGCAGCGAGGCCAGGGCGGCTGCTGACTCGCCCGCAGCGAGGTCTACCGCGCCCCGGGAGCCGGCCTGGAGCGCTTCGAGCATCGGCGTGCTGCGGCTCGCGTCGAGCTCCGCCAGCTCTTCACAGGCCTCACGCGCCTGCTCCAGCTGGCCGCCGGCCAGCATGATCTCGACCGTGGCGGGCAGCAGCGGAAGCCGGCGCCCCGCTTCGGTCGTCTCGGCCAGCGCGCGGACGATCGCACTCGCGGCGGCATCGCCGTTGCCCTGCGCGAGCCTCAGCAGAGCAAGGCCGGGCTGCGGCTCGCGCCCCCGCCGGCTCGCCTCCCGGTAGGCGTCCTCCGCGGCGGCGAAATCGCCGCGCAGGCGCAGGATCTCTCCCCGCCGGTAACAGGCCTCTCCGGCCGCCCCCTGGTTCTCGCCCTCCAGACAGCGCTCGCGCGCCCGCCCCGCCTCCTCCAGCCCCTCCGACCAGGCGCCGCGCAGCTGCATGATTTCCGCTCGGTGCACCCGGCAGCGTCCGGTGAAGGCGACCAGATCGGGCTGGCGCTCGCACCAGTCGGAGAGAACGGTGGTCCACTCGGCGGCTCGACGGACCTCGTGCGCCTCCTGGCAGGCGAGGATCACACCGCAGTAGACGATCCCCGCGGGGATCGGCGAGACCTCCTCGCCGGCCACGGCGACCATCGCCTCGTCCAGCAGCGCCAGACCCTCGGTGAGGTCGCCGTCGCGGATCAGCATGTGGCCCTGCAGTTGAGCGGCGAGCGCGAGCAGGTCGGGGTCGCCGAAGCGCTGACCGATCCCCACCGCCTCGGCTGCGATCGCCGCGGCCGAGGCCAGCTCGCCCGCGGCCTCCGCTTGGAAGGCGCGGGGCAGCAGCAGGTAGCCGCGCTCGACCCGGTCGCCCCCCTCCTCCTCGAGCAGCCGCCCCGCCCGTCCCAGCCAGCCGCCCGCCCGGCCCATCTCCCCCTGTCGGGTCAGGTTGACCCCGACCCAGAAGGCGCAGCGGATCGCCGCGAGCGGATCGCCCGCGTCAAGGTGGGCGCGATAGGCGCGCTCGAGGATCGCGAGGAACTCGGCTTCGCGGCCGAGCATGTAGGCGGCGGTGGCGAACCGCTCCAGGTCGGCGCCGCGCAACGTCCGGGAACGGTCAGCGGCACCCAGCGCTTCGTGGGCGGCGGCCCACTCCTGGCGCGCATAGCGCTCGCGCCCACGCTTGAGCTCGGCGTCGGTCACGAGGCGATTATCGCGAGTCGACGGCTACCAGACCGGAATCAACAACTCGGCCCTCTGCGGCAACCGCCAGGGCAATCTGTCGTAGCTCCCATCACGGTGGCCGAGGGCGCCCAGGGGGGTGGCGCCTCGGCCTGCCGCTATTCCGTCGGGGGATGTGCCTGGTCGACCAGGCGCCTCGCCGCGAACGGCTGGGGGCCGGGGTCCTGCTTCGGCAGCATCGCCTCATCCGATCGTCCAGCTCGTGCCAACGTCCGAGCCGAGCATCATCGACTGCGAGGTTTGAGCGGCGAGTAGCGAGAGAACCAGTCCGCTGCCAGCTCGGCGACCCGCTCCAGCGCTCCGGGCTCCTCGAACAGGTGGGTGGCGCCGGGGACGATCGCGACCTCGTGCTCGCAGCGCAGCAGTCTCGCGGCTCGTTCGTTCAGCTCCAGCACCTGCCGGTCTGCGCCGCCGACGATCAGGGGGGTCGGCGATCCGATGGAGCTCAACCGATTTCGTACGCTGGACCCGTGCTGCGCGGGCGATTCCCGGTTCGACTGAGCCCTGAGCCGCCTCCGGGATGGCTTGGTCTGCTGACGACGCTCGCGGCAGTCGCTGCGGGGACGCTGCTGGTCTATCCGCTGAAGTCGGCGGCGCCGGTCGTCTCGCTCGGCGTCGTCTACCTGCCGGCGATCCTGCTGATCTCGATCGTCTGGGGGCTGCGCCTCGGGCTGCTGGCGTCGCTGGCCAGCGCGGTCGCCTTCAACTTCTTCCACATCCCGCCGCTGCACCGCTTCACGATCGCCGCCGAGCAGAACTGGGTTGCGCTGATCGCCTTCGCGATCGTCGCCCTGGCGAGCAGCGCGGTGGCGGGGCTCGCCCGCGCCCAGGCGGTCGAGGCTGAGCGGCGGCGCGAAGAGGCCGACCGCGCGCTCGCCGAGCTGGCGGAGCTCTCGCGCGAGCGCGACCGGATGCAGGCGGAGATGGTCGAGGCCGAGGCGCTGCGCCGCAGCGATGAGCTGAAGACGGCGCTGCTGCGCTCGATCTCCCACGACCTGCGCACGCCGCTCACCTCGATCATCGCCGGCGGCGCGGCGCTCGGCTCCACCTCGACGACCGCACAGGAGCGCGCCGAGCTGAGCGCGGCGATCGTCGCCGAGGGCGAGCGGCTCTCGCGCCTGGTCGAGAACCTGCTCGACATGTCGCGCCTCGAGGCCGGGAAGGCCGAGCCGCATCGCGAGCAGACCGACCTCGGCGACGTGCTCGAAGGAGCGCGCGACGCCATCGCCGGCTCCTCCCTCGTGCGGCTGTCCCTCCCGTCCGGGCTGCCCGCCGTGCAGGCCGACCCGTCGCAGCTCGAGCGGAGCTTCGCCAACCTGCTGGAGAACGCGATCCGCCACGGCGCCGGGCAGCCGGTCAGGGTGACGGCGCGGCGAATCGGTGACAAGATCGCGATCCGCGTGGTCGACCAGGGACCGGGCATACCCGAGAGAGAGCGGCGACGCATCTTCGAGCCGTTCCAGCACGGCGAGACGGCCGGCGCGGGCTCCGGTCTGGGCCTGGCGATCGCCAAGGGCTTCGTCGAGGCCAACGGCGGCGAGATCGGGGTCGAATCCCTGCCCGGGCAGGGCAGCAGCTTCGTCGTCTCGCTGCCCTGCGCCGGGGGAGCCGCAGCGTGAACGGCGCCGCGCGGGTCCTCGTCTGCGACGACGAGGCGCAGATCCTGCGGGCGCTGAAGGTCATCCTGCGCGACGCCGGCTACGAGGCGGTTCCGGCCGCCAGCGGCGAGGAGGCGCTCGACCTCGCCGCGGTGAAGCCGCCCGCGGCGGCGATCGTCGACCTGATGCTGCCCGACATCGACGGGGTCGAGGTCACCAAGCGGCTGCGCGAATGGAGCGAGCTGCCGATCATCGTGCTCTCCGCGGTCGGCGAGGAGGAGGCGAAGGTGCGCGCGCTCGCCGCCGGCGCCGACGACTACGTGACCAAGCCGTTCGGGCCGCCGGAGCTGGTGGCGAGGCTGGAGGCGGTGCTGCGGCGCGCCAGGCCCGAGGCGTCGGAGCCGGCGATCGTCGCCGAGGGGCTCGAGATCGACCTCGCGGCGCGCGCGGTGCGGCGCGACGGCGAGCCGGTCCACCTCACCCCGACCGAGTTCGAGCTGCTGCGGGTGCTGGCGCAGAATCGCGGCCGCCTGATGACCCACAGCGCCCTGCTCGCCGAGGTCTGGGGGCCCGCCTACGCCGACGACCTGCAGGTCCTGCGCGCCCACGTCGCCAACCTGCGCCGTAAGATCGAGCCGCCCGACGGCCTCCGCTACATCAAGACCGACCCCGGCATCGGCTACCGCTTCGCCTGACGGCCGCAGATGCCGCCCGGCGGCGTCCTCGGTCGCTCGCGTGCGGAGCACGCCACGCTCCCTGCGTCCTTGCCTGGCGGCATCTGCGTCTCGTCAGGAACCTTCACAAGATCTGTATGCGGGCCGCGGCGGATTTCACGCGGCCTTGACGGCGGCCGGCGCATGATCGGACCGTGCTCGTCGACCTCTTCGCGATCGCGCTCTCGGTGGGTCTCTTCGCCCTCGTCTATTGGGCGATCGACCTGATCGACCGGATATGAGGCCCTAATGGCGCAGGGCTGGCTTCAGGTCGCGATCTTCGTCTGCGTGGCGATCGCCCTCACGCCGCCGCTGGGCAGTTACATGGCCCGGGTCTTCAACGGCGAGCGCGTCCTCCTCAGCCCGACCCTCGGCCCACTCGAGCGGTCGACCTACCGGGTGCTGCGCGTCGAGGCCGGCGAGGAACACGACTGGAAGGCCTACGCGAAGAGCCTGCTCCTCTTCTCGGTCTTCTCCTGGGTCGTCCTCTACGTGATCCTGCGCACCCAGGGCCTCCATCCGTTCAATCCCGAAGGCTTCCACTCCGCCCCCTGGGACGTCAGCTTCAACACCGCCTCCTCCTTCGTCTCCAACACCAACTGGCAGTACTACGGGGGCGAAGCGACGCTCTCCTACTTCTCGCAGATGGCCGGGCTGACGGTGCAGAACTTCGTCACCCCCGCCGTCGGCATCTGCGTCCTGCTTGCCTTCATCCGGGGGATCGTCGGACGCGGCGGCCCCGGGCTCGGCAACTTCTGGGTCGACCTGACCCGCAGCCTCTACTACGTGCTGCTGCCGCTCTCGGTGATCGTCGGGCTGATCCTCGTCTCGCAGGGGGTCGTGCAGACCCTCTCCGGGGCCGGCGTCGCGACGACGGTCCGCGGCGCCGAACAGGCGCTGGCGATGGGCCCGGCCGCCTCGCAGGTCGCGATCAAGCAGATCGGCACCAACGGCGGCGGCTTCTTCGGCGTCAACTCGGCGATGCCGTTCGAGAACCCCAATCAGCTGACCAACTTCGTCGAGCTGCTCTCGGTCGTCCTGATCCCGGCGGCGCTCACCTACACCTACGGGAAGCTGGTCGGGCGCCAGCGCGAGGGCTGGTCGATCTTCGCCGCGATGCTGGCGATCTTCCTCGCCCTCGTCATCGTGATCATCCCCGCCGAGCAGCACGGCACCCCGGCCGAGCATGCAGCCGGCACGCCGACCAGCGCGATCGACGGCTCCAGCGGCGGCAACCTGGAAGGCAAGGAGCAGCGCAACGGGATAGTCGAGTCGGCGCTGTGGGCGACGACCACGACCGTCACCTCGAACGGCTCGGTCAACTCCGCCCACGACTCCTACACCGCCCTCGGCGGCCTCGTCCCGATGTCCGGCATCGCCACCGGCGAGGTCGTCTTCGGCGGCGTCGGGACGGGCCTGTACTCGATGCTGCTCTACGTCCTGCTGGCCGTCTTCATCGGCGGCCTGATGGTCGGCCGCACCCCCGAGTACCTGGGCAAGAAGATCCAGGCGCGGGAGATCAAGCTGATCTCGCTCGGGATCCTGCTCACCCCGCTCGCCGTGCTCGCCACGACGGGCGTCGCGATCGCGACCGGCGCGGGAAAGGAGTCGATCTTCAACGCCGGGCCGCAGGGTTTCTCGGAAACGCTCTACGCCTACCTCTCGCAGGCCAACAACAATGGCTCCGCCTTCGCCGGCTACAGCGGCTTCGTCCAGCCCGACGCGCCCGGCAACGTCGGTGCGCACGGGATCCCCCTCGCCGATCTGCTCGGCGGCGCGACGATGACCCTGGCCCGCTTCCTGCCGATCGTCCTCGTCCTCGCCGTCGCCGGCTCGCTCGCGACCAAGAAGATCTCACCCGCCGGGCCGGGGACCATGCGCACCGACACGCCGACCTTCGCGGTCCTGCTCGTCGGCGTCGTGATCCTGGTCGGCGCCCTCACCTTCTTCCCCGCCCTGCTGCTCGGCCCGGTCGTGCAGAGCCTGACCACGAGGCTGTTCTGAGATGCGCCGCGCCGCGATCACTTCGATTCTGGCGGTGATCGTCTTCACCCTGATCTTCGGCCTCGCCTACCCGCTGGCGATGACCGGCATCTCCCAGCTCGTCTTCCCCGGCAGGGCGGACGGCTCGAAGCTGACCGTGAACGGGCGGCTGGTCGGCTCGAGCCTGATCGGCCAGGACTTCGAAGGCGACCGGCGCTACTTCCAGTCGCGTCCCTCCCGGACGGGGTACGCGGCGGACGCGACGGCGTTCAGCAACCTCGGTCCCAACAGCGTCGAGGAGCGCGAAGCGGTGCGCAAGAACCTCGCCGCCTACATCGAGCTGAACAGGCCCTTCGACAGGTCGCTGACCAGGGCCGCGGTCCCGGTCGACGCGGTGACGATGTCGGCCTCCGGCGTCGATCCCGAAATCTCCGAGGCCAATGCGGCGATCCAGGCCCACCGCATCGCCGCGCTGCGGCGCCTGCCGCTGAGCAGGGTCGAAGACCTGATCTCGGCCCACACCAGCGGCCGTTTCCTCGGGATCTTCGGCGAGCCCGGAGTAAACGTCCTGCAGCTCAACCTCGCACTCGACGAAGAGGCGCCGACCGGATGAGCGCCGAAGCCCAGCCCCGCTCCCTGTTCGACCCCGAGATCCTGCGCCCGGCGCTGTCGGAGTCGCTGCGCAAGCTCGACCCCCGCGTCCAGGTCCGCAACCCGGTGATGCTCGTGGTCGAGATCGGCGCCGCGATCACCAGCGCCGGCTGGCTGGTCGCGGTCTTCGGCGGCAAGCCGCTCGGCGGCGGCCACGAGCCCGCCTGGTTCGCCTTCTCGGTCTCGGTCTGGCTCTGGCTGACGGTCGTCTTCGCCAACCTCGCCGAGGCGCTCGCCGAGGGTCGCGGCCGCGCCCAGGCACGGAGCCTGCGGGCGATGCGCACCGAGACGACCGCGCGCCTGCGCGACGGCGGCGAGAAGCCCGCCTCCGAGCTCCTCCGCGGCGATCTCGTCGTCGTCGAGGCGGGCGAGACGATTCCCGGCGACGGGTCGGTGATCGAGGGCATCGCCTCGGTCGACGAGTCGGCGATCACCGGCGAGTCGGCGCCGGTGATCCGCGAGGCCGGCGGCGACCGCTCGGCGGTCACCGGCGGCACCCGGGTCCTCTCGGACCGGATCGTGGTCGAGATCACGCAGGAACCGGGCGAGTCGTTCCTCGACCGGATGATCGCGCTGGTCGAGGGAGCGGAGCGGCGCAAGACGCCGAACGAGATCGCGCTCGGCATCCTGCTGGTCGCGCTGACCGTCGTCTTCATCGCCGTGGTCGCCTCGCTGCGCCCGTTCGCGCTCTTCGCCGGCACCGAGCTCTCGGAGACGACCCTGATCGCCCTGCTGGTCGCGCTGATCCCGACCACGATCGGGGCGCTGCTCTCGGCGATCGGGATCGCCGGGATGGACCGCCTGGTCCGCCGCAACGTGCTCGCCCTCTCCGGGCGCGCGGTCGAGGCCTCGGGCGACTGCGACGTGCTGCTGCTCGACAAGACCGGCACGATCACGCTCGGCAACCGCGAGGCGGTCGAGTTCATCCCGATGCCGGGGGTGAACGCCGCGGAGCTCGCCGAGGCGGCGCAGATGGCGTCGCTGGCCGACGAGACCCCGGAGGGCCGCTCGATCGTCGTCCTCGCCAAGACCTACGGCATCCGCGAGCACGACTTCGCCGGACACGAGCCGGTCTTCGTCCCGTTCAGCGCCGAAACGCGGATGAGCGGCTGCGACTTCAACGGCACCCGCCTGCGCAAGGGGGCCGGCGACGCGATCGAAGCGTGGGTCGCCGAAGCGGGCGCCCGCGCCCCGGCCGAGCTGCGGACCGAGCTCGACCGGATCGGACGCGAGGGCGGCACCCCGCTGGCCGTCGCCCGCAACGAGTGGGTGCTCGGCGTCGTCTACCTGAAGGACGTGCTCAAGGAGGGGATCGACGTCCGCTTCGATCAGCTGCGAGCGATGGGCATCCGCACGATCATGGTCACCGGCGACAACAAGCTGACCGCGGCGAAGATCGCCGAGGAGGCCGGCGTCGACGACTTCCTCGCCGAAGCGACCCCGGAGCGCAAGCTCGAGCTGATCAAGGAACAGCAGGCCGACGGGCGCCTGATCGCGATGACCGGCGACGGCACCAACGACGCGCCGGCCCTCGCCCAGGCCGACGTCGGCGTCGCGATGAACAGCGGCACCCAGGCGGCCCGCGAGGCGGGCAACATGGTCGACCTCGACTCCAATCCGACCAAGCTGATCGAGGTCGTCGAGGTCGGCAAGCAGCTGCTGATCACCCGCGGCGCCCTGACCACCTTCTCGATCGCCAACGACATCGCCAAGTACTTCGCGATCCTGCCGGCGATGTTCGCCGCGACCTACGCCCTGGCGGGCGGGCGGGGCCCCCTCGACGCGCTCAACATCATGTCGCTGGGCAGCCCCGAATCGGCGATCCTCTCGGCGGTGATCTTCAACGCCCTGATCATCCCGCTGCTGATCCCGCTCTCGCTGCGCGGCGTCCGCTACCGGCCGATCGGCGCCACCGCGCTGCTGCGGCGCAACATGCTGATCTACGGGCTCGGCGGGGTGCTGACCCCGTTCGTCGGGATCAAGCTGATCGACCTCGTCGTCCACAACCTGCTGGGGGCGTAGGGGGAACGCGCCATGCCGCGCGGCCGCTACAAGATCTTCCTCGGCATGGCCGCCGGGGTCGGCAAGACGTACCGCATGCTGCAGGAAGGCCATGCCGAAGCCGAAGCCGGCCGCGATGTCGCGATCGGCTACCTCGAGCCGCACGAACGCCCCGAGACGAGCGCCCAGGCGCGCGGGCTCGAGCTCGTGCCCCGCCGCAGCGTCGCCTACCGCGACGTCGAGGTCGAGGAGCTGGACCTGCAGGCGCTGCTTGCGCGGGCGCCGCAGCTGGCGCTGATCGACGAGCTCGCCCACACCAACCCCCCCGGCCTCGAGCACCGCAAGCGCTACGAGGACATCGCCGAGGCGCTGGAGGCGGGCATCGACGTCTTCTCGACCGTCAACGTCCAGCACCTCGAGTCGCTGAACGACCAGGTCGCCGAGCTGACCGGGGTGCGAGTGCGTGAGACGGTGCCCGACTCGGTGCTCGGCGACGCCGACGAAGTGGTGCTGATCGACCTGACGCCGCAGGCGCTGGTGGCGCGGCTGCGCGCCGGCAAGGTCTATCCGCGCGAGAACGTCCAGGCGGCGCTCGAGAACTTCTTCAGGATCGAGAACCTGGCGGCGCTGCGCGAGGTGAGCCTGCGCCAGGTCGCCGAGGACGTGGAGTCCAAGCGCCTCGTCTACAGCGAGACCGAGCCGCTCGGCACGCGCGAGGAGCGGCTGGCGGCGGAGGTGCCGAAGGCAGTCGGCGAGCGGGTGCTCGCCCTGGTGCGCCCGCAGCCGAGCTCGCAGCGCCTCGTGCGCCGCGCCTGGCGCTCCTCCCAGCGGCTGGGGACGGGGCTCGACCTGCTCTGGGTCAAGCGCCCCGGCCGGGGCGTCGGGGAGGAGGTCGAGCGCCAGGTGACCGCGCTGCGCCGGCTCGCCTCGGTGCTCGGGGCGACCCTGCTGATCGAGGAGCACGACGACCTGGTGGCGACCGCCGCCCGGGTGATCCGCGAACGCGGAATCACCTATGTGATGGTCGGCGAGTCGCTGCCGCCGCGTGGGCTGTCCCGGCTGCGCGAGCCGCTGCCGCAGCGGCTGATGCGCGCCACGCCGCCCGGCGTCGACGTGCGAATCGTCGCCCACCGCGGCGCCGGAGAGAAGCAATCGTGATCGAGCACGTGCTGGTCGGGCTGGCGCTTGCGCTGGGATTGCTGGGCGGCTATCTGCTGGCGCGCCGGGGCCTGTTCGGCGGCAGCGCGCGCCGCGCCGAGACCGTGCACCAGATCCTCCTGCCGTTCACCGGGACCGAGATCTCGCGCCGGGCGCTCGACGCGGCGCTGCGACTCGCCCGCGCCGAGCACGCCACCCTGATGCCCGCCTATCTGGCGACGGTGCCGAAAAAGCTGCCGCTGGACTGCGCGATACCCGCCGAGGCCTCACGCGCGATGCCGATGCTCGAGGCGATCGAACAGCGGGCGACCTCGCAGGGCGTCGCCGTCGACGCGCGGATCGAGCGCGGCCGCTCCTACCGCCACGCCCTGCAACGACTGCTCTGCCGCGAGAGCTTCGACCGCGTCGTCGTCCCGGCCACGGCGACCGGAGAGGCCGGCCTCTCCGGCGAGGACCTGGTCTGGCTGCTCGACCGAGCCCCCGCCGAGGTCCTCATCCTGCGCCCCGCGCCGAGCGACGAGAACCGCGTTCACGTCGAGACCTCGTAGGAGCGAATAGAACACCCGGCGCGCCGGCCGGGTTCAAAGACGCGGCGCGACCGGCACGGCGAAGGCGCGGCGTCTCCCGAGGTTCACGCGCGGCTGGGAATCGTGGCAAGGTTCTCAGCGAAGGCTCATCTGGGGGTTTAGCCGCTTCTTCTTGGTTCTCCTGTATGCGCGACTCACATCGCATCGCGCCGTGGCGGCTGCGGCGCATCGTCCTGCCGCGAGGACCGAAGCACGCTCGCCGCCGCCGACCAGCGCGCCGGATTCGAGCGTCCTCAGCGGAACGCTCACCCGGTGCGGGCTGTGGAAGCGGGTCAAGGTGAAGTCGTAGGAGACGGCTTCTGCGCCGGTGCGGCGAAAAGCGCGCGGCAACAGGCGGGCGGCGTTGGCGCGCGCCGCGGCGGCCGAGCCGACGAGGTCGATCGTGCGCAGGCGGAGCAGCGGTGCGGTAGCGGGCCGCGCGCCGAGGTAGTAGCGCAGCGGCTGCCCGGCCGAGTAGCGCGGGGCGACTACGACCTCGCCGGCGCGCAGCGTCCCGACCCGCGCCGCGGCGTTGCGCAGGTCCTCCCGCTGCAGCCTCGGCAGGCGGTAGATCTCGAGCGTGAAGACGAGCGCGCAGAGGCAGAAGGCCGCGCCGAGCGCGAGGCCGGCCGGCACGGCGCGCCGGGCCGCGAAGCCGGCGCCGAGCAGGATCGTCAACGGCACGAACAGCGGCAGCAGGTTGCGTCCGTCGATGTAGTCGGCGCCGAGCGCCGCGAGCAGTAGCGCCAGCAATAGGCCGGCCCCGCCAACCAGCGCCGCGACCCCGGCGCCGCGCCGCTCCTCCCCGTCCCCACCCCAGAGCAGCAGCGCCAGCGCCGCGAGCGCCAGGGCGGCCGGAAGCGCGAGGGGGATCGGGCCCGCCCCGCGGCTGCCGTGCTCGTTGCCGTTGTCCTCGCCGATCAGCTTTGCCCCGGCCCGCCCGAGGCGCTGGGAGAGCGGTTGGCGGGCGATCCAGGAAGCGTGGGCGTTGCCCCGCTGGTGCAGGGCGATCGGCAGGAGCAGCAGGGCCGCGACGCCGACCGCCGCCACGGCGACGGCGACCCGCCGCCGGCCGGCCGATCCCCAGAGCAGCAGCGCCGCCTCGGGCACGACGACGAAGGCGGCGAAGTAATGGGCCGCGAGCGCCAGCGCCGAGCAGGCCGCCCACCAGGCGAGATCGCGCCGGCCGTTCCCCGCCGGGAACGGGCGAAGAAGAGGAAGGAGAGCGCGGTGAGCAGGAAGACGAGCGCGTAGGCGCGGGCGTCCTGGGAGAACCAGACGAGCACCGGACTGACAGCGACGAGCGCCGCCGCGAGCAGCGCCGCCCGGCGCGGCAGCGGCAGCGAGACCGCGGCGAGGTAGACGACCGCGATCGAGGCGGTCCCGAAAAGCGCCGAGAGCGAGCGCAGGCCGATCTCGCCGCCGCCGAACGGCCGCGTCCACAGCCACGCCAGCAGGTAGTAGAGGGGCGGCGTCGACTCGCCGCGGACCGAGGCCGAGAGCGTGTCGAAAAGGCTCGGATGGAGGATGCGGCCGACGGTGACCGCCTCGTCGTAGCGGTAGCTCTGCAGGTCGAGGGTGGCGAAGCGCAGGGCGGCGCCGGCGGCGACGATCGCGGCGAGTGCGAGCAGCGGGATCTCCCGGCGGGACATGCCCGAGGCACCCTGCCAAGCGGGGATTAAGCACCGGGCAAAGAGGCCCGTTTGTAAGAGAACTCTCACTCCCGCATCCGGAGCAGCCCTACCCCAGGGCCCAGAGCAGGATCGGGGCGGGAACGAGAGCGTAACCGGCGCGGCGTTCGAAGCTGTCCCTGGTCGCAACCGCCACAGGACGCCCCGGGAACGCCCGGGGGATCGCCGCCACTCGGCGCAGGTCCGGGGTTGCCTGGTACTTGACCTCGACCAGCTCGGGAGCCGAACGCGGACCACAGACGAAATCGATCTCCCCGGCTCGGCGCGTCTGCCAGACATGCAGAGACGAGGGCGCAACGCCTTCGAGGCGTGAGGACGGCGCCTCGTAGCGGTGATAGAGCGCCAGCGCAACCACGTTCTCGACCAGTGCGGGCACGTCCGGCGCCAAGCCCGGAGCCAGATCGCGGGCAACGGAGCACAGCAGCGGATCCCCGAAGTAGAGCTTCTTGTCTTTCGACAGCGCCTCGGAGTCCGAGTCGCTGCGCCAGAAGTAGGCGATGAGAAGGAAGTAGGCGGAGGCGAGGAACTCGACGTAGTCGTGCACGGCCGACCGCCCGGGGGAGGGACTGCGTAATCAGTAGCCATTATAGCGCCTTTATCGGCGATATAAGACGCTTACATTGCACGGGCGGCGCCTACGTCGCTGGATGCGCTTGCGCACGACTTCGTGCGGCTGAGGCCCCGATCCGGGGAGCGGCGCTCCGGAAGGGCTCGCCGGGTGTCTCCTGAAGAGAGAATTACGAGACCACGACCGAAGGAGACACGTGCGACAGATACGCAAGCGACTCACCTACGCAAACGTCACCGCGACGATCGCCCTGTTCATGGCGCTCGGCGGCGCCACGGCGATCGCCGCCAATCAGCTGCCGCGCAACAGCGTCGGGCCCCGACAGCTGCAGCCGAACGCGGTGCGGACCGGCTTCCTCGACAAGAACGCCGTGCGCACCGGCAAGATCGCCTTCGAAGCCGTGCGGGCCGGGAAGATCGCCAAGAACGCGATCGTCACCAACCGGCTGCGCGACGGCGCCGTCACCGGCGCCAAGCTGGCGGGCGAAGCGGTGGGGACCAGCCATCTGCGCAAGCTCGCTGTGAACACGAGCCGGCTCGGCAACGAATCGGTGCAGACCGGAAAGATCGGCTCCGGCGCGATCAGCACCGGCAAGATCGAAGACGACGCGGTCACCGGGCCGAAGGTGAAGGAGTCGACCCTCGACCAGGTGCCGAGCGCCGCCGAGGCCGACAAGATCGGCGGCTTCAGCGCCGCATGTCCGAGTGGGATGAAAGCGGTCCAGGGGCTGTGCTTCGATTCCGGCGCCCGAGCCGCCGCGATCTGGGGCAACGCGGTTACCGACTGCGCGGACGAGGGCCTCAGGCTGCCTGTCCCAGGCGAGCTGACCGCAGCCGCCGCTGCGCTAGGCAACGTCGCCGCCGGCAACGGCGAGTGGACGGACAGCTTCTATGTCACGGACTCAGAAGCGACGAAAGCGATCGGCGTCAACAACACCGGGACCGAGAAAGCATTTGCCCTGACCAGCGAACTCCCCTACCGCTGCGTGACCCAGCTACTCCGCTAATACCCGCCGACGGGCCGATTTCCCACGATATGCGTGGGTTTTCGGCCCGTCGGCCCACTGCGGGCTATTGTCGGGGGCGATGGGTGCCGAGCCGACGGTGGCGCTGTCCTGGAGCGGGGGCAAGGACTCCGCGCTGGCGCTGTGGGCGCTGCGGCGGGAAGGGGTCGAGCCGGCGGCGCTGCTGACGACGCTGACCGAGGACTACGACCGGATCAGCATGCACGGGGTGCGCGGCGAGCTGCTGCGCGCCCAGGCGGCGGCGACCGGGATCGAGCTGGTCGAGATCGGCATCCCGGCCGCCTGTCCGAACGAGGTCTACGAGCAGCGGATGGCCGCTGCGCTCTCCTCTCCCCCGCTCGCCGGCGCCGCGGCGATCGCCTTCGCCGACCTCTTCCTCGAGGAGATCCGCGCCTACCGCGAAGAGCGGCTGAGCGGCGCGAACCGCGAAGCGCTCTTCCCGGTCTGGGGACGCGACACCGGGGAGCTCGCGCGCGAGTTCATCGCCGCCGGCTTCGAGGCGGTGCTGGTCTGCGTAGACCCGTCGCAGATCGACCCCTCCTTCGCCGGCAGGCCATTCGACGAGAACCTGCTCGCCGACCTGCCACCGAGCGCCGACCCCTGCGGCGAGAACGGCGAGTTCCACACCTTCGTCCACGCCGGCCCGATCTTCGAGTATCCGATCGAGGTCGAGCTCGGCGAGGCCGTGACCCGTGACGGCTTCGCCTTCCGGGACCTGCTGCCGAAGGACGTCGCCGCGGCAAGCATTTCCTCGGGGAGCTGAGCGGCGCGACCGGCTGGTCGGCGATACGGCCGGTGCTGGTCGGCTTCCTACTCGCCGCCGACGCCTTCGTCGTCGCCGCGCTCGCGATTGCCCGCCCCGGCGGCTGGCTTCCCCCCTTTGTCGCCTTCGGCGCGATCCTCATCGGCCTGATCTGGTTCCAAGCCTGGTCGCTCCGCCACCTTCACGACGACGACTGAGGCCGGCTCAGGCGGCGAGCGGCTCAGCGGCGGCCGGGTCGGGAGCGGACTGGAGCTCCTCGAAGCGCCGCGTCGGCAGCCGCCGGGTCATCCAGAACGAGGCGACGGTGAGGAAGCCGGCGAAGAGGAAGGCGAGCTTCAGCGCGTTCAGCTGCGCGTCTTCGTAATGGCCGACCAGCGAGTCGACGGTCGCCGGGTCGAGGCCGGCCGCCTCGGCGCCGGCCCGCACTTCCGCCGCCGCGACGAAGCTGCCGCCGGCGCTTAGCTGCGTTTCGAGCTCGCTCGAGACGTCCCTGGAGATGCTCGGGTCGGAGGCGACGTTTGCGCTGAAGGCGGCGATCAGGCCGGTGATCACGATCGCCCCGAGCAGCGCCGTGCCGAGCGAGGAGCCGAGCTGCATCGCGGTGTTCTGCAAGCCGCCGGCCTCACTGCGATCCTCGTCGCCGACCGACGACTGGACGACGTTGCCGAGCTGGGAGACGACCAGGCCCATGCCGATCCCCAGCACCCCCATCGCGGCGAGGAAGGGGCCGTTGTCGAGCTCGGGCTCGATCGTCGACAGCAGCATCACGATCGCGACCAGGACGATGAGCAGCCCGACCCGCACCAGCGGCCGCGGCGCGAAGCGCTTCGCCAGCGCCGAGCCGGCGATCGCGGCGAGGAAGAGCCCCACCGAGGCGGGCAGCATGCGCACGCCGGTCTCGAGCGCGTCGAGCCCCTGGACGATCTGCAGGAAGAGCGGGATCGTGAAGAAGATCCCCATCAGGATCAGGTTCTGGGCGAGCAGCATCGAGACGCCGCCGCGCAGCGCCCGGATGCGCAGCAGCGGCAGGTGGACGAGCGGGTCGAGGCCGCGCTCTTCGCGGCGCCGCTCCCAGGCGACGAAGCCGGCGAGGACGAGCGCCCCGGCGCCGATCACGAACGGCGTCAGCGAGAAGCCGAACGGCTCGACCGGCGAGTCGGCGGGCGCCAGCCACCCCCAGTTGCTCGCCTGGAGGACGCCGAAGACGATCAGCGCCAGGCCGGAGGCCGAGAGCACGCTGCCGACCCAGTCGAGGCTCGGCGCGCCGCGCTCGCGCGCCGGCTCGTGGATCATCCGCGTGCCGATCAGGATGCCGATCGCGACGACGACCTCGCCGACGAACACGTAGCGCCAGCTGAAGTCGGTGGTCATCCAGCCGCCGAGGATCGGGCCGACCGCGATCCCGGCCCCGGCGACCCCGCCGAGCACGCCGTAGGCGAGCGCCCGCTCGCCGCCCCTGTAGGAGCTCGCGACGAGCGCGACCAGGGCCGGCAGGACGAGCGCCGCGCCGATCCCCTCGAGGATCGACCAACCGAGCATCAGGCTGGGGACGTTCCAGGAGGCCGCGGTGAGCGCCGAGCCGCAGCCGTAGATCACGAGGCCGATCGCGAAGGCGCGCCGCCGCCCCCAGAGATCGCCGAGCTTGCCGCCGGTCAGCATCAGCCCGGCCATCACCAGCGCGTACAGCGCGATCACCATCTGGATCGTCGTCACCGTGGTGTCGAAGTCTTCGACCAGCTGCGAGATCGCGACGTTCATCACCGCCTGGTCGAGGACCATGAGGAACTGCGCTGCGGCAAGCACCGCGAGGATGCCCCACTTGGCCACGGGGAGAAGCTAGCGCGGTCGGGGCGAAAGCGCCAGTGCAGCCCCAAACCGGCCGCGGTCGAGCTTTGGGCCGCTATGCGAATCAAACCTCGACCGCGCTACTGACCTCCTTGGGCGCTGAGGCTGAACTGGACCTGGCCGTCGGCGACGGTCGCGTCGAGCTGTTTGTCGTCCAGCATCTCGGCAGCGGGCTCGTCCAGGCGCACCTCGACGTCCTCGCCCTCGACCACCTTGTCCTCCGGCGGCGCGTCGTCGACGATCGAGACCGCGAGGCCGGTACCGGCGTCGCCGTCGGCGCTCTGCTGTGCGGTGATCCTGAACGCGGCGCTGTCGGACACGCCGTCCGACGCGAGGATGCCGCGGATCGCCTCTTCTGCCTGGTCGGTGAGCTCGAGCATGGCTGCTCCTCCCTACTGGTTTGCGGAACCAACGGGCTACCCACGGCCGCGGGCCGAAAACATCGGTGCCTGTGAGATCGCGACGATGGCGGTTGCGCTGCGCTACGTCGCGTCGAGGAACCGCACCTCGGCGCCGCAGAGCTCGTAGATCCGCTTGGCGCGGCGATCGAGGCTGATCAGCGTCGCGTCGGCGTCGCGCGCTGTCAAGGCGATGAGAGCATCGTAGATTGGCCCTCCGCCGCGCGCTGCGCCGGCGAGCAACCCGAGCGCCTCCCGATAAACCCCAGGGCGCGGCTGGATCGGCGCCGAGCCTTCGAGGAGCTCGTCCCAATAAGCGAGGACCGCACCGGGCTCGGCGCGAAAGACAAATCCGGGAGCGCTGAGCACGGCGTAGCTCTCAGCCATCGTATGGGCGACGAAACAGCGCTCAGCTCGGGCCTTGACCAGAGCGGATTCGGCCTGCTCATGGCTTGGATGATCGGTCAGGAACCCGGCCACCAGAACCGTGGTGTCCGGCGTTACCACCGCCGCCGAACCCTTTCGAGCGCTTCGCGCACCTCCTCGGGCCCGATCTTGACGGGCAGCTTGAGGTCCGCGGTAAGCAAGCCGTGCGGACCCCGGCGCAACTCAGCCTTACGGAAGGCCGGAACCACCGAGAGCCGTTCCTCTTCCAGCGTTATCTCCACCTCGTCCCCCCCATGCAGATGGAGCGCAGCACGCAGCTCTTTTGGCACGACGATGCGTCCGGAATTGTCAATGGTAGTTCTCATACCATTTATGGTACCGCGTGAGTTCCCGGCTGCGTCGTCGACCAGGAGCATCGCCTGTCAAAGGGCTCAGCGGCGGAATCTCTCCCCCGGTCGCTCCGGAGAAACGCGCTATTTGCGGCCCAGCGCGTCGTCGATGAAGGGGCCGAGCAGCTCGCCCGTTCGCTCGGCGGTGGCCTCGGGCGATTCGCCGGGGGCGGTCACGTGGCTGATCGCGAGGCGGACGAGCGACTCGGCTAGCAGGCGCACCTTGGCCGGCGGGGCCTCTGGCCAGCCGTCCTCGATCGTCGCCGTGAGGCGCGCGGTCGCCCACTGCACCACCGGCATGCCCTGCGTGGTGACGAAGGGCAGTAGGCCGGCGCCGCCGTCGTCGCCGAGCAGGATGCGGACCAGCGGGTCCTCGCCCGCCGTGCGCAGAAAGGTCCCGAGGGCGGCGCCGACCGCGGCCCGCGGGTCGTCCAGGTGTTCGCGCACCGCCGCGTCGACCGCGTCGAGGAAGCGTTCGCCCTCGTGGATCACCAGTGCCTGGGCGAACTCGTCGCGGCTGCCGAACTCCTTGTAGAGGGTCTGGCGGCTGACCCCGGCGGCGGCGGCGATCTCGGCCATCGTGATCTCCGACCAGGGCCGCTGCTGGACCTCGTCGCGCGCCGCGGCGAACAGCGTCTCGCGCAGCAGCTGCCGGGCGGCCTGCGGGTAGGGGGTGCGCGCCTCCACGCCCCCAATCGTCGCAGCGGAGGCGGTCACTCGTCGCCGTCGCCGACGGGCTCGAAGTCGACCTTGTCGCGCACGCCGCAGTCGGGACAGTGCCAGTCGTCGGGCACCTCGCTCCACGGCGTGCCCGGCGGGAAGCCCTCGCGCGGGTTGCCCTCGCCCTCGTCGTAGACGTAGCCGCAGCCGGGACAACGGAACGCGCTCATGCAGCAGCACCTCCGCCGTAGCGGGCCAGCAGCCGCCGCCGCGCCCGCGGCCGGACGTTGGCGCGGCCGACGTCGCCCTCGTAGTGGTCGAGTAGGCGCCGGTCCATCACCCGCCGCCAGAGCGGCGGGAACCAGGCGAGCACGATCATCCCCGCGTAGCCGGTCGGCAGCTGCGGCGCCTCGTCGACGTGGCGCAGCGCCTGGTAGCGGCGGGTCGGGTTGGCGTGGTGGTCGCTGTGGCGCTGCAGGTGGTAGAGCAGCACGTTGGAGGCGACGTTGTTGCTGTTCCAGCTGTGCTGCGGCAGGCAGCGTTCGTAGCGGCCGTCCTCCTTCTTCTGGCGCAGCAGGCCGTAGTGCTCGAGGTAGTTGACGACCTCGAGCAGCGAGAAGCCGAGCACCGCCTGCAGCAGCAGGTAGGGCAGCACGACCGGGCCGAAGGCGATCGCCAGCGCGGCGAAGAGGCCGACCGTCATCGCCCACGCCTGGAGGATGTCGTTGTGGATCGACCAGACGGAGTGGCCGCCGCGCTCCAGGCGCGCCCGCTCGATCCCCCAGGCCGAGCTGAGGCTGCCGGAGACGGTGCGCGGCAGGAAGGCCCAGAAGCTCTCCCCCAAGCGGGCGCTGGCCGGGTCCTCCGGGGTGGCGACGCGGACGTGGTGGCCGCGGTTGTGCTCGATGAAGAAGTGGCCGTAGCCGCTCTGCGCGAGCGCGACCTTGCTCAGCCACTTCTCCAGGTCGGCGCGCTTGTGGCCGAGCTCGTGCGCGGTGTTGATCGCGATCCCGCTGACCATCCCCATCGTCAGCGCGAGGCCGATGCTGTCGACGGTCGAGAGGCCGCCGTCGGCCCACATGTAACAGGCGAAGACCAGGCCGGCGTACTGGACCGGGATGAAGACGTAGGTGCACCAGCGGTAGTAGCGGTCCTGTTCGAGCCACTTGATGATGCTGTCGGGCGGGTTCTCCGCGTCGAGGCCGACGATCGCGTCGAGCAGCGGGAAGATCACGAAGACGAGGAACGGGCCGTAGAACCAGAAGACGCCGAGCCCGGTCAGCGCCACCAGCCCCCAGGCGAGGAACGGCAGCAGCGGGACGATCAGCCCGAGCAGCCATGCGTAGCGCTTCGGGTCGGTCCAGGCGGCGGGATTCAGGTCGACTTCTGCGGAATGGGCATGTGCCTCCATGCAGCCTCCTTGGGTGGTTTACAAACTAACCACAGATGTCAACTACGGTTACACAAATTTAAAGAATGTCAAGAGTCGGCGATTCGTCTAGACTGCCTGGCCATGTACACGCTGCTCGCCTTCCTCCAGGTGATCATCGCGGGAGCGCTGATCTTCCTGATCCTGCTGCACTCCGGCAAAGACGCCGGCCTCTCCGGGGCCTTCGGCATCGGCGGCGGTGGCGGCGTCGGTGGCGGCTCGATGGTCGAGCGCAACCTCGACCGGGCGACGGTCTTCTTCGCTGTGCTTTTCGTCGTCAACACCCTGGTCCTGCTGAAGATCTGACCGGCGGCCCCGCGGCGGGCCGGCGCGTGCCCGCAGCCTCAGAACCCCTGCGACAGCCAGGCTCTGAACGGCGTCCCGCTCAGCGGCACGCCCGGCGCGCCGAGGAAGGAGACGGCGAGCGAGCCGCCCCAGCTCTTCGCGTTGCGCGGCCCGCGCCGCAGGTCGGCGGCGCCGCGGAATGGCAGCGGCGGGCCGACGGTGGCGCTGGAGAGGATGTCGTCAAATGAGAACGCCGATGGGGCGCCGCGAACGTAGGCGAGGCGGACGATGCCGAGCGACCCTTCGCTGGCCTGGTCGACGGCGAGGAAGCGGGGGCGTCCGTCGCCGCGAACCCTGGCGGCGAAGACGATTCGCGCCAGCGCTTCCTTGCGGTCGGCGACCAGCGTCGTCGACCTCGGCCCGCTGCTCGGGTGGGTCGGCACGGCCGGCACGCTCGGGGCGCCCCGCTCCGCGACGAGCCCCGGCAGCTCGATGCCTAGCGGGGCTTGAGCGGGCGGCAGCGCCGCGTCGCTGTGCGGCGAGATGCCGAGCAGACAGGCGAGGAGCGCTCCCACGTCGACGGAGCGCCCGGGGGCGCTGTGCGCATCGACCGAGGTGAATCCCCCCTCCCCGCGGAAGCGCAGCTCGCCGTCGAAGCTGCCCAGATCGGCGATCACCGCGTCGCTGGGCCGCTTGCAGCCGGCGTTCCGGCTGGCGTGGAGCTTCCTGCCGCTGGGCCGGAAGCTCATGTCGATCCGGCCGCGGTCGCCGAAGGAGGCCTCGATCGAGTGCGAAGTCACCCTGCCGTGGGCGAGGTACGTCGTCTCCAGGACGCGTTCGCGCACCTTCCCACCCCCACGCTCGGCGCGGAACCGCGCCCGGCTGACGTCCAGAGCGACCGTCTGCCCGAAGGCGGTGACCGAGATCGTGTACCCGTCGCGGTTCTCGAAGCGCAGTTCGGAGAGCGCCCGGTTGCGCGGCAGCCCGAGCGAGCTCGCGCCCTGGCCCATCAGCGCCAGCCGTTCGTTCAGCCTGGCGACGCCCGCGTAGAGCTGCCCCGCCGACGGTGGCGGCTGCGCGGCGACGGCCGGCGCGGCGGCGCACGACAGCGCGGCGAGCGCCAGCAGGCCGCAGGCGATCCGCCGGCGCCTCATCGGACCCTCGCCGCCTGCTCGTACAGCGCCCGGACCGCGCCGCCGAAGTAGGAGCCGAAGTCGGTCAGCCGATCGTCGCCGTAGCCGTAGTTGGTGACGCTGTTGAGCACGTCGCCGTGAATCGTCCAGCCGCCCCCCGAGGCGCCGCCGGTGACGTCGCAGGAGATCGCCAGGTTGAGCGGCCCGCGCCAGAGGAACGAGGCGAGGTCGTGGCCGAGGAAGGGCGTGCCGGAACAGATCCGTTGCGTCGCCCCGTCGAACGGCGCTTCGGCCGGGTAGCCGTGGACGTCGAAGACCTGGCCCGGCGGCAGCCCGAAGGCGATCCCGTCGCCCCCCACCGCTTCGCCGAGCAGCTGGCCCCTTTCGTTGCGCCCGACGACCGCCGCGCCGACGTCGGCGTTCTCGCTGCCTTCCTCCACCCAGGGCGCGGTCGCGCCGAGCCACTTCGCGGCGAAGACGCCGAAGGGGCGAACGCCGTCGTGGTAGCCGGGGACGAAGACCCAGTCGCGGTCGAACCAGTGCCGCGAGCCGCCGAGGTTGACGCAGTGGCCGGCGGTGACGACGACGCTGCGGTTAGGCGCGTTGACGGAGGTGCCGGAGCAGCGGCCCAGCCCGAGGCCGCCCGGCACGACGATGAAGATGACGCCGTTCTGGCGGAAGCCCGGCGCGGTCGGGTCCTCGACTTCGGCGAATTCGGCCCGCGCCTCGGAGTCCGCGTTCACCCCGCGGCCTTCGCCGTCGGCGGACGAGATCGCGGCGCGGGCGAGGCCGCCGTGGCGCGGCGCCGGCGAATCGAGCGGCCGGGCGCGGCGCATGCGGGCGGGCGTCCAGAAGCGCAGCGCCTGGCGGGCGGCGGACGCGGCCTCGACCGAGGTCGGCGCCGCGGAGGCGGCGGGGCTCGCCGCGAGCAGTGCGATCAGCGCGGCGACAACCGCCGCCGCCGAACCGCAGCGATGGCGTCGAGCCCTCACTTGAGGATCTCGACCGCTTCGGTGCGCAGCTCCGCGTCGAGCAGGGCGTAGTCCTCGTCGGAGAGCTTGCCGGCCGCGTGGTCGAGCTCGGCGTCGCGGATCTCACGGTACTTGGCTTCCTTCAGCGCCTCGAGCTCGCTGTCGGGCGCCGGGCTCCGGCGCGCGCCGCGGCTCGGCCAGATCGCGATCAGCGCCCCGCTGAGCGCGATCAGCCCGCCGATCCAGATCCAGGTGGCGAGCGGGTCGACGATCACGCGGAAGGTCGCCGGCGCCGCCTCGGCCAGGTAGCCCTGCGCGATCCGCTTCGCCGTCGCCAGCTGCAGGCCTTCGATCTGGGCGAGCGCGAGCGGGCGCAGGCGCGGGCTGGCCGCCGCGGCGCGCATCAGCCGCGAGACGGCCTTGCACTGGGGCGGCGTCCCGGGGGCGCCGCCGACGCACGCCTTGAAGCCGGCGTCGGCCGCCTTGGCGCCGCGCTGCACGCCGCTGATCGTCGGCTGGATCGCGGTCCAGAAGTCGCGGCGCAGGCCGGCCTGCAGGCCGATCTGACTGTCCGATTCGCCGGCGAAGTAGCCGGCGATCGAGCCGGCGCCGGCCGTCCCGGTCGGCCGGTAGAAGCGGCGGGTCGGGTGCAGGGTGAAGACCTTGCCGTCCTTCTCGACCCGCTCGACCGCGCCCGCGGTGAAGGCGAGCTTGTCGACCTCGACCGTCGGTCGCACGTAGGTCACCTTGTAGCCGTCGACCGTGGCGCTCTGTCCGGGGCGCAGCCGCAGGTCCTGCTTGCTCTGGAAGCTTGAGGAGGCGGCGACGGCGACCAGCAGCACCGCGACCCCCGCATGGACGATGTAGCCGCCGTAGCGGCGCCGGTTGCGGGCGACGATCCCAACGAGCCCCGCCGGCAGCGAGCCGCCGCTCAGCGACTGCCGCGCCCGCGCGCCGCGCCAGAACTCCTGCGCCAGGCCGGTCAGGGCGAAGCCGGCGAAGCCGAAGAGGACGAGCGCCCAGGGCCTCTGGCCGGCGTCGCTGAAGAGCGCCAGGCCGAGCGCGACGAGCGCCCCGACGATCGCCGGGACGACGAAGACGCGCCGCGCCGAGGCCCAGCTGATCCGCCGCCAGGCGAGCAACGGCCCGATCCCGGTGAAGAGCACCAGCCCGATCGCCAGCGGCGTCGTGTAGCGGTCGAACCAGGGCGCCGCCAGGGAGGACTTGTCGCCGGTGAAGAGCTCGGAGATCAGCGGGAAGAAGGTGCCCCAGAAGATCACCGCGACGAGCGCCACGAGCAGCAGATTGTTGACCAGGAAGACCGCCTCGCGCGAGGCCAGCGAGTCGATCCGCTTGGGCGAGCGCAGGTCGTCGAGCCGCGAGACGATCAGCGCGGTCGAGCCGATCAGGACGACGGCGATCAGGCCGAGGATGTAGGGGCCGACGGTGCTCTCGCCGAAGGCGTGGATCGACTCCAGCACGCCGGAGCGCACGAGGAACGTCCCCAGCAGCGCCAGCGAGAAGGCGGCGACGATCAGGCAGGCGTTCCAGACCTTCAGCATGCCGCGCTTCTCCTGGACCATGATCGAGTGCAGGAACGCGGTGCACGCCAGCCACGGCATCAGCGCCGCGTTCTCGACCGGGTCCCAGGCCCAGTAGCCGCCCCAGCCGAGCTCGGTGTAGGACCAGCGGGCGCCGAGCAGCAGGCCGAGCCCGAGGAAGGCCCAGGCGATCAGCGCGAAGCGCCGGGTCGCGCGGATCCAGGCGGCGTCGAGGCGGCGGGTGAGGAGGGCGCCGACCGCGAAGGCGAAGGGCACCGTCAGCGCGACGTAGCCCGAGTAGAGCATCGGCGGGTGGACCATCATGCTCGGGTGCTGCAGCAGGGGGTTGAGGCCGATCCCGTCGGCCGGCGCCGGGCTCAGCGTCGAGAACGGGTTGACGCCGCCGGCGAACAGCATCAGGCCGGTGAAGAACGCGGCGACCCCGGCCATCACGGCGGTCGCGTAGGGGACGATCTCGCGCAGCTTGCCGCGAGTCGCCAGCAGGGCGAGCGAGGCGGCGATCGAGAGCACCCAGGCCCAGAGCAGCAGCGAGCCTTCCTGGCTCGACCACATCGCCGCCAGCTTGTAGAAGGTCGGCGTCTCGATCGAGGAGTGCTGCTGGACGACTTTGAGCGAGAAGTCGTCGTTCAGGAAGGAGATCTCGATCAGCACCACGCAGAGCGTCAGCAGGGCGAAGAGCCCGTAGACGGCGCGGCGCGAGACGTCGACCCAGCGGCGGTCGCCCTTGCGCCCGAGCAGCGCGGCGACGGCGGCGAAGACGGCCGTCAGGAAGGCCAGCGCCAGGGCGACGCTGCCGGCGCTAGCCATTCGACTTCGCGGTGGTGAACTTCGAGGGGCACTTGGTGACGAGCGTGTCCGGTTCGCCGACGAAGACCCCGTTCTCGACCGTGCCGCTGAGGACGATCTCGCGACCGCCGCGGAAGGGGTCTGGGATCGTCCCCTCGTAGGTCACCGGCAAGCTCTGGCCGGCGTTTTCGCGGTCGGCGACGCGAAAGCTGATCGCCTCGCCATGATGGCGCACCGAGTGCTTGACCACGCGCCCGGTGAGCTCGGCGCTGAGGCCTGAGGCGCCGATCAGCTGCGAGGGCTCCTTCGCTTCCGTGGAGGCGCTGAACGACGTGTAGACGAGCGCCGCGGCGAGCAGCACTGCGACGCCGAGCGCGACCACGAGCCGGATCTTCCGTTTTCGGCGCAGGATCCACGGGTGGGGGATTATCGCAAGGCGGCGCGCACGGCTCGCCAGTAGGCGCGGAGCAGGAGGCGCGCCGGGGCCGAGCGGGCGACGGCGGGGATGAAGGGGGAGTCGAGGTCGGGGGTGAGCCAGGCGGCGAACTCGGCGGCGCTGACCGTGCGCGTCGCCTGCACCGCGCGGCGCTCGCGCAGCAGGCGGGGCAGCCAGCGGATCGCTTCCAGGTGGCCGGCGAGCTTCTGGCCCGCCCAGCCGCCGCGAGCGGCAGCCACATACAGCGCCAATTCGGTCGCGAGCAGCGCCGGCGCCAGCAGGATCAACAGCGACGCCGGGTAGACGCGGACCAGGAAGGCATGGCGGTTGCGCTCGAGCCAGCGCCACTTGTGCTCGCGGGCGCCGAACTCGTAGTCGTGGTCGACCACCGCGGCCGGCTCGATCCCCAGCGCCCCGCCGGCCAGCCGCAGCCGCAGCGAGAGGTCGACGTCCTCGTGGTAGAGGAAGTACTCGGCGGGAAAGCCGCCGGCCCGCGTCCAGTTGGCGCGCGGGATCGCCAGGCAGGCGCCGGAGAGCGCCGTCACCTCGCCCGCGGGCGGCGCCTCGGCCAGCGGCCTTCCGTGCGCCCCGGCCCAGACGATCCCGGTGAAGTGGACCGGGTTGCCGGCCGAGTTGATCGTCGCCGCGTCGCCCTCGGCGACCAGCGCCTGCCAGGCCGCCCAGCCGCGCTGCTCCAGCCAGGGCCGGCGGATCGCCTCCCCCCACCCCCGGCGCGGCGCCGCGTCCGGGTTGAGGATGACGAGCAGGTCGCCGAGCGCCTGCTCGGCGCCGAGGTTGCATGCGGCGGCGAAGCCGAGGTTGCCGCCGCTGCGCACGACCCGCGCCGCCGGCGCCAGCTCCGCCACCGCCTCGGGGGTGCCGTCGGCCGAGTCGTTGTCGACGACGATCAGCTCGTCGCCGTCCGCCAGCTCGGGCAGCAGCGCGGGCAGGCTGCGCTTCAGCTCCTCGCGGCTGTTCCAAGCGACTATGAGGACGGAGAGCGTCGGACGCACCGACGCCGCAGGCTATCCGGCGCGTCTGTGGTGGCGATGGCGGTGGTGCCGGTGCTTGCCGCAGGGAACGCGCAGTCGCTGACGCAGGTTGCGCTTCTTGCCGTTCTGGCCCTTGAAGTGGACGATCACCCGCTGGCCGCGGCGGCGCCGCCTGCCCTTGTGCTTCGTGCCGCCGCGCCGGGCCAGGCTGCGGTGGGCGTTCTTGCCGCCCTTGCGGCCGCGGTGGCCGCGGTGGCGCGGACACTGGTTTCGCGAGTTGACCAGCAGCCCTTTCCTGCCGCCCCGCAGGGTGAGGATGAACTTCGACACCGGCACGTCGGGGACGAGGTCGAAGATGTTGCGGATGTGGCCGTGGACGCTGTCGGTGCGGCTGTCGAGTTCGATCTCGACCTGCCCGCGCAGGTCGGAGACCAGGTCGGGCAGCAGGTTGTCGGAGGAGCGCAGGTAGACGGGGCCCTGCAGCGGCTTGTCGAGCAGCGGCGAGAAGGCGCGCGCGTAGCCGTAGATCGAGTTCTTCGGGCAGGCGTCGGCGGCGAACTGGACCCGCGTGCAGACCTTCGAGAGGTTGCCCTGGTCGAGGATCAGCGAGCGCGGCAGGATCGTCGCCGCGCGGGCGAAGTTGGCGTCGCCGGGGTGCGGGACGACGACTGCGCGCAGCTTCGGGTTCTTGCCGCGCCGCGTGGCGCCGAAGAGGCGGAAGAAGATCTTCGGCTTGAAGCCGAGCTTCTCGCAGCCGTTGGTCGAGAAGGCGGCGGAGACCGGCTTGCTCGAGAAGGCGCCGGGGTCGGTCGGGTTGGCGCCGCCGCCGAGCAGCGAGCCGCCGAAGCCGCCCGGCGAGCAGCTCGTCGGGTTGAGCGAGAATTCGTGCCGGTCGAGCTTCACCGCGATCGAGCGGATGTCGAGCGTCGCGCCACCGTAGACGTGCGGGATCGGGTCGGACTGCGCCCGCACCTGGGCGGTGCGCGGGTCGACGAAGAGCGCCACCCGCACCACGACCGTGCCGAGATCGAACGGCCCGGCCGTGGCGGGGGTGACCACCGCCAGGGAGAGCGGCGCGCCCTTGTAGGGCCCTGCGAGGAAGACCTTGCCGGTGATGTGGACCGGCGCCGGGCCGCTGCCGGCGGCGACCTCGGCCTTGCCGATCAGGCTGGAGTCGGGGCAGCTGGAATGGGCTGCCTCGTCGCTGCCGCTGATGCCCGCCGCCGCAGCCAGGACCGGCTCGGGGCAGTAGTGGACGCCCTTCAGCTTCGCGGTCAGCCCCGGCGGCAGGGTGACGTCGACCCCTTTCAGCTCCTGGTTGCCGTCCGCGCGCCCGATGTCCATGTGCAGCGGGCTGTAAGCGCCGGCCCGCTTGTTGGCGGTGCCGGCGGCGAAGCTCGGCCCGAACGGCCGCTCGCCGAGCGTCTGCGGGCAGGCGCCGCCACCAGGCAGGGCGGTCAGGGAGAAGTCGCCCGACCGGGTGGCGGCCGGATTGCCCGACCAGGGAGTCATCGTCGTCGTCGTCGTGTTGGGGCCGCAGGTCGGCGGGCTGGTCAGGGTCGCGGTGGCGCCGCCGTCGAGGTTGATCCGGAAGGACTTGAAAGGCACCTGCGGCAGGCCTGGAATCGGCACTTTCCCCAGCGCGCCATCGTCGAAGACCGTAGTCAACTGGCCGCTTTGCGGATCAGCGTGGATCTTGCCGAGCAGACGTGCCGAGATGTCGTAGCGGTTGGATTCGGCTACGACGAAGATCCGATACTCGTCTCCAGAGGTGGGGTCGCGGCTCAGCTGCTTGCCGACGAACACCGGCCCGCTCAGCGAGCCGTCGGGCAACGGCGGCGTGTCGACTTCAACCGTGCCGACGCGCGAGGCCGCCGGACAGCCGACGGGGTCGCGCGTGCCCTTGCCGAACTGCGCGTCGGTGCAGGTCTCGAGGCCGTTGGCCGCCGAGGGGTTGAGCCCCATGCCGGCCGGCAGGGTGACGCTGGCGCTGCGGGTGTGCGAGGTCCCCTGGTTGGTGGCCCCTTTCACCTCGGGCAGTTCGACGTCGACGCTGGCGCCGGACGGCGAGTCGGTCTGGTCGGTGTGCGGGTCGACGGAGATCGACGGGTCGTACGGGATCGAGCCGCATTCTTTCGGCGAGGTTTCGAATTCGCCGGGCTTGCGCGGGATCTTCGACTCGACGAAGTTCGAGCCCGCCGGGAAGGTGGGATTCGGTTCCTCGTAGGAGTCGGCTCGCAGCCAGGTCGAGTAGACATGCTCGAAGAGCGAGCCGGGCACGGCCGGGCCGAAGCAGGTGGTCGGGGTCGTGATGAAGGTTCCATTGCCGGCCGTACCGTCGAAGACCAGGCGGTTTTCGGCAATCCGCGCCACCTCGAGGCCGGGAATCGGGACTTCGAGCTGCGTCGCGTGGATCGTGAAGTACTCGTGGTAGTCGCCCTCCCATTCGATGTCGGTTTCGAGGAAGACGTCGTTGCCGAGCACGCTGAAGCCGAAGCGCCCCGGTTCGCCGGGTTCGGGAACGATGTTGAACACGTCGGCCGTGGGAAGGGTCTGCGAGAAGCCGGTGAGCGGATTCGTCGCTCTGACGCTGCTGGTGCCGACTTTCGAGCCCGGCGCTTTGGAGGTGCATTCGGCCGGGCTTTCGCCGGGAGCCAGCGCGCACTGTTCCGGAGTCGACTGTGGATTGACGGTGAGACCCGGAGGAATATCCACTCGAACAGTCCGCACGTTGCCGATTGGCACCGGCCCGAGGCCGCCCGGTTCGGTGTTGACGATGAACTGGGTGAAGCCGACCGGTGGGTGGCCGGCGGCCGTTTCGAAGAATTGATCGGGCGTGGCGATGCTGCACTCCGGCGGACCGTCCGATTTGCAGGTCCCGGCCTGCCAGGGGCTATCGGTCTGCGGGTCGTCGGGATTCTGAGGGCCGATGATCTGCGCGGTCGCGCCGGCTGGTCCAAACACCAGGCCCAGAGCCAAAAGCACCACGACAGCAACAGCCCCGGCCCGCGCCCCCAAATTCATCTTGATCTCCTCCCGCTCGACCATGTGCCTACCACAATACCCGATTTTGATGATGTGCGCTAGTATTTTTAGGTATTCCCCAGTCAACGAAAGTGAGGTAGTCGTGAATTGGGAACGCCTGGCTCGTGCCAATACCCACCCCCTACGCGTGTCAATCCTCGAAGTGCTGAGCCTCGACGGCGGCCGCACGCTGTCCCCCAAGGAGCTCAGCCAGGAGCTGCAGGCTCCGCTGAGCACGGTCAACTACCACGTGACCGAGCTGCGCAACTCAGATCTGGTCAAGGTCGTCGACGAAAGACAGGTCCGCGGCGCGATCGAGCACTTCTACCGCGCTGTCGACGCCTCCGAAAGAGGCTCCCGCAAAGCTAAGGGGAGGCGCAAAGCCGCTCGTTAGACTCCGCTCAAATAGTCGGGGGTACGGCGCGTACTGTCTCGACCTCGCTGTGGTCGCCGGGGTCGGCGGTGATTCGATCGACGAGTTCGGCGACCGACAGCCGAGCAACTCGTGCGGATCGGAAAGCTGACGACGGGTCTCGAACCCACGAGCTGGTGATTGAGACGTCGCCCAATTGGTACCCGCCAACGGGTACACTAATCCCATGGCCACGCAACGCAAACAGCGCAATGACCGCGTACAGGTCCCCCGCGACCCTGCCCTGGATCGCGCGATCAAACGCGGCCGCGCGGCTATGGGTCCCTCGACGCCTACCTCCAAGGTCGTGCGGGAGCTGGCGCTGCGCGGCGCCGAGGCCTTCGTAGGCGACGAGGCGGCTGAGAGGAAGGCCGTGAACTTCGCGCTCAGCGTCGCCGACGGCACTTCCGGTCTTGACCTCGAGCGCCTGCGGAGCGCCCGCGAGCGCGCCTGGGGCCGGTGAGCTGGCCCAAGGGTCCCTGGGTGGCCGACACCTCTGCCTGGGCGCGCGCCGGCGTCAAGGAGGTCGCGCCGCAATGGCGCGAGGTTGTGAAGGCGGGCGAGCTGATCGCCTGCCCGCCGGTGACGATGGAGATGATCTTCGACGCGGCCGACCGCGATGCCGTCGAGCGCGTCGCGGTGGCAATGGCGGGCTTTCGCCAGGCGCCGATCAGCCGCTCGGTCACCGACGCCGCGACCTGGGCGATGCGCGAGCTGGCCCAGCGGGGCGCACCCGGCGCCCACCGGGTCAGGGTCCCCGACGCTCTCATCGCCGCCGCGGCAGCGGAGCGGGGGTTCGGGGTGCTGCATTACGACCGCCACTTCGACACCCTCGCGACCGTGCTCACCTTCACCAGCCAGTGGGTCGCGCCGGCCGGCTCGATCGACTGATGAGGCGATCGAAAAGCGGACGACGGGTCTCGAACCCGCGACCTCGAGCTTGGGAAGCTCGCGCTCTACCAGCTGAGCTACGTCCGCGTGTGGAATCGCCACTCTACCGGCGGTGCTGGCTCGAGTCAGCGGCGCATCTGCCTGATCCGGCTGCGCACGAATCCGGACCAGGTCCGGGGGTGCCGCGCCAGGGTCAGCACCAGCGGCATGGAGTCGAAGTAGGTGAACCGCTCCGTTGCGAGTCCGTTCTCGTCGAGGACGAAGCGATCGACCGCCTGCCAGGAGACCGGGGTTCCCGCCGCTCGGCCGCGAACCGTGAACTCGATCAGGACCCCGTCGGAGGTGGCTCCCCAGCGGTGGACCTCGGCGCTCATGTCGGGAATCAACTCGAAGAGATCGGCGAAGGCGCGCTTGCCCGCATCCAGCCCGTAGGTAGTCGGAAGCATCGGCGCCGAGAGGCGGGCGTCGGGCGCCAGCACGGTGTCGAGGCGCTCGGGAGCAGGCGCCTGCCAGAACTCGGCAAAGCGCCTGACGAAGTCCGCCGCCCGGTCGTGGTCCATCCACGTACCCTAGCCCGCGCCGTGTCGAGCGGGCTAATGTTCGCGGGCCGTGAGCGCCCGCGCCTTTCTCGCCTTCCTCGCCGTCTGCGCGGTCGTCGGGCTGCTCGCGTTCGGCCTGCTGAACAAGGGCGAGGCGAAGATCGCTGTCGGCGAACCGGCGCCGGACAAGGTGCTGCCGGTGCTCGGCGGGCCCGGCCGCGGCTCGATCGCCGACTACCGGGGGCGCTGGGTGCTGGTCAACCTCTGGGCCTCCTGGTGCGTCCCCTGCCGGCAGGAGGCGCCGGTGCTGGACCGCTTCGCGCGCCGCTACGCCAGGCGGGGCGTCACCGTGCTGGGGATCAACGTCCAGGACAACAGCGACGACGCGCTCGCCTTCCTGCGCGAGAACCACGTCCACTACCCGCAGCTGCGCTCGATCGGCGACGAACGCAGCGCCGCCTTCGGCTCGACCGGCGTGCCGGAGAACTTCCTCGTCGATCCGCGCGGCAGGCTGGCGCTGATCTGGCGCGGTCCCGTTGACGAAGAGTTCCTGCGCAAGCAGGTCGTGCCGATCGTCGAGGGGCGCTCGTGAGGCTGCGTGGCGAGTTTGTGTCGCTATGCGGCACAAAGGCGCCATTCGTGGCCCTCCTGGCGGCGCTGGCGATGCTGTCAATCGCCGCGCCGGCCGCCGCCGCCCCGCAGACCAGCGTCAACGACGTCGAAGACGAGGTGATGTGCCCGATCTGCGGCACGCTGCTGGAGCTGGCGGAATCGCCGCAGGCCGAGCGCGAGCGGGCGCTGGTCAAGCGGCTGATCGCCGAGGGCAAGGACAAGTCCGAAGTCAAGGACGCCCTCGTCGCCCAGTACGGCCCCGCGGTCCTCGCCCTGCCCGAAGGCAGGGGGTTCGACCTCTCCGCCTACCTGGTGCCGGCGATCGGCTTCCTCGCAGCGGTGATCGCCCTGGCATTCGGGGTCGCGCGCTGGCGCCGCGCCTCGCCGCGACCCGGCAGCGACGGCGCCCCTACGCACAAAGGGCCGAGTGGCGACGACGCCGAGCGACTAGAGCAGGACATGGCCCGCTACGACCTCTGAATCACCACGCCGCTGACCGAGACCGGCAGCTCGCGCGGCTCCTCCGGCCCGAGGCAGGCGATCGTCGCGTCGGCCAGCGGCAGCAGCGGCCGCAGCGAGTTCTCGTCGCGCAGCGACGGGCCGTCGAGCACGACGAGCTCGTAGGCGCTTCGCAGCCCCGCGAGCGCCCGCGCGAAGGCCTCCGAGGCGAGCAGGTGGGCACCGTCGCCGGAGGAGCGTCCCGCAACCACGCAGACCAGCGGCTCGGTGGCGTCGACGGAGCCGGGGCCGGCGAGGACGACCGGCTTGAGGATCGCCTCGCTGTCCGCCGCGCCGCGCAGATGCTCGTGCAGGCCCGGCGCCGCGGCGAGGCCCAGCGCGTCCGCCAGCCCCGGGTCGGCCAGGCCGCACTCGACCAGCGCCGCCCGCGACCCCCGCGCGGCCGCCGTCGCCGCCAGTCCGACCGCGGCGGCGCGAACGGTGGCCGGCGCGTTGCCGGTCGCCAGCACGCAGCGGGCGCCGGCCAGCCCCTCCAGCAGACTCCCGTAAGCCTCGAGGTCGCCGCGCCGCAGCGAGCCTGTGCGCAGCTCCGGCGCGTCGCGGGCGGGGATCTCCGCCAGGACCTTCACATCTTCTCGGGAGCCGAGATGCCGAGCAGCCCCAGCGAGGCGGCGATCGTGCGCTGCGTCAGCAGGCAGAGGCCGAGCCGCGAGCGCTCGACCCCCTCGCCCTCGGCGCCGAGGACCTGGCAGTCGCGGTAGAAGGCGTGGAAGTCGGCGGCGACCGCGGTCGAGTAGGCGCAGATCCGGTGCGGTCCGCGCCGCGCCGCCGCCTCGCGCACCTCCTCGGGGAACTCGAGCAGCCGCTTGACCAGGTCGCGCTCGGCGGGCTCCAGCGGCGTGCCCGGCGTCGGCGCCCCGGCCTCGCCCGCCTCGCCGCCCGCTTTGCGCAGGATGCTGGCGATCCGCGCGTGCGCGTACTGCACGTAGTAGACGGGGTTGTCGCTGGACTCGCGGCGCGCCAGCCCGAGGTCGAGGTCGACGGTCGTGTCGTGGCTGCGCCAGAGCATGAACCAGCGCGCCGCGTCGACGCCGATGTCCTCGACCAGCTCGTCGAGCGCGACGAAATCGCCGCTGCGCTTCGACATCTGGGTGCGCTCGCCCGATTCGACGATGTGGACGAGGCGCATGATCAGCGCCTCGAGCCGCTCGGGGTCGGCGCCGAGCGCCGCGATCGCGGCCCGCAGCCGTGGCGCGTAGCCGTGGTGGTCGGCGCCGAGCACGTCGATCAGGTGCTCGAAGCCGCGCTCGAGCTTGTCGCGGTGGTAGGCGACGTCGGCGGCGAGGTAGGTCGGCTCGCCGCCGGAGCGCACCAGCACCCGGTCCTTGTCGTCGCCGAACCCGGTGCTGCGCAGCCAGAGGGCGTCTTCGCTGCGGTAGGTGTGGCCGCGCCGCTCGAGCTCCTCCAGCGCCGCCTCGACCTCGCCGCTCGCGTAGAGGTCGCGCTCGGAGAACCAGCTGTCGAAGCCGACGCCGAAGCGCTCGAGCGTCCCGCGCACGCCCTCGAGGATCAGCTCGATCCCGCGGCTGCCGATCGCCTCGGTCTCGGCGACGTCGATCCCCTCGGCCTTCATCCGCTCGCCCAGCTCGGCGACGTAGGCGCCTTCGTAGCCGTCCTTCGGCGGCGGCTCGCCCTTCATCGCGGCGACGATCGACTCGGCGAAACGCTGCACCTGCCCGCCCGCGTCGTTGACGTAGTACTCGCTTTCGACCTCGTGCCCGACCGCCCTCAGCAGCCGCACCAGGGCGTCGCCGTAGGCGGCGTGGCGACCGCCGCCGACGTGCAGCGGGCCGGTCGGGTTGGCCGAGACGTACTCGACCAGGATGCGCTGCGGCGAGTCGACCGGGGCCGGGCCGAGCTCCCTGCCGGCGGCGCCGAGCCGCGCCATCGCCCGCCGGTACCAGTCGTCGGAGAGGAAGAGGTTGACGAAGCCGGGGCCGGCGACCTCGATCCGCTCGACGTTCCCCGCGGCGCCCAGCTCACGCTGCAGCTCCTCGCCGAGGCGCGCCGCGACGTCGCGCGGCGCCTCGCCGAGCGGCGCCGCCAGCAGCATCGCCGCGTTGGAGCTGTAGTCGCCGAGCTCCGGCTTGGGCGGGCGGTCGAGGGTCGGCCGTGGCTCGACCGGCTCGCCGTCGCGCAGGGCGGTCGCGGCGCGCTCGACGGCCGCCCGCAGCTCGCTGATCGAGTCCGTTGCACTCACACCCGCATCGTATGGACCGTGAGCCCGCCCGGGTACGCTCATCGCCCGTGCGCGCCGCGATCGTCACCGACATCCACGCCAACCTGCCCGCCTTCGAGGCGGTGCTTGGGGCGATCGAGGCGGCGGGGGTGGACGAGACCTGGTGCCTCGGCGACGTGGTCGGCTACGGCGCCGAGCCGGACGAGTGCGCCGACCTGGTGCGCGAGCGCTGCGAGGTCTGCCTGGTCGGCAACCACGACCTCGCCGTGCTCGGCGCGCTCGACGTCGACGCCTTCTCCGACGCCGCCGCGACGGCGGTCGCCTGGACCCGCGGCCAGGTCGCCACGCGGACGACCGAGTGGCTGCGCGGGCTCGAGCCGGCAGGCGAGCGCGAGCGGATCGGCCTCTTCCACGCCTCCCCCCGCGACCCGGTCTGGGAGTACGTGCTCTCCGCCGAGCAGGCCGACGCCTGCCTCGACGCGCAGGAGCAGCCGATCGCCCTCGTCGGCCACTCCCACGTCTCGCTCTTCTTCGTCCGGCAGGAGAGCGAGGAGATCCGCGGCGCGCAGTCGAGCGACGGCACCCTGCTCGACCTCGGCGCGGGCAGGTGGTTGATCAACCCCGGCAGCGTCGGCCAGCCGCGCGACGGCGACCCGCGGGCCGCCTGGCTGGAGCTCGACACAGACGGCGCCGCGGCGCGCTTCCATCGCGTTCCCTACGACGTCGAGCGAGCCGCGGCGGCAATCGTCGCGGCCGGACTGCCGCGGCGCCTCGCCGAGCGGCTCAAGGTCGGCTCATGAAACGCTCATCTACGCTCAGATGCAGGCAATTCTTGCGCCGTCGGCGGTTCTCTAGACTCGCCCGAGTGCGCCGTGCCCGCCTGCCATCGCTCGCCCTCCTCGCGGGGGCCCTGATCGCCCTCGGGCTGTCCGCCTGCGGCGGCGAAGACGCCAAGCTGCTGCCCGGCGAGACGGCGCGGGAGATCACCGCCAACCTCGACACCGTCAAGCAGCTCGCAGGCGAAGGCGACTGCGTCGGCGCCGAAAGCGCCGTGCAGCAGGTGGGCGAACAGATCGAAGCGCTGGCAGGCGTCGACCCGAAGCTGAAGCGGGCGCTGGAACAGGGCGCCGGGCGGCTCGAAGAAGTGATCGCCTCCTGCGAAGAATCGAGCAGCGAAGCGATCGCCCCGGCCGAAGTCCCGGCCGAACTCGAAGAAGAAGCCGAAAAGCCGAAGCAGAAGGAAGAGAAGGAAAAAGGGCCGAAGCCGCAGGAAGACGAAGCCGAAGAAGGCTCGCAGTCGCTGCCGCCGCAGGCGAAAGGCGAAGCCAAAGGTCAGGAAGAAGGCGCCGCCCCCCCGGCGACCGAAGAAGCAGCCCGAAGAAGCGGCGCCCGAAAGCCCCTCGGGCGGCGTCGGCCCCGCCACCCCGGCCGGGGGAGGCGAATGATGGCGGCGGCGGCCCTCTCCGGGCGCTACGAGCTCGGCGACCGGCTCGGCTCGGGCGGGATGTCGAACGTCTACCGGGCCACCGACCTGACCCTCGAGCGCACCGTCGCGGTGAAGATCCTCGCCGAGCACCTCTCCGACGACGAGCGCTTCGTCGCCCGCTTCCGCCGCGAGGCGCTGGCGGTCGCCAAGCTGATCCACCCCAACATCGTCCAGGTCTACGACACCGGGATCGACGAGGGGCGCCACTACATCGTCATGGAGTACGTCGAGGGACGCTCGGGCGCCCAGATCCTGCAGCGCAACGGCCCGCTAGAGCCGGAGATCGCCGCCGAGGCAGGGGTCCAGGCCTGTGCCGGCCTCGACTACGCGCACCGGCGCGGGATCATCCACCGCGACGTCAAGCCCGGCAACCTGATGATCGTCGGCGGGCCGGTCGGCGGCGGGCCGATGACCGTCAAGCTGACCGACTTCGGGATCGCCCGGGCGCTCGCGCAGACGCGGATCACGCAGGTCGGCTCGGTGGTCGGCACCGCCGCCTACCTGGCGCCAGAGCAGGTGCGCGGCGAGGAGGCGACGCCGGCGACCGACGTCTACGCGCTCGGCGTCGTCCTCTACCAGTTCCTCACCGGCCGCCTGCCCTACGAGGGCTCGACCCTGGCCGAGCTGGCGGTGCGCCAGCAGAACGAGCGCCCGCTGCCCCCCACCACCTACAACGACGAGGTGCCGGAGACGCTCGGCGGCGCCGTGCTGCGGGCGCTGGAGGGTGACCCCGCGCGCCGCTACGCGAGCGCTGACGAGCTGGCCGGCGGCCTGCAGATGGGCCTGCAGGGCGAGGACGTGACGCTGCCGCCGGCGGAGGGCGAGACGGCCACCCGGGTGCTCGGCGGCGAGGAGGCGACGCGCCGCCTCGACCAGACCGAGCGCACCGAGCTGCGCCCGCCCTCGCCGACCCTCCGTCCGGTGGCGCGCGCTCCGCAGCAGCCCGTCGAGCCGGCGCCGCGACAGGTCGCACCCCCGATCGCGGCCAAGCGCGGCGCCTTCTCCCGCTTCGCCCGCTTCGTCCTCGCCGCCGTCGCCCTCGTCCTGATCGCCGCCGCCGTCGCCGCCGCCGTGATCGTCGCCACCGACAAGGCGACCGGCGTCCACGCCACCGAAGTCGCCGGGGACACGGTCGACAGGGTGGTCGAAGAAGTGAAGGAACTGGTCAAGAAGAACACCGAATAGGGCGTTGCAGGCGGAGGGATAGGGGCACCCTCCGCCTTGCTGGGTTTTTCGCCTGCGACTTTGCGGCCGTCCGAGAAGGTGATTGGGGCGAAAAACAGGGACGCCGCTGCGTCGGAGGGTGCCCCTATCCCTCCTACACAGGCGTCTGCCAAGGGGCGGCGCCCTTCATGACTGCGGTGGAGTAGGAGCTGAAGGTTCCGGCCTCTATAGCGGTTCTTGCGTTGGCCACCAACTCGTGCATGTAGGTGAGGTTGTGGAGGCAGAGGAGGCGGACCGCGGTCAGCTCTTCGGCGCGGGATAGGTAGCTGAGGTAGTCGCGGTCGTGATGGCGGCAGGCGGGGCAGGGGCAGCCGTCGGCGATCGGGGCGCGGTCGCCCTCCCAGCCGGCCTTGCGCAGGTCGAGGCGAAAGCGGTTCTCGGGGTCGGGGACGAGCGCGGTGCCATGGCGGGCGAGGCGGGTCGGGATCGCGCAGTCGAAGACGTCGAGGCCGAGCGCGATCCCGGCGAGCAGGTCGTCGACGTCGCCGATCCCCAGCAGGTGCTTGGGCGCCGCCTCGGGCAGCAGCGGCGCGGTCAGCTCGAGCACGCCGCGCATCTCCTGCTTGTCGCGCCCCAGCGTGCCGCCGATCGCGATCCCGTCGACCCCGGCCTCCGAGACTGCCTGCGCCGACTCGCGCCGCAGGTCCTCGTGGACGCCGCCCTGGACGATCCCGAACACGGCCTGGCGCTGCGGTCCGTGCTCGTCGTGCCAGGCGAGGCAGCGGTCGAGCCAGCGGTGCGTGCGCTGCATCGAGCGCGCGGTGTAGTCGCGGTCGGCGTGGTAGGGCGTGCACTCGTCGAAGACCAGGGCGATGTCGGACCCGAGCTTCGCCTGCACCTCCATCGAGACCTCGGGCGAGAGGAACAGCTCGCGCCCGTCCCTGTAGGAGCGGAACCGCACCCCCTCCTCGTCGATCGAGACGACCGAGCCATGATCGCCGCCGGGCCTCCCCTTCCCCTTCACCTCGTCGGCCACCCCGCCGTGCGCCAGCGAGAACACCTGAAAGCCGCCAGAGTCGGTGATCAGCGCCCCGGCCCACCCCATGAAGCCATGCAACCCCCCAGCCCCGGCAATCCGGTCGGGCCCGGGCGAGACGAACAGGTGGTACGTGTTCCCCAGCACCAGCTCGTACCCCATCCCAGCTACCTCGCGAGACTCAAGACCGCGCACCGTCCCCTTCGTGGCCAGCGGTATGAACGCCGGCGTGCGGACTGGACCGTGCGCGGTATGAAGCACCCCGGCCCGCGCCGCCCCATCCCGCGCGCTTATCTCGAAGAGCAGGCGATCGGGGTGTGACCTCACGCGATCAGCGACTGCCCGGTCATCGCCGAGGGTTTGGGGATACCCAGGAGCTGGAGCGCGGTGGGCGCCACGTCGGCGAGGATTCCGTGGTCTCGGAGCTCCAGGCCTTCGCGCGTGACGATCAGCGGCACCGGGTTCAGCGAGTGGGCGGTGTTCGGCGAGCCGTCGGGCTCGAGCATGTGGTCGCAGTTGCCGTGGTCGGCGGTGACGATGCAGGCGCCGCCCTTGGCCTCGACCGCCGCGATCACCTCGCCGAGGCAGCCGTCCACCTCCTCGACCGCGCGCACCGCCGCCGGGATCACGCCCGTGTGGCCGACCATGTCGGGGTTGGCGAAGTTGATGATGCCGAAGCGGTAGTCGCCCTCCGACCAGTGCGAGACGAAGGTGTCGGCGGCGCCGCGGGCGCTCATCTCGGGCTTGTGGTCGTAGGTCGGCACCTCGCGCGGCGAGTCGACCAGGTGGCGCTCCTCCCCCTCCCACTCCTGCTCGCGGCCGCCGTTGAAGAAGTAGGTGACGTGGGCGTACTTCTCGGTCTCCGCGACGTGCAGCTGGCGGCCGCCGGCCTCGGAGACGACCTCGGCCAGGGTCGTGCTCGGCCGCGCCTCGGGGAAGGCGACCGGGTAGGGCCAGCCCTTGCGGTATCGGGTCATCGTCGTCAGCTCGAGCTCCGGCCCGCCGCTGCGCGAGAACTCCTCGAAGCCCGGCTCGGCGAGCGCCCGGGTCATCTGGCGGGCGCGGTCGGGGCGGAAGTTGATGAAGAAGGCGACGTCGCCCTCGACGGCGCCGTCGTAGTCGCCGATCACCGTCGGCTTGACGAACTCGTCGGTCTCCTCGCGCTCATACGAGGACTCGATCGCCTCGGCGGCGCTCGCCGCCCGCAGGCCGCGCGCGTGGACGATCGCGTCGTAGGCGAGCTTCGTGCGCTCCCAGCGCGTGTCGCGATCCATCGCGTAGTAGCGGCCGCCGACCGTGGCGACCCGGCCCGCCTGGCGCAGCCAGCGCTCGAGCTCGGCGAGGTACTCGCGTCCGCCGTGCGGAAGCGTGTCGCGGCCGTCGGTGAAGGCGTGGAAGACGATGTCGGGCACGCCCTCCTGCGAGGCCAGCTCGATCGTCGCCTCGATGTGCTCCCAGCCGGAGTGCACGCCGCCGTCGGAGACGAGCCCGAGCAGGTGCAGGCGGCCGCGCGGGCTGCGCCGGGCACGGTCGCAGGCGGCGCGCAGCGCCGCGTTTTCGAAGAAGCTGCCGTCGGCGATCGCGTCGTCGATCCGCGCCAGGTCCTGCTTGACGATCGCCCCGGCGCCGAGGTTGAGGTGGCCGACCTCCGAGTTGCCCATCTGACCGTCGGGCAGCCCGACGTCGCGTCCCTGAGCGGACAGTTCGGTGTGCGGATACCGGGACCAGAGGTCATCGAAAACCGGCGTCTCAGCCAGCGAGATCGCGTTGCCCGGCCCGGGCGGGGCGAGGCCCCAGCCGTCCAAGATCACCAATGCCAACGATGGAACCGTCATGACGCTTCGACGATGGACGCGAATTCCTCGGGGTCGAGGCTGGCGCCGCCGACCAGGGCGCCGTCGATGTCGGCTTGCGCCAGCAGCTCGGCCGCGTTGGCCGGCTTGACCGAGCCGCCGTAGAGGATCCGCACCGCGTCGGCGGCGGCGCCGCGCTCGCGCAGCACGTCGCGGATGAAGGCGCACGCCTCCTGGGCCTGCTCGGGCGTCGCCGTGCGGCCGGTGCCGATCGCCCAGATCGGCTCGTAGGCGATCACGACCTCGGCGAGCCGCCCGTCCTCGACCGCGGTCAGGTCGGCTTGAAGCTGGTGCTCGAGCACGCCCTCGGTCTGGCCGGCGTCGCGCGCCTGCTCGCTCTCGCCGACGCAGAGGATCGGCTCCAGTCCGGCGGCCAGCGCCGCCGGCACCTTGCGCGCCAGCGCCTCGTCGGTCTCGCCGAAGTGCTGGCGGCGCTCGGAGTGGCCGAGGACGACCGCCTCGACGTCGAGCTCGACCAGCATCGGCGCCGAGACCTCGCCGGTGAAGGCGCCCGAGCCCTCCTCGTGCATGTTCTGGGCGGCGACCTTGACCGCCGTGCCGTAGCGCCGCTCGACCACCGCGGTCAGCGCCGTGAACGGCGGGCAGACGACGACGTCGTGCTGGGTCGCGGCGATCCGCGGCAGCAGCGCGTCGACGAACTCACCCGCCTCGGCGACGGTCTTGTGCATCTTCCAGTTGGCGGCGATGTAGGGGGTGCGCTCAGGCGGCATCTCGCAGAGCCTCCACTCCGGGCAGCTTCCTTCCCTCCAGCAGCTCCAAGGACGCTCCTCCTCCGGTCGACACCCAGTCCACTTTCTCAGCCAGGCCGAACTCGTTCAGCGCCGCGACCGAGTCACCGCCGCCGACCACCGTCGTGCCCGGCGCCGTCGGCGACCGCCTCGGCGACCGCCCGCGTTCCCGCCGCGAACGGGGCCAGCTCGAAGGCGCCCATCGGGCCGTTCCAGAGCACGGTTCCGGCCGCCGCCGATCGCCTCGGCGTAGGCGGCCGAGGTCGCCGGGCCGATATCGAGCCCCATCCAGCCGTCGGGGACGACGACGCCCTCGGCGAGACGCGTCTCCGTGCCGGCGTCGAACTCGCGACCCAGCACCAGGTCGGTCGGCAGCGAGAGCTCGCAATCGGAGTCCTCGGCCTGCCGCAACGCCTGCTCGGCCAGCGTCACTCCCTGCTCCTCGACCAGCGAGTCGCCGGTCGCGATCCCCTGGGCGCGGAAGAAGCTGAAGCACATCGCGCCGCCGATCAGGATGCTGTCGGCGACTTCGAGGAAGCGGTCGATCACGCCGACCTTGTCGCTCACCTTGGCGCCGCCGAGCACGACGACCAGCGGCCGCTGCGGCGTCTCGACCACCGCGCTCAGCCGCTCGACCTCGCTCTGCAGCAGCAGCCCCGCGTAGCCCGGCAGCCGGTGGGCGACCCCCTCGGTGCTCGCGTGCGCCCGGTGCGCGGCGCCGAAGGCGTCGTTGACGTAGACGTCGGCGAGTCGCGCCAGGGCCTCGGCCAGCGCCGGGTCGTTCGCGGTCTCCCCCGGCTCGTAGCGGACGTTCTCGAGCAGCAGCACGCCGCCCGGGCTCAGCCCCGCGGCCAGCGTCTCGACCTCCTCTCCGACCACGGCGGGCGCCTGCTCGACCGGCGCCCCGAGCAGCTCGGCGAGCCGCTCGCCGACCGGCTTCAGCGAGAGCTCCGGCACGACCTCGCCCTTCGGCCGCCCCAAGTGGGAGACGAGCTCCAGCGAGGCGCCGCGCTCGCGCAGCGATTCGATCGTCGGCAGCGCGGCGCGGATCCGCGTGTCGTCGGCGACCCGGCCGCCGTCCAGCGGCACGTTGAAGTCGACCCGGACGAGGACCCGCTTGCCGGCGACCTCGGCGTCGCGGACGCTCGCCTTGGAGAAGCTCACCGGCTCAGAGGACCTTGCCGGCGAGCTCCACGCAGCGGTTCGAGTAGCCCCACTCGTTGTCGTACCAGGAGACCGCCTTGATCAGCTTGCCTTCGCCGATCGCCATCGTCTGGCCGGCGTCGAAGATCGAGGAGTGCGGGTCGCCGACGATGTCGGTGGAGACGATCTCGTCCTCGGTGTACTTGAGGATCCCCTTCAGCTGGCCCTCCGCCGCCTCCTTCATCGCCGCGTTGACGGCGTCGGGGTCGGTCGGGCTCGACGGCGTGAAGACGAGGTCGACGACCGAGCCGGTGATCACCGGCGCCCGCACGGCGAGTCCGTTCAGCTTGCCGTTCAGCTCCGGCAGCACGAGGCCGACCGCCTTGGCGGCGCCGGTCGTCGTCGGGATCAGGTTGACCGCGGCGGCGCGCGCCCGGCGCAGGTCCTTGTGCGGCATGTCCTGCAGGCGCTGGTCGGCGGTGTAGGCGTGGATCGTCGTCATCAGGCCCTGCTCGATGCCGAAATTCTCGTGCAGCACCTTCGCCATCGGCGCCAGACAGTTGGTCGTGCAGGAGGCGTTGGAGATGATGTCGTGGTTCTCGCGGTCGTAGTCGCTGTCGAAGTTCACGCCCAGCGCGACGGTCACGTCGGGTTGCTTGGCCGGCGCCGAGATGATCACCTTCTTCGCCCCCGCGGAGAGATGCTTGGCGGCGTCTTCGCGGCCGGTGAACAGGCCGGTCGACTCGATCACCACGTCGACGCCGAGCTCGCCCCAGGGCAGCGCCGCCGGATCGCGCTCGGCGAGCACCTTGAGCTGCCTGCCGTCAACCGAGATCGACCCCTCCCCCGCCTCGACCTCGCTCGGGAAGCGCCCGAGGATCGAGTCGTACTTGAGCAGGTGGGCGAGCGTGCCCGTATCGGTGATGTCGTTGACGGCGACGAAGTCGAGGTCCGCCCCGGCCGCCTGGGCCGCGCGGAAGAGATTGCGACCGATCCGGCCGAAGCCGTTGATGCCGACCTTCACTGCCATGAACTCATTCCTCCTGGTGTCGATGCGTTGGCTGGTTCGAGGTTAGTCGCTGCCGACGGTGATCTCGATTTCATACCCGTCGGGATCGCGTAGAAAAGCCGAATAGGAGCCGGAGCCGTAGGAGCTGCGCTCGCCCGGCTCGCCGACCGCCTCGCCGCCGGCCCCGACGCCCTGCTCCCAGGCAGCCTTGACGGCGACGATCCCCAGCCCCCTGAAGCTGAGCAGGCCGAATCCGGGCTTGGGCGGGTGATGGGCGGAGACGAAGAAGACCGGTTTGGCGATCCCCCAGCCGACCGTCTCGTCCTGCTCGAAGTGGCGGCGCCAGCCGAGCGGCGCGAGCAGGGCGTCGTAGAAGGCGGACGAGCGCTCGAGGTCGGAGACCTCTAGGAGAACGTGGTGCAACATCGGGCGAGGGAGGCTATACGGGCCGCCGACTAGCCGCCGCGCGGGGTCCAGCGGAAATAACGGAGTGCGAGGAAGGCGCCGACCACGCCCCAGATCGCGACCACCGCCAGGTTGTCCCAGGAGACGCCGGCGCCGCCGGGGACGTAGGCGTCGAAGAAGGCCTCGAAGAAGTGGCGGATCGGGAAGGCGTCGGCGAAGTGGATGACGCCGCTCGGCAGCTGGTCGTCGGGGATGAAGACGCCGGAGAGGAAGTAGAGCGGCAGGAGCAGCGCGTTGACGATCGGCGCCGCCGCGTCCTGGCTCGGAATCGCCGCGGTGAGCGCGATGCCGAGGCAGCAGAAGGCGGCGGTACCGACGAGCAGCGCCAGCAGGATCGCCGGCAGGCGGCTCCAGGGGAAGGAGACGCCGTAGGCGAGGTCGCCGATCGCCGCGATCAGCGCCAGCATCATCAGGGCGACGACGATCGAGTTGCCGATCCGGCCGGCGATGAAGACCCAGGGCGGCATCGGCGTGCCGCGGCCGCGCTTCAGGCGGCCGTCCTCGCGCGCGATCACCAGCGACATCGCCAGCGACTGCATCGTCGCCGAGATCACCGAGAGGGTGATGATCGCCGGCACGTAGTAGGTCGTCGTCTTGATCCCGCCGCGCACTTCGACCGTCTGATTGCCGAACACGGTGGCGAAGATCAGCAGCAGGATCACCGGGAAGCCGACGGTGAAGAAGACCGACGCGGGGTTGCGCCAGAAGGCCTTCTGGTCGTAGCGGAACTGGTGCAGGACGAGGCTCATGTCTGGTCGGTCAGCTCCAGGTAGACGTCCTCGAGGCTGGGACGGGCGACCTCGAGCCCCTCCAGCTCGCGGCCCTCCGCCAGCGCCCTGCCGGTCAGCTCGTTGAGCGTCCGCACCGGCGTCGTCGTCTCCAGCGCCACCTCGCGGCCGTCCTCGCGGTAGCTGATCCGCGCCGGGCGGCTCTCGCGGTCGCCGAGGTCCTCGGGCGTGCCGCGGGCGACGATCTCGCCCCGGGCGATGATCGTCACCCGGTCGGCGAGGCGCTGCGCCTCGTCCATGTAATGGGTGGTGAGGAAGACGGTCTTGCCGAGCTCGCGCAGGCCCGCGATCGTCTCCCAGGCCTGGCGTCGGGCCGAGGGGTCGAAGCCGGTCGTCGGCTCGTCGAGGAAGAGCAGCTCGGGATCGCCGATCAGCGCCATGCCGACGTCAAGCCGGCGCTGCTGGCCGCCGGAGAGCGAGCTGGCCCGGGCGTCGGCCTTCTCGGCCAGGCCGACCAGCTCGATCGTCTCCTCGATCGGCCGCGGCGCGGTGTAGTAGCCGGCGTAGAGGGCCAGGGACTCGCGCACGGTCAAATACGGATCGAGGCGGCAGCTCTGCAGGACGATCCCGATCCGCTCGCGCCAGCGGCGGTCGCCGTGCTCGGGATCCTCGCCGAGCACGCTGACCTCGCCGCCGCTGCGCTTGCGGTAGCCCTCGAGGATCTCGACCGTGGTCGTCTTGCCGGCGCCGTTGGGGCCGAGAAAGGCGAAGACCTCGCCGCGCTCGACCTCGAGGTCGATGCCGCGCACCGCCTCGGCGTCGCCGTAGCTCTTGCGCAGGCCGCTGATCGAGATGACGGGGTCAGACAAAGCCGATGGAGTCTATGACTCGAGATCGCGGTGCTTGACGCGGACGACGACGCCGTCGCGCCCCTCCAACGCCCTCCTGATGCGGTCGGCGACGGTGACCGAGCGGTGGCGGCCGCCGGTGCAGCCGATCGCGATCGTCAGGTGGCTCTTGCCCTCTGCCACGTAGGCCGGGACGAGGAACTCGAGCAGCGGCAGCAGGCGGCCATAGAACTCGCCCGCCTGCGTCCCCGACTCGACGTAGGCGCGCACCTCCTCGTCGAGGCCGGTCTGCGGGCGCAGCTCGTCGACGTAATGGGGATTGGGCAGGAAGCGCACGTCGAGAGTCAGGTCTGCGTCGCGCGGCGGCCCGTTCTTGAAGCCGAAGGTGAGCAGGGTGAGCGCCAGCTTGCCGCTGTCGTGGCCGTCGAGCATCTCCTCGGCGATCCGGCGGCGCAGCTGGCCGCCGGTCGAGCCGCTGGTGTCCATCACCACGTCGGCGCGGGCGCGCAGCGGCGACAGCAGCTCGCGCTCGGCGCGGATCCCGTCGACGATCCGCCCCTCGGGGGCGAGCGGGTGGCGCCGGCGCGTCTCCTTGTAGCGGTCGAGCAGCGTCTCCTCGTCGGCCTCGAGGAAGAGCAGCTTCGGCTTCAGCCCGTCGCTGCTCAGCTCTTCGATCACCTGGATCAGCTCCTCGAAGTAGTCGCCGCCGCGCACGTCGGAGACGACGGCGGCGCGCTCGACCCCGCTGCCCTCGTGGCGGAAGAGCTCGCCGAGGCCCCCGATCATCCGCGGCGGCAGGTTGTCGACGCAGAAGTAGCCGCCGTCCTCGAAGGCGGCGATCGCCTCCGACTTGCCGGCGCCGGAGTGGCCCGTGATCAGCACCAGGTCGACTCCTTTGCCCACGCTAACCGCCGGTCCTGTGCAGCTGCTCGTGGATCTCGCGCGCCAGCTTGCCGGGCACGCCGGGGACCGCCTCCAGCTCCTCGCGGGTCGCGGCGAGGAAGCGCTCGGGCGTGCCGAAATGCCGCAGGAAGGCTCGCTTGCGAGCCGGGCCGACGCCCTTCAGCTCGTCGAGCACCGAGCCGGTCATCGCCCGGTCGCGGCGGCCGCGGTGGTGCTCGATCGCGAAGCGGTGCGCCTCGTCGCGCACCCGCTGCAGCAGCTTCGAGGCCTCCGAGCCGGGGTCGAGGTCGATCGGGTTGGGCCGCCCGGGGACGAAGACCTCCTCCTCGCGCTTGGCCAGCGAGACGACCGTCACGCCGCGCTCGACGAAGGGGCCGAGCGCGCGCATCGCGGCGTTCAACTGCCCCTTGCCGCCATCGACCATCACCAATGAGGGCAATGCGGAGAAGCTCTCGTCGCGCTTGCCGTCATGGGGCGAGAGGTCGATCTGCTCAAGGTAGCGACTCACGCGGCGGCCGAGCACCTCTTCGATCGCCGCAAAGTCGTCCTGTTTCCCACCCGCCCGCGGCGGACGCGGGAGGACACGGCCATCCATATCTGATTCTTTGGACGTGTCCGGAAGCAGAGCACGCGGGCGGAATTTGATTTTGAAGCGCCGGTAGTCGGCCTTCTTGGTCGCGCCGCCCTCGAAGACGACCATCGAGGCGACCGTGTGCTCGCCGCCGAGATTGGAGATGTCGAAGCCCTCGATGCGCACCGGTAGCTCCTCCATCGCCAGCGCCTCGCGCAGGTCGGCGAGCGAGTCGACGCGGCGCTGGCGGCGGTGCTCGCGCCGCAACCGGTCCTGGTCGAGTGCCAGCCGCGCGTTGCGCTCGGCCAGCTCGCGCAGGCGGCGTTTGTCGCCGCGCTCGGCGACGCGGACCTCGACCGGGGCGCCCCGCCGCTCGCCCAGCGCCACCGCCAGCAACCCGGCGCGCTCGCGCAGGTAGGGGCCGACGACGATCGTCCGCGGCATCGCCGGCGAGGCCGAGTAGTACTGGCCGATGAACTCCTCGGCGACCTCGGCCGGATCGCGTTCGGCCTGGTTGTCGAGGTAGAAGCTCTGGCGCTCGGCGAGGATCCCGTCGCGCACCTGGAAGACCTGGGCGTTGGCGTCGGCGCCCTCGGTCGCGACGCCGATCAGGTCGGCGGTGCCGACCGAGCCGCCGGCGACTCGCTGGCGCTCGAACAGCGACTGGATCGCCTTCAGCCGGTCGCGGTGGATCGCCGCGCGCTCGAACTCGCGCGCCGCCGCGGCCTGCTCCATCTTCGCCTGCTCGTCGGCCTCGACCCGGCGGTAGCGGCCGGAGAGGAAGTCGACGATCGCCTCGACGTTGCGCCGGTACTCCTCCCGGCTGACGTAGCCGACGCAGGGCGCGCCGCAGCGCTTGATGTAGTAGTCGAGGCAGGGGCTGCCCGAGCGGCGGCCGGGCTCCGCCCCCTCGCAGGTACGGAACTGGAACAGCTTGCCGAGCAGGTCGAGCGTCTCGCGCACCCGCTTGGCGCTGGAGAAGGGGCCGAAGTAGGCGCGGCCGGCGCGGTGCTTCTCGCGGGTGAAGTAGACGCGCGGGTAGTCCTCGTCGAGGCTGACGCAGACGTAGGGGTAGGACTTGTCGTCGCGCAGGCGGATGTTGAAGCGCGGCCGGTGACGCTTGATGAAGCTCTGCTCGGCGAGCAGCGCCTCGGCCTCGTTGGAGGTGACGAGGGAGTCGATCCGCTCGACCCGCGAGGTCAGCTTCTTGGGCGTCGCGGCGGCGCGAACGTCCATATCTGATTCGTCGTGAGCGGAGCCGCGGTGCCCGTGTTGCGATCCGCCGCCGGAGAAGTGGGAGGCGACGCGCTTGCGGATCGAGACCGCCTTGCCGACGTAGAGCAGCTCGTCGCCGGCGCCGTAGAAGAGGTAGACGCCGGGTGAGTCGGGTAGCTCGCGGATGCGGTCCTGCACGGGAATAAGGGTAGGCTGCCTGCCCCATGAGCCCACCTGAGCTGAGCACCCTGCGGATCGAGGTCGACGGCGAGATCGGGACGCTGACGCTCGACCGGCCCGAGAGCTTCAACGCGATGAGCCCGGAGATGATCCTCGAGCTCGGCACCGCCTTCGCCTGGCTCGCCGACGAGGCGCCGCTGCGGGCGCTGATCGTGACCGGCGCCGGCCCGGCCTTCTGCTCCGGCGGTGACGTGAACACGTTCAAAGCCGGGGCCGCAGACGACTCGGTCGACCTGCCGGCCCAGGTGCGGCGCGGCGCCGAGGCGCTGCACACGGCGATCGTCGACCTGCGGCGCATCCCCTATCCGGTCGTCGCGGCGGTCAACGGCGCGGCCGCGGGGGCCGGCTTCTCGCTGGCGCTCGCCTGCGACATGCGGATCATGTCCGAGAAGGCGTTCCTCGCCTGCGCCTACGGGCGGATCGGCGCCTCGCCCGACGGCGGCATGACCTACTTCCTGCCGCGCATCGTCGGACCCAGCCGGGCGCTGGAAATCCTGCTCGAGGACCCCAACATGAGCGCCGCCGACGCGCTCGCCGAGGGCCTGGTCTCAGCGGTGGTTCCGGCGGACGAGCTGATCGACGCCGCCGGCACGAAGGCAGGCGAGCTGGCGAAGAAGGCGCCGCATTACGTGAAGATGGCGAAACGCCTCTGCGGGGTCAGCATCGAGAACGGGATCACCGAGCACCTGCAGCTCGAGCGCCACGGAATCGCCGACAGCATGGGCACCGAAGACCTGCGCGAAGGCGCGATCGCCTTCTTCAGCGGCGAGACGCCCGTCTTCAAGGGCCGCTGAACCGAGCCGACTCGCCCGCCGTATCCGTCGGCGAACCGTCTAGAGTCTGCCTGACCATTCCCCCAAGGAAAGGACCAGCCCGATGAAGAAGCTCGCCGCGCTGCTCGCACTCGCACTCGCTTCCGTCGCCCTCGTAGCCTGCGGCGGCAGCAGCGACAACTCATCCTCCTCGAGCGAAAGCACCGGAGAAGCCTCGGGCGGGGCGGCTGCGGAAAGCGGCGAGAAGTCGGGCGGCGGCGCCATGCACGCGGGCGGCGGCGCGACCCTCGAATTCGAAGCCGACCCGAACGGCGAACTTGCCTACACGGCGACCGAAGAGACGGCGAAGGCGGGCAAGGTGACGGTCGACTTCAACAACCCGCAGGGCCTCACCCACGACGTCGCGATCGAAAACGAAGCCGGCGAAACGATCGGCCAGACCGAACTCGTCGCCGACGAAGAAACCTCGACCACGGTGAACCTCAAGCCGGGCACCTACCACTACTACTGCACCGTGCCGGGTCATAGGGAAGCGGGTATGGAAGGGACCCTGACGGTCGAATGATCCAAGCTACCAATGAAGGACTGGTGGACCGGCTGCTTGCCTGTCCGGAGAAGGGCTACTTCGCGCGGATCGAGTCGGAGTCGACCGAAACGATCCGTCCCCGGATCTAACCCGTAGCGTCAGCCATCACCCGCGTCACCGAGTCGCCGACGAAGCAGGGCTTCTCGTTGCCCTCGACCTCGAGGGTGAAGCGGGTGACTACCTCCCACCAGCCGCCGCCCTTCTCGTCGATCGAGATGACCTCGGCTTTGCCGCGGACCTTGGAGTCGACGGGAACGGGGGTGGGGAAGCGGATCTTGTTCCAGCCGTATGAATTGTTTGGCCCGATCGCGCTCGGGCCGAACGACGCTTGACACCGGGGACCAGCGCAAGCCCTACCCCACTGTCGTCACATAGACTGCCCGCCCATGCCGGCGGTCGAGATCCAGGGAGTCGAGGGGATGAAGTCGCTGCTCGGGCAGGAGATCGGCCCGAGCGAGTGGCGCACGGTCACCCAGGGAGACATCGACGCGTTCGCCAAGCTCTCCGGCGACGACCAGTGGATTCACGTCGACGCCGAGCGGGCGAAGAAGGAGAGCCCCTACGGCACCACGATCGCCCACGGCAACCTCACGCTCGCGATGGTCGACGGCTTCCGCAAGGAGCTGATCTCCTCGCAGGGCTTCGCCCTGGGGGTCAACTACGGGTGGGATCGCATCAGGTTCCCAGCGCCCGTGCCCGTCGATTCCCGCGTCCGCGCACGAGCCGAGATCGCCTCCATCGACGAAAAGGGCGGTGGCTGGTGGCAGGTCGTCACCCGCTTCACGCTGGAGGTCGAGGGCAACGAGAAGCCCTGCTTCGTAGGCGACTCGGTCACGCGGGTGATGGAGCCCGCCTCGAACCCCGGACGATGAACCGGAGCTTCCTTGCACGGCGGTCCGCCTCTGCGCCGGGGTGTAGCGCCTCCGTGGTCAAAATCGCTCGCCGGGCCGATCCGGGGCGCCCCGAGAGACGCGATACGCGACAATCCGACACCCGCGAGAGGAGACTCGAGGTAGTCAATTGGCACGCGTAGACAAACTTCATTTCGACGACTGGCTCTGGGATATGCCCCAGGCCAAGCTCGACGCGCTCAAGCTTGAGCGGCTTGCGCGCGTCGCGACGGAGGACGGCGTCGAGTTCCCTCAGATCTCAGTGACGACGGCGATCGCCGAGGACGATGTCGACCCCCTCTCTCTCCTGGCGACGGGCGTCGGCGTCGAAGACCACCGGGTGAGCGCTTGGGGGGGGCTGTTGCGCGCCCGGCTGAATCAACGTCGCTATACGGTGGCTGTTCGCAATCTGGCCGGCGGGACGCTGCACCTGCTCGGCTCGGTGCCGTTCACCGAGCGACCCTGGGAACGAGTCGATCGCTCCTGGCTACGCGGCGCCCACCCACAGCTTGCTGGCGTCATCCTCAATCGCGATGACTTCGAGGCGCTCGGGGACCTGCTCGGCGAGGTCGGCGACGTCCACGTCAATCGGATGACGGCACGCGTTCTGCGGGATGGCTCTTCGTACTCGCGCGGCTGGTCGGAGATGCAGCCCGGCCATCGTGAGGCCCTGAGCGAGGCAGCCAAAGGGATGATCGTCAACAGCCTCAGTCTCAACGCGGGGTCCAGCGCAATTCACCTTCGCCGCAGTGCCGGTGCGACGTTCTACAAAGGCGACTGGCAGGCGTTCGTAAGGATCGTCCTTGGCCGCTTGGCGGAGGCGGCGCTGGAGCGACGTCGGGTGCTGAGCGGGCGCGGACGCAAGGCGGCCGAGCCGGTCCTGGAGACGCTTGTGATGGACCTGCAGCCCGATGTCGCCGCAGCACCGAATACGCGAGAGCGGATTCTCGCCGCGATAAACGGTCTTCGCGACGCACGCACGGCGGTGCTCCACGCAAATCCCTACCTTCATCTGATCGCCACGGACCACCTGGACGGATCGAGCTTCGACATTCTGATCACCGACGATCACCGCCTCACGATCGTGCCGGGCCTGCGCGCGAGCACGGGCTCGCTCGCACGAATGACGGACGCCGTCGGCTCGGCGCTCGGGATGGATCGACTCCGACTCGAACCGGTGCCCGAGGAGATCCCCGCAGCCGAGGTCTTCGCGGTCTAGCCCGAGGACGCCGTGCCCGGGGACGATCCGGCCAGCGAAGCAGAGCGTCTCCTCGCCGACTACAGGCGCTACGACTCGTGCGTCGACATCGTCTCGGCGGCCGAGGTCTGGTTCACGAGGGCAACCGGACTGAGGGACACCGTCGCGCACTTCGAGCGCTATCCGATCATCGACCACACCGACGGCGATGAGGCCACGCCCGACTTCACCGTCCTCTTCGACGACGGCACGGCATACGTCGGCGAGCTCAGCAATCTCTCTCGAGAGCCTGCGAGCTTGGATTCCCTCTGTCATCAGATCGGCCGCTACGACACCCTCAATCGTGTCCCGGGTCCCACTGGGGACCTCGTCGAGGTCAGCGCCATCGACATCCTCGTCTTCATCCCGCAGGGTGAGGCAAACGCTGCGGTCGCACGCATGGCGTCGGTGATCGAAGACGCCGAGCACGCCTACTCGCCGAACCGCTTCCCAAGTGTTTTCGGCTGGTCCTTTGAAGCCGACCGCACCCGCTATATCTTCAGCTTGGCGCGCGGAGGTGCGAATCCGCGTCCCCGCGGGCACGGCCGTGAGCCTTCGCTCGAAGGCTGGATGTCCGCGATCGAGAACCCGGACACGCTCACCGGCATGCCGGAGCACTTCGGCCCGATCAAGGTCGCGAGGCGTTTCGTGAACGATCCGACGCCACCTCTGTACATGGCGACGCTTCTCTGGGGGACCGTTCTGCCGAGCATGAGCGGCGGCCAGGGAGACATCTCGACCTCGGCCGCCGACTTGGCGGAGCGTCTACGCAGCGACTACGGTCGCGGTAAGGCAAATGAGGTGGCGCAGGCGCTGGACCTCCTGCGCCTCGCCGGACTCGCGCAGCGCGAGGGTCCCGAGGGGTGGGTGATCGCCCATCAGCCGATCAATCGACATGACGAGGATCTGGCGGCAACGCTGATCGACCGCTACAAGTCCCGCCCCGCTGGGCCGGTCACCTTTGCCGCCAAAGAGCGGACCCTGAAGGCGCGACGGGAGCGTGAGGCCAACAAGCGTCAGCAGACCGGACTCGAAAACGACTCTTCGTGACTGGCTTCGCAGACGCCCGGGTGCGGGGCAGCCAGCCGCGCGGCGACGAACGCCCCGGGCCGGCAGCCCAGCAGATTCTCGGGGGCCGAGACAGGCAAGCGGTCCGCAAGGGACTCCTGCCTCCCTGCTGTGTCCCGACCCCCGAAAAGCCGCTGTCAGCGCTCGCCGCCTCCCATCGCCTCGAAGCGCCGACGCTGGGAGAAGCCAGGCGCCCGCTCGAACCGCGGGTTCTCGCCGAAGTGCTCTGCGACGTTCACGGCGCGACTTCGAGCCGCACGAAATAGAGCGCCGCGCGGGTCGGCCTGACGACCCCTCCCTCGCAGGAGAGGAGCCCGGCGCCGTCGAGGTCGCGGATCGCCCGCTCGACAGCGTCGTTGCTTGAGAAGTCACCGGGATGCGCGTAGAGCGCCCGGCACAGCTCCGGGATCGTCAGCAGCGCCGGGTGCTCGTCGAGGACGAATTCCACGACGATGCGCTGGTCTTTGAGGTCTTGGGCGAGGAAGTCACAGAGATCGCCCTCGCCGCAATCCGTAGGGTTTGAATCAGCCATGAGGAGATGCACCTCCTTGTGGTCAGGCGGCCCGCTCGCGCTACCACGCGGCGGGTCGCCGTTATTTGTCGGTGCCCAGCAGCGTAGCACGCTTGTGTAGGTACCTCTACAGGAGCCGCTACTCCCCGCGCAAAATCTGAGCTACCCGGCTGAAATGGAGGCCGGTCTCCTCGGCGATATCCCGGACCGTGAGGCCAGCCGCCTGGGCCTTCGCGAAGCTCTTGCGGCGCGTCTCGCTCGCCTTCTCGCGTTGCTGTTGGACACGCTCAAAGGCGGACTGCGTTTTGCGCACGTGCGCACGAGCCTGCTGCTTCGCCTTCTCCGACATCAGCCAGAAACCCTATTCATCACGACCAACCCCAGAAATCCAAGTCATCAAAGACGAGAGGCAACCGAAGGTCAGCGAGAACCACCAGCAGGCCAGCAGCAAAGGAGCCCGCCAGCCACCACCGAGCCCAGCCCAACAGCCACCAGCCACCGCCCTCACGCCGCATCACCTCCCGAGGTGAGCCGATGCAAAACGCCGCCGCCGTGGACAACAGAGGTGATGCTCTCGATCGGCAAGCTCGGCAAAGGACAGGAGCGCTACTACCTCGACAAGGTCGCCGAAGGCGCCGAGGACTACTACTCCGGCGAGGGCGAGGAGGCGGGCGAGTGGATCGGCGACGCCGCTGAGCACCTGGGCCTCGAAGGCGAGGTCGGCGAGGACCAGCTCGTCGCGATGCTCACCGGCCGCAACCCGGTCGACGGCTCACCGCTCGTCGGGATGCGCGGCGTGCCGGCGAGCGGCTCGGTCCCCGGGTTCGACCTGACGCTGTCGGCTCCGAAGTCGGTCTCGCTGCTGTGGGGCCTCGGCGGCGCCGAGGTCGCGGCGGAGGTCAAGGCAGCCCACCGCGAAGCCGTCGGCGCCGCCCTCAACTACATGCAGCGCGAGGCGTGCTGGACGCGCCGCGGAGCAGGAGGTTCCGAGTTCGTCAAGGGCGAGGGCTACCTCGCCGCCGCCTACCTCCATCGCTCCTCGCGCAACGGCGACCCGCAGCTGCACACCCACGTCCTCGTCGCCAACGCGACCAAGGCCGACGGCCGCTGGACCCGTCTCTACCACCCGGCGATCTTCGATCACGCGACCACCGCCTCCTACCTCTATGAGGCACACCTTCGCGACGAGCTTTCTCGCCGCCTCGGCGTCGAATGGCAGCAGACCCGCAAGGGCATCGCCGAGATCGACGGCTTAGCCGACGAGCACCTGCGGGCGTTCTCAACTCGCCGCGCGGAAATCCTCGAGGCGGCCGGAGAGAACGCCTCGGCTGCCTCGCGCCAGGTGGCGACGCTCGCCACGCGCAAGCCCAAGGACTTGGACATCTCCAAGGTCGAGTTGCGCCAGCGCTGGCGCAGCAAAGCAGAGGAGATCGACCTCGACCGCGAGGCGATCGAGCGGACGCTCGGCGTCAGGGACCCGGCCGAGCGCTACCCGGCCCTCACCGTGCAGCAGCTCGACCGCGCCGTCACGGAAGGCCGGTCGCACTTCGACCGCCGCGACGCGATCCAGGCCGTCGCCGACTCACTGCGGAATGGCGCGCAGGGTGCCGATGTCGAGCGACTGGCCGACGAGTTCCTCGCCGCGGAGTCGGTGATCCAGATCGCCGAGAGCGCCAAAGGCCCCCGCTACACCACGCGGCGAATCTGGGAGCTTGAGCGCGAGGCGCTGGCGGCGATCGAGCGGATGAGCGCCGAGAGGACAAGCGTCGCCGGGGAGTTGATCGCCGTCCGCGTGATCGAATCCCGTCCGACGCTGAAGGCCGACCAGCGCGAGATGGTCCGCCGCCTCTTGGCGAGTCCCGAGCGGGTCGCCGTCGTGATCGGCGAGGCGGGTACCGGCAAGAGCTTCGCGATCGTCGCCGCAGCCGAGGGATGGGCGCAGGTCGGGGTCCCGCTACGGATCGCCGCGCCGACCTGGCGGGCTGCCGGCGTCCTGCGCTCGGACGGCCTGCCCGCCGTCAGCGTCGCCGCCCTGCTCTCCGAACTGGACCATGGAGAGCGGGAGGGCGGCGGCGAGGCGCTGGCGCCGGGATCGGCGCTGGTGATCGACGAGGCGGCGATGGTCGATTCGGCGAACCTCGCCCGTCTGATCGAGCAGGCCGAGCGGGCCGAGGCGAAGCTCGTCCTGCTCGGCGACCCCGAGCAGCTCGGTGAGATCGAGGCGGGCGGGCTGTTCAGAGCGATCGCCGAGCGCAGCGACCCGATCCACCTCGACGAGGTGATCCGCCACGAGCATCGGGTTGACCGCGAGGCGGCGAAGCTGATCCGCGAGGGCGAGGGAGCGCAGGCGCTCGGCCTCTACGTCTCCGAGGAGCGGGTCACGGTCGCGCCCGATTCCGATGCCATGCGGGCGGCGCTGGTGCGCGACTGGCACGAAGCGCATGAACGCGAGATCGACGCCGTGATGATCGCCAAGCGCAACCGCGATGTCGAGCGCCTGAACGCGACCGCGCGCGAGGTCATGCGCGAGCAGGGAAAGCTCGGCGCCGAGGAGATCGTGGTCGGCGAGGCGAGCTTCGCCGCCGGCGACCGGGTGATCACCCGCGTCAACGACCGGCAGGCCGAGATCTACAACCGCGAACGCTGGCGAATTGCCGAGGTCGACGCCGAGCAGCGCCGCGTCGTCCTCGACGGCATCGACCAGGCGCGGCGCGTCGATGTCGAGGCCGGCTACCTGGCGCGGACCAACCCGCACTCCGACGCCCCGGCGCTGCAGCACGCCTACGCGGTGACGACCTACTCCGCGCAGGGGACGACCGCCGACCAGGCGTTCGTCATGGTCGATCCCTCGATGGACAAGCAGGAGCTCTACGTCGCCACCTCGCGCAGTCGCGGCGAGACCTTCATCTACGCGACGCCGGAGATTCAGACCCTCCGCGAGGAGATCGCGCCGGTCCCCGACCGCAACGCCGAGGCTCTGCCGCACATCGCCCAAGCTGCCGAGCGCGACCGCGCGCAGCTCGCCGCCCACGACGCGGCGCTGCGCTCGCGCTTCTCCGGCCTGCCGACCGAGGAGCTGGTAGCCAGGAGAGATGCACTGAAGGTCGCCGTCAACCGCAAAAGGAAGGCAGAGCGCGATCTGCAATACCTGCGCAGACAGGTCGAGATGGCCGAGCGCCGAGTCGAACACTTCGACTACGAGCGCGAGCGGGCGCAGCAGCTGAAGCGCCGCCCCCGCAAGGGCGAGCTGGCGCGGATCGACGGTGAGGAAGCCCGAGCGGTGCGGGCGCTCGATGAGCTTGAAGCCCAGGTGCGTCAGCTCCCGGTTCCTTCAGGGGCCGCTCGACAAGAGCTGGCCGTCGCCGATCGCGTTCTCGCCGAGCGCCGCGAGCTGGCGATCACCGCCGCCCGCATCTCCCCACCCTCCTACATCAGGGCGGGGTTGGGCAAGCGGCCGAGCAATCCGACGAAGCGCAAGGCATGGGATCGCGGCGTAGAGGAGATCGAGACCTACCGCCAGCTCTACCGCGTCGAGGACCCCCACAGGGCGCTCGGGCGGGAGCGCGACCGGGAGCGGCAGCGAGAGGTCCTACGGCGCATTCGCGAGGCTCAGCGGGTGCTCGGACTCGGACCGCACGCGGCCCGGGCGCGCGCCCTCGGGCGGTCGCTGGGAATCGGGCGATAGGGCTGCCCCCGACCTACCGCCGATTGAAGCACGCCTCCGGCGTGCTGTTCGGCGGGTAGGTCGGGGGGCTGAGCGCGGTGAGGACTTGGCGCGGATCACGATGGCGGCACGATCAGTCCGTCTACGAGCCGCCCGCGTCCGCCTCGATCTCCTCTCGCAACAGCTCCAGACAGTCCTTGTCCTCGACGTGCCGGAGGGCCTCGTCGATCGCTGCCACCGCGTCTGCCTGCCGGTCCCAGCGGACTAGGAACTTGGCCAGGTCGATTGCGAACGGTGAGGAGGACGGATCGCTCTCGGCGGCGGCGCGAAGCTTTTTCTCGGCGACCTCGTCTTCTCCATCGAGAGCCGCAAGACAACCTTCGAGGTTCACCAGCCCCGACATCAGTATGAAGTCGGGCTGAGCCAGCTCGTTTGCCCGAAGGGCACAGGAGCGCGCTTCTTCAACCTCCCCCCGGTTGAGCAACAGGTTCGCTGCACGCACCAGAATCGAAGGGTCATCCGGGGCCAGCTCGGCGGCTTTCGCGGCCTGCTCGGCGACGTCGCCGGGACGAAACGCCAAGAGGATCGCCGCATAGAGCCACCGAATCTCGGCGTCCTCGGGGAACTGCTTGACCGCTCGCTCGAGGAAATCGAAGGTCTCTTGCTCTCGCCCTGACGAGAAGAGCCGCCGGCCCCGGGTGATCGACGCAGCAAGCTGCCTCTGCTCTCTACCCCTGATCTTCATCGCCTTCGACGCCGAGGACACGAGCTGGGTGACGGCCATGAGCCTCATCTCGATCGCGATCATGCGGTCCGTGCTGAACACACGCATCCACCACGTGCGGCGTGATCTGCCGTCGAGCCGGTCCAGAGCCCTGCCGATGCGCCTGCACGAAAGGCCCTTGGCCGATTGCCGGGCGAGCTGAAGGGGCTCGAGCGCACGCGCATCCCCAAGCGCCCCCAAGGAGCCTGCCGCCGCTCCCCGGACGCCCGCCTTGGGATCGTTCAGTGCCCCGATGAGAGCCGGCACTGCGCCGGGGTCTCCGATATCCCCCAGGGCGCCGGCTGCAAACTGCCTGACCTCCGTGCTGGTCGAGTGAAGGAGGCGTTCGCTGAGACGCGGGACGCTTCCCCGATCTCGCAGCAACCACAGAGCGAGGATCGCCGACATCTGTCCTATCACGGTTGGCTCGTCCAGCGCCGACCTCACGACAGGAGCAGCGGCCAGATCCCCCGTGCGGCCCAGAGCGATGGCGGCGAGGCCCCGCACGTCGTCGTCCGGATCGGTCTCCAAGAGCGATGAGATGGGCCCGACAATCACAGGACTGCGCGACCTGCCAAGAACATGCACCAGCCAGGCGCGACGTAGAACCGATCGCTCCGCCTTCTCGCCGTTCAGCGCAGCGGTCAGCCCGTCCACGTCGTGCTCATCCACCAAGCTCCGTATTCGATACGCATCTTTCAACATCACGGGCGGTCACCACTCATGCTCCGGATTGACCGGTCGCAGAAATCACACGGACCAGCCTGGCGCTCCAGTGGAACTTCGCGCGTGACTTGAGCCCGCAGGCCCCGCTGCCGCGCTGGTGCTCGATCGCGATCAGCCTCTTGCCGGTCTTCGACCACCACAGCCGGTACCCGTCGTGCAAGCGGCCAGGGCGGTTGTGCGTGACCCCGTGGGGCCCCAGGCAGGGGACGTGCACCGGCGGGATCGCGGCGGTGAAGGTCTTGCCGTCGCGCTTCAGCCTGGTCACGCTCAGCCCGTAGAGCGTGCGGCGCGCGAACACCGTCCGGCACCTGTCGCGTCGACAGGACCTGTAGAAGGCCCAGCCGCGCTTCAGCACGTCCCCCTTGTGCTGGTCGGCGAGGTTTTCCGCCCGCAGTACCCGGCCCGTCGCCTCCCATTCCCCCAGCGGGGGGACCCGAGCGTTTGGAGGAGTGAGCTGCTGGTGCAGCCGGGAAGTGCGACTGCATTCCGCCCGCCGATGAGCTGAATACGCCGGTAAGGCACAGCGCCGCCACAACCCCGGCCCAAACACCCACGAGAAGAGAGCGCGACGCAAGTCGCTGTATACCCGGGGCTCGAATCCTCAACTCATTCACTCCTTCTGGGGTCCATCCTGCGGCACACTCAGCATCTAGAATATAGTTCAAACCGATGCCCTTCGGAAAGAAACACCAACAGGGTATGTCTGATGACACCTATGTCGGCCTTCGCGCTGGAATCCTCCGTCTCGATCCGACCGAGGCAGGGCTTGAGGCCACGAAAGAGTTCCCTCGCGTCTATGGGGTAGTTCTGGAGACCGGACATCCGCACGGCGTAGCCACGCTTGTTTCGCTTTCAGACGGAACTGCGAGCCTCTACCTCAGCTCCGGTGGCGGAATTATCGGCGGCGGGTCACACGCTGGCGTCGCCGCGGCATCACTCGCGCTCATCCGGATAGCCGAGGAGAGCTTCGACTTGATGGATACGTCAGCGGATGATGGTTCGCCTAGGTCTGGTAGGGCCATTATCAGGGCATTGGCATTCTCAGAACGTCGCACGATTGAAGCGTCCCAGGATGATCTCGGGTATGGGAGACACAAGTTGTCGCCGTTATTCCATGGAGCTCAGGAGGTCATCACGCAGCTGCGGTTACTGAACGAGAACCGACCTGCTGAGTAGATCGGTCACGCACCCGACAATCCCACTATCCGAGATTGTCCGTTTGGCCAGTCGCAAGGCGGTACTGTGACGCTCAGTCTGTAGGGGGCACGACTTTGAGCGCAGCTGCTCGGCGTGATCGCCACTCGCGTAGCTTGTCAAGCTCTTGCCGATCAAAGTTGCCAGCAATCTCCTCGATCCGAGGAAGATCCGCAAGAAGCCGCTGGATCTCCTCGCCAAGCGACGGGATTTCAGGCGCTGGCATTTTGGACTCAAGGAAAGCGTGCCACACGACAGGCGAGAAGCAGTCATCCATTGGTATCGATCCGGCCGCTACGGTCCATTGCGATCGATCGCGCACTAGCCTGACAAAGGTGTCATCCTTCGAGAGAATGAGCAGCGCGTTCCCAAAGCTGGCTGCGTCGTATAGTTCTTCGGTAACCGCATAGTTGCGCCGGCGAAGATCGCCTAGCAGACTCCGAACGGCCGCCGAGATCTTGTCCTGGGGAATCCGCATGTCACCCACCTGGTGGCACCATCGTTGCACCGTCCGGACTGACTGTGTAGCCTTTCGATTCCAGGTAACGGAGCTCACGCCAGTAGGTTGACTGCTCTCCAGCGTTCTCGGCCGGAGTGGCCAAGCGAATGTTACTTCCACCGGAAATGGCCCGATCGAGGAATCGCTGATTCGCAGCCCATCGCTCGGCCGGGGACATTGCATCCCAGATCTCGGAAGGAACGTTGAACGTTCGACCTCCAATTTCCTCGCCAAGCTTCACATACTGTGGATATTCGCCGAGGACGGCAGTGTCCGATGGTTCATCGCAGTTGGAAGATCCGCCTTCGCCACCGCCACTCGACTCCGACGATTCCAATTCGGTGGACTCGCCGCTGTCGGCGGCAGCGACAATCGCGATGCCTCCGAGGATCGCCGTTTCGGCCGCAGTGCCGGCCTCCGCGCCCGGCACGCAGCCTCCGAGCGGCTCCCCTGCCTCGCCGGCGAGGCATCCGACGACGGTGCCAATCCCCAGGAGCCCACTCGGATCGGTGAAGTTCGCCGGGTTGTCGCCAGCGTAGGAGTACGGCTGCCGCGTCAGCGCCTCGATCGGGTCGCGGCTCATGAACTGCCCCGTCACCGGGTCGTAGAAGCGGGCCCGCAGGAACTGCAGGTCGGTCTCGGGATCGGTGTACTGACCGGCGAAGCCGAGCGGGGTCGTCGCGGTGCCCGTGCTCCCTTCCGGCGTCCCGTAGGGGCCGTAGGTAAAGGCGCCCGTCGTTTCGCCGCTCGAGTTGGTCAGCAGCCGCGTCGAGCCGAGCTGGTCGTGGTGGTAGTAGGTCGGCGTTTCGCCTTCGATCGACTCGACCGGCAGACCCTGCGGCCCGTAGACGTAGCTTGCCTGGCCGTCGCTGAGCAGCAGCGGTAGGCCGGCGTTCTCGTCCCAGGCGAAGTGATGCGTGGTTTCGCCGCTCGTCCGCGAGGCGATAAGGCCGGCGCCGTCGTAGGCGTAGCCGACTTCGATCGCCGGCGCTTCGCCTTCGGCGGGACGTTCGACCGAGCTCAGGTCGCCCGCCTGGTCGTAGGAGTAGCTGGTCGACTGCCCGGCTTCCGGGGTCGCCTCGGTGCGCTCGCCGAGTTTGTCGTAGGCGTAGCTGAGGCCGGTGCCCGCTTCGAGCTGGCTGGCGGCGTCGTAGGTGTTTTCGGTGCCGGGAGCTTTGGTCAGGTTGTCGGCGAGGTCGTATTCGAAGCTCGCTTCGCCGGCTTCGATGAGGCGGTCGTTTTCGTCATAGCCGAAGGCTTCTTCCGAGGCTCCCGGCAGCCCGGCGCCGGCGAGGCTTTCGAGCTGGCCGAGTTTGTCGCGCGCGTAGGCGAGCGAGGCGAGCGTTTCGGCGCCCTTGCCGAAGCTCGCTTCGCTCATCGCGCCAGTGCGGTCGTAGGCGTATTCGTCGACGTTGCCGGTGCCTTCGGGGAAGGTCGTCTGCGTCAGGGCGGAGTCGGGGTTGTAGGCGAAGCTCGTCGTGTTTTCGAGCCAGTCGGTGACGCTCGCCAGGCGCCCGGCTTCGTCGAAGCCGCGGGTGACGGCTTTGCCGTTCGGGTAGGTGATCTTCTTCAGCTGTTCGCCGAGGTCGAATTCGTAGCCAACCGTGTCGCCGTGGCCGTCTTCGGTTTCGGTCAGGCGGCCGAGCTGGTCGTAGGCGTAGGTGGATTCGCCCGTGCCGTCGACCATGCTGGTCAGGTTCGAGTCGGCGTCATAGGCCGCTTCGACGTCGGCCGTGGTTTCGTCTGAGTAGCTCGCCTTGGTCAGCCGGTTGGCCGCGTCGTATTCGTAGCTCGTCGTGCGGCCTTCGGCGTCGGTGAAGGCGGTCAGGTTGCCGGCGGCGTCGTATTCGGCGCCGGATTCGCGTTCCAGCGGGTCGATCGCTTCGACCGGGCGACCGAGCAGGTTGCGGACGTATTCGGTCACATGTTCGTTCGGGTCGGTCTGGGAGACGACCTTGCCGAGCGAGTCGTAGGCCGTTTTCAGCACGGCACCGCTGGGCCTTTCGACTTCGGTCAGCTCGTTTGCAGCGTTGTAGGTGTATTTGGTCGTCTGGCCCTTGGCGTCGGTCTTCGAGAGCAGGTTGCCGCCTGCGTCCCAGGCGTATTCGGTCGTGTGGCCGAGCGGATCGGTGACCTTGGTCGGCCGCCCCTGGGCGTCGCGTTCGATCGCGGTTTCGTATTGGGATGCTTCGGCGCCTTCGACGTTGCCGCGCGGGGAGACGACCGAGACGAGGCGCGAGTCTTCGTCGTAGGCCATCGTCTGCTTGTCGCCGAGCGGATCGGTGACGGCCGTCCGGTCGCCGTGGCTGTCGTATTCGAAGCCCCAGGTTCGTTCGAGGGGATCGGTGACGCTTTCGGGCAGCCCTCGGCTGTCGTATTCGACGCTGGTCGTCTGGGTCGCTTCGCCGGGGGCGGGCCGCGAGATCGATATCGGGTTGCCGTCGGCGTCGCGTTCGATCGTCGTTTTCTCGCCGCGCGGGGTGGTGATCGAGACGACCTGGCGCTCGGAGTTGTAGGTGCGGGTGGTTTCGTCGCCCGCCGCGTCGGTTTCGCTCGTCCGGTTGCCTTCGGCGTCATAGCCGAATTCGGTCTTGTGGCCGTCGGGGTCGGTGCGGGCGACCGGGTAGAGGTCTTCGTTGTATTCGTATTTGGTGGTCGCCGCGTCTTCGCTGCCGTAGGCGTGGATGATTTCGGTCGGCAGGTTGTCTTCGAAGGCGATCTTGGTCACGGCGCCGTTGGGCAGCGTGACTTCGGTCTCGCCTTCGCCGTAGGTCCAGGCGGTTTCCCGTTTCAGCGGATCGACCTGCGAGGTGACGCGGCCCTGTTCGTCGTAGACGTTGGTCGTTTCGCCGCCGTTGGGGTCGGTCATCGAGGTCAGCTCGTGGCCGGTGTCGTATTCGTAGCTTTCGGTGGCTTCGCCGGGGTCGGTGACCGAGACAAGGTCGCCTTCTTCGTCGTAGGAGAAGCTGGCTTCGTGGCCTTCGGGGTCGGTGACGGATTCGATCTCCCCCGCGGGGTTGTAGGCGAAGGTCAGTTCGCGACCCGAGGGGTCGGTGACCGTCGTGAGCTGGCCTGCTTCGTTGTAGCTGAGCGTCGTTTCGTTGCCGTTGCGGTCGGCGATCGATTCCAGGCGGCCTTCGCCGGAGAAGTGGAAGGCGCGCTGGTTCGGCAGCGTGTAGGTGAAGGAGCCGTCTTCGTTCTTCACCAGCGTCGCCTGCACCCAGGCGGGCGCCGTCCATTCGCCTTCTTCTTCGTTGAAGGTGACGCGACTGCCGTCGGCGTTCGTGATCGTCGCGGCGGTTTCGCTCGGGTCGAGTTCGAGCTTCTCGCCGTATTCGTAGGTCCAGCCGCGCCCGAGCGGGCTATCCGCGCCTTCGAGGGCGGCGAGGGCGTTGTAGGTGCGGCTGAACGTGAGGCCACCGTTCAGGCCGGGGACCCGCAGGTCGGTCTTGCCCTCGAAGAAGTTCCCCGCGATGCAATTGATCGGATGGCCGCAGTTGACGGTTGGCAAGAACGGCGCGATGAGGGGGCTTTCGCCACCGAAGAAGACGGAAATGGGGGGTTCAGGCGCGCCTTCGACCGGGGAGGTCAGGAAGTCGTTGGGGCCAATGTCGAAGGTGTCCCAGCCGCAGCCGTAGTAGGGCTTAGTGCTCGCATGCGGTACGTAATTGCTGTTGAGCGGCCCCTTCGGGATCTGCCATTCGTACGTCGGTTTGCTCCAAGTGTAGGCAAGATGACCCAGGAATGACTGTTCCGTACCAGCACATGCGGGATTGTTGTGGTAAAAGTAGACATCCGGCCCCCAGTAATTATTACGCCAGTCTACTGGTAGCGCTTCGCACTTATGCAACGTATATAGCTGGCGTTCGGCTTCCGCAGTACCGTCGTTGGCGTAGATATTGTTGTACTCGCCATGTGCAAAGGCCGACGCAGGGTCACTGCATTCCTGCTGAATGCGAATGCCAAAAGCGCCATTTTTGACGATCGTGTCATAGACGAACCTGGAGCCAGCGCTGGTGCTGGGGGTACGATTGAAGAAGGCGCCGCTAGAAACATTGTTGCTAATCGTGCTGTGGTCAATGCTAGCCGCGGTCGATGAGCCAAGAATCGAAACGCCATCCCCATTGTTGGAAAACGTCGAGTAGGAAATGGTTGCTGTGCTCCCAGCCCACACCTCGAGTCCAGAGTACTTGTTGTGTTCAAAGGTGTCGTGATCGATGACCGCTGGAGCTCCATTGCCGACTTCGAGCACGCCGTAGTTCTGATAGCCGCCGGAGCCGGTGCCACCGTACGTGAATTCGGTATGGGAGATCGTGGAGAGTGGACCTTCAGACCAAATACCGATACCTCGATATTGGCCTGGTTCGCCCGCTCCCGATAGCCCTTGGCTCGAAGTTATCGTGATCGGACTGCCGGTGGTACCGTTAGCGTGGATCGCTCCATACACATGGAGCATCGCGGACGACCCTGCATTGAAATCCACCGTCACCCCGGGTTCGATCGTCAGGGTAGCGCCTGCTTTTACGCTGACCGTCGCATCGAGATCGTAGGGGCTGCCGCTTTCGGTCCAGGTTGTGTCTTCTGTAATGTTTTCGGTCACCGCTGTGTTGGCGGCGGCGGGGGCGGCGAGCAGGGCAAGGGTTGCGGCGGCAAGTGCAAGGGCGGCGAGCAGGGTGAGCGCGCGGCTCGACGGCTTCCCGATGAGGTGGCTTCTGCCGGGTGCGAAGGTGCTCGTTGACCGTGACGCCGCTTCTTGGTTCGGGAACGTGAGGCTCGACGGCCTGTTGGTCGATCGCGGGCGATGCCAGCTCCGACGACCGGTGAGTCGATTCCGGCGTCGATCTGCGTTCCGCCCAAGCCCCTGTAGCCCCATCTGCCGCCCTGCCTCTCCTCGTGGAGCGTCCCTGGTGCCGCGTTCCTATACGTGGCACGGTTCGTTCCGATTTGGCGCGGGATTCTTATCAGCTCCGCGGCGCCCATGCACCGCGAAGCTTCCTAAGTCAACGAATTTCCGGGAACTTTAGCCCGTGGCTTCATAGGACTCAAGGCGACAGGCTGCGGGCGCGATGGCAGACTCGCGTCCGCAGGCCTTCGGCCCCGCGCTACGGCAGCTCCGTGAAGAACGCGACCTGAGTCAGGAAGCGGCGGCGCTCGCGTGCGGCCTCGACCGCGCGTACTTCGGTCAGCTGGAGCGGGCGATCAAGATCCCCACCCTGAAGACGGTCTGGCGGATCGCCGACGGCCTCGACACGCGGCCATCGGAACTGCTCGCCCGGGCCGAGCGGATCCTGGACGAGCGATAGCCGCCTGGGGGCTCCCTTTCTTCCGACGGCGGCACGGAGCGCCGCTGCTTTGGGGTTTGCATGGCGGTGCGAGCCGATGCAAAGGGCTCTGACGCTGGACAGTCATATTGAGATGGAGCCAACGACGACGACGAGATCGGAGTCAGCGGGGACGGGGCGCCCCAGGCGGTGGCAGCCGTGATCGTCGGGCACTTCCCCGCCGCACCCGGCCCCCGGATCGAGATTACGCCGACCGGCGCGCAGTACGAGCAGCTGTGCCGCGACCTCGCGGCGCTCCGGGAAGCCGGCGCCCCCTCCAACACGGCCGCGATCGTGGATGCCGTCCGCACCGCCGCCCAGACGAGCTATCGTCAGCAGCGCCCGCAGAAACGCCGGGCGGCGCCAAGACGCCCCCGGCACGGCAACAGGAGGTTAAGTCCTGATGCAAGAGAAAAGTAGCCGCCAGGCGGTCCTCTACGCCGCCAAGTCCTCGCCCGACGAACGGGGGTCGATCCCCGATCAGCTGGAGAAGTGCCGCCGGTTCGCCGAGCGCGAGGGATACGAGGTCGTCGCCGAGCACAGCGAGGAAAACGTCAGCGCCTACCGGGGTGACCGAGGCCCCGAGCTCGCCGCTGCGATGGAGCGCACCGAGCGACTCGGCGCCACGCTGATCGTCCTTCACTCCGACCGCCTCGCCCGGGGCGACGGCAGGCAGGCTCGGCATCTGGTCGAGATCGCTCTGTGGGCGATCAAGGGGGACGTCTCGATCCGCAGCATCGAAGACAGCTCGACCTTCGAGAACCTGGTGATGGCGGTCGTGATGGGAGAGCGCAACACCGAGGACTCGCGCCGCAAGGCTTCGGCCGTGAAGGCCGGCCACGCGCGCAGGCGCAAGCTCGGCAAGTTCTCAGGCGGGCCCGCCCCCTTCGGCTATACGCGCCGCCGCGACGAGTCCGACGAGCTCGCCCTGGTCGTCGACCCAGCGCGGGCCGAGATCGTGCGGCGGATCTTCGCCGAATACCTGGCCGGCGAGACGCAGCTGACGATCGCCCGCTCGCTGGCCGCCGACGGCGTATCGACGGAGCGAGGCGGTCGCTGGCACCAGGGCACCGTCGCCAACATCCTCCGAAACCCGGTCTACGCCGGGATGCTCCGCGACGGCGATGACGGCTGCTGCGACGGAATTCACGAGGCGATCATCGACCGCGAGACGTGGAGCCGGGCCGAGGCTCTGCGGCAATCCAGGGCGCGCACGCACAAGCGCGGTCGCCCGAGCGCCGGAGTGCATCTGTTCCGCAAGGGCTTCCTCCGGCACGGCGACTGCGGCGGCACGATGATGCCGCGAACGTCGCGCAGCCGAAACGGCTCGCTCGAGGAAGGCTATGTCTGCTACGAGCACCGCCGGGACCCGTCGATCTGCTCGCTGAAGCCGATTCCGCGAGCGAAGATCGACACGGCGATCTATTCGTACTTCGAGCAGGTCGCCCTGGACCTGGACGCCACGCGGGAGCAGCTGAACGCCGCGCGGCATCGCAATCTGAGCGAGGCGCGTGCCCTGCTCGCCGCCGCCGAGAGGGAAAGCCAGGTGGCCGCGGCGCGACTCGGGCGGGTGAGGCGCGACTACACGAGCGGTGAGCTGACCGCCCCCGAATGGCGCGAGTTCCGCGACGAACTGGAGCCGGAGAGGCGTGCGGCCGAGTCCGAGGTCGAACGGCTACACCAGCGCCTGGCGGAGGTCGAGGCCGACGCCTCCCTCGACGATGTCGAGGCGGATGTGCTGGCCAAGCTCGCGCACATTCGCGCGGCGATCGCCGGCGAGATCTCAGACCGCGATGGCGTCGCTGCGGTCCAGGCCGCTTTGATGCGCCTCTTCGACGGGTTCGTCCTGCACGCCGGCACCCCGTCCGAGGCGCACGTGGAGCTGATCGGCGAGCCGTGCTGGATCGAGCCGATCGTCAGCAGCCAGGCCGTCGCGAACGACGACGACGAGCTGCGGCCGGTGCTGACGCGGAAACCGCTTGACAGCGCCGCAAACAATCACGCCGACGCTTTCCAGCCGTAGTTGACGCCGAGGGCAAAACCGGTCGAGGAGATCAGCTCCGTGCGGAAGCCGTCGACCATCGCCAGGGTGAGGTTTCCGTGGGCGATCGTCGTGGCGTAGGGGCTCTCGCTCTTCGCCCGCTCGACGTCGACGTGGATCCACTGGTCGTCGCGGGACAGCTCGGCGAACGTGTTGATGTCGTCCTGGCTGACCGTGCGCCACTCGCTCGGGCCGACCTCCTGCCCGAGCAGCGACCGCATCCCCTCGACGCCCTCTATCTCGACGGTTGCCACGGAGCGGAGTCTAGGTGGAGGGCCCAACCGCGAGCCCGCCCATGCCTCGTCTTGCGCCCGTTCCCACTCCTTGACGTCGCTATCGCTCCAAGCGCCCTCAGCGTCAGTCATCGATATCCACCGCCGCGATTACGAGCCCTTCTATGCCGTCGAAGTCGTCGGGGTTGCAGGTGTAGAGCGGCAGGTCGTTGGCGAGGGCGGTGGCGGCGATCATCGCGTCGTAGGCGCGGGCGGATGTCTTGCGGCCGCGGCGGCGCAGGGATGCGGCGACGGTGCCGAAGGCCCTCGCCGCGGCGGCGTCGAAGGGCAACGGCTCGAAATCGGCCTCGGCCTGCTGGAGGTGCGCCTGGCGCCTGGCCCGCTCGTCCTCGTCGGCGGCGACGAGCGGGCCGACGGCCAGCTCGGCCAGGGTGACCGCGGCGAGCAGAGGCTCGTCTGGCAGTACGGAAGCATCGGGCAGCCGGCCCAGGAGGATGACCGTCGAGGTGTCGAGCAGGCCCCGGCTCTGGCGGGGAAAGCCTTCGCTCACAAGCTCGAGTCGAGCAGGCGGTCGAGATCCGCCCGCAGGGCGACCGGGTCGATGCTGGGCAAGTGGCGCCGGCGGTCCACCAGGGCCTCGGCGGAGAGCGCGGGGCGCAGCGGCTGCAGCTCGGCCACCGGCTTGCCCGAGCGGGTGATCGTGATCCGCTCGCCGCGGGCGGCCCGGTCGACGATCTCGCCGCCCTGGTTGCGGAGCTCGCGGATGGTGACCCGGGTCATCATCGGTTGATTGTATCACGCGTGATACATGGATGGCGGGACGGGTGGCCATCTATGCCACCAGCCGCACTTCGAAAGCCGGCAGGACGAGCGCCCCGGCACCGCCGAGCAGGGCGAGGATGCGGCTGACGTAGGCGGTCGTCTCGGGGATCGAGGGGACGCAGTGGCAGGCTTCGACCGGCGCGGGGCCGGCGTTGTAGGCGGCGAGGGCGAGCTGGGGCGAACCGAGCTGCCGGATCAGGTCGGACATCAGGTGGGCCTGCGCGTCCATCGCTTCGACCGGGTCGAAGGGGTTTCGCAGACCGTAGGAGGCGGCCGTGCCGGGGATGAACTGGGCGATGCCCTGGGCGCCGGCCGGGGAGACGGCGAACGGGTTGAAGTTCGACTCGGCCATCAGCTGGGCGGCGAGCAGGGCGGCGGAGACGTTCCAATGGGCAGCGGCCCGCAGCAGCGGAGCGCGGAAGCGCGACGGGACGAAGTTCGGCAGTCCGCCGCCCCCGGACAGGGAGCCATCTCCCCCACCCGTCGCTCCGTCCGCCCCGACCGAGTTCCCGGCCGTCGAACATGGAGCCGGCGGCCTGTCGTATCCGTAGTGCCAGGACTCCCACGAGTAGCGCTGGACGAAGCCGAAGCGCGACGCGTTCGCGGCCAGCCAGCCGTACGCCGATTCCGGCCCGAGGTCGAGCTCGGTCGCGCAGCGGTGCAGCGAGTGGCCCGGCGGCGCCACCCACTTGGGGTCGGGATGGGCGGCGAAGAGCGCCGCCTGTTCGGCGTCGGAGCGGAAGCCCGAGTTGACGAGGAGCGTCACGCCCGCGTGGGAAGCGGCGGCCGACATGCGGTCGAAGGCGACGGCGACGTCGGGGCGCATGCCCTCGCCGTTGCGGTAGACGAGCGGGCCGCTGTAGCCGCCGCCGCTCGCGGACGCCGGCATCGACCCCGACGGGCTCGCGGGGGCGGCCGCTTCGGCGACGGCCGACGCCTCGAGCCGGTGCCCGCCGACGTCGCCGGTCACCGTCGCCTTCGCCCGCACCGGGGCGAACGAGACCGCGTCGGGGAACGAGAGACGCAGCCGCTCCGGCGCGACCCCGTTCCCCCGCGCCACGTCGATCGCCGCCGTCCGCGCCCGCGCCAGGTAGACGAGCTTCTCCATGTGCGCCGGGTTCGGCAGCCCGTTCGGCAGGGTCGGCGGCGCCAGCAGCCGCGGCAAGTCGTCGCGCATCGACCGCGCCGCGGATATGGCGGCAAGATCGGCCGCCCGCTGCGCCCGTCCCTTCCCCGTGATCGCCCCGGCGATCGCGACCAGCGCCAGCGCCGCGACGATCAGCGCGAATGCGCCCCCCAGCGCAAGCAGCAATGCCTGACCGTCCTCCCTGCGAGCTTCCATGCCGCGACCCTGGCGGGCGGCGACGCGCGCGTGGTGCGCTGAATCGAAGAATTCAGCGGCGGCTTTGTGTCAAATCTGCTCCGGGACCATCTCGATGGCCCCGCAGGGGCACTCGGCGACACAGAGGCCGCAACCCTTGCAGAAGTCGAGGTCGATCTCGTAGAGCTCGCCCGGCTCGCCGAGCTTGATCACGGCGTTGTCGGGGCAGACGCCGTAGCAGTTGTCGCAGGAGAAGCAGTTGCCGCAGGAGAGGCAGCGGCGGGCCTCGAAGACCGCGCTCTGCTCGTCGAGCCCGGCGACGACCTCGGAGAAGTTCGAGGCTCGGCGCGCGGCCTCGAGCTGCGGCTGCACGGTGCGCGGCGCGTCCGAGTAGTACCACGTGTTGAGGGTCTCGAAGGTGGCGAGCTCGTGGCGCGGGCCGGGTTCGAAGGCCTCGCCGCGCAGCCAGCGGTCGATGTGTCGGGCCGCCTTCTTGCCGTGGCCGACGCCGACCGTCACCGTGCGCTCGGCCGGGACCATGTCGCCGCCGGCGAAGATCCCGTCGCAGCCGGTCATCATGTTCTGCCCGACCTCGACGACGCCGTCGGAGACCTCGATCCCCGGCACCCCGTCGAGCAGCGAGAGGTCGGCTTCCTGGCCCAGAGCCAGGACGAGCGAGTCCGCCTCGAGCTCCTCGACCTCGCCGGTCGGCTGCGGGAAGCCGGACTCGTCGAGCTCCATCCGCTCGAGCGCCAGCCTGCCGCCCTCGAAGTGCTTGACGGTCGAGAGCCAGCGCATCTCGATCCCCTCCTCGGACGCCTCCTCGACCTCGAAGTCGTGCGCGGGCATGCGCTCGCGCGTGCGCCGGTAGACGACGACCGCATCGGTCGCGCCGAGCCGCTTCGCGGTGCGCGCCGCGTCGATCGCCGTGTCGCCGCCGCCGTAGATCGCCACCCGGCGCCCGAGCTGCGGGCGCTCCTCGCCCTCCATGCTCTCCAGCAGGGAGACCGCGTCGACGATCCGGTCGGCCTCGCCCGCCGGCACGTAGGCGCGGCGGCCGATGTGCGCGCCCACGGCGAGGAAGGCGGCGTCGAAGCCGCCCTCGCGCATCGCCTCCAGCGCGTTGTCGACCGTCGTGTTCAGCTTCAGCTCGACCCCGAGGTCGAGGATGCGCTGCACCTCGGCCTCGAGCACGTCGCGCGGCAGCCGGTACTGCGGGATGCCGAAGCGCATCATCCCGCCGGGCAGCGAGCCCGCCTCGTGGATCGTCACCGCGTGGCCGAGGCGGGTCAGGTGGTAGGCGGCGGAGAGGCCGGAGGGGCCGGCGCCGATGACCAGCACGCGCTTGCCGCTCGGCTCGGCGTCGAGCTCGACCTGCCAGCCCTGGCGGATCCCCTCGTCGCCGAGGAAGCGCTCGACCGAGTGGATCCCCACGGCCTCGTCGAGCTGCGCCCGGTTGCAGGCGGTCTCGCAGGGGTGGTAGCAGACCCTTCCCATGATCGCCGGGAACGGGTTCTCCTCGACCAGCTTGCGCCAGGCGCGCTCGTAGCCGGCCTCCCCCTCCTCGGCCTCATACAGCCAGGCCTGGATGTTCTCGCCGGCAGGGCAGGCGTCGTTGCAGGGCGGCATCCGGTCGACGTAGACGGCGCGCTCGGTGCGCCAGCTGCCGGTCTTGTTGGCGAGGCTGGAACCGACGTCGAGCGTGATCGCGTAGGGCTTGTCCATCACGATCCTCCCTCCGTTTCCGACTTTTTCCACACCCTGGTGTGGTCGATGTCGGGTACGGCATCGTCCAGCAGCCCGTAGCGGGCGATGTTGGCGTCGGCGATCGCCTGCAGCCGCTCGATCACGTCGGTGCGCGGCGGGTCGCCGAACAGGTGGGCGTAGCGCCGCTGCGGCTTCAGGTACTCCTCGACCGGGACCTGGCGGCGGATCTTCGAGACCCCCGTGACCTCGCCGCCGGCCGCCTCGAAGACCGGGAAGAGGCCGCTCTCGACGACCAGGCGCGCGAGCTTGATCGTGTCGGCCGCGTCCGCCCCCCAGCCGAGCGGGCAGGGGACGAAGACGTGGATGTAGCGGGGGCCGCGCAGCTCCATCGCCGCCTCGACCTTGCGCTCGAGGTCGTGCAGGTCGGCGACCGTCGCCGTCGCCACGTAGGGGATGCCGTGCGCGATCGCGATCCGCGGCATGTCCTTGCCCTGGCCGAACGCGTTGCCGGGGTGCTCGCGGCCGATCGGCTTGGTGTTGGCGGTGCGCGCGGCGGGCGGCGTCGCGCCGGAGCGCTGCACGCCGGTGTTCATGTAGGCCTCGTTGTCGTAGCAGACGTAGAGCACGTCGTCGCCGCGCTCGAACATGCCGGAGAGACAGCCGAAGCCGATGTCGACCGTGCCGCCGTCGCCCCCCTGGCCGATCACCCGCACGTCCTCGCGGCCCTTCGCCCGCAGCGCCGCGGCGACGCCGCTCGCCACCGCCGGGGCGTTGCCGAACAGCGAGTGGATCCAGGGAAGCTGCCACGAGGACTCGGGGAAGGGAGTCGAGAAGACCTCGAGGCAGCCGGTCGCGTTGGCGGCGATCAGCTTGCCGTCGGTCGCCCGCATCGCGGCGTCGAGCGCGTAGCGGGCGCCGAGCGCCTCGCCGCAGCCCTGGCAGGCGCGGTGGCCCGAGGTGAGCGTGTTGGAGCGGTCCATGCGCGCCTGCACGGTGCGCTGCTCGGGGTCGAGCAGGCGGTTGCCGGCGGCGAAGCTGCCCACCTGGTAGAAGCGCACGCGCTGACCGTCCGAGCGGGCCATCAGTGCGACCTCGCGGCGACGATGCCACTGTCGCGCAGCATGTTCTCGGCGTGCGGGCCGCTGCGGCCGCCGGAGGCCATCCGCGCGAGCTCCGCCGCGACCCGCTCGCGGTCGAGGTCGAGGAAGGTCAGCGGCTCGAGCCGGTCCTCGATCGCCTCGGCAAACAGCGCCCGCAGCGATTTCCTGGTTATCGGGCGCCCACCGAGGCCGGCGATCACCGTGTAGCCGTGCAGGTCGATCCCCGAGAGGGCCATGCGGACGTTGGCCGAGACGATGCCGCCGATCCCGACGGCCAGGGCCTTCTCCAAGACGACGACGCGCTTGGCGCCCGCGAGTGCGATTCGCACCTCGTCGAGCGGAAACGGCCGGAACGACTTGATCGCCAGAGCGCCGATCTTGACGCCCGCCTCGCGCAGCTCGTCAACCGTGTCCTCGATCGTCCCGAGGACGGAGCCGAGCGCGATCACGATCGTCTCCGCGTCCTCGGTCCGGTAGCCGCGCACGAGGCCGCCGGAAGGGCGGCCGAAGGCGAGCTCGAAGTCCGTAGCGATCTCGGGGATCGCGTCGAGCGCCTGCATCTGCTTGGCGTGGGCCAGGTACTTGACCTCGGCGAAGGCCTCCGGCCCGACCATCGCGCCGATCGTCACCGGGTCGGCGGGGTCGAGCACCTGGCGCGGCTCGAACGGCGGCAGGAAGGCGTCGACCTGCTCGGCGGTGGGCAGGTCGACGCGCTCGTAGGCGTGGGTGAGGACGAAGCCGTCCATGCAGACCATCACCGGCAGCGAGAGCCGCTCGGCGAGGCGGAAGGCCTGGACGTGCAGGTCGGCGGCCTCCTGGTTGTCCTCGGCGTAGAGCTGGATCCAGCCGCAGTCGCGCTGCGACATCGCGTCGGAGTGGTCGTTCCAGATGTTGATCGGCGCGCCGATCGCCCGGTTGGCGACGGTCATCACGATCGGCAGGCCGAGCCCGGAGGCGTTGTAGAGGGCCTCGGCCATATAGAGCAGGCCCTGGCTGGCGGTCGCGGTGTAGGAGCGGGCGCCGGTGGCCGATGCTCCGATGCAGACCGAGAGCGCCGCGAACTCGGACTCGACCGTCACGTACTCGCAGCTGCCGAGCCGGCCTTCGCGGACGAGGTCGGAGAGACCCTCGACGATGTGGGTCTGGGGCGAGATCGGGTAGGCGCAGACGACCTCCGGCCGGCAGAGCCCCACCGTCTCGGCGACCGCCGCCGAGCCCTCTAACTGCCTAAGCACTTGGCGCTCCGGCGCGCTCGCGCTCGACCTCGTGGAAGCAGGCGGCGGCCGCGGCGGCGTTGCGCTCGCCCGCCGCGCCGGGGAAGCGCTCGCGGATCGCGGCGATCACCGAGTCGAGTCGCAGCGCCGCGCTCAGCGCGGCGAAGCCGCCCAGCAGCGCGGCGTTGGGCAGCGGGCGGCCGAGGTGCTGCCGCGCCAGCTCGGTCGCCGGCACGCTGATCAGGCGCTCGGGGCGGAAGCGCTCCAACAGCTCGTCCAGGCCGAGCTCAGCAAAGTCGCGGCTGCTGTTGATCAGCACGTAGCCCTGCGGCCGCAGGCCGGCGAACAGGTCGACCTGATGCAGCAGGGTCGGGTCCTGGACGATCAGCGCGTCGGGCTCGGCGATCGGCTCGCGGGTGCGGATCGGCGTATCGCCGAAGCGGCAGAAGGAGACGACAGGCGCCCCGGTCCGCTCGGAGCCGAAGCTGGGGAAGGCCTGGGCGTGACGCCCCTCGTCGAAGGCGGCAACGGAGAGCAACTCGGCGGCCGTGACCACGCCCTGGCCTCCGCGGCCATGGATGCGCACCTCGAACGTGGGCCTCGATCCCTCCACTCAGTTCAACGTAGAGCCGCCGATCGCCCGTTTCATCCGTGGTTGACGACAGTCCAGGCGCGGCGAATTACGGAGGGCGGCTCAGGCAGGGCGCCAAGCAGCGCCGCGCGCCCGGCGAACCATCCGGGCGGGCGCTTGAGCGCCGCGACGCGCAGGCCGCGATCGATCAGATCGCGGACGGCAAGCGCGGTGAGGGCCCGGTCCTCGCGGAGATCGGCGCGGAGCACGGCGCCGGTCGCGCGGATCCGGGGCTCGGCGAGCAGCGGGCGCAGGAGCGGCGGCGGCAGGTGAATGACCGCGGCGGACTCGCGGGCGAGCGGCAGCGCAGCGGCGACGGTGTCGAGGGCTTCGGGCTCTGGAGCAAGCGCCAAATGGCAGAAGCAGCCGCGCGAGGCGACGGCGGCGTCCGGCAGGTGCGCGGCGAGGCGCTCCTCGAGCGCGCGGGCGCCGGTCGTGGCGATCAGCGTGGAGCGCGAAGCCCTACCGTCCTCCAAGTCGATCAGCAGCGCCGCCCAATCGGGCTCCGAGGCAGCGCAGGCCAGCGCCGCGGCGGCCGCCCGCGATCCGGCCGCGGCGCCGACCTGGGTCATGAGCACGACCGGGCTCGTCACGCGGCCTTCCGGTGCGCTTTTTGTGGTCATAGGAAGCAAAAGGCGCACCGGAAGCCTCATCGGGGCCTCGCCTGGGCCGACGAGGTGACGGCGAGCGCTCGCCCGAGACTCGGGATCGGCGACGGTGGGCGGAGGCGCACGGTGACCCGACCGCCCTGGACGGACACCGAGACGTCGTCCTCGGCCCAACCGGGCACGGCCTCGCGCGCCGCGGCGGCGGCCGGCCGGCCCGAAGCCAGCGCCAGCGCCCCGGCCTCGGCGGCGCCGTCCGCCAAAGTCAGTGAGTAGCCGGCGATCAGGAGCTGCAGCGCGAGCAGGCCGGCGAGCAGCAGCGCCGGCAGCGCCGCCACGAGCTCGACCGTCGACTGCCCCTCCTCCCTACCCACCGGCCGACTCCAGCGCCGCGCTCGCGCCGACCAGCAGCACCGGCATCGCCGGCACGATCCGCGGTATGGCGACGCGCACGGAGACGCTGCCCGCCTCGCTCACCTTGGCGCCCTCGCGCAGGCCGCCGGGCAGGGCCGCCCGCGCCGCCCGCGCCGGGTCCCGGCCGACGAGCCCCGCCCGCGCGCCAGCCCGCGCTGCGATGCCGGCGGACCAGAGCGCGTAGCCCGCGACAGATAGCTGTGCCGCCACCAGAATCGCCAACAGCAGGAACGGAACCACACCGATCAACTCAACCGAGGCAGTTCCGCCCTCCCTGCGATAGCTGCTGACGATCTGGTGCGGCACAGCGCCATCCTTCCGAGCACGGACGCGCGTGTGTTGCGTTCAATCAAAAACTTGAGCGACGGCTTTGTGCCGAATCAGTAACTCTGGGCCTCGGTCCACACCTTCCAGATCGCGCCGACCGAGGCGCCGAGCAGGAGGATCCAGGCGAGGGTGCCGCCGCCGCTGGAGAACATCTCGTCGCTGCCGGCGACCAGCAGCGCGATCACTCCCAGCGCCCCGTAGAGAATCGCGCGACGGCTGTCGCTGAGCGCCGCCAGGGTCAGCTGGTTCTGGCGGCTGAGCACGAACAGGGCCCAGGCGATCCCGGCGAGGAAGCCCATCGTGATCGCCGTCAGGATCGCGTCGGCGACGTTGCCGCCGTGCGGCGCGAAGGCCACCACGAGGGCGAGCAGCATCACGACCGCGGCATTCCTCAGGTTCTGCACCACTGGGAGGTTACGCGCCGGTGCCGAGAATCCAAGCGATTCCGTAGGCCAGCGCGCCGATCGCCGCCGCCGCCGGCAGCGTCAGCAACCAGGCGCCGACGATGTTGCCCGCCACCCCCCAGCGCACCGCCGAGATTCGCTTCGCCGCGCCGGCACCCATCACGCCACCGCTGATCGCGTGGGTCGAGGAGATCGGGAAGCCGAGGAACGTCGCCACGAGGAGGACCGCGGCCCCAGCGCCCTGGGCCGAGAAACCCTGGGCCGCGTCCATCTCGATTACCCGGGCGCCGCGGCTCCGCACGACGCGCAGCCCTCCGGCCCAGGTGCCGAGCGCGATCGCCGTCGCCGCGGCGACGATCGTCCAGAGGGGCGGATCGGCTGAGGAGCCGAGACTGCCCTTGGCGATCAGCGCCAGGACGATCACCCCCATCGTCTTCTGGGCGTCGTTTGCGCCGTGGGCCAGCGCGAGCAGGCTGCCCGAGAGCAGCTGCGCGCGGCGGAAGCCGCGCGTCACCGGGCCGGGCCGGCGGCGGCCGAAGAGCCGGTAGAGCAAGGCGATCGCGAGCAGCGCCGCGCCGAACGCCGCAAGCGGCGCGAGCAGCGCCGGGATCAGCACCTTGTCGAGCACTTCGCCGCCGAGGACGGCGTCGAACCCGCCCGCGGCCACAGTGGCTCCGAGCAGGCCGCCGATCAGGGCGTGCGAGGAGCTGGACGGGACCCCGAGCCGCCAGGTGCCGACATTCCAGGCGATCGCCCCGACCAGCCCCGCGAGGACGACCACGGGCGCGATCTGGCCCGCCTCGACCACGTCGTGGGCGATCGTCGCCGCGACCGCGACGGAGACGAAGGCCCCCGCGAAGTTGAGCAACGCGGCGGCCGCGATCGCGATCTGGGGCGGCGCCGCCCTGGTCGAGACGACGGTCGAGATCAGGTCGAACGTGTCGTGGAAGCCGTTGCTGAAGGCAAACGCCAGCGCCGCGACGACGACCAGCGCCATGGCGAGGTCGGAGCTCACCTCACGCGTTCTTTATGACGATGCCCTCGACCGTCTGCGCCGCGGTCTCGGTGGCGTCGATCGCGTTCTCGAGCACCGCGAACATGTCCTTCCAGCGGATCACCACCATCGGGTCGATCCCGTTCGAGAACAGCGAGGCGACCGCGTCGCGGGAGATCCTGTCGCCCTCGTTCTCGAGCCGGTGGATCTCGATCCAGTAGCGATCGAGCCCCTTCAGCTCGCGCAGGTGCTCGAGCCCGGCGGCGAGCTGCTCGCAGGCGCCGACGAGCACCTTGGTCAGCGCCTGCGCCTGCGCCATCGGCGCCTCGATCTGGTAGAGCCCGAGGAAGTCGGCGGCCTCCTCGGTGTAGTCGACGACGTCGTCGAGCTGCGTCGCCAGCGCGTATATGTCCTCGCGGTCGATCGGCGTGACGAAGGTCGAGTTGAGCCGCTGGATGATGTCGTGGGTGATCCGGTCGCCCTCCTGCTCGGCCTTCAGCACCTCCCGGCCCAATCCGCTGTCGTCGGGCCACGTCCCCATCATCCGGTCGAGCAGGCGCGCCGCATGCAGGGTGTTCTGCCCGGCCTCGGTGAAGAGCTCGAAGAAGGCGTTGTCCCTGGGCAGGAGCGAGAGGCGTGCCATCGGGCGATACTAAGGGTCAGCCGGGAGTCGCGACGAACTGTTCCGCGGTCAGCGCGGAATGGCGTTCCCGCAGCTCGCTCTGAACGCTGTGGCGCTCGCCCTCCGGCGCCGCGAGCCGGGTCCAGACGCCGTCGTCGCCGAGCTCCCAGGCGTTTACGTTGTCGGCGAAGCAGAGCTCGAGCACGTCGAGCAGCTCCGCCCGCAGGGCCTCGTCCTCGATCGGCGCCACCAGCTCGACGCGGCTGTCGAGGTTGCGCGGCATCAGGTCGGCGGAGCCGGTCAGCACGCGGGTCTGCTCGCCGCGCCGGAAGGCGTAGATGCGCGAGTGCTCGAGGAAGCGGCCGACGATCGAGACGACGCGGATGTTCTCCGAGACCCCCGGCACGCCGGGCCGCAGGCAGCAGACGCCGCGCACGTTGAGGTCGACCCGCACGCCCGCCCGCGAGGCCTCGTACAGCGCGTGGATGCAGCGCGCGTCGACCAGCGCGTTCATCTTCAGCGCGATCCGCGCGTCCTGGCCCGCCCGGTGCGCCTCGACCGTCGCCTCGATCTCATCGAGGATCCGGTCGCGCATCGTCGTCGGCGAGACCAGCACCTTGCGGTAGTCGGTCGGCCGCCCGTATCCGGTGAGGAAGTTGAACATCTCGGCGACGTCGGCGCCGACCTCGGGATCGGCGGTGAACAGGCCGAGGTCGGTGTAGAGGCGGGCGGTCGTCGGGTTGTAGTTGCCGGTGCCGATGTGGACGTACTCGCGCACCCGGTCGCCCTCGCGGCGGGCGACGAGGATCGCCTTGACATGCGTCTTCAGGCCGGGGATGCCGTAGACGACGTGCACGCCCGCCTCCTCCAGCGACTTCGCCCAGTGGATGTTGGCCTCCTCGTCGAAGCGCGCTTTCAGCTCGACCATGCAGACGGCCTGCTTGCCGCGTTCCGACGCACGGATCAGCGCCGGCACCAGCGGCGAGTCGTCGCTCGTCCGGTAGACCGTCTGCTTGATCGCCAGCACGTCGGGGTCGGCGACCGCCTGCTCGACGAAGCGCTCGACCGAAGTGGCGAAGGAGTCGTAGGGATGGTGGACGAGGATGTCGCCCTGGCGGATCGCGGCGAAGATGTCGACCGGCTCGTCGTCCTCGCCCTGCAGGCGCGGCTGGGTGACCGGGGTCCAGGGCTCGTAGCGCAGCTCCGGCCGGCTGCCCGCCGCGTCGGCCACGTTGCCGAGGTCGGCGAGGTCGATCAGCCCGTCGACGTCGTAGACCTCGCGGTCTTCGAGCCGCAGCGCGTCGATCAGCTGGGCGCGCAGCTTCGGGTTCATCCCGGCGGCGACCTCGAGCCGCACGACCTCGCCGAAGCGGCGCCGGCGCAGCTCGTCCTGCACGGCCTGCAACAGGTCGTCGGCCTCGTCGGAGATCGTGAAGTCGGCGTCGCGGGTGACCCGGAAGTAGCCGTGGTCGATCACCTCGGCGCCGGGAAAGAGCGCGTCGAGGTTGGCCGCGATCGCCTCCTCCAGGGGGACGAAGACCTCGTTGCGCTCGCCGACCCGCAGGAAGCGGCCGAGTAGCTCCTTCGGCACCTTGACCCGGGCGATGATCTCGGTGCCGCTGTCGGGATCGCGAAGCAGCACGCCGAGGCTGAGCGAGAGGTTGGAGATGTAGGGGAAGGGACGGCCGAGGCCGACGACCAGCGGCGTCAGCGTCGGGAAGACCTGCTCGTGGAAGCGCGTGTCGATTTCGGCCCGCTCCCCCTCGCTCGCGCTCTGCAGCGAGACGATCCGGATCCCCTCCTCCTCCAGGCTCGGCCGCAGGGTTCCGTTGAAGCAGCTGTGCAGGCGCGAGTCGAGCTCCAGCACGCGCGCCTGGATCGCGTCGATCTGCTCGCTCGGGGCGAGGTCGTCGGGTCCGCGGGCGTCGATCCCGGCGTCGAGCTGGTCGAACAGCCCGGCCACCCGGACCATGAAAAACTCGTCCAGGTTGGAGGCGTAGATCGCGCAGAAGCGGAGCCGCTCCAGCAGCGGCACCTCGGGGTCCTCGGCCAGCTCGAGCACGCGCTGGTTGAAGTCGAGCCAGGAGAGCTCGCGGTTGAAGAAGAGGGCGGGATCGTCGATCGGCCAATCGTACTGGCGCACCGCTGCGGTCCCCGGCGGCGTCAAGCGGCGCGGGAGGTGGCTTGCCGCGCCGCCGCGCTCTCCGCCAGCGCCCGCCGGTAGCCGTCGCCGAGCTGATCCAGGGCCCGCTCCCAGGAGCGCGTCGCGGCGTGACGGACGGCGGCCTGGCCGAGGCGAGCCCGCAGCGCCGGCGAGGCGGCGAGCTGCAGGACCGCGCCCGCCAGGTGATCGGCGTCGGGACGGCAGAGGATGCCGGTATGGCGGTTCTCGACCAGCGCCGCCGGGCCGCCCTCGCCGACGGCTACGACCGGTAGGCCGCTCGCTCCGGCCTCGAGCACCACCTGGCCGTAGGTGTCGGTGCGCGAGCAGAAGAGGAAGAGGTCGGCGCTCGCGTAGGCCCGGGCGAGCTGCTCGCCCTCGAGCCAGCCGAGGAAGCTCGCGTGCTCGCCCAGGCGGGCGCGCAGCTCGCCCTCCTCCGGGCCGCCGCCGGCGAGCAGCAGGCGCAGGCGCGGCTCGGCGGCGCGGGCGCGCATGAAGCACTCGGCGAGCAGGTCGACGCCCTTCTCGCGGGTCAGGCGGCCCGCGTAGAGGACCCTGACCTCGTCCGGGCCGACGCCCGGGTCGCGCATCCCCGGCGTGAACCGGGCGATGTCGACGCCGCGCTCCCAGCGGCCGATCCGCTGCTCGGCGACGCCGAGGCCGAGCAGCGAGCGATCGGCGGCGGGACTGGGCGAGAGCACGCGCGACGGCGCCCCGTAGAACGCCGCCAGCGCCGCCCGCGACGCCGCCTCGAGGCCGGCGTCGTCGCTGCGCAGGCCGGCGTAGCTCGCCAGCTCGGTGTGGTAGCTGGCGAGCAGCGGGGTCCCGGAGACGCGGCCGAGCAGCGAGGCGGCGACGCCCGAGGGCCCGGGCGCGGTCACGTGCACGAGGTCGTAGCGGCCGTCGGCCAGCGTCTCGGCGAGGTCGGGCAGGCCCGGGACGCCGAGCGCCATCCCCTCGTAGAACGGGACGCGCAGCGAGGTGGCAGCCGGCAGGCGCCGGTCGACCCAGGCGTCGGTGCCGACGACCTCGACCTCGAAGCCCGGCACGCCGCGCTCGCGAAGCTGCTCGATCGTGTGGGTGACGCCGTGCATCGACTCGATCCCGTCGGCGATCAGGGCGACCCGCGGGCGCTCTCCGCGGGTAGCGAGCTTCGCCTTCTCGCCGCCGAGCAGGACGGTCGGCGGCGCGTAGGGGATCGCCGGCAGAAGGGCGCCGAAGACTCCGCTGACGGCCGAGTGCAGGTCGCCGATTTCGACCGCGGTCCCAGCGTCGGCGATCGCCGAGCGCAGGCTGCGATCATGGACGCGGCGGGCGCGCCGGTAGAGGTCGGCGTGCGAGAAGTCATCCGCCTGGAGGTGGCGGAGCAGCTCGCGCCCGCGCAGCTCGATCCCGATCGAATCCAGCCAGGCGTCGAGCAACGCCCGAGCGTCCTGCGGTCCGATATCGCTCGCGATCGCCCCCTCGCGCGCCGCCCCCTGCCCGACCACCCGCTGCGCGATCTTGAGCACCGTCGAAGGGTTGGGCGCTGTGGACTTTTTACCTGCTCTGGCACGCTCAAAGTCCGATGCGGCGCCGGCGCCCAGGGTCAGCGCCCGCGTCGCGAGCCCGATCGCGGCGTGCGCCCACTTGGCGGCGCTGCCCTGCTCGCCGCCCGCGGCCGCTTCGCCGTCGCGCAGGCGGGCGAGAAACTCTTCCGGCGTGGAAGCGGCCGGCGCCTCGGTGAAGGTGCGGCCGATGTCCACGCCGGCGTGGTCGTCGGACCCGCCGATGCCCGTGCTGCCGTGCGTTTCGACGTAGACGACGGCGGGCATGTTGAGCTCGGCCGCGCGCGAGCCGTTGCGCACCTCCCAGATCGGGAAGAGCTCGGCGAGGCGGCGGCGGTGGCGCGCGGTCAGCGGCGCCGCGACGTTGTAGAAGGGATGCGCCAGGGCGCAGGCGATCCCCTGCTCGTGAAGGTATGCGGCGCAGGCCTCGAGATCGCCGGCGTTTGCCTGCAGCCACTCATGGTCTCCGGGAGTGATCCCGTAGCAGAGGACGTGAACCGCCTGGGGCTCACCGGCGAAGCGAGCGGTCAGCTCCTCGGAGACGAAGCAGTCGGGACGGTCTGCCAGCTCCAGGCAGCCGTCGATCGTGTCGTGGTCGGTGATCGTGACGAAGTTCATCCCCCGCCGCTTGGCGAGCTCGTAGACCTCCTCGGGAGGGGTAGCGCACTCGGGCAGGCCGAGCGACCGCTGCACGCCCAGCCGCGATAGCTGCGAGGCGGTGGAGTGACAGTGCATGTCCACACGGGAGGTCATCGATGCCTTCCTCTCTATTCGATCTCCTTATCACCTCCAGATTCGCCGTTTTGCAGGGAAAACGTGTGACGATCCAGTGAAACTCGGCCGACGGGCCGATTTCCCACGTTATTCGTGGGAAATCGGCCCGTCGGCCCCGAGGGCACGCTCGAGGGCGGCCCAGGTCGGGGCCGCGTCGCGCCAGTGGCGTGCGAACTCCTCGAAGCGCTCCTCGCGCCGGGCGCGCAGCCGCTCGCGCAGCGACTCGATCCCCCAGGCGCGGGGCAGCATCACGTCGCAGTCGTGGATCTCGCCGAGCACGCTCTGCATCCGCTTCGCCGCGTCGTGCGCGGCATCGGCCTCGGGGCCGAAGCAGGGGCTGACGATCTCCAGCACGTAGCGCAGCCGCTTGGCGGCGATCCGCATCTCGTGCTGGGTCTTCGAGGCGGCCGGCTCGAGCGCGATCGGCGCGAAGGAGCGCAGCTCGTCGAGCCGCACGCGGACCAGCCGCGCGGCGTTCGGCCGCAGCGGCGCGGTCGGTTCCAGCCCCTCGACCCGCCGCGCCTTCACGCCTTCGCCGCCTTGACCAGCCTGCGCAGCCGGCGGCGCAGCTTCTTCAGCCGCTTCGGCTTGACGTAGGGAGCCAGCGCCTCGTTCGCGTCGCGCTGCTCCTCGCGCAACCGCTCGACCAGCGCCGCCAGCCCCGCCCGGTCAGCCTGCGGGGTCTCGGCCTCCAGGCCGGTGAGGAACTCGATCGCGACGTCGCGGTCGCGGCGCTCGCCGAGCGCGTCGGCCAGCTCCTTCACCCGCTTCAGCACCCTGCGATGGCGCTTGCGCGGGAAGCATGGGGCAAAGACCTCAAGCGCCGCGCGCAAACGCCGCGTGGCCACCCGCATGTCATGCAGGGGCTCGATGTCCTCCATATCGAGAACCCTCTCCGAATGAGCAAAGACCTCCGCAGCACGCACCCCGACCACCCGCTCAGCCGAAGCCGAGAACGTCTCCTCGCAATCAAGACCGGGGACCTCGCGCGCACGCGCCACGTGCGCAGGCTAGCTCAGGCCGCGAGCCTCGCCGGGCTGGAGCCGTTGGCGTTGCCGTTCAGCAGATCGAGGACGACGCCCTCGCGCAGGCCTCCCTTGCCGATCTGCAGCGGCTGGCCGAGCAGCTCGGAGAGCTTCTCCAGCAGCAGCACGCCGGTCGCCAGGATGCGCACCCGCTGCGGGTCGAGCTCGAAGCGCCGAGCGACGTCGGCGGCCGGGTCGCCGCAGAGCACGCGAATCCCCCGCTCCAGCGTCTCGTACTCGAGCACCGCGCCGACCAGGCGGCGCAGCGAGGTGGCGCTGCCGCCGACCGCGACCGCCTGCGCCGGGTGCTCGATCTCGACCCCGGCGAAGAGGTCCTCGATCCGGTCGCGGACCTTGCGGATCTCCGCCGGCGAGGGGGGGTCGGAGGCGATCAGCTCGTCGGCGAGGACCCCGGAGCCAACCCGCCAGGAGCGCACCTCCTGCACCCCGCCCGGCACGGTGCCGAGAATGATCTCCGACGAACCGCCGCCGACGTCGACGACGCCGACCCGGCCCTCGACCGGGTGGCCGAGCGTCTTCGTCGCGCCGATGAAGGAGAGGCGGCCCTCCTCCTGCTCGGAGAGGACCTCGACGGGGACACCGGCCGCGTCGCCGATCTGCTCGGCCACCGCGGCGCCGTTGCTCGCTTCTCGCACCGCCGCCGTCGCCACCGCACGGATCTCCTCGGCGCCGAGCTCGCGCGCCAGCCGCACCTGGGTGGCCACGACCTCGGCGACCTCCTCGGCCTTCTCCGCCGGAATCGCCCCCGAGTCGCGGATCGCCTTGTTGATCCGCGTATAGGCCCGCTGCTCCATCACCTTCTTCAGCTGGCCCTCCACGGGCTCGGCGACGAGCACACGCGTCGTATTCGAACCGATATCTATAGCTGCGCAAAGCGTCACGGGACTCTTCCCGGCATGTTCCCAGACCTCTCGGATCTCAACCCCCCGGCGATCGAGAAGGACGCCGTGGAGGTCCCCCGGAGAAAACTTGTGAGCACTTCCCGACAAGGACCCGTAAGGCCGTAGCAATGCGGGTTTTCGCAGGGGGACCCCCAGCGTCCCCAAGCGCTCACTCGTTGGGATGCGAGGCGTCCTCGAACTCCCTGAAGAGTCCC
>CAWIFA010000010.1:0-9540 GCA_963835315.1 uncultured Solirubrobacterales bacterium | reverse complement strand
CAGACGCGCTGCTTGCTGCGCTCGCCTAGCCGCGGGCGCAGCGGCTCAGAAGCTTGATGCCCTGCCGGTTGCACTCGGCGACGACGCCGTGCGCCCGCGGGCTGTCGTAGAGCGCCGCGTGCGCGCATTTCGCCTCCGCCTCGACGCCGCAGCCGCTGATCGTTTCGGCCCCGACGACCCCGGCGACGTTGGCTTTGATGCAGCCGACGGGGGTCGGCGGGTTGCTGTCGCCGGCCGTCGCCACGACGACGGCGAGCAGCGCGACGACCGTCACCAAGAGGGCGAGGAGGGCCGCCCTGGTCTCGCGCGGGCTCAGCTTGTAGAGCGGCGTGGTCTGCCGCTCGTAATGTCCTTCAAGTGGCATGGGCGGCAGGTTATACGGCCCCGGGAGGCCAGTGCCACGCCAGCGGGGAGAAGAATCGCCGCCGATCTTTAGACACGTGTACGTAGTGCCGCGGCGGTCCCGGCGGGAGGGTTCAGCGGTCCGAGAAGCATCAAAGTCGAGAAAGGAACGAACTCTTCTATGGAATGGCTGAGCGAAGGCGCCAACTCATGGCAGATGACCGCCGCGACGCTGGTAGGCCTGATGAGCGTGCCCGGTCTGGTCGTGCTCTACGGCGGGGTAATGCAGAAACGCTGGTCGGTGAACTCGATGATGATGGCGTTCGTCGCCTTCGCGATCGTGCTCATTCTCTGGGTGCTGGTCGGCTTCAAGATGGGGTTCGGCGAGCCGATCCACCTAGCCGACAGCGGCTTCTTCGGGAACTTCTGGGGTAAGCCCGGATCGATCCTGAGCAGCCACGAACTACTAGGCCAGGCACACATCCCGGAGCTGGCGGAAGAAGAATTCCTCTTCCCGCAATCGACGCTCGCCTACTTCCAGATCGTCTTCGCGGCGATCACGCCGATCCTCATGCTGGGCTCCGTGCTCGGCCGGATCAACTTCAAGGCGTGGATTCCGTTCGTCGCTCTCTGGACGCTGTTTTGTTACACGATCAACGCCTTCCTGATCTGGGGCGGCGGCTTCTTCGCCCAGCACGGCGCGGTCGACTACTCCGGCGGTTACGTGATCCACCTCGCCGCCGGCGTCTCCGGCTTCGTCGCCGCGGCCGTGATCGGGCCGCGCCTGCAGCGCGATCGAGAGATCGACGCGCCGAACAACCTGGCGATGGTCGCGGTCGGCGCCGGGTTGCTGTGGATGGGCTGGAACGGCTTCAACGGCGGTGACTGGTACAGCGCCGGCGAAGTCGCCTCGGCCTCGGTGCTCAACACGAACATCTGCACCGCCGTCGCCTTCCTCGTCTGGGTCGCGATGGACTACCTGACCGGCCGCAAGCCGAGCCTGATCGGATCGGTCAACGGGATGATCGTCGGCCTCGTCGCGATCACGCCCGGCGCCGGTTTCGTCAACGGCTGGGGCGCGATCGTCATCGGCGTCGTCTCCTCGGTGATCGTGTATCTGGCGCTCAACTACCTGAGTCGCACGGCGCCGTTCCGCAACGTCGACGACACCCTGGGAGTCGTGTACACGCACGGTTTCGCCGGTGTCTGCGGCGGCCTGCTCGTCGGCATCTTCGCCAACGTCGCGATGGGCGGCGAACACGAAGGCCTGATCTCCGGCGGTGGCCTGGAGCTGTTCAAGTGGCAGCTGCTGACCGCGCTCTGGGTCATCATCTTCTCGGCGATCATGACCTACATCCTGCTGAAGATCGTCAGCATCTTCGTGCCTCTCCGGATGACGGAGGAAGACATGGAGACGGGCGACATCGCCGTCCACGGGCACGAGGTGTACCCCTCGGACGTGCCCTCGCTGGGCTACCCCGACGGGGTGCCAAGCCGGCCGGCGGCGCCCGCTCCTGGAGGGGGCGTCTGATGCCAAAGGTCATCGTCTCCTACGACGACACGGACAATGATCGCGACGCGCTCGCCCTCGGCCGCCTCTTGGCCGGGGCGGGCGCGGAGCTCGCCCTCGCCTACGTCCGGCATTCATACGGCGAATCGCTCGAGCAGAAGGAGGCCGAAGAGCTGCTGGCCCACGGCGCCGCGGCTCTCGGCGCGCCCGATATCCCGCGTCACATCGTGATCAACCCGAACACCAGCACCGGCCTCTCCGACCTGGCGGAAGCCGAAGAAGCCGACGTGATCGTCTTCGGCTCCGAGTACAGGACGGCAACCGGCCTCGTCAAGCCGGGGATCTCCGCCCACAAACTCCTGCTGGGTGGGCCGGCGACGATCGCCGTCGCCCCGGCCGGCCTGCGTGACCAGCCGACCGTCGGCGTCAGCACCGTCGGCTTGATCGACGAGGGCGACGACGCGGCGCGGGCGACCGCCGACAGCCTCGCCGCCGCGTTGGGCGCCGGCGTCGTCGGCTACGAGCGCGGCCCGGTCGACCTGCTGGTCGTCGGCTCACGGCCCGAGTCGCCGCAGGGCAGGGTGACGCTCAGCGCCTCCAGCGACTACGCGGTCGAGGCGGCGACCTTCCCGGTGATCGTCGTCCCGCGCGGCGTCACGGTGAGCTTCGACGGCGCGTGATCAGGATGACGGCCGCGACCTCCGGGTCGCGGCCGTCGAGCTTCCGCTCGACATCCCCCAGCGGCACCGGCTGGGCCTGCTGCCCGCTCAGCATCTCGGCCACGGTCGCCTCCGGCAGCTCGGACTCGACCACGAAGGCGTCGGGCAGCTTCGGCGGCTCGGTCTCGGTCAGGACTCGCTGCGTCACGTCCTCGGCCGTGCGCTCGGCGTTGGCCCAGCCCTGGCCGAAGGAGAGGTCGGGAGTGTCGAGGCGGCGCCCTTCGAGGATTCGCAGCGAGCTCTCCCGCGGCGGCCATTCGCGTTCGCCGAGGTCGACCGGCCGGTCGGTCAGCCAGGGCTCGAGCACCTGACGCCGCAGCTCGTCGAGGCTGAGGTTGAAAGCGCGGGCGTGGTTGAGGGCCCCGCTGATCTCGACGTGGAAGGGCACCTCGCCAGCATATGCTGCCGCGGCATGCACGCCCCGCCGCTGACAGCCGTCGTCTTCGACAACGACGGCCTGCTGCTCGACACCGAGTCGGTCTGGACGCGGGCCGAGCGCGACCTCTTCGAGCGCCGCGGGCTCGAGTTCTCGCCGGCGCACAAGCGCGAGCTGGTCGGCACCTCGGCCGAGATCGCCGGCGGCATCCTCGAGCGCCGCCTCGAGGAGCCCGGCTGCGCCCTGGCGCTGATCGAAGAGCTCAACGAGCTGGTCGTCGCCGAGCTCGAGCACGGGGTCGAGGCGATGCTCGGCGCTCGCGAGCTGCTGCACCGGCTGAAGCGACGCGGCACTCCGCTCGGCCTGGTCTCCAACTCGCCGCTGGTCTTCGTGCAGCGCTCGCTGGAGATCGTCGGCTTCGACGACCGCTTCGACGTCGTCGTCAGCGCCCACGAAGTGGCCGCCCCAAAGCCCGCGCCGGATCCCTACCTGGAGGCCTGTCGCCGGCTCGAAGTCGAGGCCGGCCCGCAGGTCGTCGCGCTGGAGGACTCGCCGACCGGAGTCGCCGCCGCTCGCGCCGCCGGGCTGACCGTGATCGGCATCCCATCGCTGGAGGGCATCGTCCTCGACGAGGCGCACGAGCTCGCCGAGTCGCTGCTCGACGGGGTGGTGGCGAGACGGCTGTTGCTCTGAGGGGGGCGGCTGCCGCGGGGATGCTCTCGCCTGTGAGGTGGGGCTGCCGCGGGGATGTCCCCGCCCCGACAAAACGCGGTCTAATTAGACCGCGTTTTTGAGTATCCGCCGGTTCGGGGACATCCCCGCGTCAGCCCCTCAGTACGCGGCGACGACGCAATACGCGCTCGCAGACGTCGAGTAGCTCTCGTACCGAGCTCAGTTTGGTGGAGTTGAGTTCGCCGTGGAGTGCTTCGTTTGCGGCATCTCCCGCCTCCTTGCGGTGAGCTTGGAGGGTCGCCATGTCCTCCTCGTGCCCGGGATCGGCCAATGCGTCGTCCAACTCCACGAGCAGCGCCTCGAGGCCTACGCGGAGCTGCAGGGCCGCCTCTCGGTTGCGGCCGGCGTCGAGGTCGGCGCGGGCTCGGAGGAGGAGGGTCTCGCATGCGTCGAGGCTCTCGCGGCCGCCGAGCACGGCGGCGACGCGCTCCTGGGGGCGCAGCTCTTCGTCGCGCCGCTGGCGCGGGCGCCCACCGCCACGCATGTCGACCTCATGCGCGGCGGTGAAGCGACCCGAGGCGACCTGCTTGCCGCTGCCGTGGCCGATCCGCACGGTCGCCGCGTGCTCGGCGCGCAGCTCGCGGCCCAGCGGGTCGGCCGCCGCCACGGCGTTCGCGTGCAGAGCGCGGTTGAGCAGCTCGAGTGCCTCGGCGATCGCCTCGTCGGTCGCCTGCTCGTTGTCCAGGGTGTCGCTCAGCCAGCCTTCCGCCTGCTCGGCGGACTCGAACGGCTCGTGTGCCCGCACGGCGGTGACGCGGGTCAGCGGCAGCGGCGTCGGCTCGGCTTCGGGCTCGGCCGCCCGCGGCCTGCGCCGGCGGCGTCGCGGCGCGAGCGGGGCGCCCACCGTCTCGACTACGAGCACGCGCTCGCAGGAGTCGTCGCGGGCGAGGTAGCGGCCGTCGGGAAGCCCGAGCTCGCCGGGGAGCTCCAGCTGGACGAATCCGAAATGCGGGCTCAGTGGCCCTTGTGCCCGTCGGGCAGCGCGAACCGCGAGGGCGCCGTGCGCACCTTCGGGTTCGGGATGCCCTCGAGCCGCTTGGTCAGCCGCAGCCACTGCTTCGGCCCCAGCAGGGCGTTGAACTCTTCGCCGAAGGCGCCGCCGAGCGGCCGGTAGCCGATGTGCACGTGGTCGTAGTGGTCGGGCAGGGCGATGCTGGTTTCGCCCGGCAGGTCCTCGAGCGAGATCACCTGGTGGGGGTGCATCGTCCCCTGCAGCTGCAGGACCGTGCGAATCAGCTCGTCGGTCAGCGTCCCCGGCCCCTGGTGGCCGGTGACCGGCACGCCGTTGATCGTCGGGATGTCGACCGCGTCGCCGGTCGAGTGCTCGGAGACGTTGCCCGACGTGGTCAGGTAGCTGTGTCCGCACTCCAGCGCGCTGACCGAGAGCTCGAAGCCTTTCGAGACCAGGTACTCGAGCACCGCCAGCACGCGGCGGTCGATCCTGCCGGTGGCGATGTCGGTGCGGCCGCAGTCGTAGATTTCGAGCCGGGGGTCGGCCAGCACGCGGCGCACGAGCGCCTCCTTGGAGAGCAGCAGGACGCCGGCGCCGCTGAGCTCGTTGGTCAGCGGGTTCTTGCCCTTCGCGCGGTAGATCGCGGTCGCCTCGAGCAGCTTCCAGCCGTCGAGGATCGGCTTCGGGTCGATCTTCGGCGCGCCCTTGCCGGCCGGGCGGATGGCGAAGTTGACGTGCGGGTCGACGCCGTCTTCGGGCCCGCCGATCGTCCCCAGCTCGGTCCCGGCTATAACTCTCGACCCGACCCTTAGGGTTCCGTCGGCGCCCTTGGCGGCGGCGCTGTCGACCGCCGCCCCGGACGGCCGGTTGCCCTCGGTGCGTCCCGGCAGCGCGTAGAGCCGCGGGCGGATGTTCTGGCTGTCGACCGGGACCCGCTTCTCCTTGCCGCTCGGGGTCACCACACGGCGGTGCTTGCGGACGATCGCGCCGAGCTTGGCGTAGATGTATCGGTTGCCGTAGGCGTCGCGCAGGATCACGTAGCGGCCGAGTTGCCTGGAGTCGCCCAGCTTGACGATCGTGCCGTCGTTGACGGCGACCACGGGGGAGCCCTGGCGGGCGTAGATGTTGATCCCGCGGCGCGTCGGCGAGGAGGAGATCACCTCGGCGGCGTTGCCGTATTCGTCGCGCTGCTGCGGCGTCGCCCTGCTCAGCGCCGCGCGGGTGGAGATTTCGTCGGCGTAGCGGGCGTCGGCGGCGACCGGGAAGTGAGCGCCCTCGGTCAGCCCGGTGAGCGAGCCGACCAGGTCGGTCGGCAGCTTGCCGTAAGCGCGGGCGTAGAGCAGCACCTCCTGCACGTACCAGTCGGCGTGGTTGTAGGCGAAGATCGCCTGGTAGAGGTCCTTGCCGCCGCCCGCCGCGTGGAGATAGTGGGCGGCGGCGCAGATCGCGTCGACCGGGTTGTAGGGGTCCTTGCGGCCGTCGCCGTTTGCGTCGACGCCATAGGTTTCCCAGCTCGAGGGGATGAACTGCATCCAACCGAGGGCGCCGGCGCTGGAGACGTTGAGGTTGGTGCCGAAGGCGGTCTCGATTTTGTTGATCGCCGCGAGGACCTCCCAGGGGATCCCGTACTGAGTTCCGCAGGCCTGGTAGATCGGCAGCAGGAAGGGCGGGATCTCGAACGAGTCGATGACGAAGTTGGGGACGCCGATCGGCGCCGGGCCGAAGGTTGCGATCGTCGCGTCGGGATTGGCGGGGGTCGGAGCGCCGCCCCGGCCGAACTGCGAGCCGCCGTCGTCGCCTCCCTTCGGCGGCTGCACGCCGGCGGTCGCGGCCGGCGCCGCGACGCCGCCGCCTTCGCCGCCGCCGAGGCTCTGGTTGCGCCTGACTCCGGCGCCGGGCTCGCCGGGGGCTTCGGCGGCTTCGAGCGTCGCGCCGCTGCGGACCTTGCCGCCGCCCGCCTGCTGCGGCTGTTCGGCTTCTTCGCCTTCCGCAGGGATCGCGGGCTTGACTTCGCCGCTCGCCGCTTCCTCGGCTTCCTCGCTCGTATCTTCGGCCGATTCGCAGTCGGGGTCTTCGAGGTCGGTGAGCCCGTCTTCGTCGTCGTCGACGCCGTTGGAGCAGGCCGGCATTTCGCCGGGCGGCGTGACCAGCGAGGGGGTCGTGGAGAGGCCCCGGGTCGCCTGGGCTTCGCCGAGGCCGGACGAGGGATCGGCGCCCGCCATGCCGACGCCGAGCGCGGTGAGCGCCGCGAATCCGGCCAGGGCGATGATCAATGCGAGCTTCTGTCTCATGCGTTCGCGCTCCCGCTCCCTGCGTGCACGAGCAGGTCCCTACCCGTGTCCACCCTCTCCCCAAGCATGCGGCACGCCCAAAGTACTGAGTTGTGCGGAGGCGTGCAACGCGCCGCGCCACCCCCCAACATGCCCTTAATCAACGAATGTCCCATGCCTGTGGCCTCGCAGCTTTTCAGCCGCTCCGGATGGGCCGGTGAAGAACTCGTTACGAAGGACAAGCGTCCCGGCGGCAGAGCCAAAAGCTCTAAGGTGTCTCGGGTGAGCCCAGAGAGCGAATACGAGGACGATCAGGACGGCCTGCGGCGCCGCAGCGAGGCGGCGATCGGCGAGCTGGCGCAGGCTCTGCTCGACAGTCACGTGCTCGAGAACGCGGTCGCCGCGGCCTTCGGCGCCCGCGAGAAGGCGGTGGAGGCCCAGCATGCCGCGCTGGCGGCGCTCAATCTGCCCACGGCCGGCGACGTCGAGCGGCTCGAGCGACGCCTGCGCGCGATGTCGCAGCGGCTCGACGAGGTCGAGGACGAGCTCGACCGCGTCTCGCGCGAGGCGGGCGGTCTGCGGCGCGAAATCGCTGCCGAACGCCGTAGCACCACCGCCGACTCGGCTTCCGACGATTAAGTCTAACCTTCGACTTGAGGGTTAGCTAGGGCTTCGGCGGCGGCCCTCCCGGACTCTCTTGCGGCCTCGTCCAGGCGCTCGCCCGTCAGGGCTTCGCCCCGCTCGGCGTCCGTCGCGATCAGCAGCGCGGCGGCGGCGACCCCGAGCCTGCGGGCGGTGGCGAGCACGGCGAGGGTCTGCATGTCGGCGGCCGCGGCGCCTCCGGCGGCCTCCGGGTGAGCCGGCATCGTGTCGAGGCTGGCGACGGTCACGGCGCGTGCAGCCGCCGGGAGTGAGCTCGTCAGCCGCCGGTGCAGCTCCCCGTCCGGCGCGACCGTCTCGCCGGCGGCGACCCCGAAGGAGGCGGCGCTGCCGCCGACCGCCAGCGCCGCCTCGACCGCCAGCAGCTCGCCGGCTCGCGCCGCGCGGCCGAAGGCGACGCAGGTGCCGACCCGGACCGCCCGCTCGACGCCGAGCTCCGCCAGGTCGGCCAGCACCAGCGCGGCGCTGGGGCCGCCCATCCCGGTCGCCTGGATCGTCAGCTCCTCGCCCTCCGCGGTGCGCCCGCCGTACCCCCAGAGCCCGCGCGCGTGGTTGCTCATCTTCGGCTGCTCGAGCAACTCCTGCGCGAGCAGCAGGGCTCGCCCGGGGTCGCCGACGAGGATCGCCGCCGGGGCGATCGGCGCGGTCGGTTTGAGTCGAGCCGGCATCGGCGGCGCATCCTCTCACCGATCGCGCTCCGCCATTGAGGAGAGAGCGGCGAGCGGGGGAGCGGCGCATACCGCTCCCCCCATCTCTAGCCTCGTCGATTGCCGATGGCCGACGAGAGGATCTCCCTGAGCGAGGCCGCGCGCCGCTCCGGCGTCCCGGCGAGCACGCTGAAACGCTGGGCGGCCGAGAAGATCGTGCCGGTGCGGCGGGGGCGCTGGACGGCCGCCGCCGCCGCCCAGGCGCGGGTGGTGGCGCGGATGCGCGAACGCGGCCACTCGCTGGAGGAGCTGAAGCGGGCCGGCCGCGAGGGCCGCCTCGCCTTCGGCTTCGTCGAGGAGCTGCTGCCCGACCGCGATCAGCTGGTCTCGCTCGAGGACGCCGCTCGCGAGACCGGCCTCGAGCCCGAGCTGATCGAGCGCATCCTGGTCATCCTCGGCACGCCGCTCGGCCGCGAGCGGCGGCTCAGCCACGACGACCTGATGGCCCTGCGCCAGATCGCCCGCGTGCTCGCCGCCGGCCTGCCGCTGGTCGCCCTGCTGCAGCTGGTCCGCGTCTACGTGCAGTCGCTGCGGCGGATCGCCGACGCCGAGGTCCGCCTCTTCCACCTCTACGTGCACGAACCGATGATCCGCGACGCCCTGCCGGAGCTGGAGATCGCCGAGGAGATGGGCGAGATGGCGGCCGACGTGCTGCCGCTGGCGGGGCCGCTGACCGAGTACCTGCACCGCCGCTACCTGCGCTTCTTCCTCGAGCAGGACGTGGTCGGCCATATGGAGACCGACCTCGAGGCGCCGCTCTCCGAGCTGGGCCAGGTCCCGGTGACGCTCTGCTTCATCGACCTCACCGGCTTCACCCGCTACACCGAGGAGGAGGGCGAGCGCGAGGCCCTCGACGTGGTCGAGAACTTCGTCGAGACGGTCGAGGCGACGCTGCCCCCCGAAGCGACCGTGGTGAAGACGATCGGCGACGAGGTGATGGTCGTCTCGCCCGAACCGACCTCGCTGACCGTGTGGGCGGTCGGCCTGCTCGAGCGCTTCCCCGACCGCCCGCGCCCGCGGGTCGGCATCCACCACGGCGAGGCCGTCTATCGCGACGGCGACTACTTCGGCACCCAGGTCAACCTCGCCCACCGCGTGGTCGGCCGCGCCCAGGCGGGCGAGGTCCTCGTCACCGACAGCGTCACCGGCTCGCTGAGCGAACGCGGCCTCGCCTGCGAGCCGATCGGCGAGGTCCACCTCAAGGGCTTCCCGGTCGCGACCCCGCTCTACCTGGTCCGCCGCGCGTAACACTGTCCATATATGGAGAGCGAG
>CAWIFA010000009.1:0-65684 GCA_963835315.1 uncultured Solirubrobacterales bacterium | reverse complement strand
TCTCTCATGGATAGCGACCGCAGAAACGTTTTCGCAGCATCGGTCGATCCCGAGAAGGCCGTCGAGACGCCGACGATAATCGATGCAGACGAGCTGGAGAAGGCCCGCCTCGACGAGCGTTGGCGCGAGTTCTGCTTGAACGCCGAGCGCTACGTCGCCGAAACGACCCGCCCGAGCGCGCGCGTTGGCCAGCGCGCCTAACCGGCGGCGAGCGGCAGCCAAAGTCGGCTTCGCAGAAGGCCGTCAGCGTCCTTCCTCTTGGTGAGCGATGCGCGAAAGCCGAAGTGCTGGTGCCAATACTTTTCTGTCGCTGCGTCGAACGGATCTACGGCAACGACGACCGCCCCGACGTAGCGAGCGCCGATCTGGGCGATGCCGATCGCATGGCGCAGGATCGTCGCGGCATCGACGTCGGCGTTGTCAGCCCGAGCGAGCCAGAGGACCAGAGCTGCACCTTGGCGCGGATGGCTCGACGAGAGCTTCTTGCGCTGCTCTGTCCGTAGCTCGACCTCGCTCATGCCCAGGGAGTAGAAGCCGCCGACCTCGCCTTCCAGCAAGAGGACGTAGGTGGCGATGTGGCTTATCTCTGCGAGCGCCTTGTCCCTGAGCCATTTGGCTGCAGCATCGCCGGCGCGTCCCGCCGGAGGCTGAAAGCGCTCGATCGCAGGTGCCAGGGCGGCGTCTGCGCCGAGCTGCTCGTCTGTCAGGTGGACCCACTCGTGCTCGATCAACGTAGCTCAGACTATTAGCTGCATTAGAATTCTGCCATCTGCGCGCCGACCCGATCGTCGCGCCGCCCGGCCTCCTGGTCAGTGAAGTCGCAGACGATCCGGCCGCCCAGCTCCTCGGCCTTCTCGGCGCACTCGCTGCGCTTGGAGGGAAAGGAGATCGTCGGGTCCTGCTTGTCCTTGGTCGAGAGTCGTCCGTAAGGCGAACTTGCGCATCAGGGCCTCCTCGTGGAGTCGGTGGGAACCGCTGAAAGGGCCGGTAAACTGGTGGGCATGGCAACGCGTGACCAACTGCACCGCGAGGTCGACGAGTTGAGCGAGCCCCAGGTTCCGAGGGCGCGGATCATCGTGGTCGACGAGCCAGAAGCCGAGGACGATGTCGTCGGGCTCCCCGAGGCGTGGAAGACGTTTGAGGACGGCACTCCGCAGCCGAACTGGGTCGCGCTGCTGCACGAGGCACGGCGCGGCCGGCGTTGACCCTCGTTGTCGATGCGACGGTGACGGTCACCTCGGTCGGCACGGCCGACGGCTTCAAAGCCCTGGGCGATGAGGATCTCGTCGCCCCGGCGCTGATGTGGTCGGAGGCCCGCTCGACCATCCACCTCGGGCTGCTGAATGGGAAGGTCAGCGCCGAGCACGCGAAGCGCCAGCATGAGCATCTCGAAAGCTGCCCGATTCTCCGGGTCGACGAGCCCGAGCTCGGGCGGACAGCCTGGAAGATCGCTGAGCAGTTCGGCTGGGGCCGGACCTATGACGCCGAGTACGTGGCCCTGGCCCAGATTCTCAACTGCCGGCTGGTCACGCTCGACGGCCGCTGCGTCGGGGTACCGACCGGCTCGGCTTCGTGGTTTCGCCGGCCGAGCTTTGAGGTAGCGCGCGCCGAGACACTCATTTCGCTTCCTCCAAACTTCGCTCGACGAACTTGGCGACCCGCATCGAGCTTCGCGCTGGTCGTCGAGCGCCGAGCCGGGCGGCGCCTGCTCGATCGACATCTGGGCCTTCAGGTCGTCGGCCGGGGTTGCGGCCCGCCGATCGTGGTTGGCTCGCCCGTCCCCGATACGCCTGCTGCGGTCGGATCTCAAGCCGTGCTCCATGATTGAGAGCAGATCTGCTCTCTAAAGCAGAGCAGCACGATCAGCCTCCCAGCCAGTCGATCGGCTGCTCGGGGTTGCGGAAGTCGCGGAAGATCGGGGCGAACGGGCCTTCTGCCTGCAGGTCCTCGAACAGGTCTTGGTGACCACGACCTCGGCACCGACGCCAACGGCAGCAGCCAGAACATGGCGATCCTTCGGGTCGTTGGTCATCGCCGGCTCGATGGTCGAGATGACCGAAGTCGGCGCCATCGCCTCGGGGAAGGCGGCAGCCATGGTTTCCGTCACGCGCGCGGCGCGCGCGGTGTCGGTCCGGCCCCTCTCGACCAGGTTCTTCGCAACCTCGTCAAGGATGCGCTCGCTCCACCTGGGGCCCGCAGCGGTGCGGGCAGCAGTACGTTGGCGTCGAGGACGGCCTGCGCCGCTGGTCGAGGAGGTTGATGCGCTCTGGAGCACGGATAGGCTTCGACCGCAATGGCAATGATGAATATCCGGACCGCAGACTTCCAGGATCGAGAGGCTCCGGCCGGCTTTCGCTCGCGGCGAGCGCGGATCGGCTGCGAGCTCGGCATGGAATCAATCGGCGCGAGCATCTGGGAGGTCCCGCCGGGAGAGGCCGCCTATCCCTACCACTTCCATCTCGCCGACGAGGAGCTGGTGATCGTCCTCTCGGGAAGGCCCAGCCTCCGAACCCCGGATGGCATACGTGACCTGGAGGAGGGGGATGCGGTTCGATTTCCTCTGGGAGAAGAGGGTGCCCACCAGCTCCTAAACCGGACCCAGGAGGTCGTTCGCTTTCTCGCCGTGAGCAACAGCGGGCGACCGGACATCGTCGTCTATCCAGACTCCGACAAGGTCCGTGCAGCCGAGCGGCTTCCAGCCGGAGATGGCTTTTCCGCCTCTTTTCACCGCGGAGACGCCGTGGACTACTGGGATGGCGAGGCCCGTAGCTGACTCGCCGGAGCCGGGCCGGAACGTCGAGTTGAAGGCCCGCGACGGCGATCGGGCGCAGTCGCTGGCGCTGTGCGAAGCGCTCGGGGCAGACGATCGCGGCGAGCTGATCCAGCGTGACACCTACTTCAACGTTGCTACCGGCCGCCTCAAGTTGCGAGAGGAGAAGGATGCCGCAGCGCACCTGATCTCCTATGTCCGTGCCGACGAGCCGCAGGAGCGTTTGAGCCGCTATCGCATCGTCGAGATCGAGGACGCAGAGGGCCTCAAGGCGGCACTGTCGGAGAGCCTGGGAGCCCGGGCCGTGGTGTCCAAGCGCCGGAGGCTCTTCTTGTGGCGGGACGTGCGCATCCACCTGGATCGGGTCGATGGTCTTGGCGACTTCCTTGAGTTCGAGGCGGTCGCGCACGAGCAGTCCGACCTTGCCGACGAGCGGCAAAAGGTCCAGCAGCTATGGGATGCCTTTGGGATCAGGAGCGAGGATCTGCTCGACCGCAGCTACTTGGACCTCATCCTGGAGGCCCGCTGATCGCTATGCGGGCAGCCCTGGCACGGCGCGAAGGCGAATTGGCGCCTGGGGCAACAAATGGGGCAACAGGCCCCACGTATCCCAGCCGATCCCAGCCGAACTCGATCTGCTGGAAACCGCGCTAGAATCGCCTCCACGTATTCCAGCGGGGCTATGGGGCCGGACTCATAACCCGAAGGTCGGCGTGCCTATCCCGGTCCCACCGCTTAATCGCAAACAGGCGCATCATGCGTCGAATTCGACGTATCTTGATAACGTCTGCCGCATGCCTCGCGAGTCCAGCGCCATCCTCTTCCCGACCGACCAGCCGCTTTCCGCGGAGCTTTTGATCGGTCGCAGCGAGGACGTGCGGGAGATTGCTGCGACGCTTGCCGGCGGCGGGCACCTCGTGATCTCCGGCCCCCGGCGAACTGGTAAGACCAGCGTCTGCGACGCCGCCCTGCGCCGTCTCGAAGACGACGGCCTCTACGTCGTCGAGATCGACCTCTTTCGCATCGCCTCTGCGGCCGAGCTGGCCGAAGCGCTAGTCGCGCAGACGATCGCCAACCGCTCGGCACTGCGGAGGATCGTCCATCAGGCCCGCGAGTCTGGGCGCCTGGTCGCCGATGCAGCCGGCGTCTCGGCGGTGGTCAAGTCGAAGACCGAGCTCGGCGAGGAGATGGAGATCGCATTCACGCCGCACCTTGCCCGTCGCGACCCCGAGCGCTATCTCGATTATGCCTTGGCGTTGCCTGGTCGCATTGGTGCGGCCGACGGCAAGCGCGTCGTCCTCTTCTTCGACGAGTTCCAGGAGATCGCCGGCCCGCGCTCCCCTTACGGGGACCCCGACGGGCTGACCAAGCGGATGCGGGCCATCTTTCAGCGCAGCCCCCAGCTGAGCGTGCTCTTCGCGGGGTCGATCGAGCACCTGATGCGTGATCTCTTCACGCCTCGCCAGCGCGCCCTGAGCCAGTTCGGCGGCTTCCACGAGTTGCGGCCGATCGCGGTGGAGGACTGGGCCGAGGGGCTGGCCGCCCGCTTCGTCGTGGACGGTTGCGAGGTCGACGAGCTCGCCTTGCGCCGGCTGGTCGAGCTCGGGGCCGGGCATCCCAGGGCGACGATGCTGATCGCCCAGAAGACCCACATGACCTCGGTGCTGCTGGAGACCCGTACGATCGACTTGGCGGCGGTCGAGCAGGGCTACCGTGCCGCCCTGGAAGGCGAGCGCGTCAATCACGAGCAGAGCGTCGAGCGGCTGCGCGGTGTCCACCGCTATGCCCTGGAGGTGGCCCGTCGCATCGCCCGCGACGAGGCTCCCTACCCCGACCTTCCCCACAACTCGGTGCGGCGCGCGCTCGAAGAGCTGCGGGGGATCGGGATCGCCCGCAGCGAGAGTCGGGGCGATTGGCGGATCACCGATCCCTTGCTCGCTCGCTACCTCGCCGAGCTCGACCCGCTGCCCTGAGATCGCGGAGATTCGTCGGCCCGAAGCGGCTTGGCGAGTTGCGAAAAGCGCTGCGCAAGCCCTACTTACGGACGCCATGCTCCACAACAGAGAGCGGACTTGCTCTGCAAAGGAGAGCAGGCGAAACGGGCCGAGCTCATCGGGAGCCGTAATGTATCGTCTTCGCTCAGGTCATGGACGGGAAGCATGCAAGCATCGCCGGAGGGGTCGTCACGGGGCTCAGGTCCCGTGGGTTGCTGCTGCCGGCAGTGGACTTCGAAGGTTCGTCGCAGCTGCCGAGAGTTCTATTCACCGGTGAGGTCCTCGCTCGGGACGGCTGCGTGGTTGCATGCGCGCAGGCTGAGCGCGACGGGGATGAGCTGACCCTCGAGGAAATCTCGGATCTGGGCCAGCTCAGGCAGGCGAGCGTCGACGAAGACGGTGTGCGGGAAGCCTTGCTGCGTCACGACGCGAGTCCGGCGTTGATTGCCAGGCGAGGCACGCGATTCGAAGTCTCGGTGGCGGCTGGCGATCAGCGCCGGGCCGGCGAGCTGGCGGAGAGGCTCGCAGGTCGCATTCGGGTCGAGCGCGAGGCAGCTGACACCCGTGTCTCAGTCGCCTTCTGGTCCGGCTCTGGAGACGGTCTTCCCGGCACGCCCGAACCGCGCTGGCGGCGCTTGCAGCTGCCGCGCTTCGCGACGATCGAAGACAACTACAGGTCCCAGGTCAGGGATCGGCTCGCCGAGCTCCTCTCCTGGCGCTCGGGCGACGGCCTGCCGGGCCGCCTCGCCCTCTGGCATGGGCCGCCGGGCACCGGCAAGACCTGGGCGCTGCGCGCGCTCGGGCGCGAGTGGAACGCGTGGTGCGACCTGCACTACGTGACCGACCCCGAGCGCCTGCTCGGCGGCGACACCGGCTACATGCTCAGCGTGCTCGCCAGCCGCTCCGAGCCGCGCGACGACGATCTGGACGATCTCCTCTCCGAGGGGCGCGCGCGGCGTGAGCGCGAGGATCGCTGGCGGCTCCTCGTGCTCGAGGACGCCGGCGAGTTCCTGGGCATGGCCGCGCCGGCGGAGGTCGGGCGGGGCTTCGCCAGGCTGCTGAACATCGCCGACGGATTGCTGGGCCAGGGGACGAAGGCGCTGATACTCATCACGACCAACGAGCCGCTGGGAAAGCTCCATCCCGCGGCGCTGAGGCCGGGCCGGGCGATGGCCGCCCTCGAGTTCGCGCCGCTGCGGGCCGACGAGGCGACGGCCTGGCTCGCCGGGCGCGGCCTCGACCGGAGGGTCGATTCGCCCAAGACGCTCGCCGAGCTGCACGCGATGCTCGCCGGCGGAGAGCCCGCCGGGGCGGCGGCCGAGACCGGACGCCTGCCGACGGTGGGGTTCTCGTGATCTCCTACTCCACCCCTGGCTCTTCCCCAGCCCGGCCGGATCGCCGCGCCGGCATGTCGGCGAGAACCCACAGACCGGAGGCCGCGGTGAGCGCCGCGACGACGGAGATCGCGCCCCCGTAGCCAAGCGCGTCGGAGGCCACGCCGGCGATAAGCGCGCCGAGGGCGTAGCCCATATCGCGCCAGAAGCGGTAGACGCCGATGACCGGGGCGCGGGCGACGGGAGAGACCGCATCCGACATCGCCGCGATCAGCGTCGGGTAGACCAGCGCGGTGCCGAGCCCGAGCCCGAAGGCGGCGGCGAGCGCCAGGGCGAAGCCGCCGCCGCTGAGAGCCAGCAGCGCCAGCGCCCCGGCCTGCGCCAGCATCCCGGCGACGATCAGCGGCTTGCGCCCCACGGAGTCCGACCAGGCGCCGGTGGCGATCTGGGCAAGGGCCCAGACCCCGGGATAGACCGCGGCGACAAGGCCGATTTCGGTGACGCCGGCGCCGTGCGCGGCAAGGAACAGCGGCACCAGCCCCCAGGCGAGGCCGTCGTTGAGGTTGTTGACGAGGCCCGCCTGCGAGCAGGAGCGCAGCGCCGGCAGCCTGTAGGTCGCCTGCGCGAATGCCTGGCGCAGGCGTGGCGGGACGTCGTCGGCGTTGGGGTGGTGGCGAGTCTGCTCGAGGGCGACATGGGCACCGGTGTCGCGGACGAAGAGCAGCGAGAGCACGAAGGCGGTCAGGGCGATTGCGGCGCCGGCGACGACGACAACGTCGCGGGCGGCGAACTCGGCCGCAAGCCAGCCAGCGAGCCCGGCGGCGAGGGCGACGCCGCCGTAGCCGGCGGCCTCGTTGAGGCCCAGCGCCAGGCCGCGGCGCCGCGGCCCGACCAGGTCGATCTTCATCACCACGGTCATCGACCAGGCGAGTCCCTGGTTGACGCCCAGCAGGACGTTGGCGGCGACGATCCAACCCCAGTTGGGCGCGATTCCGATCAGCAGTGGCACCGGCAGCGCCACAGCCCAGCCGGCGATCAGCAGCCGCCGCCGGCCGAGTCGCTGCGCCAGCGCCCCGGCGCCGAGGTTGGTCAGCGCCTTGACCAGGCCGAAGGCGACGATGAAGGAGAGGATTGCGACGTTGGAGGCGAGCCCGAACTCCTCGCGCCCGATCAGCGGCAGGGTCGAGCGCTCCAGGCCGACCATCGCCCCGACGAAGGCGTTGATCGCGACCAGCAGCGCGAACTGGGCGGCGTTCTCGCGCAGCCCCAGCTCGGTGCGCCGCCCGATCGTCTCGGGAGAGGCGGCCTCCTCGGGCAACCGGCTGAAGAGCATGGCTTGACAAGCTATCAATCGTTCTATTGAATAACGAAACATGGCACCGCAAGAGGCGAAGCAGGCCTTGTTCGAGGCGATCGCGCTGATGGGCAAGGGGTTCGCCAGCCCGCGGCGGCTGGAGCTGCTCGACCTGCTGGCGCAGGCCCCGCGCGGCGTCGAAGAGCTCGCCGAGCAGAGCGGCCAGTCGATCGCCAACGCCTCCCAGCACCTGCAGGCCCTGCACGCGGCAGGGCTGGTCAGTCGCGAACGCGAAGGCACGAGAGTCCGCTACGCGCTCGCCGGCGAGGAGGCGCTGCGCCTTTGGCTCGCCCTGCGCGACGCCTCGGCGGCGCGGCTGGCCGAGGTCGAGCGCGCCGCCCACGATTACCTGGGCCCCGACGTGGAGACGATCGGCCGCGGGGAGCTGGTCGAGCGCCTCAAGGGCGGCGAGGTGGTGCTGGTCGACGTGCGACCCCCCGAGGAGTACGCCGCCGGCCACATCGAGGGCGCCCGCTCGGTCCCCATCGACGAGCTGGAGCGGCGCCTCGCCGAGCTCCCCGCCGACCGTGAGGTCGTCGCCTACTGCCGCGGCCCCTTCTGCGCCTACGCGCACGAGGCGGTCCGCCAATTGCACGGCGCAGGGCGCGAGGCGCGCCGCCTCGAGGGCGGCTGGCCGGAGTGGCACCTGGCGGAGATCGACGCCAAACCCAAATCGAGCAGGAGAGCCGCATGACGACGACCCAAGGACAGCTCGACACCGCCGACCTCACCGCCCGAGCAGCTGGCCAAGGCCACCCGGCTCGCCGCCGAGGCGGCCATCTCGCCGCATCCGCTGAAACCAACAATGTAGGCGCGGAGATTCCCGGAGTGCCGTGTTCGCCCCGACGGTTCTCACCTGGACCGTCCTGAACTCTCGAACGCGCCGCGGCAATGGTCCGAGCAGAAATAGACGGTTTCGCCGCCGACGTCGAGTCGTCGCCTTGGCTCGGTCGACCTTCATCCCGCATACCGGGTCCGTCTCGCCGCGCCGTGCAGTCAGCCAGAACAGCACCGCGAAGACAACGGCGGCGAGTACGTTCAGCGCCAGCTTGTAGTCCAGCTCCACTGAGCCGAAGACATCGGCCCGGCTCGGCCGCGGCCCGCTCGGGATCAGGCCGAGGGCGCTGAAGACGCCATCGACGACCAGCGCCGCGACCACCATCGTCACGAACATCAGCGCGGTGATCCGCCAGGCGAAGGGCCAGCCGTAGTACTTGCGGTACGCGGCGACGATCGGCAGCACGATCAGGTCGGCGAAGATGAAGGCGAGGACGCCGGCGAAGCTGATGCCGCCCGACCACAGCACCGCCGCCAGAGGGACGTTGCCGACCGAGCAGACGAAGCTGAGCACGGCGATGATCGGCCCGACGATCACGTTCTCGATCGCCACTACGAGCGGCGGCGCGTCCTTGATGAAGAGCGCGTTGAAGAAGTCGTCGCCGAGCAGCCCGATGAAGCCGGCGAGCAGGAAGCCGGCCGTGATCTCCTTCCACAGCATCTGCCAGTCGCCGCGGAAGTTGTGGGCGACGTCCGACCAGGCGGCGGCGGAGGTGAGGCGTTCGCGCCAGTTGAGCTGCTCGCCGGCCATGTGGTGCTGGTGGCCGGTGTCGGCCTCGCGGGCGTGCCGGCGCGCTCCCTCCTCCAGCCGCGGCGAGACGAAAGCCCGCAGCAGCACCGCCATCAGCACGATCATCACGATCCCACCGAGGTACTCGGCGAGCGTGAACTGCCAGCCGAGCAACACCCAGAGCACCAGCCCGAGCTCCCACACGAGGTTGGTCGAGGCGAACTGGAAGGCGAGCATCGTCGTCGCCGACGCTCCTTTCTGGAAGAGCGACTTGCCGATCGCGATCGCCGCATAGGAGCACGACGAGGAGGCGGCGCCGAGGCCGGTCGCCTTGGCGACGGGCCCGGCGCCGCTGCCCGAGAGGGCGGACTCGATCCGCTCGCGCGGGACCCAGGCTTGGACGATCGCCGAGATCGCGAAGCCGAGCACCAGCGCCCACCAGACCTCGTAGGCCATCAGGAAGGCCTGTTCGAGGCCTTCGGCGATCTTGCTCAGCACGTCAGCCATTTCCGTTGAGTCCGATCAAATGGGAGACGATCAGGATGCCCATTCCCTCGCCGCGCCGTCGCTCGCTCATCTCCCAGAAGCGCAGGTAGGTCTCCCAGTCAAAGCCCGAGTAGGGCTCATCGAGCAGCAGCAGGTCGGGCGCGCTCAGTATCGGCTCGGCGTCCGGCATCGGCTTGACGGTAATACCCCAGGGGGGTATTGTCAATCCGATGAAGGCCGCAACCCCGACTCGGGGATACAGCGCAAGCAAGGACCAACTGCTCAATCGCCTCTCCAGGGTCGAGGGCCAGGTCAGGGGAGTCGCGAAGATGGTTGAGGAAGACCGCTACCGCATCGACGTGCTGACGCAGATCGGCGCGGTGCGAGCGGCTCTGGACAAGATTTCGCTCGGGCTGCTCGACGGCCACGCGCGCGTCTGCATGCAGGGCGAGGGCGGCGCCCCCGACGATCCCGAAGACCGCGTCGATGAGCTGATGGCCGCCGTCGGCCGAATCGTCCGCGGCTGAGGCCGATCGGGAGGCTGAATCACCTCCGCCCGCCGTCTGCCCGATAAGGGAATCCTCGGCGTGCGTCACAATCCAGAGCGAGCACGATCAGCTGCGGCGGGGGTCGCCGGGAAGGCCGTCGGCTCGACGCGGTTCACTGTGTCCTCGTGATCTCCTATTCCATGAGCCTGTCGGCCGACGGCTACATCGCCGGACCCGACGGGAGCTTCGACTGGGCGGTGCCCAGTCGAGAGCTGCACCGGTTCCACAACGAGCGGACGGCCGCGACCGACGCGCAACTGCTCGGCCGTCGGCTCTACGAGACGATGCTCGTGTGGGACACCGAGGAATTCTCCGACCCCGTGATGGCGGAGTTCGCCGAGATCTGGCGCCCGCTCGAGAAGGTCGTGTTCTCGACCACGCTGACGAGGGTCGAGGGCAGCAGCCGGCTGGCCACAGGAACGCTCGAGGAGGAGATCGCCGCGCTTGGAGACCGGAGAATCGCGGTCGGCGGCGCCGGACTCGCGGCGGAATGCATGCGGCGCGGGCTGATCGACGAGTTCGAGCTGTTCGTCATCCCGATCGTGGTCGGTGGCGGCACGCCCTACTTCCCGCCTGACGTGCACATCAACCTCGAGCTGGTCGAGACCCGCACGTTCGGCGCGACCGTGTACCTGCGCTACCGCCGACGCGGCTAGAGGGTCAACTAGGGCTCGACCGTAGCGGCGGAGCCGTGGTGGCCGAGCAGCGGATCTAGGGCCCGAGCCGGTACCTCAGGTGCGCTGCGTCGGGGCCGGCGATCGCCTCGACCTGTTCGAGCCCGAGGTCTGCTCCGCCGAGGTTGTCGAACAGCCGCTCCCCGTCGCCGAGCATGATCGGGACGACGTTGAGCAGCATCTCGTCGACCAGGCCCGCCGCGAGGTACTGCTGGATCGCTTCGGCGCCGCCGCCGATCCAGACGTCCTTGCCGGCCGCCGCGGCCCGCGCTTGCTCGAGCGCCGACTCGATTCCGTCGCTGACGAAGGTGAAGGTGGTGTCGCCCAGCTCGAGCGGATCGCGCCGGTGATGGGTGAGGACGAAGACCGGCATATGGAAGGGCGGGTCTTCGCCCCACCAGCCCTGCCAGGGGGAATCCTCGTCCCAGGGGCCGGGCCCGCCACCGAACATGTTGCGCCCCATGATCCCCGCCCCGAAGTTCTCCTGGGCCTCTTCGAAGACGGCGGAGCTGGCGTTGACCTCTCCGCCCTCCCTGCCGTGGGGCTTGCGCCAGGCCTCGAGTTTCACGACCCAGTCGTGCAGGGCCTCCCCGCCTTCGCCCAAGGGGTTCTCCGAGCTCTGGTTCGGCCCGGCGGCGAAGCCGTCGAGAGAGACCGAGATCTGGAAGCGCAGCCTCGACACGCAGCGAGCATCTCATAACGGCTGGGCGGAGACGAACTGCTCGTCGTCGTAGTGGCGCGCGGCCTCGCGACGTCAAACCGTCCGCGGCTGCTAACGGGCCGCGGACGTGTTGAGATCGACGGCGGCGCGGATCAGCGCCTTCAGCGCCTCCGCGTCGATCTCCTCGCCCTCGTGGAAATCGATCGCGCGCCTGACGTTGCCCTCCAAGACGCTGACTGATTGTGCAGATATCACCACATTCGGCTGGTTGGACCGACCTGTCTTGATATCTGCACAGCGAATCGTGCGCCAAGCGACTCCGCGATGATCCAAAGCGTGAGCGACCTCGCGCTTCTGATTCCGGTCGGCCTGCTGATCGGGGTGCTGCTCGGCTCGGTGGGCGGAGGGGGGTCGCTGCTCGCCGTGCCGGCGCTCGTCTACCTGGGGGACCAGAGCGTGCGCGGCGCGCAGGCGGGGGCGCTGGTCGTGGTGATCGCCGCCGCGGCGATCGGCTCGGTCTCCTACCTGCGGCGTGGCGAGGTGCGCTGGCGGGCGGGGCTGGCCTTCGGCGCGGCCGCGGCGGTCAGCTCGCTCGCCGGCTCGCTGCTCGCCCGGGCGCTCAACCCCGACGTGCTGCTGCTCGCCTTCTCGCCGGTGATGGTCCTCGGCGCCGCGGCGATGGTCAGCGAGCGGGCGCGGGGCGAGTCGAGCTTCCGCCCCTGGCGGCACGGCGTCGGCGCGCGCCCGGCCGTCGGGGTCGTCCTGCTCGGGCTCGGCGTCGGCTGGCTGACCGGCCTCTTCGGCGTCGGCGGCGGCTTCGTGATCGTGCCGGCGCTCGTCCTCACGCTCGGCTTCGCGATGACCGAGGCCGTCGGCACCAGCCTGCTGGTGATCGTGATCGGCTCGCTCGTCGCCCTGCTCGTCCGCCTGCACGGCGGCGGCATCGAGTGGTCGACGGTCCTGCCCTTCGCCGCCGCTGCGGCGCTCGGCGTCCTGTTAGGCAGCCGGCTCGGCGAGCGCGTCTCCGCGGACGTGCTGACCCGCTGGTTCGCCCTGCTCGTCGTCGTCACCGCCCTCTACACGGGTGCCGAGGCCCTGGCCTCGCTGGTCTGACGACTCCATCTGCTTCAATCGGCAGACCAGAGAAAGGAGGTGGTCCTAACTTGATTCACATGCTTAATGGGACTCTGGAGGTGCAGGGCCGCTAGCCCCGATCATTCATGAAGCAATCGCGCCCCGGACTCTCCGGGGCGCGATCACGTCCACCTGAGCAGGGATTCTTCGGCTTGTCGAGAGTCGAGAACCGAGCCCGGGAGGATCACCTTGAAGGTGCAGCGCGATGGCCGCAGTTTCACCGTAGAAGTCAGCGCGGACGGAGAGGGGATGGTCTCTCACGCCGGCGCTGCCCTGCTGACCCAGATGGCCGAGAAGACCGGGCTGACCAAGGCGCTCTCAAGAGGGTTGACGGGAATGCGTGAGCGCCGCTCACCCCACGACCCGGGCCGGGTAGTCGCTGACCTGACGGTGATGCTGGCCGACGGCGGTGAGGCGCTTTGCGATCTGCGCGCGCTGCGCGACCAGGCGCCGTTGTTCGGGAAGGTCGCCTCGGATTCCACCGCCTTTCGGACGATCGAGAAGATCGCCGCCGACCCTGACCTTCTTCAGGCGCTGACCGGCGCCCGCGCGAAGGCCCGCGATCGGGCTTGGTCGCTGGGCCTGGCCCCCGAGCGGCTGACGATCGACCTCGACGCGACGCTGATCGGCTCCCACTCCGAGAAGGAGGGGGCGGCGGGAAACTTCAAGGGCGGCTTTGGCTTTCATCCGCTGCTCGCCTACTTCGACGAGACCTCCGAGGCCGCTGCGGGGATGCTGCGCCCCGGCAACGCCGGTGCCAACACCGCCGCCGATCAGATCGCGGTGGCCGAAGCGGCGATCGAGCAAATCCCGGCCGATCGCATCGAGGAGATCGAGGTCCTGTTGCGGGCCGACTCCGCCGGCGCCAGCCACGATCTCCTGGACTGGGCGCGGGAGGGGCAGATCGGCTTCTCGGTCGGCTATGAGATCCACGAGGGGCTTCGCAAGGCGATCGAGGCGCTTCCCGAGCGGGCCTGGAGGCCCGCCCTTGAGGCCGACGGGAGCCCGCGTCCCAACGGCGAGGTCGCCGAGGTCAGCGCTCTGCTCGACCTCTCCGCCTGGCCGCAGGGCTCGCGGGTTATCGTGCGCCGCGAGCGCGCCCACCCCGGCGCCCAGCTGCGCTTCACCGATGCCGACGGCCACCGCTTCCAGGCGATCCTCACCGATCAGGACGCAGACGACATCGCCCAGCTCGAGTGCCGCCACCGCGCCAGAGCGCGAGCCGAGGACCAGATCCGCGCCGACAAGGACACCGGCCTGGCGCGGCTGCCCTTCCGCGAGTTCGCCCTCAACGCGGTCTGGCTGGAGCTGATCGGGATCGCCCACGACCTGATCGCCTGGGCCCAGGCGCTGGCGCTCGCCGGCGAGCTGGCGAAATGCGAGCCCAAGCGGCTGCGCTACCGCCTCTTGCACACTGCGGCACGCCTGGCCTTCTCGGGGCGAGGGGCGAAGCTGCGCCTGCAGGCGAGCTGGCCCTGGGCGAGTGAGCTCGCCGCGGCCTTTGCCCGGCTCAAGGCGTTGCCGGCGCCCGCCGGCTGACTCCCTGCTCTGTCTCTGAGCTCTCGACTCGCCTCCGGGACCATCGGCTCCGGCCTGCCCGAAACTCGGCTGCCGGGCGACTCCAACCCGGCAAGCGATCCCACTGGACATTCGCGCAGGCCAATCCGGCGACACACACCCACCTTGCTCCGCTCAACTCACCTTTCGGGCGCTTGTTGCACGATCGGGGCTAGGCGCGCACTGTTCTGGGCGCCCGGCGGAATCCACCCCGGGCACCGGCGGGCGCAGGGAGGCGGGCTTTGTCCCACCCGTTCGTGGTTCCCGCGTTTCGTCCCCAAGCACCAAGGCCGGGGTCGCCTTCGGGCGGCCCCGGCTCGTCTTATTCGGCGAGCAGGCTCTGCGCGCACTCGGCGATCGTGTCGGCGAGGGGGCGCGGGGACCAGCCGAGCCGCGTCCTCGCCTTCTCGCTCGAGATCCTCGTCTCCCGGCCGAGCTGGCCGAGGATCGAGCGCACGCCGGGGTCGAAGAGCGCCATCGCGCGGACCAGGATGTTCGGCACGGCGCGGGTCGGCACCTTGGCGGCGTCCTCGCCGAGGCGCTCGCGCAGGACCGCGGCGACTTCGGACATCCACATGAAGTCGTCGACGGCGACGAAGCGCTCGCCGCCGGCCTCGGGCGCGGTCATCGCCCTGATCTCCAGCTCGGCGACGTCGCGCACGTCGACGAAGCTGAAGCCGATCCGCGGCACTCCCGGCATCCCGCCGAGCAGCCGCTCGATCGCCTGCAGCGAATAGGAGCGCCCGGGGCCGAGCACCGGTCCGATGATCGCGCCGGGGTTGACCGTGGTCAGCCGCTGCGTCGCGCCGCGCTCGCGGGCGAGCTCCCAGGCCGCCAGCTCGGCGATCGTCTTCGAGCGCGCGTAGGGCGTCATCGCCATGTTCTCGGGGTCGCTCCAGTCGCGCTCGTCCAGCGGCCGTCCCGACACCGCCTTGCCGCTGCCGGTGATCGCCGCGACCGAGGAGGTGACGACGACGCGCTCGACCCCCGCGTCGAGGGCGGCGCGCAGGACGCGCAGCGTGCCCTCGCGGGCCGGCACGATCAGCTCGTCTGGGTCCTTCGGCTGCACGGGCGGGAAGGGCGAGGCGACGTGGAGGACGTAGTCGCAGCCCGCAATGGCCTCCGGCCAGCCGTCATCGGAGAGCAGGTCGGCGGCGAGCACGCTGAGCCGCTCGCCGGCGTCGACCTGCGTGGCGACCATCGCCCTCACCTCGGGCTCGCGGGCGAGATCGCGCACGGTCGTGCGCACCGCGTAGCCCTGGCGCAGCAGCTCGACCACGCACCAGCCGCCGAGGAACCCCGAGCCCCCGCTGACCAGGACGGTCTTCGTCTCTCCAGTGCCCTCCACTTGTCGAAGCAGTATGACCGTGAGAGCATCGTTTCGCGGTGACCGACTTCCTCGTCAAGCGCGACGACGACGAGCTCGCGCAGAGCATGGCCGTCGGCGCCTCCCACTGGGAGGACTTCGGCGCCGGCACGGGCGAGACCCCGGGCCCGGCCCCGGCCCCGGCCTTCCTCTTCGCCCCCGACCGGGTCGTCAAGCGCTCCGAGGACTGGGGAGCGGCGGCCCCCAGGACCGCGTCGCCGAGGCCTGGCACCCATTTTGCGAGTGGACCGCCGGCTGGCTCGAGACGATCCCCGGCACGGGCTTCGACGCCGTCCGCGCCGCCTACCGCGACGTGCTCGAGGGCCGCGTCGACCCCAAGCACGCCAACGTGCTGACCCTGTAACCGGAAGCGTCTTCGCCGCGCGGGTCACCTTGTACGTGTTGGAGCACGTAGAAAGTCCCAAGCGAGCGAAGCTCGATCAGGTGGCGACGAGGTGCTGGGCTGTGCGTTGGAGGATTCGACGCACGTAGGCCGGTTCGTACTTGACCTGCCAGTGGGTGAAACGCAGGGTCGTAAGACCGGACGCAACATGAGTCTGATCCCGCTGGTGGTCGTGCGTCTGCTCTGAGGGGGTGCGGTGGTACCGCAGGCCGTCGGTCTCCACGACGAGATCCAGGTCCGGCCAGAAGAAGTCGACTTCGTAGCCGTTGACCCACGCTTTCGTCAGCGGCTGGGCCATGCCCGCGGCGCTCGCAATCGGGCGAAAGAGGACCTCGAGGTCGGAGTCGGAGAGGCGGAACGTGTGGCGATCCAGCAGCGTTCGCAGCGGTTTCACTCCCGGCACTCCGGCAAGGTCCTCGAGCTCGGAGCGCAGGCTCTCAGGGTCGATGAGGTCGAACTTGTCCGCCTCGTTCACGCTGCGCTCGAGTGCGCTCCCGCGGAGTTCAGTGGCTACATCGACCAAGGTGCGAGCCGGGGTCGTAACCGGGATTCAGGCGCGCGAGGTGACGGCGTAGATTCCGCGTCCGACGGGGTGCAAGCGTCCGCTGGCGATTCGGTGGGCAATCGCCTCGCGGCTGAACCCGAGCCCGAGCAAGTCGCGCCGCGTCAGGATCCCTTGCTGTCTCGCAGCCAACCCCCAGGCCTCTTTGCCTCGCGCGTTGGACTTTGTACGTGTCATTGCCCGTACAAAGTCCCCAGCGAGCGAAATTCTCCCCCGGCGGTACGGTGATTGGGCATTTTCCGGCTCTAAATTCGTCAGGAGGACGCATGATCACCAGGACCGACTTCATCGGCATCCCTTCGACCGACAGCGAGCGCTCGCGGCGCTTCTACGTCGAGACGCTGGGGCTGCGGCCCGACGCGCACGGCGAGTTCGAGTGCTGGGCGGGGGGGACCTGCTTCGGTATCTGGGAGCCGGCCAAATACGGGATGGAGTTCGCGCCGCAGAAGAACGCTCACCCGGCGCTGCACGTCGACGACGTCGCCGCGGCGCGAGAGAAGCTGGAAGCGAAGGGGGTCGAGTTCGCCGGCGAGACCATGGACACCGGCGTCTGCCACATGGCCCTCTTCACCGACCCCGATGGCAACGACCTGATGCTGCACAACCGCTACGCGCCGTACGAGTAGGTCCGCGGTCGCGGACGCTATGCCGCACGTCACACTGGCTGACCAGCCAGTCTGCGAGAATGCGGCCCTGTGACCGAGGGGTCGCCCGAACATCTCGACGTGCTGATCGTCGGCGCCGGCCTCTCGGGGATCGGCGCGGCCTGGCATCTGCAGGAGCGTTGCCCGAGCCGCAGCTACGCGATCCTCGAGGCGCGCGGGGACCTCGGCGGCACCTGGGACCTCTTCCGCTACCCGGGGATCCGCTCGGACTCCGACATGCACACGCTCGGCTACCGGTTCAAGCCCTGGACGGCGGAGAAGTCGATCACCGACGGGCCTTCGATCCTCTCCTACGTGCGCGAGACCGCGCGCGAGAACGGGATCGAGGCGAAGATCCGCTACCGCCACCGCGTCGTCGCCGCCGAGTGGTCGAGCGAGGATGCGCGCTGGACGGTCGACGCCGAGCGCGAGGACGGCGAGCGGCTGCGGCTGAGCTGCGACTTCCTCTGGGCCTGCAGCGGCTACTACCGCTACGACGAAGGCTTCGCGCCGAAGTTCGAGGGCGAGGAGCGCTTCGTCGGCCCGGTCGTACATCCCCAGCACTGGCCCGAGGACCTCGACTACGCCGGCAAGCGCGTGGTCGTGATCGGCAGCGGCGCGACCGCGGTGACGCTTGTGCCGGCGATGGCCAGGGACGCCGCGCACGTGACGATGCTGCAGCGCTCGCCCACCTACATCGCCTCGCTGCCTGCCGAGGACGGCATCGCGAAGCTGCTGCGCCGCCGGCTGCCCGAGCGCGCCGCTTACGCCGCGGTGCGCTGGAAGAACGTGCTCATCCAGACGGCCTTCTACCAGCTCAGCCGCCGCCGGCCCGAGCTGGTCAAACGGCTGATCCGCAAAGGCGTCGAGCGCTCGCTGCCGCCCGGCTTCGACGTCGACAAGCACTTCAAGCCGCGCTACAACCCGTGGGACCAGCGGATGTGCCTGGTCCCCGACGGTGACCTCTTCCGGGCGCTCTCGGACGGCAGCGCCTCGGTCGTCACCGACACGATCGAGGGCTTCACCGAGCGCGGCGTCGCGCTCTCCTCCGGGGAGGAGCTGGAGGCCGACGTGATCGTCACCGCGACCGGCCTCAACCTGCTCTTCCTCGGCGGGATGCGGCTGAGCGTCGACGGCGCGCCGGTCGACGTGCCCAGCACGATGGCCTACAAGGGCCTGATGCTGAGCGGCGTCCCCAACATGGCCTTCACGGTCGGCTACACCAACGCCTCCTGGACGCTGAAGGCCGACCTCACCTCGGAGTACGTCTGCCGCCTGCTCAACCACATGTCGGCGCACGGCTACCGCCGCTGCGTGCCCGAGGTCGACCCCTCGGTCAGCGAGCAGCCGCTGCTCGACTTCACCTCCGGCTACGTCCTGCGCTCGCTCGACGAATTCCCCAAGCAGGGCTCGAAGGAGCCGTGGAAGCTGCGCCAGAACTACGTCTTCGACATCGGCACGATCCGCCGCGGCGCGATCGACGACGGGGCGCTGCGCTTTGCCGCCGGGGCCGCCGAGGAGGAGACCTCCCCGGAGAAGGTCCCGGCCTGACCCCGGGTTGCGATCCGGCCATCGGGGGTACCGTGGCTGGATGCATATCCAGAAGCTGCTCCCTGCCCTGGTCATCTGCGCGCTGGCCGGCCTGATCCTCTTCGGTGCCGCCGGTTGCGGCAGCAGCGGGGATTCCGGCTCGTCCACCGCCACCGAAACGGTCACCGAAGGAGAAGCAGGAGAAGGGGCCGCCTCAGGCGGGCAGGCGGGTGGCAACGCGCCGGCGCCGAGCGGCGACGCCGTGCGCTCCGCCAAGGTCGAAATCACCAGCGACGCCTACGACCCCGACCCGGTGACGATCGAGGAAGGCGGCAAGGTGACCTGGATCAACCGCGACTCCGCCCCGCACAGCGCGACCGCCGAAGACGGCAGCTTCGACACCGGCCCGATCGAGGAAGGCAAGCTCAAGTCGGAGACCTTCAAGCAGCCCGGCACCTACGCCTACTCGTCCACCGCCGGAGGGCAGATGCACGGCACGATCGAAGTCGTGCCGGCGGGCTGAGCCGCTTCGACTTCCCGAATCCGGACTACCGGTAGCCGCGTAACCGACTTTTTCCACCCCCTGGTGTGGAAAAAGTCGGAAGCGCTACTCGGCGCTCGCTTCGAGCCGCTCGGCGAGGCGGTTCATGGCGCGCTCTCGGGCGGCCGCGGCGGCGCCGGCCCGGTCGGTAGGGCGGTCGGGCGGGCGCTCGACGCCGGCGTCGCGCAGGGTGGCGATGTCCTTGAAGGCGAGCAGGTCCTCGCGGCCGTCGATCAGTGCGGCGCGCAGTTTCGGCCGCCGCTCGCGGATCGCGTTGTCGAGGATCGCCTCGAGCGTGCCGTGCTCGCGCAGCAGTTCGGCCGCGGTCTTCGGGCCGACGCCCTTGGCGCCGGGCAGCCCGTCCGAGGGGTCGCCGCGCAGGGCGATGAAGTCGGGGACCTGCGCCGGGTCGACCCCGTAGCGCTCGCGGACCTCCTCGGGCCCGACCTCTTCGGCCCCCGCCTTGCCGCCGGTCTTCACGTAGAGCACCGTCACTCGCTCGCCGGCGCACTGGTACATGTCGCGGTCGCCGGTCAGCAGTAAGGCGTGGCCGCCGGCCTCGGCCTCGCGCCGCGCGTAGCTGCCGAGCAGGTCGTCGGCCTCGAGGTCCTCGCCGGTCGCGACATTCCAGCCGAAGGCCTCGAAGAACGGCCGCGCGTCGGCGAACTGGTGCGGCAGCTCGCCGGGCATAGCCGCCTCGCGCTCGGCATGGTAGGCGGGGTAGAGCTCGGTCCGATAGGAGGCGGCGTCGGGCCCGAAGCAGAGGACGACGGCGCGCGGCTCGTGGATCTCGACCTCGCGCAGGATCAGGTTCGTCGTGCCCAGCAGCGCGTTGACCGGCTTCCCCTCCGGTCCGACGATCGAGTCCGGCAGCGCATAGAAGGCCCGGAACAGCATCGAAGGCGCGTCCACCGCAAGCAGCGGTCCCTTTCCAGCTTCCACCACCAGAGCCTATCCCGGTAGGGCCGGAACGTCTTGTACTTTTTCCGCGGCGACGCTCTCGGACGGCCGCAACCTGTCTTCGGAAAAAGTTAAGTGGAGGCCCTGCCGGGATAGGCTCCCCGACAACGCATGAGCTTCACGCAGCCCACCCCGCCGCCGTTCGAGTACGAGGAGTGGCGGCGGCTCCCGCACCTCGAGCGGATCAAGCTCTGCGCCCAGGACTGGGCGCTCAACGGCTTCGGCACGCCGTACTTCGTCTACCTGCTCTACATCGTCAAGCTCGTCCTCTACGCGGGCGGCGGCCTGCTGCTGATCTCGGCGACGACGCCGCATCTGGGCGGGCTCGGCGCCCTCTCGTCCTGGTGGTTTCAGCCGATCGTCTTCGAGAAGGCGGTGATCTGGACGATGCTCTGGGAGGTGCTCGGGCTCGGCGCCGGCTCGCTGCCGCTGACCCTGCGCTTCTCGCCGCTGATCGGCGGCGTCCTCTACTGGCTGCGGCCGGGGACGACGCGGCTGCCGCCCTGGCCCGAGCGGGTGCCGCTGACCCGCGGCAACCCCCGCACGCTGTTCGACGTGGCGCTCTACGCCGCGCTGCTGGCCGCGGCGCTCAACCTCCTGCTCTCGGGCGGGGTCGATGCCACCTCGGCGAACGCCGGCCGCCTCGACCCGGTTGCGGTCGGCGTCATGCTCGCCCTGCTCGGCGCGCTCGGCCTGCGCGACAAGGTCTCGTTCCTCGCGGCGCGCCCCGAAATCTACGGGACGCTCTCGCTGATCTTCCTCTTCCCGCTGACCAACATGGTCGTCGCCGCGCAGCTCGTCTTCGTCTGCATCTGGTGGGGGGCGGCGTCCTCGAAGCTCAACCACCACTTCCCCTTCGTCGTCACGGTGATGATCAGCAACACGCCCTGGAACCGCTCGCGGGCGATCAAGCGCCGCCTCTACCGCGACCACCCGGACGACCTGCTGCCCTCCTCCCTCGGCGCCCTCGCGGCCCACCTCGGCACGGTTATCGAGTTCACCCTGCCGCTGATCCTGCTCGTCTCGCAGGGCGGCTGGATCGGCACCCTCGCGGTCGCCGGGATGGTGATCTTCCACCTGCACATCCTCTCGACCTTCCCGCTGGCGGTGCCGCTGGAGTGGAACATCTTCATGATCTTCGGCCTGCTCTTCCTCTTCGGCCACTACGGCGCGACGCCGTGGTCGACGCTCGAAGACCCGCTGCTCCTGCTGGTCCTCGCCGTGCCCTGCATCGGCCTCCCCGTGCTCGGCAACTTCCGCCCCGACCTCGTCTCCTTCCTGCCCTCGATGCGCTACTACGCGGGCAACTGGGCGACCAGCCAGTGGCTGTTCCGGCGCGAGGGCGGGGCGGAGGCGAAGCTCGACGCCAACCTGGTCAAGCCGGCGGCGATCGTCACCGAGCAGCTGGCCAAGTCCTATGAGCCGGAGCTGATCGACGTGCTGGTCCACAAAGGCCTGGCGTTCCGCTCGATGCACTCGCACGGCCGGGCGCTCAACGGGCTGGCGCAGCGGGCGGTAGACGACATCGAGGAGTACGACGTGCGCGAGGGAGAGCTGGTCGCCGGCGTCGTGCTCGGCTACAACTTCGGCGACGGTCACTTCCACGACCAGCGGCTGCTGGCGGCGATCCAGGAGCGCTGCCGCTTCGAGCCGGGGGAGCTGCGCGTGGTCGTGCTCGAGTCTCAGCCGGCCCACCTGCAGCGCCAGCGCTACCGGATCTTCGACGCCGCCTCGGGCCTAATCGAGGAGGGCTGGGTCAATGTCGCCGACATGATCGAACGCCAGCCCTGGCTCGACGGGCGGCCCTTCCCGGTGCAACCGCTCGAGTCGGCCGCGCGGGCGCCCGGACCGGCCAAGCCGGCATGAGCGACGCGATCGTCGTCGGGGCGGGCCCGAACGGGCTCGTCGCCGCTGCGATCCTGGCCGTGCGCGGGGTCGAGGTGACGGTGATCGAGGCCGCCCCGACGATCGGCGGCGGCACCCGGACCAGCGAACTGACCCTGCCCGGCCTGCTCCACGACGACTGCTCGGCGTCCCACCCCTTCTCGCCCGGCTCGCGGGCGCTGGCCCCGCTCGGCCTCGAGGGTCACGGCCTCGAGTGGGCCTGGGCGGAGATCGACCTCGCGCACCCGCTTGAGGACGGCAGCGCCGCGACGATGCAACGCTCGATCGAGGCGACCGCGGCCGGGCTCGGTCCGGCGGGTGCCGCCTGGAAGCGACTCTTCGGCTCCTCGTCGGCCCACTTCAGCGCGCTCAGCGAGGACATCATGCGGCCGCTTGCCCACCTGCCGCGGCATCCGCTCGCGCTGGCCCGCTTCGGGCCCGCGGCGGCGGCGCCGGTGTCGTTGCTCGCGCGCGCCCTGCCGACCGAGCGGGCGCGGGCGCTCTTCGGCGGCACCGCCGCTCACTCGTTCAGTCCCTTCTCGCGCCCGTTCAGCGCCGCTGCCGGCATGGCGCTGACCTGCGCCTGCCACCACAACGGCTGGCCGGTCGCCCGCGGCGGCTCGGGGGCGATCGCCAAGGCGCTGGCGGCTTCGCTGCGCGAGTACGGCGGCCGCATCGAGACCGGCCACCCGATCCGCTCGCTGGCCGAGCTGCCCGCCGCCGACGCCGTGGTCTTCGACCTCGCCCCGGCGGCCGTCGCCGAGATCGCCACCGATCGCCTGCCGCCGCGGACCGCGCGCGCCTACCGCCGCTACCAGCACGGGCCGGGCGCCTTCAAGGTCGACCTCGCGGTTCAAGGGGGTGTGCCCTGGACGGCGGAGGCGGCGCGGCGGGCGGGAACCGTGCACGCGGTCGGCTCCTACGCGGAGGTGGTCGACTGCGAGCGCGAGATCAACCGTGGCCGGATGCCCGAGCGACCGTTCGTGCTCGTCGGCCAGCAGTACCTCGCCGACCCCTCGCGCTCGCACGGCGAGGTCCATCCCCTTTGGGCCTATGCCCACGTCCCGCACGGCTACACCGGCGACGCGACCGAGGCGCTGCTCGACCAGATCGAACGCTTCGCCCCCGGCCTGCGCGAGCGCATCCTCGCCCGCCACGTCCGCTCGCCGGCCGAGCTCGCCTCCTACAACCCCAACTACGTCGGCGGCGACATCGTCACCGGCGCCAACACCCCGCTCCAGTCCGTCGTTCGGCCCCGAATCGCCATCGACCCTTATGGGGCCGGCGCTCCCGGCCTCTTCATCTGCTCCGCCGCGACCCCCCCTGGCGCCGGAGCTCACGGAATGAACGGTTTCAACGCCGCCCAGTCCGTGCTGCGCCACCTGCGACGTCTCGGGTAGAGGCGATCCCGGGAGGGGTGAAACGTCTTGTACTTTTTCGTCGACCGCAGTGGGCGTCAGCTATACCCCAACGCACCGAAAAAGTTAAGTGGAACCCCTGCCGGGATCGCCTCCCGCAATGCCCGCGATCGCGGTCCCGTAGATTCCCCGCGGTGAAGGCGCTCGACGTGGAGAACTTGGAGAAGCGGTACTCGACCGGGGTCGAGGCGCTGCGCGGGGTCTCGCTGCAGATCGAGCCCGGGGAGCTGTTCGGGCTGCTCGGGCCGAACGGCGCCGGCAAGTCGACGATGATCCACTGCACGACCGGGCTCGCGCAGCCGACCGGCGGCGCGATCCAGATCTTCGGCCACGACGCGATCGACGACTACGGCGCCGCCCGCCAGGCGGTCGGGCTCGCCCCGCAGGAGCCCAACCTCGACTGGTTCCTCACCGTGCAGGAGACGCTCGACTACCACGCGGGCTACTTCGGCATGCCGAAGCGCGAGCGGCGCGAGCGCACCGCCGAGCTGCTGGAGACCTTCTCGCTGACCGAGAAGGCCGGCGAACGCACGCGCACGCTCTCCGGCGGGATGAAACGGCGGCTGATCCTGGCGCGGGCGATGATGCACCGGCCGCGCCTCCTGATCCTCGACGAGCCGACCGCCGGCGTCGACGTCGAGCTGCGGCTCGAGCTCTGGCACTACGTGCAGCGGATCAACGCCGAGGGGACGACGATCCTGCTGACCACGCATTACCTGGAGGAGGCCGAGCAGCTCTGCGACCGGATCGCCTTCATCAACCACGGCGAGATCGTCGGCGAGGGGACGAGCGCCGAACTCTCCGCCCGCTACGGCGTCGCCAACCTCGAGGACGCCTACCTGACGCTGGTCGGCCGCAAGGAGCTCTCGCGCTCCCACGTTCCGGTCGAGCCGGAGGCCGTCCAGTGAGCACCGCGCAGATCCGCTTCGCGACGCTCTGGCGGCGCGAGGTCAACCGCTTCATGAAGATCAAGAAACAGACGCTCGGCGCGCCGCTGCTCGAAGCCTTTCTCTACATCAGCGTGTTCGGCGCGGCGCTCGGCTCGCGGGTCGGCGAACTGCACGGCTTCGACTACATCATCTTCGTCATCCCGGGCCTGATCATGATGTCGTTCTCGACCAACGCATTCGCCAACAACTCCTCCTCGATCCTGCAGCAGAAATTCCAGGGGGCGATCCAGGACCAGCTCTCCTCGCCCGCCTCGCCGCTGGAGCTGCTGCTCGCCTTCTCCTTCGGCGGCTTCGCCCGCGGGCTGATCGTCGCGACGCTGACCTTCGTCGCCTCGGCGCTGCTCGCCGGCCTGCCGGTCGACAACGTCGCGGTGCTGATCCCGGCGCTCTTCCTCGTCGGCTTCTTCTTCGCCCAGCTCGGCGTGTTGATCGGCGTGCGGGCGGAACAGTTCGACGACGTCGCCTTCGCGCAGACCTTCGTCCTGCAGCCGCTGATCTTCCTCGGCGGCGTCTTCTACTCGGCGACCCTGCTGCCGGAGCCGTTCTCGACCCTGACCCATTTCAACCCGCTCTACTACATGATCAACCTGGTGCGCTACGGCTTCATCGGCTACAGCGAAGTCAGCGTCGCGCTCTCGCTGCTCGCGCTCACCGCTGCCACGGCCGCCCTCTTCCTCGTCAATCTGCGACTCTTCTCGAAGGGTTATCGCCTACGGGCCTGAAACCGCATACGAATCGCTAGGAAAGGAAATCTATTGGCCAAGTTCACCGCTGTCGCCGCGACCGTGCTCGTGGCGTTTTGCGCAATCGCATCCACTGCCTCGGCCGGCACCGCCCCGACCGTCTTCATCAAAGACGGCAAGAAGGGCCTTCGCTTCGAAGCGCCGAAGACGATCGCCGACGGCGAAGATCTCGCCGTGGTCAACCTGACCAATCCGCATAAGGTCGGACCGCACACGTTCTCGCTGGTCACCAAGGGGTCGATCCCGACCACGCCGAGGCAACGCCAGCTCTGCTTCACCCCGCATCACATCTGCAAAGCCATCGCCGGCTGGCATGGGGTCAAAGGCAACGGGCCGCCGAAGGAAAACCCGGCTGAGGCCGGGCCCGAAGGCTGGAGCACGATGGGCAACCTGAACAAGAAGGGCGACTCGTGGTTCACCGGTGAGAAGCCCGGCACCTCGATCGTCCAGAAGGTGAACGTCGACACCTCGGGCGGGCCGACGAGGATCTACTTCGTCTGCGCGATCCACCCCTGGATGCACGGCACGATCAACGTCCTGCCGAGCAGCGAATAGCGACGGCTGGAGAGCCACAAGCACCGCCGCGCCTCGGGCGCCGAGCCTTCCTCGGCGCCCTGGGCGGCGGCGCGCTCGGGGCGCTGCTGCCGGCCGGTCTGCGGCCGGGCGCCCTGACCCCGGCGGTCGCGCGGCCGGGGCGGCTGCCCGCGCCGCCGCCCTTCCGCGAGCCGCTGCCGATCCCGCGTGAGCTGCGCGGCGCGAAGCTCGAGATCCCGATCCGCGAGGCCGAGGTGCCGATCCTGCCCGGCCGCCCGACCCGCATGTGGACCTACGACGGCACGTTCCCCGGGCCGACGATCCGCCGCCCGGCGGGCCACCGCACCGAGGTCGTCTTCCGTCACGAGCTGCCACCGGAGGTCGGCGAGCTGACCGTCCACCTGCACGGGGGCCACAACCGCACCCAGTTCGACGGCCGTCCCGGCGGTCTGACTGAGCACCAGCCGCGCTCCTTCTACTGCCACATTCCCGCGGGCCTCTCGCCGCGCGAGTCGGGCAACGACGTGCTGATCGAGCCCGGCGGCCGGCGGCGCTACGTCTGGGACCTGATCGAGGACGGCCGCCCCGAGCGGGCGGCGATGCAGTGGTACCACGACCACCGCCTCGACCACACCGGGCGCAACGTCTGGCACGGCCTGGCCGGGATCTTCATCATCGACGACGAGCTCGACGCCTCGTTGCCGCTGCCGCGCGGCGAGCGCGACATCCCGCTGATGATCGCCGACCGCAGCTTCGACCGGCACAACCAGCTGACCGACCCGTTCACGGGCCTGCGCCCGCCGGCCGACGGCGTCGTCGGCCACCGCGTCCTCGTCAACGGCGCCTACATGCCCCACCACCACGTCACCCCGCGGCGCCACCGCCTGCGCCTGCTCAACGTCTCCGGCTTCCGCGCCTACAACGTCCACCTCTCCAACGGCGCGCCGCTGATCCAGATCGGCACCGACAGCGGGCTGATGCCGAAGCCGGTGCGGCGCAGCCAGATCCTGCTCGGGCCGGCCGAGCGCGCCGAGGTGATCGTCGACTTCGCCGGGGCGCGCGGCGAGACGGTCGAGCTGCGCAGCGGGCCGCGCCACGACGGACGCACCGGTCCCGGGACGCGCCCCTACGTCGGCGCCCTGATGCAGTTCCGGGTCGGCTCGCGGCGCGTGCCGGACCGCACCCGGGTGCCGCGCCGCCTGCGGCCGCTGCCCGCCTGGACGAAGCACGTCTCGCGCAAGCCCGACCACACCTGGACGATCACGATCGGCGGCCTCTTCAAGCCGACCTGGCTGATCAACGGCCGCACCTTCAACCCGGCCTACGCCGACGCCTTCCCGAAGCTGGGCGAGACCGTCACCTGGGAGCTGGTCAACCGCACCGGCGTCGCCCACCTGATGCACCTGCACCACACCGACTGGTACCTGCTGGCGCGCGACGGCAAGCCCCCGCCGCCCTGGGAAGACTGCCTCAAGGAGACCTTCTTCCTCTACCCCGGCGAAAAGATCCTGCTCGCCGGCCACTTCGCCGACTACACCGGCAAGTTCGTCATCCACTGCCACATGCTCGACCACGAGGACCACGGGCTGATGAATCAGTTCGAGGTAGTCAGAGGTTAGCCCGGTTCGGCGACGAGCTTCTCGCCGTCGGCGGGCAGGACGAGGATCGCGCCCTCGCCCGAGGCATAGGCCTCCTCACCGTGCTGGATGAAGTCCATGCCCACGGCCTCCTCGTGCGGGGTGGAGCGCAGCGAGGTGAAGAGGCTCATCGCGCGCAGCAGCAGATAGGTCATGCCGAACGCGTATAGCGGCGTGACCAGCGCCGCCAGCGCCTGGTCGCCGAGCTGCGAGGCGTTGCCGAAGAACAGCCCGTCCGCGACGCCGTTCCAGGCGAGCGAGGCGAAGAAGCCGATGAAGAGGATGCCGGTGAAACCGGCGACGCCGTGCGCGGCGAGCACGTCGAGCGTCTCGTCGACCCTGGTGCGTGGCCGCCAGACGATCATCGCGTAGCAGGGGAGGGCGCCGACCGCGCCCAGCACCAGTGCCCAGCCGGGGCTGATGAAGCCGCCCGCCGGGGTGATCAGCACGCAGCCGACGATGATCGCCGTCGCGGCGCCGATCGCGGTCACTTTGCGCCCGCGGATCAGATCGAGCACGAACCACATGAGGAGTGCGCTGGCCGGCGTCAGCAGGGTATTGACGAAGGCGAGCACGCTCGGATCGCCGGTCGAGAAGCCGCTGCCGCCGTTGAAGCCGAACCAACCGAACCAGAGCAACCCGGCGCCGAGCAACACGTACATCGCGTTGTGCGGCAGCAGCGCCTGGCGGCCGTAGTCTTTGCGCTGGCCGACGACCAGCGCGGCGGCGAGAGCGGAGAAGCCGGACCCCATCTCGACCGGGATGCCGCCGGCGAAGTCGAGCGTGCCGCCGCCGGCGAGCCAGCCGCCACCGAAGGACCAGTGGGCGAGCACCGAGTAGACGAGCAGCGACCAGAGAGCGACGAAGACCAGGAAGGGGCCGAAGCGCATCCGCTCTACCACCGCGCCGGAGACCAGCGCCGCGGTGATGATGCAGAAGGTCGCCTGGAAGGCCATGAACAGCAGGTGGGGGATCGTCGTCCCTTCGCGCGGGGCGAAGGTGACGTCGTGCAGGCCGACGTAATCGAGCCCGCCGAGCAGCGAGCCGCTTCCGTCGAAGGCGAGCGAGTAGCCGACGAGCGCCCAGACGACGCCGGCGACGGCGATCGCGCCGATGCACATCATGAAGGTGTTGAGCGTGTTCTTCTCCCGTACCAGGCCGGCGTAGAAGAGGCCGAGCGCCGGGGTCATCATCAGCACCAGCGCCGTGGCGACGAGCATCCAGGCCGTGTCGCCCGTGTCGATCCCGGCGGGCAGCGCCGCGAGCGCCAGGCCGCTCATCGTCCGTCCACCGGCGTCACGGCCGCCTTGTCCGACTCGCCGGTGCGGATCCGCACCGCCCGCTCCAGCGGCACGACGAAGATCTTGCCGTCGCCGACTTCGCCCGTGCGCGCGCCCTCGCATAGCGCCTCGATCGTCGGGTCGAGAAAGTCGTCGGAAACCGCGATCTCGAAGCGCATCTTGTCGGCGAGGCCCATCTTCACGGTCGTGCCGCGATACGTCTCGACGCGGTCGAGCTCGCCGCCGTGCCCCTGCACGCGGCTCATCGAGACTCCGCGGACCTCCGCCCGGTAGAGCGCCTCCAGCACGTCATTGGCCTTCTCAGGCCGCACGATCCCGATCACCAGCTTCACGGCGTTTCTCCCTCCTCGACCGACAAGAGCGCGGCGGAGCCTACCGGGAGAGACCGGATCGGGCCTGCTCCGGTAACCCCGACCTCGCCGCGGCGTACCCTTTGTCTGCGTGTCCGAGCTGCTGCCCAAGACGGCGAATGTGCATGGCCGCTCGGTTTCCTACCTGGAAGCCGGCGAGGGGCCGGTGCTGCTGCTGGTCCACGGGATCGCCGGGACCTGCGAGAACTGGCGCGAGGTGATCGAGCCGCTCGCGCACCGCCACACGGTGATCGCCCCCGACCTGCCGGGCCACGGCTCCTCCGAGGCGGGCGCCGGCGACTACTCGATCGGCGCCCTGGCGAGCGGCCTGCGCGACCTGTTGCTGGCGCTCGGCCACGAGCGCGCCACCGTCGTCGGCCACTCGCTCGGCGGCGGCGTCGCGATGCAGCTCGCCTACCAGTACCCGGAGATGGTCGAGCGCCTGGTGCTCGTCTCCAGCGGCGGGCTCGGCCCCGAGGTCAGCCCGGTCCTGCGCGCCGCCGCCCTTCCCGGCGCCGACCTCTTCATCTCGGTCACCGCCGGCGCCGGCCGCCGCGCCGGCTCGGTGCTCGGTCGCGGCCTCTCCGCGTTCGGGCTGCGGCCCAGCGCCGACGTCGCCGAGGTCGCCCGCGGCTACGCCTCGCTCGACGATCCCGCCCGGCGCGCCGCCTTCCTCGACACCCTGCGTGCCGTCGTCGGCACCCGCGGCCAGCGGGTCGACGCGAGCGACCGCCTCTACCTCGCCGAGGCCGTGCCGGTGCTGATCGTCTGGGGCGCCCGCGACTCGATCATCCCGGTGCGTCACGGGGAAGACGCCGTGCGGGCGATACCCGGCGCCCGGCTCGAGGTATTCGAGGACGTCGGCCACCTGCCGCAGCTCGAGGCGCCGGGCCGCTTCATCGCCGCCCTGGAGCGCTTCCTGCGCGAGACCGAGCCGGCCGATTTCGACCGCGAGCAATGGGTGCGACGTTTCAGGCCCGCGGCCTGACCCAAATAGAGTTTTTGCGATGAGCAACCGGGAGCGACGGCAGCGGCGCAGGTCGCGCCACGGTGGGTTCAGGTCGAAGCTGCTGGTCGTCGTCGGCGGGCTCTTCATCGCCGGCGCGGTGGCGGTCGGGGTCGGCGCCAGCTGGGCGGTCGACGTATACGACTCGGCGCCGCCGCTGGCCAGCCTGAAACCGGTGCAGAAGGGCCGCTCCTCGGCGATCTACGCGGCCGACGGCAGCCTGATCGGCTTCATCCGCGCAAGCAGCATCCGGCAGCCGGTCTCCGGCAAGGCGCTGCCGCAGAACCTCAAATACGCGACGGTGGCGATCGAGGATCGGAACTACTTCAACCACGGCGCGCTCGACCCGGCCGGGATCGCCCGCGCCGCCTGGAAGGACCTGCTGGCCGGCGGCAAGCCGGTACAGGGCGCCTCGACGATCACCCAGCAGCTGGTCCGCAACCTCTACATCCGCGACCCCGAAGAGACGCTGAAGCGCAAGCTGCGCGAAGCCCACCTGGCCTTCGAAATGGAGGAAGCCCACTCCAAGGAGTGGATCCTCAAGGAATACCTCAACACCGCGCCGTACGGGACGGTCGAAGGCGAGACCGCGGTCGGCGGCGAGGCGGCGGCGCAGACCTATTACGGCAGGCCGGCGAAGCGGCTGGGCCTATCCGAAGCGGCGATGATCGCCGGGCTGCCGCAGGCGCCCTCCGAATACAACCCGTTCCTCGATCCGCAGGCGGCGCGCGAACGTCGCAACCAGGTGCTCGAAGCGATGGACGACCAGGGCTACATCACTTCCTCCGAATATCGCGAGGCGCGCCAGGAAGGGCTCAATCTGCACCCGGGTCACAAGTACCGGGTGATCCGCGACCCCTTTCTCTTCGACCTCGTGCAGCAGGAGCTGATCGACAAGTACGGGCTCAACACGGTCCGCTACGGCGGCCTCAAGGCCTACACGACGATCGACCCCGAGCTGCAGGAACGGGCGCAGGAAGCGGTCGACTCCTGCGGGGTCTGCTACGCCGGCGGCGGGCCGGCGGCCGGGCTCGCCTCGGTCGACCCCGACAACGGCGAGATCGTCGCCCTCGCCTCCACCGAGGGCTCCGAAGAGGAAAGCGAATTCAACTACGCCTGGCAGGCGCACCGCCAGCCGGGCTCGTCGTTCAAGACCTTCGTCCTGACGACGGCGATCAAACAGGGCATCGACCCCGCCACCACCTACTACGACGGCACCTCGCCGAAGACGCTGGACACGCCGGGCGGCATCCCCTGGACGGTCCACAACGCCGAGCCGGGCGGCGGCACGATGTCGCTCGACCAGGCGACGGTCGACTCGGTCAACGTCATCTTCGCCCAGCTGGACCTCGACGTCGGGCCGGAAAACGTCACCCACACGGCGCACCAGATGGGGATCGAAGCGCCGCTCGAATCGGTGCCGGCAGAGGCGATCGGCGGCCTCTCGACCGGCGTCACGCCGCTCGAAATGGCCGACGGCTACGCGACGCTGGCCAGCGGCGGCATCCACCACGACCCGACGGCGATCGGCCGGGTCGAGTTCCCCAGCGGCAAGGTCGACGAACCGGAAGCCGACGCGGGCGACCGCGTCCTCACCGAGGGCGAGGCCTACGACGTGACCAAGATCCTCGAGGGCGTGATCACCGAAGGCACCGGCGCCGGCTACACCTCGATCGGCTGCTCGGCCGAGGCGGGCAAGACCGGCACTTCGGAGGAACTCTCCGACGCCTGGTTCGTCGGCTACACGCCGCGCTACTCGACCGCGGTCTGGGTCGGCCACCCGCAGTCGCGCGAAGCGACGGGCTACGGCGGCCCGACCGCCGGCCCGATCTGGCGCTCCTTCATGGAAGCGGCGAACGAAGGCGACTGCGGCGAATTCACCGAACCGTCGAGCCTGCCCGAACTGTCCGGCCTCGACAGCGGCCACACCAGCGGCTCCTCCGGCTCGGGCGAAGGCGAATACGAAGAACTCGAAGAATACGTCGAAGAAGGCGAAGAAGAAGGGAAAGAAGGCGGCAAGGGCGGGGCCAAGGCGGAAGCCGAAGCGGCACCGGCCCCGCCGCCGGCGACCCCGGCGCCCGCCGCGCCGGGCGGCGGCGGGCCCGCCGCAGGCGGTATCGGCGCCGGCTGACCCCGTCGCCGTAGAGGTTTGAACCGCTATGCGGCAGGAACCTCTACGGCACTCCGGGCTGTCGGCGCGCGAGGCGCAGCGGCGGCTCGAGCAGCACGGCGCGAACCTGATCGAGCGCCGCCAGGGGCCGAGCCACCTGCGCGATCTGGCGCTCCAGTTCACCCACCCGCTGGCGCTGCTGCTCTGGGTCGCGGCAGGGCTCGCCGCGGTCAGCGGCTTCCTCGCCCTGGCGGCGGCGATCGTCGCAGTTATCGTGCTCAACGCCGTCTTCGCATTCGGCCAGGAGCTGCAGGCCGAGCGCGCGACCGAGGCGCTGCGCGAGTACCTGCCGCCGCGGGCGCGGGTGCGGCGCGGCGGTGAGCCGGTCGAGATCGACGCGACCGAGCTGGTGCCGGGCGACCTGCTGCTGATCGACGAGGGCGACCGGCTGAGCGCCGATGCCCGCCTGGTCGAGGGGGCGGTCGAGATCGACGCCTCGCCGCTGACCGGCGAGTCGCTGCCCGTCTCGCGCCTCGCCGGGCCGAGCGAGCCCGGAGTGCCGGCGCTTGAGGCGGCGAACCTGGTCTTCTCGGGGACGCTCTGCACCGGCGGCGAGGCCGAGGCCCTCGTCTTCGCGACCGGGATGGGCACGCAGCTCGGCCGCATCGCGGCGCTCTCGCAGCGGGTCCGCGCCGAGGCGAGCCCGCTGCAGCTGCAGGTCAACCGGGTGGCGCTGCTGATCGCGGCGATCGCCGTCGCCGCCGGCCTCGTCTTCTTCGCCGTCGGTTCCGCCGTCGCCGGGCTCTCGCTCGGCGATGCCGCGACCTTCGCGATCGGCCTGCTGGTCGCCAACGTGCCCGAGGGGCTGCTGCCGACGATCACCCTTGCCCTCGCGGTCGGGGTGCGGCGGATGGCGCGGCGGCGGGCGCTGGTCAAGCGGCTGACCGCGGTGGAGACGCTCGGCTCGACCGACGTGATCTGCACCGACAAGACCGGCACCCTGACCGAAGGCCGGATGAGCGTGCGGGCGCTCTGGGCGGACGGCGAGGAGCTTCCGGTGCGCCTTTTGCCGTCTATGACCGCAAAAGGCGCACCGGAGCGGCAGGGGCTGGGGCGGGCGCAGGCGGCGGTGGAGCCCTTCTCGGCGCTGCTGCGCACGGCGCTGCGCTGCAACAACGCCAGCGCCCACCGCGAGGCCGACGGCTGGCTGCGCGGCGGCGACCCGAGCGAGAGCGCCCTGCTGGTCGCGGTGGGCGAGCTGGGCGAGGACGTCGAGTCGGCGCAGCGGGAGCGCGAGGCGATCCGCGGCGAGGTCTTCCACTTCGACCCGCGGCTGAAGCGGATGACGACGCTCGACCGCGAGCCCGGCGGGGCGCTCTGGTACCACGCCAAGGGGGCGCCGCTCGAGCTGCTCGAGCGCTGCGCGGCGATCCGCGGCGGGGCCGGCGACCGGCCGCTCGACGAGGCGGCGCGGACGGCCGTGCGCGAGGCCTTCGAACGCTACGCCGGCGAGGGCATGCGGGTGCTCGGCTTCGCCGAGCGCCGGGTCGAAGCGCCCGCCGCGGAGCGCGAGGGCGCCGAGGCGGGCCTCACCTTCGTCGGCCTGATCGCGCTCGAGGACCCGCTGCGGCCGGAGGTCGCCGGCTCGGTCGCCGACTGCCGGGCGGCCGGGGTGCGGATCGTCGTCGTCACCGGAGACCACGGGCTGACCGCTACCGCGGTGGCGCGCGACGCCGGCATCGTCAGCGGCGAGCCGCGCGTCGTCAGCGGCGCCGAGGTCGACGCGATGCCGGAGCCGGAGCTGGACCGGCTGCTGGCACAGACGCCGGAGCTGATCGTCGCCCGCAGCAACCCGGAGACCAAGCTGCACCTGGTCGAGGCGCTGCGCTCGGTCGGTCACACGGTCGCGATGACGGGCGACGGCGTCAACGACGCGCCGGCGCTGCGCCGCGCCGACATCGGCGTGGCGATGGGCGAGTCGGGGACCGACGTGGCGCGCGAGACGGCGACGATGGTGCTCGCCGACGACAACTTCGCCTCGATCGTCGCGGCGATCGAGGAGGGGCGGGTCGTCTACGAGAACATCCGCAAGTTCATCACCTACATCTTCGCCCACCTGACGCCGGAGGTCGTGCCGTTCCTGCTCTTCGCCCTCTCCGGCGGCTCGATCCCGCTGCCGCTGACCGCGCTGCAGATCCTCGCGATCGACCTCGGCACCGAGACGCTGCCGGCGCTGGCGCTCGGCGTCGAGCCGGCCGAGCCCGGGATCATGGAGCGCCCGCCGCGTCCGCGGGACGAGAGCATCGTCACCCGCGGAATGCTGACCCGCGCCTGGCTCTGGCTCGGGTTGTTCGAGGCGGCGCTGGTGCTCGGCGGCTTCTTCCTCGTGCTCGGCGCCGCGGGCTGGTCGCCCGGCGACCCGACCGGGGCGGGCTCGCCGCTGCACGACGACTACCTGGCGGCGACGACGATGACCTTCGCCGGAATCACCGCCTGCCAGGTAGGCACCGCCTTCGCCGCCCGCACCAGCCGCGCCTCGCTGCGCCAGATCGGCTTCCTCTCCAACCCGCTGCTGCTCTGGGGCATCGGCTTCGAGCTGCTGTTCGCCGCGGCGCTCGTCTACCTGCCGCCGCTGCAGGACCTGTTCGGCACGGTGGCCCTTTCGCCCGCCCACCTCGCAGTCCTCGCCGCGTTCCCCCTCGTCGTCTGGGGCTCCGACGAGCTGCGCCGCCGGGCGCTGCGCCGCCGCGCCCTGGGCGTGCGCCGATAATGTGTACTCAATTCGACCCGAGCGATAGGCGCGGTATGGTTCTGTATTGGCACTGGCGTTTCTCTTGGATTGCGCCGGGGTTGGCATAGGCGGTGAGTACGGGGGTGGATCTCGGCCACGCTTCGGGCTCAGCGGATGCGAGGTATCGAAGGAGCCTGTCGTGCCGGAAACCCCGATCGCACCGGAGACGGTCGTGTCGCGCTGGATCGACTTCTTCAACCTTCGTGACCTCGAGGGCATGCTGCAGTGCATGAGCCGCGACGTCCGCTTCTATCCGCTCCGGCTGAGCGGCTTCGAGCGCTACTACCGCGGGCACGACGGCGTGCGCGCCTGGTTCGAGCGGATGCTCGAGCATGGGCACTCGCACCGGATCGCCGTCCACAACCTGCGCGCTGAGCCCGACGGGGCGGTGGTCGCCGTCGGCGAGCTGCACCTGGACGAGGGAGCAGACCCGGCCCGCTTCTGGGCGCGCGACCAGGTCGAGGACGCAGGGATCGTCATCGCTCATCACTACCTGACCGACCCGGAGATCTTCGAGAGCATCGCGCCGCGGGAACGACCGCAGCGGTTTCCCGGTCTGTAGGCGGGGAAGGGTAAGAGAGATGACCGAGCCGGCGACTCCCCTCTCAGGCGGCGAGCTGAACGCGGCGCTGACCAGGGAGGTGGTGCGCATCCACACCGCCAGCCTGGGCCGTGGCCCGAACAAATCGTTCTCCTTCCACAACGGCAACGTCGTCGTCACCATCCTGCAGGACGTGCTGACCAAGGCCGAGCAGAGCCTGGCCGCCAACGACCACGGCGAGGCGGTGCTCTCGATGCGCGACCTCTTTCAGCGCACGATGGCGGACGAGATGATCGAGAGCGTCGAGCGGCTGACGGGGCGCACGGTCATCGCCTGCATGGGGGCCAACCACCTCGACCCCGACATGGCGGTCGAGGTCTTCATCCTCGACCAGCCGCTCACCTGAGGGCGCCGGACGACTCAGACCGCGGCGTGGCCGGATTCCGCGAGGGCCGAGACGACCTCCTCGTCGGAGACCTGCGAGAAGTCCTCGTAGAACTGGCCGACGCCGAAGAAGCGCGGCGGCTGTTGCAGGGCGATCACCTCGTCGGCCTCCTCGCTGAGGCGACGGGCCGAATCGGGCGGGCAGACCGGGACGGCGAGAACCAGCCGGCGAGGCCCCATGCGACGCAGGGCGCGCAGCGCGGCGGCGTCGGTGACGCCGGTGGCGACGCCGTCGTCGACGACGATCGCGGTGTGGCCGCGGACGCTGAGCGGCGGGCGACCGTCGCGGTACAGGCCGGCGCGACGCTCCAGCTCGGCGGTCTCGCGGGCGGCTATCGCCTCGACGACGCTGTTGCGCAGGCCGAGGATCGCGATCGCCTCGGCGTCGATCAGCCGCACGCCGCCCTCGGTGACGGCGCCGATCCCGTACTCGGGGTTGTGCGGGGCGCCGAGCTTGCGCACCGCGAGGAAATCGAGCGGCGCGTGCAGCGCCAGCGCGACCTCGCGGGCGACCGGCAGGCCGCCTCGCGGAAGCCCGATCACCAGCGGGTTCTCGTAAGCGAAGGGGAGCAGCCGTTCGCCGAGCTGCCGGCCGGCGTCGCGGCGGTCGGCGAAGCGGATCTGCCGCCAGGCTTCCTCCGGGGTCATCGGATGAGTCTCTGCGATCTGGTCAGTCGATTCATCCGGGAAATGCCGCTGCCCGCGGCGCGGATTTATGCGGATGCCTACAGCGGGCGCCAGGGGCGCCCGCCGCCGCTTCCGGTGCGACTTTCGTACCTCTGGGGTACAAAACTCGCACCGGAACGGGATCATGCCCCCCGATGGGGCTCTACTTCAGCCATCCGGCCTGCCTCGAGCACGATCCGCGCGAGCAGATGCCGTCGCATCCCGACGCGCCGGAGCGGCTCGTCGCGATCGAGCGGCGGCTCGCGGCTGCCGAGTGGCTCGGCTGGGAGCGGCGCGAGGCGCCGGCGGCGAGCGAGGCCGATCTGGAGCTGGTCCACACGCGCCGCCACGTCGAATCGGTGCGCGAGCTGAGCGCGAGCGGCGGTGGCGCGATCGACCCCGACACCTACGTCGGCGAGGCCTCCTTCCGCGCCGCGCTGCACGCCGCCGCCGGCGCCTGCGAGATGACCCGGGCGCTGCTCGCCGGCGAGGACGAGGTCGGGTTCTGCGCGATCCGCCCCTCCGGCCACCACGCCGAGCCCGACCGGGCGATGGGCTTCTGCCTCTTCGACAACGTCGCGGTCGCCGCCGCGCTGGCGATCCGCGAGCTGGGGGTCGAGCGGGTGCTGATCCTCGACTGGGACGTGCACCACGGCAACGGCACCGTCGAGGCCTTCCGCCAGCGCCGCGAGGTGCTCGTCGTCGGCCTGCACCAGCAGGGGATCTACCCGGGCAGCGGCTCGCCGGCCGACTTCGGCTCCGGCGAGGGCGAGGGCTACACGATCAACCTGCCGGTCCCTGCCGGTTCCGAGGATGACCTCTGGCTCTCCCTGCTCGAGCACATCGTCCTCCCGGTCGCCCGGTCCTACGAGCCGCAGCTGATCCTCGTCTCGGCAGGCTTCGACGCCCACCTCGACGACCCGCTCGCCGGCTGCCGGCTCGAGTCGGCCTCCTTCGCCCGCATGGCCTGCCACGTGCGCGAGCTCGCCCGCGCCCTGGGCGCGCCGCTCGGCGCCGTGCTCGAGGGCGGCTACTCGCCGCCCGCCCTGGCCGAGTCGGTCGAGCTGACGATGCGCGCCCTGGCCGGCGAGGGCGAGGCCGAGTCCGCCGCCCCCGAGGCGATGCTCACCTCCCAAGCCGCCTCCCGCGTCGGCCGCCACTGGGAGCTCTGATCTGAGCGGCCGGATGACGGCTGGCGGCGCTCAGGAGCGGCAGGGTTGCCAGGGCTTGGCGAAGAGGTCGTATGACTTGTGGATCGCGCTGAAGCCGATCGCGCGTGCGGTCTTGCAGTACTGGGGCGGTTTCTGTTCGTACTCGGCCTCGAAGACCGGCTTGCCTTCGCCCACGAAGGGTCGGTAGAAGCCGCATTCGTGGTACTGGAAGCACTGCTCGGCGATCGCGAAGTCGAAGATGTGGTGGAGCCGGTCGGCCTGGCGGCCGTCGTTCTTCAGCGCCACCGCCATGCCGCGCCGGTGCACCTGGTGCGCCACCCAGCGGTTAAAGCGCAGCTGATCGACCTTGGTGATCTTGAAGCCCGTGTGGTTTTCCTTTTCCCAGCCGGCGAGGTTGTCGGGCTCGACCGCGTCGAAGCCCTTGCGCGCGCACATGTTGAAGCGCTGCTTCAGCGGCCGCTCGAAGCGCCGGAAATGGGCGACGTCGAGCCAGCGCTCGTCGGGGAAGCCGGAGTAAGTACGGCCGATGACCGAGCGCGGGAACTCGCTCTTGTCGGGCCGGTAGCTCTCCCAGCTGCCGACATCGAGGTAACAGACGACCCTGCGCCTGCGCCGGTGCAGCCACCGCACCGTGCGCCGTGAAGTTTCGAAGCCGTCGACGTCGTAGACCGGCGCCGGCACCGAGAGGTCGATCCTTCCCTGCAGCTGCCACTGCCACGGTGCGGTCGTCGCGCGCGGATTCCACTGCCCGCTCGCCGGGGTGCAGCAGTAGAGCGCCGGCAGGGCAAGCAGCGCGGCGATGGACGCCGCCAATCGGCGGTCGAGTCCCATGAGGGGAACCTACCCGCGCGCTCCGCGCGCAAACTCGGGGCCGCAGCGTTCTGTCGCGTCGCCGATGTCGTGCGCTTACGGCGTCAGGCCGATCTTGACCACGCCTTCGCGCTGGTTGCCGAACAGGTCGTAGGCCTCCTCGATCTGGTCGAGCGAGAAGCGGTGGGTGATCAGCGGCCCGAGGTCGAGGCGGCCGTGGCGGACCATCTCCATCAGCTTGCGCATCCGCTCCTTGCCGCCCGGGCAGAGCGTGGTGAGGATCTGCTTGTCGCCGATCCCGTAGACGAACGGCTCCAGCGGCACCTCGAGCTTGCCGCCATAGACGCCGAGGCTGGAGACGATGCCGCCCGGGCGGGTCGCCGCGAGGCAGCTTTCGAAGGTCTGCTGGGTGCCGAGCGCCTCGATTGCGACGTCGACGCCGCGCCCTTCGGTCAGCCGCTTGATCGCCGCGATCGGGTCTTCTTCGGAGAAGTTGATCGTCTCGTCGGCGCCGATCTGCCGGGAGAGCTTCAGCCGCCCCTCGATCCGGTCGACGCCGATCACCAGCGAGGCGCCCATCAGCCGTGCGCCGGCGGTCGCGCAGAGGCCGATCGGGCCCTGGGCGAAGACGGCGACGGTCTGGCCGATGCGCACGTCGGCGGTCTCCGCGGCGGAGATCCCGGTCGAGGCGATGTCGGCGAGCAGCACGCACTGCTCGTCGGAGAGGTCGTCGGGGATCTTCGCCAGGTTCGCCTGCGCGTAGGGGACGCGGAAGTACTCGGCCTGGACGCCGTCGATCGAGTTGCCGAGCTGCCAGCCGCCGATCATCTTCCATTCGTCCTCGTAGCCCGAGCACTGCGCCTCGTTGTGCGACTGGCAGTAGAAGCAGGTGCCGCAGGGGGTGATCGCGCCGACCAGCACGCGCTCGCCGATCTCGTAGCCGCTGACCGCGTCGCCGAGCTGGTGGATCGTGCCGACCGGCTCGTGGCCGACGATGCGGCCCTGCTCGACCGGGTACTCCTCGCGCCAGATGTGGACGTCGGTGCCGCAGATCGTCGTCAGCGAGATCTTCACGATCGCGTCCGTCGGGCCGCAGCTCGGCAGCGGCTTCTCCTCCAGCTGGATCCGCTCGTGTCCCTCGAACACGGCGGCCTTCATCGTCTCCATCAGGAACCTCCAGGGTTATCGGTCGCCGCCCGCAGCAGCAGGCGCTGCTCGGCGGCGGCGACGAGGCTTCGGGCGCGGTCGACCGCGTCCATGTTGACCGAGATCGCGTCGATCCCGGCTCGGACCAGCAGCTCCGCGTACTCGGGGTACACCGAGGGCGCCTGGCCGCAGATCGAAGTCTGGAGCCCGAGCTCCCTGGCCCGCCCGAGCAGCTGCGTGATGTATTCGGTCACCGCCAGGTCGCGCTCGTCGAAGACCTCGGCGACCAGCTCGGAGTCGCGGTCGGCGCCGAGCATCAGCTGGGTCAGGTCGTTGGAGCCGATCGAGATCCCGGCGACGCCGAGCTCGGCGTAGCGCGGCAGGTGGAAGAGGACCGAGGGAACCTCGGCCATCACCCAGAGCTCGAAGCCCGGCCGCGAGAGCAGCCCTGCCGCCTCGAACTGCGCCCGGCAGGCGACCAGCTCGCGCGGCGTGCGGACGAAGGGGACCATCACGTGGAAGTTCTCGTGGCCGGCGTCCCAGACCCGGCCGATCGCCTCCAGCTCCAGGCCGAGCAGCTCGGGCTGCTGCATGTAGCGCAGGGCGCCGCGGTAGCCGATCATCGGGTTCGCCTCCTCGGGCTCGAAGTCCTCGCCGCCGCGCAGGCCGCGGAACTCGTTGGTGCGGAAGTCGATCGTCCGGTAGGTGATCGGCCGCGGCGCGAAGGCGTTGGCGAAGGCGGTCAGCGACTCGGCCATCTTCGCCACGAAGCCCTCGCTGCGTCCCTCCTTGACCAGTTGCAGCGGGTGGACGCCCTCGAGCGCCTCGACCACCATCAGCTCGGCCCGCAGCAGGCCGCAGCCCTCGACGTCGAGCGCCGCGGCGCGCTCCAGCTGCGAGGGCTCGGAGAGGTTGACCAGCAGCTTCGTGCCGGTGACGAGCGGCGCGGCGCGCTCGCGGCGCGACTCGGGCCGTGTCCGCCGCGGCCTGGCGCGGCGCCGAGTCGCCCTCGCTGACCGTGCCCGCGCCGGCGTCGACCGTGACGACCTCGCCGTCGCGCAGGACCTTGGTCGCGTCGGCGGTGCCGACGACGCAGGGGATGCCGAGCTCGCGCGAGACGATCGCCGCGTGGCAGGTCATCCCGCCGGAGTCGGTGACGATCGCCGCCGCGCGGCGCATCAGGGGCACCCAGTCGGGCGCCGTCATGTGGGTGACGAGCACCTCGCCGTCGGCCAGCTCGGCGCTGCCGCCGAGCGCGGCGATCACCCGCACCGGGCCGGCCGCGACGCCGGGCGCCGCGCCGAGCCCGCGGACCAGCTCCTCGCCGGCGCCGGCGGGCTCGGGGGCTGCCAGCGGCTCGCCGCCGGTGGCCGTTACCGGCCGCGACTGAAGCATCCACACCCGGCCCTCGGGGTCGAAGGCCCACTCGGTGTCCTGCGGCGTGCCGTAGTGCGCTTCGATCCGCACGCCGAGCTCGGCCAGCTCGTGCACCTCCTCGTCGCTCAGCGCCGGCTGCTCGGACTCGTGCTCGCCGAGCTCGCGGGTGCGCGTGCCGCCGCCCTCGGTCGGCTCGATCGTCAGCTCCTTGCGCCGCACTTCGCGCCGGATGACGTTGAGCTTCTGCTTGCCGACGACGTAGCGGTCGGGCGAGACCGAGCCCGAGACGACCGACTCGCCGAGGCCGAAGGCGCCCTCGATCACCAGCCTGTCGAGCTCGCCCGAGGCCGGTTCGATCGTGAACATGACGCCCGCCCGGGTGGAGGGGATCTGGCGCTGGACGACGACGGCGATGTCCATGTCGGCCTGGCCGAAGCCGCGCTTGGCCCGGTAGTAGATCGTGCGGGCGCCGAACAGCGAGGCCCAGCAGCGGCGCACGGCCTCCAGCGTCGCGGCGGCGCCGCGCACGTTGAGCATCGTCTCGTTCATGCCGGCGAAGCTGGCCGACTCGGTGTCCTCGGCGGTGGCCGAGGAGCGCACCGCGACCGCCATCTCGGCGTCGCCGCCGGCGAGGCGCTCGTGCGCCTCGCGCACCGCCTCGGCCAGCCACTCGGGCAGCGGCTCGGCTTCGACCTCGGCGCGCACGTCGTGGCTGGCCCGTTCGAGCGCCGCGGTGTCCTCGACGTCGACCGCGGCGAGGCGCCGCTCGATCCGCTCGCGCAGCCCGCCGGCGTCGCAGAAGGCCGCGTAGGTGGGGGCGCCGACGACGAAGCCGGGGGGGACGGGGAAGCCGGCGGCGGTCAGCTCGCCGAGGTTGGCGCCCTTGCCGCCCGCGTAGTCGACGTCCTCGCGCGAGAGGTCGGCGAAGCCGCGGACGGCGTCGATGGTTGCTTGGCTCATGCTTCAGTCCTTTCCGGGACGGGGGACGACGAGGACGGGGCAGGGGGCGATCGCGACAAGTCGGGAGGAGACGGAGCCGAGCAGCAGCCGGGTCATCGGGCCGTAGCCGCGCGAGCCGGCGACGAGCAGGTCGACGCCGTCCTCGCCGGCCTCGGCGAGCGCCTGGGCGGGCGGGCCGTCGAGCCGCCGGCCGTCGACCGGGACCGCGGCGCCGGCCGCGGCGACGCCCTCGGCGATCACCTTCGTCGGGATCCGGCGGGTTGACCGGCGTGTAGCCGGCGGCGCCGGGCAGGGCGACCGGCGGCGCGACGACGGTGAGGACGCGCAGCGCCGCGCGGCTCTGCTCGGCCAGCGCCCGCGCCCGGGCGAGCGCCGCTTTCGCTTCCGGCGTGCCGTCGTAGGCGACGGCGATCGTCGCGAACGGGCCGTGGCCGTTGCCGGCGTAGCCGCGCGGGGCGACGACCGCCGCGCAGGGGGCGCCGTGCAGGACGCCCTCGGCGACGCTGCCGATCAGCGCCCGCCCGACCGCGCCGCGGTGCGGCGAGCCGAGCACGATCGCGTCGGTGCCGTCGGCTTCGGCCAGGTCGGTGATCACGCCCGCCGGCGAGCCGCCGCCGAAGGCGCGCGTCTCGACCTCGAGGCCGTCGAGGCGCTCGCGCGCCTCGCTCAGCAGCGGCTCGGCCTGCTCGGCCGCGTCCCGCTCCAGCTCGGTGAAGCCGACCGGCAACGGGGCATAGGGCATGACGGCGACGATCAGCGCACTGCTCTCCTCCACGGACCCGAGGACGCGCGCCAGCTCGAGCGCGTCGCGTCCACCCTCGCTCCCGTCGTAGCCGACCAGCAATCTCATCGCACGCATCATGGGTCGGCGCGGGTGGGGTCGGCATCGGGAGAAAGCCGCAGGCCCGGTGTGGGGGTCCCCCGATGGAGGCGCCGCCGTGCGGGCCTAGGCTCGGTCGATGAGCATCAGCGTCGTTGAGGGGAACCGTGAGCGGGAGGACCGCGAGCGGGTCCTGATCGCCGGCGGCGGCGTCGCGGCGCTCGAGGCGGCGCTGGCGCTGCGCGAGCTGGCCGGCGAGCGGCTCGCGATCGAGCTCTGCTCGCCGCGCGGCGACTTCGTCTACCGGCCGTTCGCCGTCGGCGAGCCCTACGGCGCCGCCAGCATCCTGCGCTACGACCTCGACACGCTGGCCGCGCGGATCGGCGTCTCCTTCCGCCTCGGCGGGATCTTCTCGGTCGACCCTGCCGCCCGCACCGCGACGGTGCGCGACGGCGACGCAGATCCCCTACGACCACCTGCTGGTCGCCTCCGGCGTGCGCATGCTCTGGGCGGTGCCCGGGCGCGGTCACCTTCTGGGGGGTCTCCGACGAAGGCGGCTTCGGCAACGTCGTGCGGCGGCTGCGCAGCGGCATGCTGCGCGACGTCGTCTTCACGATGCCCGGCGGCAACAGCTGGGCGCTGCCGCTGTACGAGCTGGTGCTGCTCGCCGCCGCGGTGCTGGCCAAGTCCGGGATCGCGCGACGCGCGCCTGCGCGTGGTCACGCCGGAGGACGCGCCGCTGGAGCTGTTCGGCCGCGCGGTCGGGGTCGAGATGGGGGAGCTGCTGCGCGAGCGCGGGATCGAGGTGATCGGCGGCGTCCACCCGGTCGCCTACGAGGACGGGCGGCTCAGCGTCGCGCCGGGCGACCCGATCGCGACCGAAGCGGTGGTCAGCCTGCCGCGGCTCGAGGGCCGGCGGATCGACGGCCTGCCCACCGATCCGGAGGGCTTCCTGCTGGTCGACGAGCACTGCCGCGTCGCCGGGGCGCGCGACGTCTACGCCGCCGGCGACGTCACCTCCTTCCCGGTCAAGCAGGGCGGGATCGCGACCCAGGAGGCGGACGTGGCCGCGGAAGCGATCGCCGCCGCCGCCGGGATCGAGATCGAGCCCGCGGCGTTCGACCCGGTGCTGCGCGGGACGCTGTGGACCGGCGAGGAGCCGCGCTACCTCTACGGCCGGCCGGCGGGCGGCCACGGCGAGGTCTCGAAGCTGAGCCGCGAGCCGCTCTGGCCGGAGCCCGACGGCAAGATCGTCGGTCGCTTCCTCAGCCCCTTCCTCGACGGCACGCCCGACGTGGCGAGGCGCACCGTCAGCGGCTGAACACTCCACCCGAGCGCCGTAGAGGTTTTGCTCGCTATCCGGAACAAACCTCTACGGCGGTCCATGTGTGCATGATGCCGGTGTGCGCGAGGCAGACGAGCAGGCGCTGATCCGCCGTTACCGCGGCGCCCGCCGGGACCGCGGGCTCGCCGTGCTGGAGGGCTTCCACGCGCTCAAGCACGCGCTGCGCTTCGGCGCCGAGGTGCTGGAGGCCGTCGCGGTCGACGCTGGGCGGCTGGAGGAGCTGGCGGCCGAGCTGGCGCCGGACCTCGCCGGCTCGCTGGCCGAGCGGACCGCGCCGGTCTCCGCCGAGGCGATGGCCCAGCTCGCGCCGCAGGCGCCGCGCACCGGCGTCGTCGCGCTCGCCCGGCGGCCCGCGGTCGACCTCGGCCGCGCTGCTCGCCGACCCGCGGCCGCAGCCGCTCGTCCTGCTCGAGGACCCGCGCACGATGGGCAACATGGGCGCCTGCGTGCGCGTCGCCGCCGCGGCGGACGCGGCGGGTGTCCTGACCACGGGCTCCAACGACCCCTGGCACCCCGACGCGGTGCGCGCCGCCGCCGGCCTGCACTTCGCCCTGCCTGTGGCGTCCCTGGCGCCTTCCTCCCGGATAGCGGCAGAAAGGCGCCAGGCGTCGGTCGAGCTGCGCGGCAGCTGGCCGGCCGCTGATCGCGATCGACCCCGAGGGCGCGGACCTGCGCCCCGCCGAGCTGCCGCCGCGGGCGATCCTCGCCTTCGGCAGCGAGCGATACGGGCTCAGCGAGGAGCTGCTCGCCGCCGCCGACGCCCGCCTGGCGATCCCGATGCGCGCCGGCGTCTCCAGCCTCAACCTCGCCACCGCCGTCGCCGCCGTGCTGTTCAGCCGCTGATGGGCCTGAAACGTCCGATATGCGGCCGTTTTCGTCCCGTCGGCGGAGGATTACGGATGCCGCCGGGAGGAACGGCGGCTAGCGTGCGAAATACCGCAATGCACCCCTGCCTCAACTGACCGAAAGGACGACCCTTTGCTGCCGTTCGCAGATATCAACCTGGGCGAAGCCCTGCTTCTCGCCCTGGAGATCTTCTTCTTCGTGATCTGGATCTGGATCCTGATCACGATCCTCACCGACCTCTTCCGCGACCACGAACTGTCCGGCTGGTGGAAGGCGGTTTGGGTGATCTTCCTCGTCCTGATCCCATTCCTGACGGCGCTCGTCTACCTGATCGCGCGCGGCAACGGGATGCGAGACCGAACGATCAAGGCGCAGGCGGAGGCGAAGCAGCATTTCGACTCCTACGTGCGCGAGCAGGCGCATACGGGCTCGACCGCCGACGAGCTGGACAAACTGCACGCTCTGCAGGCGAAAGGCGCGATTTCGTCCGAGGAGTACGAGAAGGCCAAGGCCAAACTCCTCGCCTAGTTCGTCGACGGGCCGAAGACGCGACCCAGGGTTGCGTTTTCGGCCCGTCGGCCCTCGCTACCGGGGCGATTTCTCCTGCAAGGTCGGCTGATTCTGCAACAGGAGTTGCAAGTTATTAGCAACTCCTAACAATCTTTAGGCGACTTCGCTAGCTTGCGACGCCGATGCGCGTCCTCCCCGGCTCTTCCCGGTGGCTGCTGCTCCCCGCCGCCCTGCTTCTGCTGGCGCTCTGCCTGGTGGCGAGCGCGCCTGCCGAGACCCTGCGGGAAAAGCTCGACGCGACGCAGGGCAAGCTGAGCAAGGTGCGCGAAAGCCAGAGCGCGCTGGCGACGACGATCGCCGAACAGAACCGGGCGATCGACTCGATGCTGGGCGAAGTCTCGCGGCTGCGCCAGGAACAGCAGGCGCTGGAAGCCGAACTGACGAAGAAGCAGGACGAGCTCGACGCCGCGACGGCCAAGCTGGAAGCCGAGCGCCGTCACCTGGAAGTCGTGCGCGAACGGCTGCAGCGGGCGCTCGAGCTGCTGCGCGAACGGCTCGTCTCGATCTACGAGGCGGGCAGCCCGGACGTGGTCAGCGTGCTGCTCGAAGCGGAGACCTGGTCGCAGGCCAGCGTGCGCGCCGAATACCTCAGCCGCGTGCAGGACTACGACGACTCGGTCGCCGACCGGGTCAAGGGGCTGCGCGACGAAGCGCAGGCCGCGGTCGACCGGATGGCGGCGATCCAGGCGCAGCTGCAGCAAGCGCGCGACGAAATCGCCGCCAAGGAGAAGGAAGCCGCCGACGCCAGCGCCGAAGCCGCCGCCCGCTTCGCCGAGCTGAAGCAAGCGCAGGCGCAGCGCCAGGCCGACCTGGAAGCGCTCGAGTCGCGCGAAGCGGCGCTCAGCGACAACCTGGCGACGATCTCCGAACAGCTCGCCAGCTCCGGCTCGCCGGCGCCGACCGGCTCGCCGGCGCCGCTGACCCCGGGGCAGAGCGCCGAATACATCTCCGAAAGCCAGGCGAGCGTGCCGAGCAGCGCCCCGCCGGCGATCCAGGCGGCGATCGAAGCCGCCAACTCGATCGCCACCACCCCCTACATCTGGGGCGGCGGCCACGGCTCGTTCAGCTCCTCCGGCTACGACTGCTCGGGCGCGGTCAGCTTCGCCCTCAACGGCGGCGGCTTCCTCTCCAGCCCGCTCGACTCGACCGGCCTCGAGACCTGGGGCGACCCGGGCCCGGGCCAGTGGATCACCGTCTACGCCAACTCCGGCCACGCCTGGATGATCATCGCCGGCCTCGCCTTCGACACCGTCGGCGGCCCCGGCCCGCGCTGGCACTCCTCGCCGGTCGACAGCCCCGAAGGCTTCATCGCCCGCCACCCGCCGGGCTACTAGAGATAGCTCGGGAGCTCGACGCCGGGAAGCAGGCGGTCGTCGGGCCGCGGCTCGCCGGCGGTGAGGCGAGCTCGATCGTGCCGGCCCAGACGGGCAGCTCGTAGTCCTCCTCGTCGTCCAGCGGCCCGCCCTCGCGGACCTTGGCCGAGGCCTCGTCGAGCGGCAGGCGCAGGACGCCGGTCGCCTTCAGCTCCTGGGCGGTCGGCGGGCGGACGTCGTCCCAGCGGCCGGGGATCAGCTTCTCGGTGAAGGCCTCCAGAGCGGTCGCCTTCTCGGCGGCGGACTCGACCGGCTCGGGGCGGCCGAAGACGACGACCGAGCGGTAGTTGACCGAGTGGTGGACGGCGGAGCGGGCGAGAACGAGGCCGTCGATCAGCGTCGCGGTGAGGCAGACCTCCGCCTCGCGGGCGCGCCGCAGGGTCGGGCTCGCGGACGAGCCGTGGATGTAGAGCTGGTCGCCGTCGCGGGCGTGCAGGGTGGGGATGACGACCGGGTGGCCGGCCGGGGCGACGGTGCCGACGTGGGAGACGATCGCCTCGTCGAGGATCGCGTCGATCGTCGCGCGCTCGTAGCTCGCGCGGCTCGGCATCCGCGTCACCTTCGTCCTCGGCCTCGCCGCCATCGCGCCCTCCTCAAATCTGTTACAGTACAAATCTGCCTTCTGAACTGACACAGTATCGGATAACGGGCGAGGGCGCGGCGGAGATCGCCGCCGGCATCGAGCGCGGGATCGAAGCGGGGGAGCTGGCGCCGGGCGCGTCGCTGCCGCCGGTGCGCTCGCTCGCGGCGCGAGCTCGGCGTCAGTCCGACCACCGTCGCCGCCGCCTTCAAGGAGCTGCGCTCGCGCGGGCTCGTCGTCACCCAGGCGCGCAGCGGCGCCCGGGTCAGCTGGCGACCGCCGGTCGCCGGCGCCTGGTCGGGCCTCCAGGCGCCCGAGGGCGTGCGCGACCTGGCGAGCGGCAACCCCGACCCGGCGCTGCTGCCCGACCTGGCGCCGGTCCTGCGGCGGATCGAGCCGCCGCGCCAGCTCTACGGCGGCGACCCGGCGGACCCGCTGCTGCTCGAGCTGGTGCGGGCCGAGCTCGAGCGGGACGGGATCGAGGCCGGCGAGCTCGCGGTGGTCAGCGGCGCGCTCGACGGGATCGAGCGGGCGCTCGCGGCGCGGCTGCGCCCCGGCGACGCGATCGCGGTCGAAGACCCCGGCTTCGCCGGCCTGCTCCACCTGCTGCGCGCCAACGGCTACGCGCTGCGCCCGGTGGCGATCGACGGACGGGGGATGACCCCCGTGGCGCTCGCGCGGGCGCTCGACGAAGGCGTCGCCGCGGTCGTCCTCAACCCGCGCGGCCAGAACCCCACCGGCGCCTCGCTGGACGAGGAGCGGGCGGCGGACGCTGCGCGCCGTCCTCGACCGCCACCCCGACGTGATGGTGCTCGAGGACGACCACCTCGGCCCGATCGCGGGCACGCCCCGCGTCACCCTCACCGCCGGCCGCCGCCGCTGGGCAGCCGCCCGCTCGCTCGCCAAGTCGCTCGGCCCCGACCTCCGCCTCGCCGTCCTCGCCGGCGACCCCCACACGATCAACAGGGTCCGCGGCCGCCAGACGGTCGGCCCCGGCTGGGTAAGCCACCTGCTCCAGCGCACCGCGGCGGAGCTGCTGGCCGATGACGACGTCACCGCGCTGCTCAAGCGCGCCGAGGCGACCTACGCCAAACGCCGCGAGTCCTTCATCTCAGCACTCGCCGACCGCGGAATCGAGGTCGAGTCCCGAAGCGGCCTAAACGTCTGGATCCCGGTCCCAGACGAGACCAGCACCGTGCAGTCCCTCCAGTCCGACGGCTGGGCAGTGATGCCCGGCGCTCCCTTCCGCCTCCAAGCCGATCCAGCGATCCGAGTCACCATAAGCTCACTGGAACAAGCCGACGCGGGGTCCCTCGCCGACGCAATCTCGGCCGCTCTCCAGCCCTCGCCGCTCACCCGCTCCGCCTAGTCCATTCGCGGCGCTACCGATGGAGGCGATCCCGGTAGGGGTGAAACGTCTTGTACTTTTTTGTCGAGTGCCCCGGGCGCCAGCCCAACCCCGACCCATCAAAAAAGTTAAGTGGAACCCCTACCGGGATCGCCTCCCGCGCAACGACCCAACCAATCAGGCAGGCACCGCGCCGCTCTCGACCGGCCGCCCTTCGTCCTGCCAAGTCCCGACCCCGCCGTAGGCGACGTGGATCGTCTCGAACCCCTCGCGCTGCAGCACCGACGCCGCCAGCCCGCTGCGTTTGCCGCCCTTGCAGATCGTCGCCAGGGCGCGGTCGCGGGGCAGCTCGTCGAGCCGCCGCGCCAGCTCGCCGTAGGGGATGTGCAGGGAGCCCTCGATGTGGCCGTCCTCGTACTCGCCCGCGCCGCGCACGTCGAGCACCAGCGGCGGCTCCTCGCCCTCCAGCATCCCCGCCAGGTCGCCCGGCCCGATCGGCTCGATCCGCTCGACCGGCCGTTCCTCGGCCCGCCAGGCGCTCATCCCGCCGCCGAGGAAGCCGCGCACCGCGAGCCCGACCGCGGCGAGCAGCTCCGCCGCCTCGAGCTCGTTGCCGTCGGAGGCCGCGACGACGACCACCTCGCCGTCGGGCGGCACGACCTGGGCGACCTTGGTCGCGAAGCCGGTGTCGTAGCCCGAGGCGCTGATCGCGCCGGGGATGTGGGCCTCGTCGAACTGCTCGTTGGTGCGCGAGTCGACCGCGTAGGCGCCGGCGGCGATCGCCGCCTCGAAGCGCCGCGGGGTGAGCCGCGCCGGGGCGCCGATCGACTCGACGAGCGGGCCGCGGTTGAGCGAGACGATGTGCTCGACGTTGGGCGGCCGCTCGCCGATGCTGGCCACGGCGTCGTCGATGAACTCGGCTTCGTCGGCGATCGCCAGCGCCCGGTTGTGACGGCGCTCGAAGCCGATCGTCGAGGAGGTCTTGAGGTCGATGCCGGAGCTGCCGCAGAGCGAGCCGCCGAGGTGCCCGGGCCAGACCTCGACGTCGTCGGGCAGCGAGAGCAGCCGCTCGTGCAGCGAGCGGAAGATCCCGGCGGCGCCCTCGCGCGGCTCGACCGCGAGGTCGGGGCGGGCGACGTCGCCGACGAACAGCGAGTCGCCGCTCAGCACCGCGACCGGGTCGCCGCCGCGCTCGGCGTCGCGCAGCAGGAAGGAGGTGTGCTCGGGCCGGTGCCCGGGCGTGTGGATGGCCTCGATCGTCACGGCATCGCCTAGCGCCAGCGTCCAGCCGTCGGCGATCGGGTCGTGCTCGTACTCGGCTTCGGCCAGGGCGCTGACGTGGATCGTCGCCCCACTCGCCCGCGCCAGCCGCCCGTGCCCCGAGACGTGGTCGGCGTGGTTGTGGGTCTCCAGCACGTGCTCGATCCGCACCCCGTGCAGGCGGGCGAGGTTGAGGTAGGGGTCGATGTCCCACTGCGGGTCGACCACCGCGGCGACGCCCGCCCCCGAGTCGCCGACCAGGTAGGAGGCGCAACCGAGATCCTCGTGGATGATCTGGCGAAAGAGCATGGCGTCCGAGTTTGCTGTGGAACGTTGAAGAGGTAGCGTTCCCGTCAAGCGTAGCGGCCACGGAAGGAGCGCGATGGGAGTCGAGGAGGAAACTTCGCTGGAGCGGCAGCTGACCGAGCTGCTCGAGGTCGAGCGCTTCGAGCCGCCGCCCGAGTTCGCCGCCGGGGCGCTGCTCGCCGACCCGGCGGTGTACGAGGAGGCGGCGGCCGACCCGGAGGCCTGGTGGCTGCGCCAGGCGCAGCAGCTGCTCGACTGGGACACGGAGCCGAGCGAGGCGCTCGACGAGTCCGAGCCGCCGTTCTTCAAGTGGTTCGCCGACGGCGAGCTGAACGTCTCCGCCAACTGCCTCGACCGGCACGTCGCCGCCGGGCTCGGCGATCGCGTCGCCTACCACTGGCGCGGCGAGGAGGGGGAGGAGCGCGACATCACCTACGCCGAGCTGCTCGCCGACACGCAGCGCTTCGCCAACGCGCTGCGCGACCACGGCGTGCGCAAGGGCGACGTGGTCGGGATCTACCTGCCGATGATCCCCCAGGTGGTCGTCGCGATGCTCGCCTGCGCGCGGATCGGCGCCGTCCACAACGTCGTCTTCGGCGGCTTCTCAGCCGAGGCGGTGCGCGAGCGGATGGAGTTCTCGGAGGCGAAGGCGCTGATCACCGTCGACGGGGCGCGCCGCAAGGGCAAGACCGCGCCGGTCAAGGCACGGGTCGACGAGGTGATGGGCGAGGTCGGCTCGATCGAGACGATCTTCGTCGTCAGGCACACGGGCGAGGCGTGCGAGATGCGCGCGGGCCGCGACGTCTGGTTCGAGGACGCGATGGCGGCGGCCGAGGCCGAGTGCCCGGCGGAGCCGATGGGCGCCGAGGACCCGCTCTACATCCTCTACACCTCGGGCTCGACCGCGAAGCCGAAGGGGATCCTGCACACCACCGGCGGCTACCTGACCGGCGTCGCCTTCACCCACCGCTACGTCTTCGACCTCAAGCCCGAGCAGGACGTCTACTGGTGCGCGGCCGACGTCGGCTGGGTCACCGGCCACTCCTACATCGTCTACGGCCCGCTCGCCAACGCGGCGACCAGCGTGATGTTCGAGGGCGCCCCCGACTACCCCGACAAGGACATCTGGTGGGAGCTGATCGAGCGCTACGGGGTGACGATCCTCTACACCGCGCCGACGGCGATCCGCGCCTGCATGAAATGGGGCGCCGAGTACCCGGCGCGGCACGAGCTCGGCTCGCTGCGGCTGCTCGGCTCGGTCGGCGAGCCGATCAACCCGAAGGCCTGGCTCTGGTACCACAAGGTGATCGGCGGCGAGCGCTGCCCGATCGTCGACACCTGGTGGCAGACGGAGACCGGCCAGATCATGATCACCCCGCTGCCGGGGATCGTCGCGACCAAGCCGGGATCGGCGACGCTGGCGCTGCCGGGGGTCGACGCCGCGGTCTACGGCGAGGACGGCGAGCCAGTCGAGTCCGGCGCCGAGGGCCTGCTGGTCCTGCGCCGTCCCTGGCCGGGGATGCTGCGGACGCTCTACCGCGAGGAGGAGCGCTTCGTCGAGACCTACTTCGCGCGCTTCGGCAACGAAACCTACCTGGTCGGCGACGCGGCCCGGTGCGACGAGGACGGCTACTTCTGGCTCCTGGGGCGGATCGACGACGTGGTCAACGTCTCCGGCCACCGGCTCTCGACCGCGGAGGTCGAGTCGGCGATCGTCTCGCACCCGAAGGTCGCCGAGGCGGCGGTGATCGGGCAGAGCGACGACGACACCGGGCAGGCGATCTGCGCCTTCGTCACGCTCGAGGGCGACCTCGAGGGCGACGACGCGATGGTCGCCGAGCTGGCCGAGCACGTCGCCGCGCGGATCGGCAAACTCGCCCGCCCGAAGCGGTTGATCTGGTCCGGCGACCTGCCGAAGACGCGCTCCGGCAAGATCATGCGCCGCCTGCTGCGCGACATCGCCGAGGGCCGGGCGCTGGGCGACGTGACGACCCTGCGCGACCCCGACGTGGTGCGCGAGCTGGAGGCCAAGGTAGGCGGGGACTGAGCTCGCGTCAGTCAGGAGCGCGATCGCCGGCTAGGAAACGCTGGGCGATCGCGCCGGTCAGCAGGGCGACGAAGGAGATGCCGACGAGGACGACGGCTATCTGGACGATCTGGCCGCCGGTCGTCGTCGGGTAGATGTTCGAGCCGACCGTGGTCATCGTCGTTATCGCCCAGTAGATCCCGTCCCAGGCGTTGAGCTGCTGGTTGTGCTTCTCGAAGCCGACGAAGAGGGCGCCGCCGGCGAGGACGGTGAGGACCGCGAGCAGCGCTGCGTAGTGCAAGCCGCGCAGCGAGAAGGCCTGGCGCGAGAGCTGGGCGAGCCGTAGCAGGCGCAGCAGTCGCAGCAGTCGCAGGACACGCAGGCTCTGCAGCTGGGGCGGCAGCACCGGCGGCGTGAAGACGACGATGATCAGGTCGAGCGGATGGTGCTTGAGCCAGGCGCCGCGATTGGGCACGACTGCCAGCATCACCACCAACTCGATCAGGAAGGCCAGCCAGATCACCCAGTTGAGCGTGCGGGCGACGTCCTCCAGCAGCCCGCCCGGGTGCGACTCGTTGATCGCGACGGCCGGGATCGTCAGCGCCGAGGCGATCAGCATCGGCGTGTTGAGGAATTCCGCCACGCGCGCGCTGCGCGCGTCCATTCCCGGCTCGTAGGCGACCGGCTGCGCTGCGCTCTGAGCGGCCATCCGCGCCTACTTCGACGCTGCCCGGCCGTCGCCTACCCGGTGGGCCGAATTCGCCGGTTTGCGAAATGTTCTCAGCACGTCCGCCACGCCCTGACGGACCCTTTCAGATCGCGATGCCGAGGCGGCGGGCGCGCTCGGCGGCGCGGGCGACGATCTCCTCGACGCCCGCGACGACGCCGCCGCGCATCAGCACGCGGCCGGCGACGACGGTCGTGTCGACGACCGAGCCGCTCGCCGCGTAGACGAGGTCGGAGGCGAGCTCGCCGAGCCCGAGCTCCGGCCCGTCGCCGCGCAGCAGGAGGAAGTCGGCGGGCGCGCCGGGCTCCAGCCGGCCGGCGCCGCCGGCGAGCAGCGGCGCCCGGGCGCCGGTCGCGATCTCCAGCGCCTCGGCGGAGGGGACGACGGTCGGGTCGCCGGCGGCATGGCGCTGCGAAAGCGCGAACAGCTTGAGGTCGGCGAGCAGGTCGAGCGAGTCGTTGGAGCCGGCGCCGTCGGTGCCGAGCCCGACCGCGACCCCGGCGCTGCGCGCCGCCGGGTAGGGCAGGACGCCGCCGACGGCAAGCTTCATGTTGGCGACCGGGTTGGCGACGACGGTCGCGCCGCGCGCCGCGATCGTCCCCAGCTCTGCCTCGTCGAGCCAGACGCCGTGGGCGAGCACCGTGCGCTCGCCGAGCGCGCCGAGCCGGTCGAGGTAGGCGGCGGGCCGCTCGCCGTGCGCGGCGAGGCAGTCGCTCACCTCCTGCTCGGTCTCTGAGAGGTGGATGTGGAAGGCGAGCCCGCGTTCGGCGGCCGTCTCGCCCGCCCAGCGCAGCAGCTCTTCGCTCGCCATGTAGATCGAGTGCGGGGCGAGCGAGGCCTCGATCGCCGGCCCGCGCCCGGCGAGAGCGTCGAGCTCGGCCAGCACCCGCGCCTTCGTCTCCTCGGTCCGCCCGTAGGCGTCGAACAGCGGCCCGCCGATGTGCGCCCGCAGGCCGGCGTCCTCGACCGCCCGCGCCGTCGCCTCCGGGCGCCAGTACATGTCCCAGAAGCGGGCGGTGCCGGTGCGGATCATCTCCGCGCAGGCGAGCCGCGTGCCCCAGTAGACGTCCTCGTCGGAGAGCTTCGCCTCGACCGGCCAGATCTTCTCCTCCAGCCAGCGGATCAGCGGCAGGTCGCCGCCGTAGCCGCGGAACAGGGTCATCGCCGCGTGCGTGTGCCCGTTGACCAGCGCCGGCACGAGCGGCATCCCGGCCGCGTCGATCGTCTCGTCCCCGGGCTGGGCGGCGATCTCCGGCCCGATCGCCTCGATCACCCCGTCCACGCAGCGCAGCCCGACCGTCGCGCCATCGACGACGGCGCTCCCAACCGTCAATCCGCCCATGCGCAAACCGCCGCTGTGGACTTTTTACGTGTCCTGGGACGACAAAAGTCCACAGCGGTCACTCGGCCAGCTCCGGCAGCGCGGCGGCGAGGTCGGCGCGCAGGCGCTCGGCGTTGCGCTCGCGGTCTCGTTCGAGCTCGGCGGGAGAGAGGGGGCGGGCGGCGACGCCGTTGGCGAGGTTGTCGACGACGCAGACCGCCGCGTAGGCGAGGCCGAGCTCGCAGGCGACGACGCACTCCGAGGCGATCGTCATCCCGACCAGGTCGGCGTGCGCGGCGAGCAGGCCGATCTCGGCCGGGGTCTCGAAGCGCGGGCCGTTCGTCTGCCAGTAGACGCCGCCGTCGCGCAACGGCCCGGCGCCGCTCGCCTGCCAGGCGCCGAGCACGCGTGCCCGCCACCCGGCGTCGAAGCCGGCGAGCATGTGGCCGCGCGGGTCCTCGAACGTCGTCGCGGTGGCCGTCAGGGCGATGAAGTCGTCGGGGCAGACGAGGCTGCCGACGCCGAGCTCGGCGCGCAGCGAGCCGACCGAGGAGATCGCCAGGACGCGGTCGCAGCCCGCCTCGGCCAGCGAGCGCAGGTTGGCGGCGTGGTCGATCCGGTGCGGGAGCACGTAGGCCGCGCCAGGTCCCGCATGCCGCTGCAGCACGACTGCGTGCGCCCCGGCCGCGGCGACGATCTCCGCCCCGCCCGGGCCGGCGGCGCCGCTGCCGAGGATGACTGCGAGGCGTCCCACGGCCGCGAGGGTATCTTGGGCGGGTATGACGGACCGTCCCTCCGGGCGAGAGGAGACCGAGGACGAGCGCCTCGACCGCAATCTCGGCGAGCTGCTGCAGGAGCTGCGCGTGGCGCTGCCGGGAGTGCAGGTCCTGTTCGCCTTCCTGCTCGCGGTGCCGTTCCAGCGCAACTTCACCGAGATCTCGCCCTTCGAGGAGAAGGTCTACTTCGCCACCCTGCTCTGTACCGCGCTCTCGGCCGCGCTGCTGATCTCGCCCACGGCCTACCACCGCCTCACCTTTCACCTGCAGCAGAAGCGCGAGCTGGTCTTCCTCGCGAACCGGCTGGCGATCGCCGGGCTCGGCTTTCTGGCGCTGGCGATGAGCGGCGCGATCCTGCTGATCACCGACGTGCTGTTCGGCGGCCTCGCCACCTGGTTCTTCACCGGCGCGTCGCTGCTGACCTTCGCCGTGCTCTGGGTCGGCCTGCCGCTGCGGCGGCGCTTGCGGCTGGACGAGGGGTAGGGCGGCCGGCGCTCAGCAGAGCGGCGCGCGGTCGCCTTCGGCGCGCTGGCCCCAGAGGCCGACCATCTCGTCGGCGAAGCGGTCGACCAGCGGCGCCCCGGGGGCGTTGGCGAAGAGCATTTCGAGGTCGAACTCCCAGACGAGGATCTTCATGTCGAGGCTGACCGGCAGGTCCTCGTCGACCTCCTCGCCGAGCACGGCGTAGGCTTCGCGCAGTACCGCGACGTTGGCGACCTTGTCGGCGGCGAAAACCGCCTGCGCCTGCGGTCCGGCGGCGGCGACCCGCTCGCGGTGCTCCTGCTTGCGCTCCTCGTAGTCCTCGATCGAGCCGTCTTCGGTCAGCGCCTCGACCAGCGCCGCCACCGGGTCGCCGAAGCGGCCGTGCAGACCCTCGAAGTCGAGCTCGCTGCTCTCGAGCACGTCGTGCAGGAGGCCGGCGGCGAGCACCTCGTCCGGGTAGTTGTGCAGGGCGAGCAGCTCGGCCACGGCGAGCGAGTGGTCGATGAAGGGGATCTCCTCGCAGCCGGTCTGGCGGAACTGGCCGGCATGGGCGCGCCGGGCGACGGAGAGGGCGCCGCGGACGAGCGCGGAACGCTGAACCTTGGCGTCTAACCGACTGAAAGCGGGATACATCCGTCACAAAGGGTAACGGACCAAACGAAAAAAGCACCCCATTCGTACCGAAAAGGGACAGATGTCTTGCTTAGCCTGCAGGGACCGGGCGGGCGCAGGCGTGGGCGCGCGCACCTCGAGCTCCGCCCCCTCGACGCCGAGCTCGATCGCCCCCGGGTCCCCGCCCGCGGCCAGCCAGCGCTCGCGCGCTTCTTCGCCCAGGCGGTCGAGCTGGGCGTCGGTGTGCAGCGGGTCGTGGTGGAAGAGCACCGTGCGGCCGGCGCGGGTGCGGCGCGCGAAGCTGAGCGCGTGCGAGAGCGAGGAGTGGCCCCAGCCGAGGTGATCGGGGTACTCGGCTGTCGGCGTACTGGCCGTCGTGGATCAGCAGCGAGGCCCCCTCGGCGAGGCCGAAGCCCGAGATCCACTCGTCCTCGAGCTTCTCGAGGTCGGCGCCGAGCGCCGGCTCGTGGTCGGGGATGTAGGCGAGCGAGTCGTCGCCGTCGTCGATCCGGTAGCCGAGCGTCGGGCCGCGATGGGAGACCGAGGCGGCGCGGATCCGCGCCGGGCCGATCTCCCACTCGCTCTCCGGCGTGCTGCGGAAGGAGACGTCGCAGGGCAGCTCGCGCACCTCGACCGGGCTCAGCGGCGCCGAGATGTAGCGGGCGATGCGGTCGCGCAGCGAGGCCTCGGGCGAGGCCGGGCCCCAGATCACGATCTCGGTCTGCGGGCGGAAGCAGGGGGCGAAGAAGACGAGGCCCTGGATGTGGTCGAGGTGCAGATGGGTGAGCAGGATGTGCAGCCGGGTCGGCTCGTCGGGCAGCGCCAGGCCGAGGTTGCGGATGCCGGTGCCGGCGTCGAGCGCCAGCAGCGAGCCGTCGGAGAGGGTGACGCCGACGCAGGAGGTGTTGCCGCCGTAGCGGATCGTCTCCGGCCCTGGGGAGGGGACCGAGCCGCGCGTGCCCCAGAGCTTGGCCTTCATCTCAGGCGCTCGTCCCACTGGCGGAGGCGTCGCCCGCGGCGGGCCAGAAGACGGCGATCGCGCCGCGCGAGCCGTGCGGCGTCTGGATCGGGAAGGCGGAGACCTCGACCCGGTGGCCGGCGCCGTCGGTCGAGCGGATCTCGAATTCGGCGTGCGCGGGGCGGTCGTCGCGGACCGCCTTGACCAGCGGCAGCTCGTCGTAGGGGATCGGCTCGCCGCCGTCGTCGAAGGGCCCGAACAGGGCGCCCCACTCCTGCGCCCCGACCGTGCCGAGCTCCTCCCAGGGCTTGCCGAGCAGCATCCCGGCCGCCTCGTTGTAGAAGACGAGCAGGCCGCCCTCGTCGACGAGGAAGGCCGGGGTCGAGAGGGCCGACATGAGATTGCGAGCGAGGATCAGCTCGAGCGGCTTCTGGGTCGAAGTTGGCACGTGATCGGCTAGCTTCCGTTGTGAACGTGTGAAGGGGCTGTGACTTTCGTCACTTTGCCAATCTACAGCGCGAGGGGAGGCTGATCGAGTACAACTCCCCGGCCTTGGAACAGCGCACCCGAATGTACAGCCTGGCGATGGCCGTCTCCCGCCCTGCGGTCGCGGCGTGGGGCCGGCTCGAGGTCGAGGGGCTGGAGGCGCTGCCGGCGAGCGGCCCGGTGCTCGTGATCGGCAACCACGACAGCCACTGGGACCCCGTGGCGGTCGGGGTCGCGGCGCTCCGCCGCCGCCAGATCAGCGCGCTGGCGAAATCGACGCTCTGGGACGTGCGCGGCCTCTCCCCGGTGCTGAACGGCATGGGCCAGATCCCGATCGAGCGCGGCGCCGGCGACAAGCAGGCGCTCGCCCGGGCGATCGAGGAGCTGCGCGGCGGCGCCTGCATCGGCGTCTTCCCCGAAGGCACCCGCTCGCGCGGCGAGGTCCTGCGGGCCCGCAGCGGCGTCGGCCGCCTGGCGCTCGAGGTCCCCGAGGCGCGCCTCGTCTGCGTCGCGATCGAGGGCACCTCCGAGTTGACCGGCTTTCCCCGCCGCCCCCGCCTGCGCACCCGCTTCTTCGAGCCCGCCGGCGGCCAGCCCCGCCCCGGCGAGGACCCGGCCGAGCTCTCCGCCCGCCTGCTGGCCGAGATCCGCGAGCTCGTTCCGCCGACGGTTTCCTGGCGCAAGCGGAGTTAGATGCCGGGCGGCTTGCGCCGCCCGGCGGGCTACTCGAGTTTCCCGATCTTGAAGATCTTGGTGCCGCAGTCGGGGCAGACGCCTTGGATCGCAGGGCGACCGTTTTTCATCGTCACCTGCTTGGCGTCTTTGATCTCTACCTTCTTGCGCTCCTTGACGCAGTAACCCTCGGGCATTGGGGGCTCCTTTCGCTCTGCCGTGATCGGCAAGGCTCGCGCCTCGGCGCGAGATGGATTGCGGCGAATGTAACGCAGGGCGGGGACGGTGCCCACGCACAAACGTGCGGATCAGCACAAACAGCTGCTTGGCGTTCTACTTCGCTTCCGCTTCGGCGTTCTGCTTTTTCGCCCGTTCGAGCAGTTCGAGGATCCGCGCGCTTTTGTCCTGCTCGCCGCCCGAGGAGCTCTTGGGCGCGGCGCCGGCGCCTGACGAGCCGCTCGTCCCGTTGCCGCCTTCGGAGCCGTTGTTCTGCTTCTTGTCGTTCCCGCTTTCCGGCTTCGGCGTCGGTTCTTCGGGCTGGGACGTCGGCGGCGGTTCCGCTTCGACCGGTGGGACCGTCGTCGCGCCGCCCGCCGCGACTTCGTCGATCCGCGTTTCGAGCTTTTCCTGCAGCGCCCGCACGTCGCTTTCGCTGACCGAGCTGTTGCGGGTGTCGATCGCCAGGTAGAGCGAGGCGGCCGCGATGCCGATCGCGATCACGGTCAGGACGAGGAAGACGCGCGTGCGCTTGCCGAGCTTGCGCTCGACCTCGCCGATCCATGCCCGCAACCCCTCCAGCGACATTCGCTCAATCTAATCGAGAACCGCGCCGCGGGGCGGGGTCGAATACCCTGCGGTCGCCCCTTCCCAACCCAGAATCCAAGGAGAGTCCCCGCATGCCCGAGGCAGTGATCGTCGACACCATCCGCACGCCGATCGGCCGTGCCTTCAAGGGCTCGCTGGCCCAGCTGCGCCCCGACGAGATGGGCGCCTACGTGGTCGACCAGCTGCTCGAGCGCAACCCGCAGGTCGACCCGAGCGAGGTCGAAGACCTGTTCTGCGGCTGCGGCATGCCGCAGGGCCTGCAGGCCTTCAACATCGGCCGGATCGTCAGCCTGCTCTCGGAGAAGCTGCCGAAAGAGGTCAACGGCGTCACCGTCTCCCGCTACTGCTCCTCCAGCCTCGACGCGATCCGCCACGCCGGCAACGCGATCAAGGCCGGCGAGGGCGACGTCTACATCGCCGCCGGGATCGAGTGGGTGAGCCGCTACAACGAGCGCACCGAGCCCGCCGGCGCCGACGACCGCAACCCGAACCTGATCGGCGAGAACGGCCAGCCCAACGCCTACATCGACATGGGCCTGACCGCGGTCAACGTGGCGGAAAGGTACGAGGTCAGCCGCGCCGACATGGACAAGTTCGCGCAGCGCTCGCAGGAACTCGCCGTGCAGTCGCAGGAGGACGGCTTCTTCGACCGCGAAATCGTCCCGGTGAAGCTGCCCGACGGCAGCGAGGTCGCCAAGGACGACGGCCCGCGCGCCTCCTCGACCCTGGAGAAGCTCTCCGAACTGCCGGAGGCGTTCGGCGGCGGCGGGGTCACCGCCGGCAACTCCTGCCCGCTCAACGACGGCGCCGCCGCGGTGCTCTTGATGAGCGACACCAAGGCCAAGGAGCTGGGCCTGACGCCGCGCGCCCGCATCGTCACCGCCGCCACCTACGGCAACGAGCCCGAGTACATGGGCGTCGCCCCGATCGGCGCGGTGAAGAAGGTGCTCGAGCGGGCCGGGATGACGATCGACGACGTCGACGTGGTCGAGCTCAACGAGGCCTTCGCCGCCCAGGTGATCCCGATCATGGACGAGTGCGACATCCCGCTGGAGAAGCTCAACACGCACGGCGGCGCGATCGCCCTCGGCCACCCGTTCGGGATGACCGGCGCCCGCATCATGGGCACCCTGCTCAACGTGATGGAGACCGACGACCACCAGGTCGGCATCGAGACCATGTGCGTGGCGGGAGGTCAGGGCAAGGCGATGATCGTGGAAAGGGTCTGAACCGCCCGCCGATGGGCCGAAAACCCACGAATATCGTGGGTTTTCGGCCCATCGGCCCCTGAAGTACGCTGGGCGCGTGGAGTTGGCGACGCTCACCTACGAGTCCGCGGATCGGGTTGCGCGGATCACGCTGAATCGGCCCGGCCGCGGCAACGGGATCGTGCCGCGGATGCCGGTCGAGATCGCCGCCTGCGTCGAGCGGGCGAACCTCGATCCCGAGGTCCACGTCATCGCCCTCGCCGGCAACGGCACGGGGTTCTGCGGCGGCTACGACCTCGTCGCCTCGGCCGAGGGCGATATGAGCGACCTCGGGGAGGGGTTGGAGGCGCCGCCGGGCTCGCCGCTCGACCCGGCCGTGATCGGCGCCAACCACATGCCCGAGTCGAACTGGGACCCGGTCACCGACTTCCAGTTCATGTGGCGCAACGTGCGCGGCTTCATGTCGCTCTTCCACTCCGAGAAGCCGGTCGTCTGCAAGGTGCACGGCTACTGCGTCGCCGGCGGCACCGACATGGCGCTCTGCTCGGACCTGCTCGCGATCGGCGCCGACGCGAAGATCGGCTACCCGCCGGCGCGCGTCTGGGGCTCGCCGACGACCGCGCTGTGGGCGGCGCGGCTCGGCCCGATGCGGGCCAAGCGCCTGCTGCTGACCGGCGACTCGCTGAGCGGGGAGCAGGCGGCGGAGTGGGGGCTGGCGACCGAGGCGGCGCCGCCCGAGGAGCTCGACGAGCGCTTCGAGGCGCTGCTCGAACGCGTCGCCCGGCTGCCGGTCAACCAGCTGGTGATGATGAAGCTGCTGGTCAACCAGTCGCTCTACTCGCAGGGCCTGCAGCAGACCCAGCTTCTTGGCACCTTCTTCGACGGCGTCGCCCGCCACACCGCCGAGGGCCACGACTTCGTCCGCCGCGCCGCCGAGGGAGGCTTCAAGCAGGCGGTGCGCGAGCGCGATGAGCCTTTCGGTGACTATGGGCTCGGCGGGTCGGAGGTGGAGTAGCGACCGTCTGTAGCGAGAAGACTTCTCACAAATATGTGGTTAAATACCACAAATGCGTGATAAGCCGAGCAGGGAGTCGCTTTTCCCGACCGACGAGCCGGTTGCGCCAAAGCAGATGATTGGGCGCGCGGACGACGTCTCGCGCATCGCATCCGCTTTGGCGGCCGGGCAAAGCCTGCGAATCCTGGCGCCTCGGCGAACCGGCAAGACGACCGTTTGCGAGGCGGCTCTTGCCAGGCTCCGTGAGGAGGGCTGGTACGCGGCTTCGATCGACCTGATGCATCCCAGCGGGGCGGCGGGCCTCGCACAGGACATCAACCGAGCCTTGCTCGGATGCCGACCGCAACTTCGCCAGGCACTCTCGACGGCTCGGGACGCTTGGGGACGGTTGAGCGATCGCGTTCGCGCAGAGGCCGTCGTGGATCTGGGCGATGGGGTGAGCATTGCTTTTGGTCCCAGGCCCGTGGCACCGGATCCCGATATGACGCTTGCGGAGGCACTGGAGCTGCCCCAGCGCTTGGCAGAGAAGGACGAGCGCCCAGTCGCGCTTTTCATCGACGAGCTCCAGGAGCTCGCCGCGCCGGCGGCGCCGTTCGGCGACCCCGAGCGCTTGCAGGCGCGAATGCGTGCGGCCTTCCAACGCTCCAACCGGGTCAGCCTGCTGTTTGCCGGCAGCCTCGACCATGCGATGCAGCGGGTGTTTGCTCCGGATGCCCCGCTCGGAGGCTTCGGCGGCTCCTATTCGCTCAGCGAGATCGCAGCGGATGAGTGGGAGGCCAGCCTCGCGGATCGCTTCGAGCGCGGTGGTATCGAGGCGACGAGCGGTCCTGTCGAGCGGCTGGTCGAGTTAGGGGCCGGCCACCCCCGGGCGACGATGCTGGTTGCCTCCGAGGCGTTCGTCACCCTGCGCGAAGCGGGCGAGTCCCGGCTGAGCGCCACGACCGTCGCGCTTGCCTGGGAGAGGGCTCGGGCGCATGACGCGGAGCGGTGCCGGCTGTTGGTCGAGCGGATGCGCTGGCTGCGTGTCGCCCGCGGCGCCGACCTTGCTCTACGGGTCGCGCGCGCGATCGCCTTCGCGGAACGGCCGTATGGCGTGGGTGCTCATGCTGAGCAGGTCAAGCGAGTTCTCGACGAGTTGACCGACATCGGGGTCACCGAGTCGCACGGCCGGGGCGCTTGGCGGATCGCCGACCCGCTCCTCGGCGCATACCTGAGGGCCGACTTCTGAGTTTGGTGCCGGGATAGGCTGCCGAGTCGATGAGCGACGCGCCGCCGCATCCCAGCAGCCTGATCACGCCGGATTCGGTCCGCGACTTCCTGCCGGGGAGCTTTCCCGGGCGACCTTGGGATCGAGCCGCTGGAGATCGAGGACACGCACGCGCGTGGGCGGATCGTCGTCGACCAGCGGCACCTGCACCCGGGCGGCTTCGTCCACGGCGGCGTCTGGACGGCGCTCGGCGACACGGTCGCCGCCTGGTCGACCTTCCGCAGCATCCCGGTCGGGCACAACTTTACGACGATCGAGCTGAAGCTCAACGTGTTCGCCGCCGGCGTGCTCGGCGACGAGATCGTCGCCGTCGGCGAGCCGCTGCACGCCGGCAAGAGCACGGTCGTGATCGAGGTGCGGATGGAGCGCCGCCGCGAGGGCGCCGAGCCGCGCCTGGCGGCCAACCTCATAGTCAGCCAGTTCGTTCTGCCCCCGCAGGGGGCCTGACCTCAGGGATCTCTTCGAGACGTTCGATCGCCGGCAGGCGCCAGAGCACGCTGGCGATCGTCAGCCCGACCGCCGCGCAGAGCAGCGCCAGGAACCACTGGCTCGAGGTCAGCAGGGACATTTCGAAGAAGTCGCGCACCGGGGCGGCGGCGAGGATCAGGGCGAAGAGCGCGCCGAGGCCGGCGACCATCGCCAGCATGTAGCTCTGGATCGCGATGTGCTCGCGGCCGGGGCCGCGCTCGAGCAGCAGGACGAAGGCGAGGCCGAGCACGATCAGCGTCGTCGTCGCCGCGGTGCGCCCGTCCTCGAGCGAGCCGCCGAAGACGGTGTCGACGAGGAAGAAGCAGAGGATCGAGCCGAGCGCCGTCGCCAGCCCGGCCGGCACGGCGAAGGCCGCCAGCGCGCGCAGCAGGCGGCCGCGGTAGAGCGGCCCGTCCGAGGGCGCCAGGGCGAGCACGAAGGAGGGCACGCCGATCGTCAGGAAGGCGGCCAGCGTCAGGTGGCGGGGGAGGAAGGGGAAGGCCCAGCCGGGCACGGCGACGAGCAGGATCAGCGCCGCCGCGTAGACCGACTTGGTCAGGTAGAGGCGGCCGAGGCGGTGGATGTTGCGGGCGATCCGCCGCCCCTCGCCGACCGCCTCCGGCAGACGGGCGAACTGGTCCTTGAGCAGGACGACGTCGGCGATCCCCTTGGTCACCTGGGCGCCCGAGCCCATCGCCACCGCGAGCCGCGCCTGCTTCAGCGCCGGCACGTCGTTGACCCCGTCGCCGATCATCGCCGTGTAGCGGCCGGCGGCGCGCAGCGCCTCGACCAGCGCCCGCTTCTGCTCGGGCGCGATCCGGCAGAAGATCGTGTTGCGCTGCGCGACGACCGCGAGCTGCTCCGGGTCCTCGGGCAGCTCGGAGCCCTCGACCACGCCGGCGTCGTGGGGCACCCCGACCGCATATGCCACCGCCGTCACCGTCGCCCGCGCGTCGCCGGAGATCAGCTTCAGATCGACGTCGGCGTCGCGCATGACGGCGATCGTCTCGGCGGCGTCGGCGCGCAGCGTCTCCTCCAGCACGACCAGGGCGATCGCGGTCAGCGGCGGGGGAGGGGTGTGGGCCGGGTCGTCGGGCAGCGGCTCGGGCGAGCTCGCGAAGGCGACGACCCGCCGCCCCGCCGCCGTCTCCTGGTCGAGCTTGCGCGCCAGGCCGGGCGCCAGCGCGAGCGCCCCGCTCGCGGCGAGGATGTCGGGCGCCCCGAGCACATAGCTCGTGCCGTCGATGCGCAGGCCGCTCCACTTCCATTTCGAGGAGAAGGGGACTTCGCCGCTGACCTGCGAGGGCTGCGCCGGAAACGCCTCGGCGACCGTCTCCAGCGTGCGGTTGCGCTCGCCGGCGCCGGCGGCGAAGCGGCCGAGCGCCGCCTGCGCCTGCTCCGCGTCGCCGCTCTTCCGCGACCTCGACCCCGAGCAGCCGCAGCCGCCCGTCGGTCAGCGTCCCCGTCTTGTCGACGCAGATCGTGTCGACCGCGGCGAGGCTCTCGCTGGCGCTCATCTGCTGGACCAGCGTGTCGCGGCGCGCCAGCCGCACCGCGGCGACCGCGAAGGTGACGCTCATCAAGAGGACCATCCCCTCGGGGATCAGCGTCACCAGCCCGGCAGTCGCCGTCTGCGCCGCTTCGACCAGGTCGGTGCCGCGCAGCTGGAAGGTGAGCAGCAGCAGCACCGCGAGCGGCAGCATCGCCCAGGTGCAGGCGACGATCACCCGGTTGACCTCGTCCTGCAGCGGCGACGGCGGGTGGCGGAACGTGCGCGCCTCGCCCGCCAGCCTGCCCGCGTAGCTCTGCTCGCGCACCGCGTCGACCCGGTAACGGCCGGAGCCGGAGATGCAGAACGAGCCGGAGAGCACGCGGTCGCCTGCGCCCTTCGGCACCCCGTCGGCCTCGCCGGTCAGCATCGACTCGTCGAGCGTCATCCCGCGGCTGGCGATCGCTTCGCCGTCGGCGACGAGCTGGTCGCCGGGCTCGACCGCGATCGCGTCGCCGGGGACGATCTCCTCGGCGAGCAGGCTGACCACGGTCCCGTCGCGCACGACCTTGGCGTGGGGAGCGACCAGCACCGCCAGCTCGTCGAGCGTCTTCTTCGCCTTCAGCTCCTGGCGGATGCCGATGTAGGAGTTGACGATCGCGATCAGGCCGAAGACCGCGTCGGCGATCAGGCCCAGCGAGAGGATCAGCACGAAGAAGATCCCGATGATCAGGTTGAAGAGCGTGAAGACGTTGCCGGCGACGATGCTCGAGGTCGAGCGCGAGGAGTCGTCCGGCGGCGGGCCGAGCTCGCGCAGCCGCTTCGCCGCCTCGGCGCTGCTCAGGCCGTTCACGGCGTCCTTTCGGTCTTCCGGTGCGACTTTTGCTCACGTGACAGGCAAAAGGCGCACCGGAGCACCGGTGGTGGGGGAAGGCTCATCGGATCACATTCAATAGGGTTCGGAGCGGATGTCACTCA
>CAWIFA010000008.1:0-8166 GCA_963835315.1 uncultured Solirubrobacterales bacterium | reverse complement strand
GCGGAGCGACCAAGCGTGCATCTCTGGTTCTTCGCGCCGGGAGCGAAGCGGAACCCCTTGTGAGTGTCTCGCCGGCTCGGGCGCTGGCATACGAGACCGTGCGGGCGACCTTCGAGCGCGACGCCCACACGGAGCGCTTCTTCCGTCAGACGGCGGACGGTGAGGGCCTCGCCGGCCGCGAGCGGGCGCAGGCGCAGCGGCTCGCTTACGGCGCGGTGCAGCGCCGCGGCACCGCCGACGCGGCGATCGAACGGCTCGCCGAGCGGTCGACCCGCCTGCTCGACCCGCCCGTTCTCGCGGCGCTCCGGCTCGGCCTCTACGAGCTGCTGTTCGCCGACGCGACGCCGGACCACGCCGCCGTCGACCAGGCGGTCGACCTGGTCAAGTCCGCCGGCGCCGCGCACGCCGGCGGCCTGGTCAACGCGGTGCTGCGCCGCGCCGCGCGCGAGCGCGAGTCGCTCAGTGCGGAGCTGCTGGGCGACGACTCGACGCCCCAGAGCGCCGCCGTCGCCCACTCGGCGCCGCTCTGGCTGGCGCAGATGTGGTGGGAGGAGCTCGGCGCCGACTCCGCCCGTTCGCTGCTCGCCGCCTGCAACGAGCCGGCCGAGACCGCGTTCCGCGTCTCCTCCGCTTCCGGTGCGCCTTTTGCCCACATGGCAGGCAAAAGGCGCACCGGAACTGCGTCGCTGCTCGCGTTGCCGGAGATGCTCGTCGTCGAGGGGCGGATCGATGAGGAGATCCTGCGGCGGATCGCCGCCGGCGAGCTGACGCCGCAGAGTCGCGGCTCGGCCGCCGTGGTCGAGCTGCTCGATCCGCAGCCCGGCGAGCAGGTGCTCGACCTCTGTGCCGGGCCGGGGATCAAGACCGGGCAGATCGCCGCCCGGATGGGCGACCGCGGCGAGCTGATCTCGATCGAGAGCGACCCCGAGCGGGCGGCGGAAGTCGCCGCGCAGGCGGAGCGGCTGGGCGCCCGCAACGTCACCGTGGTCGAGGCCGACGCGACAGCCCCGGCCCTGCCGCCGGGCTTCGATCGCGTGCTCGTCGATCCGCCCTGCTCGGACCTCGGCGCGCTCGCTTCGCGTCCCGACGCGCGCTGGCGCAAGTCGCCGAAGGCGATCGCCCGGCTTGCCGCGCTGCAGGCCGAGATTCTCGCCAACGGGCTGCGCCTGCTTCGCCCCGGCGGCACGCTCGTCTACTCAACCTGCACGATCTCGCGCCGCGAGGGCGAGGACCGGGTGGCGGCGCTGGAGCGCGGCGCAGTGGCCGGTGAGCTGCCGCGCTTCGCGGTCGACGACCTCGGCGCCATCGAGCCGACCCTCGCCTCGACCCACGACCCGCGCTGCCTGCAGATCCGCCCCGACCGCGATCGGACCACCGGTTTCTTCGTCTGCCGTCTGGTGAAGGATGGGTGAGCGAATGTGGGCGAGAAAACGGAATCGGTCGTGCTGAAACGGGCGAAATGCCCGAGCTGCGGCGAGCCCTGGCTGCGGCCGACGCAGCTTCCCGGACGCTTCCGCTGTGTGTACTGTCTGCACCGCTTCGAGCTCGTCTCGCAGTGCCCCCACTGCGGCGAGCACCAGACGATCGCGCGGATGAGCAGCACCGAGGACATGACCTGTCAGACCTGCGGAAGCTCGATGCTCAAACCGGTATGAACTCGAACCGGACCTCCTGGGAGACTTCGTCTTATGTCTGAGCGGATGGCGGAGCTGCTGGGGGAGAGGCGCGTCGCGCCGTCGATCCTCTCCGCCGACTTCTCGCGGCTCGGCGCGCAGATCGACGAGGTGATGGAGGCCGGGGCGCGGGTGATCCACTTCGACGTGATGGACGGGCGCTTCGTCCCGCCGATCACGATCGGGCCGCTGGTCGCCTCCTCGATCGCCGACCGGGTCCACGCCGCCGGCGGGGCGATCGACGTCCACCTGATGATCGAGGCGCCCGAGCGCCACATCGAGGCCCTTGCCGCCGCCGGGGCGGACTCGATCACCTTTCACGAGGAGGCGACGGCGCACGCCCACCGCACGCTCGCGGCGATCCGCGAGCTCGGCTGCCTCGCCGGGATCGCGATCAACCCCGGCACGCCGGTCGAGGCGCTCGCCGAGCTGCGCGGCCAAGCCGACATCGCCCTCTGCATGACCGTCAACCCGGGCTGGGGCGGCCAGGCGTTCATCGAGGGCTCGGTCGACAAGGTCTCCCGTCTCGCCGCGCTGCTCGGCCCGGCGAAGGTCGAGGTCGACGGCGGCATCGACGTAGCCACCGCGAAGCCGACGGCCGAAGCGGGCGCCTCGCTGTTCGTCGCCGGCTCGGCCGTCTTCGGCGCCGCCGACCCGGCCGCCGCCTACACCGCGATCGCCGCCGCCGCAGGAGCGGCTTAGCTCTCAGGTCGTGGTCGGATCGCGGGCGCGACCAGCGTCCCCGCGACCTCCTGCCACCAGGAGCGCTCGGCCTCGGCGATGCCCGGTCGCAGGGCGCGCCGTTCGCACCAGCCCGCGAGCGCCCGCCGGCCGCCGATGCCGACGTGGTTGCCGCTGGTGATCGCGAAGCGCCCGTCGGCGAGGGCGACCAGCGCGCCGGGCTCGTCGCGCCGCGTGCGCAGGCGCTCGCGGACGGCGATCCCGTCGACCTCGTCGGGGCGCGCCGGGTCGCCGTCGAGCGTGTGGCCGGGCCGCACCGAGAAGACCTGCGGGGCGCCGCGCAGCGGCAGCAGCAGCGGCGCCGGCTCGCCCAGCGGCCCCTCGCGCCAGCGCCTCGTCAGCTGCTCGACCTCTTCGCGCTGGGCCTCCTGGACCAGCAGGTGCAGCTCGTCGCCGGGCTCCACCCGGGTCGAGCCGCGCGGCGCCACCGCCCGGCCGTCGCGGACGATCAGGTGGACCAGCGCCTCGCGCGGCAGGGCGAGCTCGCGCACCAGCAGGCCCGCCGCGGCGTCGCCCTCGCGCACCCGCCAGGCGATCAGCTCGCCGCCCAGCTCGCGCACCATGCCGACGTCGGCGACCGGCTCGGGCAGCGCCGGCTCGGTGCTGGTCACGCCCAGCCACCTGGCGACCGGCTCGACCGTCGCCCCCTGGATCACGGTCGAGGTGAGGACGACGAAGAAGACCGCGTCGAAGATCAGCTTCGACTCGGCGACCCCGGCGACGACCGGGAAGGTCGCCAGCCAGATCGGGATCGCGCCGCGCAGGCCGGCCCAGCCGAGCATCGCCCGCTCGCGCAGGCGCAGCCCGCCGAGCTGCGTGACGAGCAGGGTCGCCAGCGGCCGCGCGACGAAGATCAGGAGCAGCGAGAGCAGCAGGCCCTTGCCGGCGACGCCGACTAGCTCGCTTGGAAAGACGAGCAGGCCGAGCAGGAAGAAGAGGCCGATCTGGACCAGCCAGCTGAGCCCCTGGTGGAAGGAGACGACGGTGCTGCGCGCCGGCAGCGAGCCGGTGCCTAGCACGAGGGCGGCGACGTAGACGGCGAGGAAGCCGGAGCCGCCGGCGATCTCGGCGATCCCGTAGGCGAGCGCCGCCGTCGCCAGCGTCGCCACCGGGTAGAGGCCCTGGGTCGGCAGCTCGGCGCGCGAGATGGCGCGGCGGGCGATCCAGCCGACTGCGAGTCCGAAAGCGGCGCCGAGGGCGAGTTTGACGACGAAGGAGAGCGCCATGTCGCCGGCGCCGTAGGCCGGGTCGGCGATCCATTCGCCGAAGCCGACCACGAGCAACAGCGCGACGGGGTCGTTCATCCCCGACTCGCCCTCGAGCGTGCGGGCGAGGCGGCGCTCGAGCCGCGAGCCGCGCAGCACGGCGAAGATCGCCGCCGAGTCGGTGGCGGCGACGGCGGCGCCGAGGATCAGGCCCTGCAGCGTGCTCAGGTCGAAGATCCAGATCGCCGCCGCGCCGGTCGCGATCGCGGTCAGGAAGGTGCCGAGCGTCGCCAGGCGGACCGCGGTCCCGAGCACCGGGCGGATCTCGTGCCAGCCGGCCGTCAGCCCGCCCTCGAAGAGGATCAGCACGAGGCCGATCGTGCCCGCGGTCTGGGCGGCGCGGTAGTCGCTGAACTCGATCCCGCCGATCCCCTCGGAGCCGAGCAGCATCCCCAGCCCGAGGAAGAGCAGCAGGCCGGGCAGCCGCACCCGGTCGGCGACCAGCGCGGCGGCGATGCCGGCGGCCAGCAGGGCGCCGACGATCAGGATCAGCTCGGCGTCGTGGCCTTCCACAGCGCGCCTCCGCCTAGGTCTGCTCGTCGAGCGCCGCCAGCTTGATCTCCAGCTCCTCCGGCGAGCCGGGCTGCGGCACGTCCTCGGCCCGCTCGTGCGGGCGGCGGTAGACGTAGTAGAGGAGCGAGAAGAGCACGCCCGCGGCGAGCAGGAAGCCGATCTCGACCCGGCGGAACTCGTCGCTGACGAGCGGCACGAAGTTCCAGCCGATGAACAGCGCCGCGCAGACGATCCAGCGCACGGCGGCGCGGCGGACCTGGCCCTGCGCGACGCAGGCCTGGTTGACGGTCACCGAGGAGAGGTAGAGGCCCATGCCCAGGGTGACCAGCAGCAGGCCCTCGCGGTCGTAGGTGAACTTGTTGCTGAAGGCGATCTGCATCGCCCTGGGCCCGACCGCGGCCATGAAGACGAGCGCCACGGCGGTGAAGGCGGCGAGGCCGAGCAGGACCATCCGCACCGTGCGGCGGAACTCGCGCTCGCCCTCTGCGGTGCCGCTGGTGTGCAGTTTCGTCAGGTGCGGCAGGATGCTGGTCGAGACCGCCTGGAAGAGCTGCAGCGGCGCCCGCGCGATCATCAGCACGTTGAAGATGAAGCCCGCCGCCGCGGCCCCCTGAAGGCCGCGGATGACCAGCGGACCGGCGTTGAGGAAGGCCTGTTCGCTGAACATGATCACGAGGACGGCGGCGGCGAAGCCAGTGCCGTGTCGTAGCGAGAACTCGGCGTCGTGTGCGGGTCCGTCCCCATCATTGGAGAGATCCTCACCCGACTCCGAGAGAGTCAGATCGTGATCGGAGCCGGGTGAGGATCTCTCCTCCGGCACGTCCTCTGCTTCGCGTCCGGGCGTGCCGGGCGGCCGACGCTGCAACTTTTGTGCCCGGCGGAGGAAGGCGAAGGGCACCACCATCAGGCTCAGGGCTGGCGCCGCAAGGATGCCCACCGCGACCGCCGACTGGCCGCTCAGCAGGCCGACCGCGACGAGCACGGCGAAGACCGTGCGGAAGCACGATTCGGAGAGGATCAGGGCGACGAAGAGGCCGAAGCGCTGGGCGCCGGCGAGGAAGCCGCGGGCGAAGTAGCTGGCGGCGTAGAAGAGGACGGCGCCGAAGAAGACCCAGTAGAGCGTTTCGTTGCCCTCCAGCAGGTCGTTCTGGATCGGCCCGCGCAGGGCCAGAGCGAGGACCGCGAAGGCGACGCCGAGCCCGAGCTGGATCGTCGCCGCGACGCGCATCGTGCCGCCAACCGGCTCGCCCTTCGTCCGGTGTTCGGAGATGTGGCGCGAGAGCAGCTGTTCGATCGGCCGGTAGAGGGTCGAGATCGTGATGAAGACCGCCGACCAGAGCACGGTGATCTGCCCGTAGTCGGGCTTCGAGAGGACGTGCGAGGCGATCAGGAAGTAGGCGTAGGTGATCAGCCCGGTGAGGCCGACGCCGATCGCGAGGAAGCTCGCCAGGCGACCGTACTCGGCGGTCGATGAGCCGCCTTTGCCGCCCTTCATCGGCCTCGCTCGTAGTGGGACGGCTCGACCCCGAGCGCGAGCTCGACCCGGCGCACGCGCTCGAACACCCGCTGGGTCATCACCCGCTGGCCGGCGAGCAGATCGCCGATCACGCCGAGCGCGAAGAGCTGCAGCGCGGCGATGAACAGCACTGCGCCGAGGATCAGCGACTGGATGTGGCCGCTCGAGTCGCCGTTGAAGATCCAGTCGATCAGGAACGGCATCCAGGCGGCGAGCGCGAGCAGGCCGACGACGGCGCCGGCGGCGGCGAAGACGCGCAGCGGCTCGTAGCGGGCGTAGATCCGCAGGATCGCCAGCGCGTTGCGACGCACGTAGGCGCCGGTCGAGCCGAAGAGCCGCGACTCGCGCGTCTGCGGGTTGGTCGCGATCTCGACCTGGTCGACCGCGATCAGCATCTTGCCGGCCTGGATCAGGCTCTCCAGCGTGTAGGTGAAGTCGTCGACGACGAGCAGGCCGAGCGCCGCCTCGCGGTTGTAGGCGCGGAAGCCGGAGGTGGTGTCGGCGATCGAGGTGCCGGAGACCTTGCGCACGACGGCGCTGCCGAGCCGCTGCAGGCGCTTCTTGCGGCCTGAGAAGTGCTCGATCGTCTCGACCCGCCGGTCGCCGACGACCATGTCGGCCTCGCCGGCGACGATCGGCGCCAGCAGCTTCGGCACGTCGGCGCCGCTGTACTGGTTGTCGGCGTCGGTGTTGACGATCGCGTCGGCGCCGAGCTTGAGGCAGGCGTCGAGGCCGGCCTGGAAGGCGGCGGCCAGTCCGCGGTTGCTGGTCAGGCGGACGATGTGCTCGACCCCGCACTCGCGCGCCACCTCGACCGTGCGGTCGGTCGAGCCGTCGTCCACCACCAGCAGCTCGACCGCGTCGAAGCCGTCGACCCGGCGCGGCAGGTCGGCGATCGTCTGCGGCAGCGTGGCCTCCTCGTCGAGGCAGGGGATCTGGATGATCAGCTTCATGCGGGGGCGCCCAGGGTATCCGCGGTCTCGGCGCGCGGGTCCTGTCGCGGGGCGAGGGGGTGTTAGCGGTCTCATCGACCGAACACCCCCTCACCCCGCGCCACCCGCGCGAGTTACCATGTTGATTGACTGGTCAATCAGGTATGGCTGCGTCTCTCACAACTGCGGACCTAGCTCATCTTCGGCGGGCTTTGGAGCTTGCGGAGTTCGGGCGGGGAAAAGTCAGCCCCAATCCCCTGGTGGGAGCGGTTGTTGTGCGAGATGGTGCTGTGATCGGGGAGGGCTATCACGCGGAATTGGGCGATCTGCACGCGGAGCGGGCCGCGCTGAAGGATTGCGCGGAGCGGGGGGAGGATCCTCGGGGGGCGACTATGTACGTGACGCTGGAGCCGTGCGCGCGTACGGGGCGGCAGCCGCCCTGCGTGGAGGCGATCCTGGAGGCCGGGATCGGGCGGGTCGTTATCGCGTCCGACGATCCGAGCGAGAAGGCCTCGGGGCGGGGGCCGGAGATGCTGCGCGACGGCGGGGTCGAGGTCGAGCTCGCCGCCGGCGAGGAGGCGACCGCGGCGCGGCTGCTCAACCAGCCGTTCCGCAAGCATGCCCGCACCGGGTTGCCGCTGGTGACGCTGAAGCTGGCGATGTCGCTCGACGGCCAGACGACGACCGCGGAGGGCGACTCGCCCTGGATCTCCAGCCCCGAGAGCCTTGAGCTGGTCCACCGCTGGCGCGCCGAATCCGACGCGATCGCAGTCGGCATCGGCACCGTCCTCACCGACGACCCGCTCCTGACCGCTCGCACCCCTGACGCTGCGCGTCAGCCGATCCGCGTCGTCTTCGATCGCCAGGGCCGCCTGCCGCGCGACTCGCAGCTGATGACGACACTCGACCAGTCGCCCGTGCTGGTGGTCGCTGACGAGGTCGAGGCTGTCCTTGCCGACCTCGGTCGCCGCGGCATCACGAGCCTCCTTCTGGAGGGGGGTCGTACGCTTGCCGCCGCCTTCGTCAAGGCGGGCCAGGTCGACGAGGTGCGCACCTTCGTCGCGCCGATCCTGCTCTCCGGCGGCCGGCGTGAGCCGGTGGGCCGCGAAATCGAGGACACTCTGATCACGGCTAGGTTCAAGGAGTGGTGACGTGTTCACGGGGCTGATCGAGGACGTGGGAAGCGTCGAGTCCGTCGAGCGGAGCGAAGAGGGCGCGCAGCTCCGGATCGCGACGAAGCTGGCCGGCCAGATCGAGCCCGGTGACTCGGTCGCCGTCAACGGGGTCTGCCTGACGGCGACGGCGGTCGATTCCGCGGGGTTCGAAACCGAGGCGATGAACCAGACGCTGGCGGTGACGGCGCTCGGTGGGGTGGAGGCCGGCGGCAGGGTCAACCTCGAGCTTGCGATGAAGGCATCCGATCGGCTGGGCGGCCACATCGTGCAGGGGCACGTCGACGGGGTGGGGGAGGTCGCCTCGATCGAGGACGATGGGTTCGCCAAGCGGCTGCGCGTAGAGCTCGATCG
>CAWIFA010000007.1:0-4875 GCA_963835315.1 uncultured Solirubrobacterales bacterium | reverse complement strand
CGTCGCCTGACTTTGTAGCACTTCTGGCAAGGCGGCGAGAAATCTGTCGTTCTCGGCGGGGGTCCCGTAGCTGACTCGGATGTGGCCGGAGTCGCCCAGGGGAGTGCCGGGGCGGACGGCGATCGAGTGCTCCGCCAGGCCCGCGACGACCGCCTTCTCGTCGGCCTCGCCGAGGTCGACCCAGGAGAAGTTGGTCTGCGTCTCGGCCGTCGCGAGGCCGAGTTCGCGCAGGCCCGCCTGGACGCGGACGCGCTCGACCAGCGTACGTTCGACCCGGCGCTCGACGTCGTCCTGGTGCAGGACCGCCTCCGCGGCCGCCGCCTGGGCGAGCGCGTTGACGCTGAACGGCTGGCGCACCGCGTCGATCGCGGCGCGGAACTTGGGCCGAGCCGAGGGCGAAGCCGACCCGCAGGCCGGCGAGCCCGTAGACCTTGCTGAAGGTGCGCAGGAGGACGAGGTTCGGGAACTCGGCGAGCAGGTCGACGGTGGCGTCGGGGTCGTCGACCGCCTGGAACTCGATGTAGGCCTCGTCGAGGGCGATCGTCACGTGGCCGGGAATGCGCTCGCAGAAGGCGGCGACCCCGGCGGCCGGAACGTGGGTCCCGGTGGGGTTGTTGGGGTTGCAGACGATCACGATCTGGGTCGCGGCGGTCACCTCGGCGGCGATCGCGTCGAGGTCGTGGACCTCGCCCTCGGCCAGCGGCACGCGGATCTCGCGCGCGCCGGTCAGCGCCCCGAGGTGCGGGTACATCGAGAACGACGGCCAGGCGTAGACGATCTCCGCCCCGGGCTCGCAGAGCGCCTCGGCGGCGGCGAGCAGGATCTCGCAGGAGCCGTTGCCGACGGCGACCCTGGCCGGCTCGGTCTCGTAGCGCTCGGCGATGCGGCGCCGCAGCAGGGTCGCGTCGGGGTCCGGGTAGCGGTTCATCGCCGCGGCGGCGGCCTGGATCGCCTCGACCACCTTCTGGTGCGGCCCGAACGGCGACTCGTTGGAGGCCAGCTGGGCGATCTCCCCGGCGGCGATCGCCTCGGGCGCCTGCCCGGTCGGGACGCCGGCCTGGTAGCCCGGGATGCGGGCCAACTTCTCTGCGAACGTCACCGTCATGACTAGGAGTTTGCCCGATACCGGGTAGCGGTGCCAGACCAATAGGGGCAAGGAGGCAGGGAGCGTGGCGTGCTCTGCACGCGAGCGACCGAGGACGCCGCCCCGCGCGGTACGGCACCGTTACTGGGCAGCGTGCAGATCGGTGCGCAGCTCCTGCGTTGCACCCAGATAGACGTGCGTTGTCTCGTGCCCGGCCGGCGCGTAGTAGTGGACCATCGCCCGGATCACCCGCGGCATCGAGCCCGGCACGGGGATCTCGCGGCAGCAGAGCAGCGGCACCGCCTCGAGCCCCAGCTCGCGCGCCGCCGCGGCCGGGAACTCGGCGTCGAGGTCGTCGGTGGTCGTGAACAGGCAGCTGACCATCGCCTGCGGCTCGAGCCCGTTGCGCTCGATCAGCCCCCTGGACCAGCTCCGTCGTAGCCGCGGCGATCGCCCCCGCCTCGTTCGCCTCCGCCTGCACGGCCCCGCGCACGGCGAAGAGCCGTTGATTCCCGTTGCTGCTCACGCGCCCATCTTCCCAGACTCCCTTTTTTTTTTCCTCAGAGCCTCGATCTCAGCGTCCGAGAGCCGCCTGGCCTTCCCCGAGGCCCAGCCGCTCCAGCCCGACCGGCCCGAAGCGCACGCGCCTCAGCCCGACGACCCGATTGCCCACGGCCTCGACCATCCGGCGGACCTGCCGATTCCGCCCCTCCCGCAGCACGACCTCGACCTCCCGCTCCCCCGAGCAGTCGCACCTCAGCAGGCGCGGTCAGCCCGTCCTCGAGCTCCACCCCGCTCGCCAGCCTACCGCAGATCAGCCCTCACTCGGCGGCCGCCGCAGCTCGACCCGGTATGCCTTCGGGACTTCATAGCGCGGATGCGTCAACCGATTCGCCAGCTCCCCGTCGTTGGTCAGCAGCAAGAGGCCGGAAGAGTCCACATCGAGCCGCCCCACCGGATAGAGCCGTGCTTCGGAGTCGACCAGGTCGACGACGGGCGTCCCGAGCCCGGCTCGCGTGCCGTGGAGACGACGCCGACGGGCTTGTTGACGGCCCAGACCTCCCGCGCCTCAACCCCGACAAGCTCGCCGTCCACTTGAACCTCATCGGCCTCGCCCACGTCCCGCGCCGGATCCGTGGACGACCTCCCCATAAACCATCACGCGCCCAGCTCCCACAATCTCCTCAGCTCCCACGCCCGCGAAGCGACTCCTCCATGGGCGAGGAACTTCGCGAGCCTCACGAGGGCGCCGGGGGAGGTACCGGCGGAGCCTCCCCGCTGTTGCTCCGACGGGACCTCCCCCGGCGCCCGCTCACGACTCGGCCCGTTGCTCCCCGGCCTTCAGGAGTCGCTCCCGCAGCTCCCGCTCGTCCTCCGGCGTCGGGTCGAACTGCGCCGGGTCGGGCAGCTGGTCGAGCCCGCCGAGGCCGAAGAGGCGTTCGAACAGCTCGGTCGTCTTGAACAATGCGGCGCCGAACTGCGAGCGGCCCGACTCCTCGATCAGCCCCCGCTCGGACAGCGTCTGCACCGCCGACTCCGAGGAGACGCCGCGGATCCGCGCCACCTCCGGTCGCGAGACCGGCTGCAGGTAGGCGACGATCGCCAGCGTCTCGGCCTGCGCCTGGGTCAGCGGCGGCGTGCGCGGCTTGGCGAGCAGGCGGCGCGCCGCGTCCTCGCTGCCGGGGTCGCTGGCGAGGGAGAAGCCGCCGGAGACCTCGCGCAGGACGATGCCGCGCCTGCCCTCGGCGAGGTCCTCGCGCAGCAGCTCGATCGCCTCGGCGACCTGCCCCTCGGTCGCCTCCGTCGCCTCGACCAGGTCCGGCAGCGCGACCGGCTGCGGCGAGAGGAAGAGCAGCGCCTCGATCGTGCGGCTCAGGTCGTTCACGCCGTGCTCCCCTCCTGGCGGACGATCTCGATCGGGCCGAGCGGCTCGCTCTGCTTCCAGGTCACCTCGCCCTTGCGGTAGAGCTCGAGCAGCGCGAACAGGGTCACCGCCTGGGTCAGCCGGTCCTCGCCGCCGAACTGCTCGTCGAAGTCGATGCTCACCCGCCCGGAGAGCGCGTCGCGCAGCGCCCGCAGGCGCCGCTCCAGCGAGACGGTCGGGCGGATGTGGCTGATGTCGACCGGCGGCGGCACGACCAGCAGGTCGCCGAGCGCCGCGCCGAGCCGCTCCGGGTCATACACCGCGACCGCGGCGTCGATTGCCACCTTGCGCAGGCTCGGCGGCAGCGGCGCCGCCCGGTAGAGGTAGCCGCGCGCCGCCTCGAAGCGCTCGCGCAGCGTTTCCCGGCGCCGCGGTAGCGCCGGTACTCGAGCAGCCGCGCGAGCAGCTCCTCGACCGCCTCCTCCGGCCCCATCTCCTCCAGCTCGGGGTCGGCGCCGGGCAGCAGCAGGCGTGACTTCAGCTCCAGCAGCGAGGCGATCAGGACGAGGAACTCGGTCGCAACCTCGAGCTCCAGCTCGCCCTCGCGCTCGAGGTGCTCGATGTAAGCGACGACGACCTCGCCCAGCTCCACCTCGAGCAGGTCGACCTCCTCGCGCAGCAGGACGGCGATCAGCAGGTCGAACGGCCCGGCGAAGACGTCGAGCTCGAGGTCGAGGTCGGCGACGGCCATTCGCTGAAGACTAGGCCGCCGCGCCCGATGCCCATGCGGTCGCGCACGTCGGCGAGCACCGGGGCGGCGATCGCGCGCGCCTTCTCGGCGCCGGCAGCGAGCGTCACCTCAGGGCCGCCTCGTCGGGGCGCAGCTGCTCGTAGCGCTCGCGGACGGGCGCCAGCAGCCCGACCACCGCGTCGGCCACCGCCCGCTTGAAGTCGCCGTAGCCGGCGCCCTCGAACTCGCGCTCGATCTCCTCGTGGCCGACGCCGCGCACCGCGGCGAGGATGTCGATCAGGTTGGTCACCCCAGGCTTGCCGGGAGAGCGGACGATCTCGCTGCCGGAGTCGGTGACGGCGCTGCCGAGCTTCTTGCGGATCGTCTTCTCCTCGTCGACGGCGAGGAACCGTGCCCGACGGGGTGCCGCCCGTGGTCGACATCTTCCGCTCCGGCTCCTCCACGTCCATGATCCGCGCCCCGACCTCGGGGACGCGCAGCTCCGGAACCACCAGCGTCTCGCCGAAACGCTCGTTGAAGCGGCGGGCGATCTCGCGCATCAGCTCGACGTGCTGGCGCTGGTCGTCGCCGACGGGGACCTCGGTGGCGCGGTAGGCGAGCACGTCGGCGGCCATCAGCACCGGGTAGAAGAAGAGCGCCGCCGAGACCAGCTCCTGCTGCTTCGCCGACTTGTCCTTAAACTGGTGCATGCGGTTGAGGTCGCCGTGCGAGGTGACCGCGGAGAGCATCCAGGTCAGCTCGGCGTGCTCGCGGACGTCGGACTGGCGGAAGAGGATGCAGCGCTCGGGGTCGAGGCCGGCGGCGAGCAGGATCGCGGTCGTGTCGTGGACCCGCTCGCGCAGCTCGGCCGGGTCGTAGGCGACCGAGAGCGCGTGCAGGTCGACGATGCAGAAGATCGCCGGGTCGCCGCGATCCTGGCCCTCGACGTACTGCTGGATCGCGCCGATGTAATTGCCGAGGTGCTTGCGGCCGGTGGGCTGGATGCCGCTAAAGATGATCGGGGGCGCTCACCGGCCGGAGACTATTCGGGTGGCGGGGACGGCGGCCGGCGCCGGCCCTAGCTGGGTCGAGTCGCAGTCGGCGCTGTGGCCACACTCGCCGGCCGGGGCAGCACCGCGAGTGGGAATAGCTTCAATTTCTCGGCGGGGGTTCTCGATTCCGATGCCGGCCAAGATG
>CAWIFA010000006.1:0-3929 GCA_963835315.1 uncultured Solirubrobacterales bacterium | reverse complement strand
GGCGTCGAGCTCGGCGAGTTGCTGCTGGATGCTGTCTTTGAGGTCTGTCATGCCTGGTTCGGACGAAAAAAAAGTGGGCCAGGCCCACTTCTCGCTACTGCATAGGGACAAAAAGCTTGGCGTCAGTATAGCCCGCGTAGGTGGTGGGCGAGCGTGGGTGTCCCCGCCTTGCTGGGTTTTTCGCCAGGAACGCCTTACGGCTGGCGCCTACAACGTCGGTGGGGCGAAAAAGAGGACGCCGCTGCGTCGGGGGACACCCACACCCGCCCTCACGGAACGCCGGCTAGCTTCGCTGGAGGTTGGATTGGGCTCGAAGCTGGTCTACTCGCTCGAGGATCTGCTCGGCTATTACGTCCTTGGGGGCTTGCGAGAGGTGGGCCTCTTCGGTGGAGCTGATCAGGGTTGCGGCGTTTTCGGGGCTGTCGAAGCCGATGCCCGGGTCGGAGATGTCGTTGAGGACGATCAGGTCGAGGCTCTTGCGGGTGAGCTTCTCGCGGGCTCGCTCGGCGTCGTTGCCGTGTTCGGCTGCAAAGCCCACCGCCGTCTGCCCTTCGCCCGCTTCGAGGCCGCCGAGGATGTCCGTGGTGGGTTCCAGCTGGACGTTCAGCTCGCCCTCGCGCCGGAGCTTGCCAGGCGCGATCTCCACAGCGCGGAAGTCGGCCGGGGCGGCGGCCATCAGCAGGATGTGGGCGTTCGCGAATTCCGATGCCGTCGCCTCCGCGAGCTGCTCGGTCGTCTCCACGTCGATGCGGCGCACGCCGGCGGGTTCGGGCAGGGTGACGTTGGCGGCGATCAGGGTGACGTCGGCGCCGCGCCGCTTCGCCGCCGCGGCGAGGGCGAAGCCCATGCGGCCGCTCGAGCGGTTGCCGAGGAAGCGCACCGAGTCGATCGGCTCGCGCGTGCCGCCCGCGGTGACCAGCACCCGCAGGCCGTCCCAGGGGCGCTCGCCCGCCGGCAGGGTCGCTTCGACCCGCGCCAGCAGCTCGGCCGGGTCGGGCAGCCGGCCCCTGCCGTGCTCGCCGCGCGAGGCGAGCCGGCCCTCGCCGGGCTCGATCGTCTCGACGCCGCGCTCGCGCAGCGTCGCCAGGTTTGCCTGCGTCGCGGCGTCGGCGTACATGCGGTCGTTCATCGCCGGGGCGACGAGGCGCGGCGCCGTACAGGCGAGGAAGGCGGTGGTCGGCATCGAGTCGGCGATCCCCGCCGCCAACTTGGCGATCGTGTTGGCCGAGGCCGGCGCCAGCAGGTAGGCGTCGCAGTTGGCGACGACCTCGAGGTGGCCGATCGGGTCGTGCGCCGGCCGCGGGTCGCCGGGGAAGGCGCCGCCGAGCGGGTCGCGCGCGAACTCCGAGGTCAGCACCGGCGCGCCGACGATGCCCTCGAAGGAGGCGGCGCCGACGAAGCGGGTCGCGTTCCCGGTCATCAGCACGCGCACGCCGTGACCGGCGAGCGTGGCGAGGCGGGCCAGCTCCAGCGCCTTGTAAGCGGCGATGCCGCCGCTGACGCCGAGCAGGATCCTGGCCATTGGAGCGGTACTAGGCGCGGTACTCGTATTTGAGCTTGCCCTCGGCAAGCTCCTCCAGCGCCATCGAGAGGTAGTTGCGGTCGCCGCGAGTCTCCACCATCGGCGGCGGGTACTCGCCGAAGCCGCCCTCGCCGAGGTTGTGGAAGTAGCTGTTTATCTGACGTGCCCGCTTCGCCGCGACGACGACCGCGGCGTAGTGCGAGTCGGCGTGCTCGAGCAGCTTGTCAACGCGTGGTTTGATCATCCGGTCGCGGAGTCTACAGGCAGGCCGAGCTCGCCACGCACGATTCGCTCCAGCTCGGCCGCGGCCCGCTCCAGATCGTCGTTGACCAGGCAGTAGGCGAACTCGCCCTGCGCGGCCAGCTCCTGCTCGGCGACCTCGAGCCGCGCGTCGATCGCCGCCGGCGAGTCCGAGGCGCGCGCCTCGAGCCGCTCGCGCAGCACCGCCGGGTCGGGCGGGGCGATGAAGACCTGGATCGACTCGCGCATCGCCGCCCGCACCTGGCGCGCGCCCTGCACCTCGATCTCGAGCACGACCGAGCGGCCGGCCTCGAGCCGCTTGCGCACCTCGGAGCGCAGCGTGCCGTAGCGATGGCCGCTGTAGGTGGCGAACTCGAGGAAGTCTTCGCGCTCGATCCGCCGGTCGAACTGCTCGGGCGTGAGGAAGTGGTAGTCGCGCCCGTCGACCTCCCCCTCGCGCGGCTCCCGCGTCGTCGCCGAGACCGAGAGCTCGAGGTCGGGCACCCGTTCGAGCAGCGTCGAGATCAACGTCCCCTTGCCGACCCCGCTGGGCCCGGTGATGACGAAGACTTTGGCCATGGCGGCCGGAGATACTGACCGGCGGACCGGTCGGCTTCGCTAGCGGCGGAGCTGGTTTACCAGCTCCGCCCTCTGACGCTCGGAGAGGCCGCCGATCGTCTTCGAGGGCGAGATCCGGCACTGGTTGAGGATCCGGTTCGTCTTCACGCGGCCGTACTTGGGGACCGCGAGCAGCATGTCGAAGACCTTCGCCGTCATCACGTACTCCGGCGGGTCCAGCAGCAGAGCGTGGATGCTCGCCTTGCCCGCTTTGAGGTCCTTCTTCAGCTTGGCGCGGGCGGTGCGGATGTCGTTTGCCCGCCTGAGCGCGTCCATTCTCTGATCCAGCGACCTCTCGGGGGCCGCTGCGGAGGTCTTGACCGGGACGGGCATGTGGGCGGCGAGTATAGCCGCGGCTCACGAGGGTGCAAGGGAATACCCCCGGTTTTTGCCGAATTCACCTAGACCTGGAGTTAAGGTTGAGGCTGGGGCGACCGCTCAGGAGTCCCGGAGAGCTCCGCGGCGATGCGGCTTCCGGCCTGCGGGTCGCGAAAGCTCTCGGTGCCGACGGCGACCAGGGCGGCCCCGGCGGCGAGCATCTCCGCCGCGTCGGCGCCGCTGCAGACCCCGCCCATGCCGACGATCGGCAGCCCGATCGACGCGGCGACGGCCTGCACCTGGGCGATCGCGATCGGCCTGACCGCGGGGCCGGAGAGACCGCCGGTGACCGGCCCGCCGCTCGCCTTGACGGTGTTGATCAGCGAGACCGCGTCGGCTCCCCCTCCTCCGCGGCGACCGCGACGGCCGCCGGGTCGGCGACGTTGGGAGTGAGCTTCACGATCAGCGGCTTGCGGGTCAGCGGCCGCAGCGCTTCCAGCAGCGCCAGCGTCTCGGACGGCTGCTCGCCGACGATCAACCCGGAGTGGACGTTGGGACAGGAGACGTTGAGCTCGAACGCCGCGACCTCGTCGTGGGCGTCCAGGGCCGAGACCATCCGCCCGAAGTCCTCGCGCCCGGTCGCCATCACGGAGACGATCAGCGGCACCGGCAATTCACCGAGCTGCGACAGGTCCTCGGCGATGAACCCTTCCAGTCCCTTGTTCGGCAGCCCGATCGAGTTGATCATCCCGGCAGCGGTCTCCCAGATCCGTTGCGGGTCGTTGCCGGCCCTGGGCTCCAGCGTGATCGTCTTCGAGACGAAGGCGGAGAAGGGGAAGTCGTCGAGCAGGGCGTCGCCATAGACGCTGCGGGCGGCGATCGCGTCGAACGTGCCGGAGGCGTTGACGATCGGATGCCGTAGATCGAGGCCGCAGAACTCGATCATGCCCGCACCACCGGTCCGTCTACGCAAAGGCGCATGTAGGTGCCGTCGCCCTTCGGAACCGCGCAGCCGTAGCAGGCCCCATAGCCGCAGGCCATCGGGGACTCCATCGCCAGCTCGCAGGCGACTTTCCTGGAGGAGCAGAGAGCTTGTACGGCGTCGAGCATCTGCGGTGGGCCGCAGGCGTAGACGGCCGCGGTCTGGGCGTCGTCGCCTTCGAGCATGGTCGAGAGCAGGTCGGTGACGTAGCCGTGGTGGCCCACGTGGCCGTCGTCGCTCGCCAGTTTC
>CAWIFA010000005.1:0-29347 GCA_963835315.1 uncultured Solirubrobacterales bacterium | reverse complement strand
CGGGTCGGCCCCGACGAGGTCTTCGAGATGTCCCACGAGATTGTCGCCGTTGATGGCGACACGGCTGTCATTCGAGTCGAGGTGGCATACGCGACCGGCGCCTCGTACAGGGACCTCTGGCTGATCCGTTTCGCCGCCGACGGCCGCTGCCACGAGTTCGAGGAGTGGCCGTACTGGCCCGGCCGGCCGTTGTCGGCGATCGGCGAGTAGGGCCGTCGCCTGCATATCCGTGCATTGCCGCAGCCGATGCGCGGATTGACGCGGATGTGAGGCGAGCACCCGATTGCGACGGTGTGGCCATGAGCAAGGGTCATGTGGTTGTCCTCGGCGGTGGGTTCGGCGGCTTGGAGACCGCCTTCGACCTGCGGCGGCTGGCGGGCGAGCGGGCGGAGATCACGCTCGTCTCCGACAGCGATCATTTCCTCTTCAAGCCGAACTCGATCTATGTGCCGTTCGGCATGGACCCGGAGAAGCTGAAGGTGCCGCTGGCTAAGCCGGCGGCGCGCAAGGACATCGAGCTGATCCAGGCGAAGGCTCACGGGATCGACCCCGACGCGCGCAGGGTCGAGCTCGACGGCCGCTCGATTCCCTACGACTTCCTCGTCGTCGCGACCGGCGCCGACATGCGCGCCGCGGAGATCCCCGGCCTCGGCGAGCACGCGATCACCCCCTGGACCCCAGCTGAGATGCTGCGCCTCCGGGCCGGCTTCCAGGGGCTGCTCAGCGGCCGGGGGACGGGGAAGCAGCGCGTGCTCTTCGTCGTCCCGCCGAACAACAAGTGCGCCGGGCCGCTGTACGAGATCGTGCTGATGCTCGACACGTGGCTGCGCCGCAACGGCGCCCGCGAGAGCACCGAGATCGCCTGGTCGACCTTCGAGAGCAGCTACATCCAGGCCTTCGGCCCGCGCCTGCACGAGGTCGCCGCGGCCGAGTTCGAGCGCCGCGGCATCGACGGCCACACCGACTGGGTGGTCGAGCGCGTCGACCCCGGCGCCGTCTCCTACGCAAACGGCGAGCAGCTCGAGTACGACCTGCTCGTCGCCTTCCCGCCCTACATCGCCGCGACCGCCTTCCCCGGCCTCGAGGCCGACGACCGCGGCTTCCTCGCGACCGAGCTCCGCAGCCGGCAGCTGACTCGCCATCCGGAGATCTTCGCCGTCGGCGACGCCGGCGACTTCCCGGTCAAGCAGGCCTTCCTCGCCTTCCTGCAGGCCGACGCGGCGGCCTCCCACCTGGCGGCCGAGCTGCTCGGCAGCGAGCCGGAGCTCGACTTCGACCCGGTCAGCATGTGCGTGATGGAGCAGTTCGACAAGGCGACCTTCGCCCAGGTGCCGCTGCGCCTCACTGGTGACCCGGCGAGGCCGATCGAAGTGCGGCCGGACGCGAACGGCGACTATCGCGTCGGCAGCTCGAAGGCCTGGCGGGCGGGCAAGAAGATGCTCGGCCACTCGGTCCCCTGGCGCTTCAGCCGCGGCGAGCCCTTCCACGCCGGCGCCTTCTGGAGCGGCATGGACCTTGGGCTGCGGGCGATGTCCGGCGTGCTCGCCAAGTAGCGGCTTAACCGAAGCTGCGCGGGCCGGCTGCCGCCTCGATCTAGAATTTCCCTGTGAGGAGGACTCTGCTGATCGCGGCGTTGCTCTGCCTGGCGCTCGGGGGCGCCGCCGCCGCGCACGCCGAGATCTTCGGCCGCAACGGCCTGTACATCAAGTTCGGCGGCGGCTTCGCCCCTCACACCCTGCCGCGCGATCGAGACGTGCCGGTGACGGTGCGCCTCAACACCGCGATCGAGACCAGCGACGGCTCCGTGCCGCCGCGACTGCGGAAGATCTCGTTCGGGGTCAACCGCTATGGCCGCATCACCACCAAGGGCCTGCCTGTCTGCAGGGCGGCGGAGCTCGAGTCGACCGACTCGGCCACGGCGCTGGAGCGCTGCAAGGGAGCGCTCGTCGGCCACGGCGGCTTCGACGCCAACCTCGAATTCCACGGCAGCGAACCGGCGCCGGTGCACGGCCGGATGCTCGCCTTCAACGGTCGCGCGCACGGACACTCGACCGTGCTCCTGCACGTCCACGCCTCCACGCCCGCCGACGTGACGATCGTGCTCAGCTTCGACGTCCGCCACCCGAAGCGCGGAAAGTTCGGCACCGAGCTCTCCACCGACATCCCGAGGATCGCCTCCGACCTCGGCTACGTCACCGACGTCTCGCTCGTCTTCGAGCGGCGCTACCGCTACCGCGGCCGCAGCTACAGCTTCCTCAGCGCCCGCTGCGCGGCCCCGAAGGGCTTTCCGGGCGCGATCTTCTCGTTCACCCGCGGCACCTTCTCCTTCTCCGGCGGCGAGCGGATCCACACCTCGCTGACGCGCAACTGCACGGTGCGCTAGAGGCCGGCGCTCAGTCGCGCGCCTGGGCGCGCGCGACGCCCCCCGGCCTGCCCCGCGCGACCCATCCTCGCCAGAGGTAGGCGGCGACCGCAAGCGAGGCGAGCAGCGCGATCGCCGAGTCGAGCCGGGTCAGGTTGAGGACGAGCACGAGGGCGACGAGCGCGGTCCCGAGGAGATTTGCAGCCGCCTCCCAGCGCCGCCGATCGGCCAGCGAGAGCCGTGCGCAGGCGAGCGTCGCGGCGAGGAAGCTGGCGAAGACCGAGACCGCATAGAACTGGACCAGCTGCTGCTCGCGCCCGCCGGCCGCCAGGATCATCGCCGCGGCGGCGGCAAACACCACCAGAACTCCCCAGTGGGCGACGAGAAAGCGGTTTTCGCGGCGCAGCCGCTCGGGCAGCAGCCCGGCCGCGCCATCGCGCCCGAGCGCGGCGAGCGCCTTGAGCACGCCGGAGCCGGCGAGGTAGGAGGATGCGGCGGCGGCCAGCAGGAGCAGGGCGCTGAGCGCCTGAAAGCAGGCGAGGGCGACGCCGCCGCCGACCGACGCCCGGGCCACCCCGGCGAGCAGCGTCGAGTCCTCGTCGGGAAGCGGGACCCCGAGCCGCACCGCCAGCACGGCGAAGCAGAGCGTCAGGCCGCCGACGATCGCCACCATCAGCCAGAGCGTGCCGCGGCCGAACAGGCGCCGCCCCCGGTCGCCGAGCTGGGGCAACTGCGCGATCGCGTTCGAGGGCGCCTCGAGCCCGGTCGCAAGCGCCATCCCGAGCGGGAAGGCGGCCAGCACGGCGGCGAGGGAGGCGCCGGCGAACAACGCCCCACCATGGTCCCCGACAAGTGCGGGGGCCGCATGCGGCTCGGCGAGGGCCCCGGCGACGATGACCCCGACCGCGAACAGGATGAAGGCCTGGGTGGCGAACGCGAACAGCACCCGGCCACGGTGGCCGGCGAGCACGCCGCCGGCGACCGCCCCGGCGAGGGCCAGGGCGATCGGCAGGCGAGCGCCGCCGAGCTCCGGCACGTAGGCGATCAGCGCCGCTGCGCCGGCGGAGCAGCTGACGGCGACGGTCAGGGTGAAATCGACCAGCAGAGCGCCCAGCGGTACGAAGGTCCATCCCTCGCCGAACGCCGCGGCCACCGCCTCGGGCCCGCCGCCTCCGCGCGGAAAGCGACCGATCAGCTGGTGGTAGGTGAACGCGACGACGACGATGATCCCGACCACCAGGGACATCGCCGCGACGAGGCTCGCCGGGTCGCCGTCCAGCGCCCGCAGGGCGGCCTCGATCGCGTAGGCGACCGAGGAGACCGGGTCCGCCATCACGGTGAAGGCAAAGGCGACGAAGAGGTGGACCCGGCCTAAGCGCATCTCACGGTTTTCGATCAATCGTCCGGGGGTCTTTCCTCGGTCCGTCCATGGGTCGATGAGAGGAACGATGGAGGCGATCGGACGCGCATGGAGCGCTGTGCTGGGGCCGAGCGGATGGCGTTCGCTCATCGGCCCGCTCACCTTTGCGCTGGTCAGCATCGCGCTGCTCATCTACGACCATCTCAACCAACGGGTGCCGGCGCTCGTCTTCTGGCTCACTCTGGGGCTGATCGTCACCGTGTTCGCACGCATGCTCGAAACGAGCCGGCGTCAGTCGGGCGAGCTCGCCCGACGGCGCCGTGACGCGGTCAACGACCAGATCACCGGGCTGCGCAACCGCGCCAGCCTCGAAACGGACGTCCAGGCCGCTGCCGCCGCGCCGGGCGATGGCTGGGTACTCGTCCTGCTCGAGCTCGAGGGCCTGGAGGCGCACAGCGACAGGCGCGGCTACAGCGCCGGCGACGAGGTGCTGCGCCACGCCGCGCTGGGGCTCGTCGACGCGGTGCTGCCGCTCGGCGGGATCGCCTACCGGGTCGGGGCGAGCAGGCTCGCGGTCCTCGTCCCGATCACCGACCGGCAGATCGGCGAGGTGGTGCTGGCGGCGACCGGCCCGCAGGCCGAGGAGCTCGAAGCACTGACCGGTCGCTCCTACGGCGAGGTGACGATCCCCGGCGAGACGTCGGACGCCGACACGGCGTTCCAGGTGGCCGGCAGGCGACTTGCCGCGCACCGCCGGCGAAGGCACCGCTCGGCGCGGCGCCAGGCGCACGCGGTGCTGATGGCGGCGCTCGACGCCCGTCGCCCCGAAGCCCGCAACCGCCTGCGCGTAACCGCCTACCGGGCGATCCCGCTTGCCCGCCGGCTCGGCCTCGAGCGCGAGGAGATCGACGACGTCGCGCTCGCCGCCGAGCTGCAGCCGGTCGGCCTGCTCGCGGTGCCGGACGCGGTCCTGGACAAGGAAGAAGCGCTTGACGAAGCCGAGCGGGCGCTGGTTCGCAGCCACACGGCGGAGGGGGCGAGAATCGTCTCGGCCGCCCCCGGGCTCGCCACCGTCGCCCGCCTGGTCCGCTCCAGCGCCGAGCACTTCGACGGCAGCGGCTACCCGGACGGGCTGGCCGGGGAATCGATCCCGATCGGCGCGCGGGTGATCGCCGTCGCCGTGGCATTCGCGGCGATGACCGAGCCGCGGGCGCAACGCCGGCCGCTCAGCCCCGGCGAAGCGCTGGCCGAGCTGCGCCGCAGCAGCGGCAGCCAGTTCGACCCGCGCGTCGTCGAGGCGCTCGCCGCCGACCTCGCCGAGGAGTCGGCGCCCGCTGTCCCGGCCTAGGGCGCGTATTCCTGCGCGTACTTTTCGGCTTCTTCGATGCCCTTCTGGGCTTCCGCCTTGCCCTTTTCGATGCCCTTCTGGGCTTCCGCCGAGCCCCCGTTGACGCCCTTCTTGACTTCTTCTTCGGCCTGCTTGAAGCCCTTCTTCACTTCTTCCTTGCCCTTTTCTATCCCCTGCTTCGCTTCTTCGGCGCCCTTCTCGATCCGTTCCTGGGCTTCGCTGCTGCTGTCGTTGCCACCGCCGCAGCCGGCCCAGGCAAGGCCGGCCACTGCGATCGACAGGGCGGCCAGCAGGGCGGGCAGTCGTCTCCCCCACACTCGCCTCGGCTTCTGTTCGGACACCTTCGACTCCTCTCGGTGGATGGGGGCGGACACCCCGGCTCATTCTCGCCCACGCGCCGGGCAAGTCTAGGATCGGGTGGTGCCGAAACTACGCATCCTGCGGGTATTCGTCAACGAGGACGGCGAATGGGGCAATCCGCTCGGAGTCTTCCTCGACGGCGCCGCGGTACCGGAGGCGGAGCGGCAGGCGGTCGCCGCGGAGCTCGGCTTCAGCGAGACGGTATTCGTCGAGGACCGCGATTCGGGCCGTATGCGCATCTTCACGCCCCGGGTCGAGCTGCCGTTCGCCGGGCACCCGACGGTCGGCGCCGCCTGGCTGCTGGCGCGGGAGGGATCGCCGGTCGACGCGCTGCTGACGCCGGCGGGCGAGGTCGCGGTGCGCTACGCCGACGAGGAGACCTACATAGCTGCGCGACCCGAGTGGGCGCCGCCGTTCGAGTACCTCGAGCTCGGCTCGTCCGCCGGCGTGCGCGCGCTCGATTCCGCGGCGCAGGGGGTCAACACCTATGCCTGGGCCTGGATAGACGAGGCGGCGGGGACGGTGCGGGCGCGGTCCTTCGTCCCCGAGGCCGGAATCGTCGAGGACGAGGCGACGGGCTCGGCGGCGATCGGGCTCTGCGCGCGGCTCGGGCGTTCGCTGGTCATTTATCAGGGACATGGCTCCGTGCTGCGCTGTCTGCCGAAGCCGGACGGGTGGGTAGAGGTGGGCGGATGCGCACGCCTGGTCGAATCCCGATAGCGTGGGTGTCGCCCGGCGGCCTTGACGAAAGTCGCGTCGGCCGGGTGTGGTTCGCGTCCGCCGTCCACCGGCGTGGCACGCACTTGCTGGGGTCGCCGCCGGCGACGTAACGACACAAGAGGAGCGCATGTCCACGCTATCCGAGGAAGACCTCAAGGTTCACCTGCCGCGCGCGGGCGCATTCGGGCTCGAGCAGGACCAGGAGTTCTTCGAGATCGAGGAGGACGGCGAGCGCCGCCGTCTTCGCTGTCACGACTACGGCGAGATCTACTCCGTTCCGGGGCTCTACGAGCGGATCTTCGCCGAGGTGCTGAGCTGCCGATCGCCCCAGGTCGTCGTCGACCTGCTCGACGAGACGCTGGAGCGCGAGGACGCAGACCCGGGCGAGCTGTGCGCGGTCGACCTCGGCGCCGGCAACGGGATGGTCGGCGAGGAGCTGGCGCGGATCGGCGCCGAGGAGATCGTCGGCGTCGACCTGCTCGAGGAGGCCAAGGAGGCCGCCGAACGGGACCGGCCGGGCCTCTATGACGGCTACCACGCGCTCAACCTGACCGAGCTCGACCCGGAGGCGCGCGCGGAGCTCGAGGGGCGCGGCTTCAACTGCCTCACCTGCGTCGCCGCGCTCGGCTTCGGCGACATGCCACCCGACGCCTTCCGCGCCGCCTACGACCTGGTCGCCCCGGGCGGCTGGATCGCCTTCAACATCCGCGACCAGTTCCTCGAAAACGGCGACGCGAGCGGCTTCTCCCGCCTGCTCGAGCGGATGTTCGAGAGCGGCGAGCTGGTCGAGCACGCCCGCCACCGCTACCGCCACCGGATCTCGGTCAACGGCGAGCCGCTCTACTACGTCGCCGTCGTCGCGCAGAAGGCGGAGTAACGCGAATCGGGGCGCGCGTGGCCCTCAGAGGCCGAGTCCGCCCACCCCGCGCTCGCCCCAGCCGAGATGGTGGGCGAGCTCGTGGCGCAGGGTCCGCTCGACCTGCCGGGCGAGCAGCTCCCTGTCGTGGCCGAAGTCGCGTTCGAGCGTGTCGCGGTAGATGACGATCCGGTCCTCGAAGTTGTCCCGGGCCACCCCGTCGCCGAAATACTGCCCGTAGGCACGCACCTCGCGCCCGCGGTCGGAGACCACCACCGCCACCCTCGCCAGAACCTCCTGGAATTCCTCGGGCAACCGATCGATCGCATCGACCACCAGCGACTCGAACTCGTCCAGCTCGGACTCTTCGGGCATGCGAACACCGTAGCTGCGGCCGGACGAGCCCGCACAGGGAAAGTCCTGCCACCTACCTCGAACTATGCGGCGATCGGATGGCCGCCCGCGTCGCGAGCCTCGATGCGAGCACGGGGGGGCAGCTGTACGGTGCCTTGACCGAGATGCCGGAATCGAAGCAGGCGCCCGGCCACAGCCTGAGACCAGCGCGCAAAACCGCGGGGCAGCTCAGGCTGAACGAGCAGCTCGTGTCCGTCTGGGTAGACGATCACGACTGGATCGCCTTCGAACAGCGCACGCGTGGCCATCTCGCCCTGATGGGGATTGTCGGCAGAAATGAAGTGTGCCCGGTCGGGATAGCGAGCAGCCAGGTCTTCGTCCTCGATGCCGGCGAGGACTCTCGCGGTCGCGGGATCGATATTGGCATCGTGGCTCATGACGTCCGCCATTGTCTCACGATCGCCGGAGCATCCGCCTTGGCTTTCTTGATCGCCGCCGCCATTGCCTCATTCGGGGAGCTGAAATCGAGGACGATCGGCGCCTGCTTCCCGCCAGCTCGCGAGTACTCGTGCTCGTGGTGCTCATCGACCGCGTCGGCGTTGTCCCAGAGGCGCACGGTCGTCCATTCCCCGTCCTCAAGGATCTCCAACACAATCGGGTAGGACACGGGCCGCATCAAAAGGGCATCTCAGGCAGCATCTCCAGATCAGCTTTAACGAGGTCGGGCTGCCGCACATACCGCCGGCGGCCAGGCAAAATCCAGCGCAGCACCTGGGTCGAATCGGAATGCGCCATCTGGATCAAGAGCTTCGATGATTTGCGAACGGGCATCAAGCGGGTGTATTGCGACCAGCTCAAGCACGACTTCGGCCGGAGCGTCCGGCCATCCGACAAAGTGATTGCCGGCGCCCCATCGCCAGTTGTCCTTGCACGCCGCAGGCGTGATGCTCTGCACCCGGATGCCAGCCACGTCGGCGCGTGCCTGCAACTCCACACTCCACTCAAGGCGCAGCCGCGCCGCGTACCAGTCGACTCCGCCTTCTACGGTTCGATCACTCGATGCCACACGCAAAGATTCTCAGAGGAACTGGCGTCAAGTGGGGCGGGAAGGACTCGAACCTTCGACCTACGGATTATGAGTCGAGCCGGAAGCCGTCTATAGAGCCGAATCTGGCCTGATAGAGCAAATCACGTCTGAGGAGTTCGGATGAGTTCGGTGGAGTCGGAGACCAATTTCAGGACCAAGTTTCAACCGAACGGTTCGTAGGGAACCCCGTCCACGATGCGCGCGTGCAGCTCGGCGAGGCGGGCCTTGATCTCCAGGGGGTCGTGGGCGACGGCTCGGTCCCAGTCGTAGGCGCGGGCGACAGCCTCATCGAGCTGGCGATGGAGGTCGGAAAGCTCAGACCAGGCATTTTCGTCGACACGGTTGTAGAGGTCGGTGAGGCCGATCTCGTTCTCGACGCAAATCGCCTGGCGGCACTCGATCAGGTCCTTGGCGATCGCGCCGATCCCGCTGCGAACCGCATCATCGGGCTGCGGCCAGGGGAAGGTCTCGAAGCATGAGGTCGGCGTATAGCGCGGGCGATCCTCAAGGGTCGATGACTCCGAGTGTGCCCAGGCTCCGTGAATCGAGGACATAAGGACCCCGATCGAATAGTCGTCGTCGAAGGCGAAGACAATGGTCAGATCGCTGGGGCAAACCAAGGCATCCGCCCAGCAGAAGAGAAAGCGCTTGCCGATTCGGTTTCCTGCGATGTAGTGCGGCAGGGGCTCGATCACCTCCCGCATCTTGGGACGCGGCTCGGCGAAGCGCCACCAGTAACGACGGTACGCCTCTCGGTTGTTCTTGTCCCGGGTGGGCTTGACCCGCTCACGGGCCAGGCGAAGCGCCTCAGGGAAGTGCATCGCCATCTCCAGCGTCCGCATCCCGAAGTCGATGATGAAGCGCCGGGGCTGCTGCTCTGGCTCCTCGGTGATGTCGTCGCCGATCAGGTAGGGCCGCACGACCTCGGAGTAGTTCGCGTCGTCGCGGGCGAGGATCCCTTCGGCCTCTTCGGGCTCCAGGTAGAAGCTCCCGGCCGGGATCGGGCCCTGGAACGAGCGCCCCTTGTTCGCCGACAACGGCTCGTACTCCTCGATTGCCAGCTTCGACTCTCGCAGGCGAGTGTTGATCCCCTCTGCCGGCTCGCCGTCGAGCACGAAGTGCTCCGGCGGCGCGTCCGGTTGCTGCACCCAGTTGACGATGCTGACGTTGACGATCGCCTCGCCCGGCCACTTCTGGCGCGAGACGGCGTCGGTTATCACGCCGCCCTTCTCGACGACGTAGTTGAGGCTGGCGCCGCGCGCCCGGTTCTGGCTGATCGAGTTCGTGCCGACGAGGCCGGCCCGATCACCGGGACGCATCTGGTCGGCGGCGCGCCGGTACCAGTAGACGCAGAGGTCCTTGAGGCCGGCGTCAAAGTGATCCTTGAGCCATTCCACGTAGTCCTCATCGAGGATCTTGCGGAGGTTCTGAGAGCCGTGGTAGGGCGGGTTGCCGATGATCGCATTGGCCTCGTCCCACTCGACGCGGAGCGCGTCGGCGCGGCGGATGCCGGAGAGATCCGCGAGCGGCAGCGTGCTCTCGTCGAGGCCGAGCTCCTCGACCGCGAGCTTGTGCCCCATCCAGAGCGTCACCCGCGCCAGGTCGACGCCGAACTGCTCGATCTCGATGCCGCGCATGTTCTGCAGGGGGAAGAACGCGCTGAGGCCTTCCTGGGCCGGGCGCCCCTCGGCTTGGGCCAGCTCGGCAGTGCGGGCAGCCAGCCTGGCCTCTATGCGCCGCAGCTCCCTGTAAGCGACGTAGAGGAAGTTGCCGGAGCCGCAGGCGGGGTCGAGCACGACGTAGTTGAGGAGGTCGCCCTGGGCCCTGCGCGCCTCCTTGAAGCTCGACAGACCCTCAATCCGCTCGTTCCACGGCTCGACGATCGTCGGCGTCACGATCTTCTGGATCTCCGACTCGTGGGTGTAGTGGGCACCCAGGCGCCACTGCTTGTCGTGCCCGAACACCCCCTGCAGCAGCGAGCCGAAGATCGAGGGCTGGACCTCCTGCCAGTTGGAGGCGCTGACTTCGCGCAACAGGACGAGCTCGTCCGGTGTCAGGTCGATGCGGCTCGGATCGCTGAATAGCGACCCGTTTGCGTACGGGACCCCCGCATAGAGGCCGTGCGTCGGTCGCTCCGGACTGGGATCGTCAAGGTACTCGAAGAGGCGCCCCAGGTCGTCAGCGCTGGAGCGGCGGGGATTGGCGATCAGGTCGTTGACGACGCGGGTGAATCCCTGCCCCGGGATCTGGCCCAGATCCTCAGCGAACATGCACCACACCGCCTGCAGGACGAAGCGGCGACGCGACTGCGGATCGCCCTCCTCCCGCTGCTCGAGCTTGTGAAGGAGGTCGGCCAGCTTGCCGACGGTTTCGAGCGTGACCCCCTCCTGGCGGGCGTTGAACACCGGCTCGTCGCCGGCCAGGAAGAAAAGCGAGGTGTAGCGGTCGGGCAGCTCTTCGAGATCGAACTTCACCCGCGGCGCCTTCGGGGACCTGCCCGGCTCCCAGACCTCGAAGCGCTTGAAGGCGCAGAGCACCACGTAATCCGGAGCGGGGATGTCCTGCTCCGCGTCCGCAGCCTCCCGCCAGTACGTGAGCGCCTGCTCGCGGTGCTTGGCGAGGCGGGCCGCCTCACCAGCCGACTTCATCTCGAAGATGCAGACCCGCGGCCAGATCAGATCGACGAAGCCGCCCGCCTGGAAGCGCTCGAACTCGGCGACGTCGGAGAGCCGCTTCCCGTAGCAATCGAAGAGCTCGGTGAGGAACGTCTGGGCCTCGCCACGCTCGTAGCCGTCCCGCACGCTCCAGCGCGCAACGAACCGCGTCAGGTTAGCCCTGATCTCCTCGCCGGTGATGGGCATCGGCGGCCGGCTAGGAAGCGAGGCGCTGCTGCTCGCCGACGGCCGGCGCCAACTCCCCTTGGTCGGCCGACGGCGCGCGCCAGTAGACCGACTTCATCAGGCGGCCGTGGTCGGCCCTGACGGCGCCAGCGGCCGTTTCCAGGGCGGCGATCAGATGAGGGGCGGCATCGTCCTTCTTCAGCTCGCCAGCCGCTTCGTCGAGCCGGCGGGCAGCATCTTCGACGAAGAGCATCGCCCCCTCCACCTTGCGGAAATGCTCTTCCTCGCGACGTTGCTCTGCCCCATTCATCGCCCTCACTCTACGGACGCTCCCGGACGCCGGCGACCACCGGATCCGCAAAATGCGAGGACGAGATCCGGGTCGTTGCACATGCCTCACGCTTCTGCGACATCTGATCTGATGGGGCGGAAAGGACTCGAACCTTCGACCGACGGATTATGAGTCGCGCCGAAACCCGTCCATGGAGCCGAATCTGGCCTGATAGAGCGAATCACGTGCAGCGAGTTCGGCTGAGTTTGGTGGAGTCGGGGACCAATTTCGGGACCAAGTTTTGAGGCGATCGGGCAGCCTTTGGGCGACGACTCTTCTGCCTCCCCGGGCGCCGAGGGCCTGATGCCCTGCTACCCGTGCAGTGTCGCTCGCGAACGGGCCGAGGGAAGCTCGCCTCAACGGCGAAGTCCTCTGCCTGACGTGCCACCCCATCGCCGAGTGCGAAGCGGTCGAACGTTGAGTTGATCCGGGCATACTGTCGTGGATGGCACCGCTGGCGGTTTCGACCGCAATTCAGATCGCCTACGTCGTGGGGCTGGTGGTCCTCATGTTCCTCGGTCCTGTCACTGTCGCCGAAATGAAGGGACATGACTTCCTCGCGGGCTTCGGCTTCGTGACCCTCGGAGTCGCCTGGTGGATTGCCGCGTTTAGGCTTGCGCGCCCGGCGTCCTGGTGGGCGCGCCATCTATATGGACCGCGCAAAATGGCGCGAGCCGAGGCTCGCTACGCCGAGAACCCCTTTACCTAGATCGCAGTTTTCTGAGTCGCGCCGAAACCCTTCTATAGAGCCAAATTGGGCCTGATAAGCGAATCACGTCCAGGGAGTTCGGCTGAGTTCGGTGGAGTCGGGGACCAATTTTGGGACCAAGTCTGGACGATCAAATTCCTACGCTTTCACCGGTCCGGACCGAACGGTCTTTACGCTGATCACTAATGGGCGGCATGCGAGTTTCACGCAGTGAGCGTGGCACGGCACTGACTGTTGTGAAACGGTGGCGCGGCTCCCAACCCCTCACCCCGTGAAACTCCACTCGATCGCGATCAAGAACTTCCGATGTTACGAGGAGCTCAACCTCGAGCTCGGCGGCGACTCGCTGGTCCTCGTCGGCGCCAACGGCTCTGGCAAGTCAAGCATCCTGACGGCAGTCCGTCTGGCCCTCCAAGGTGGCGAGGTGAGCCGCGAGGATCTCCGCTATCCCGAGGAGCCGATCGAGCTGATCGCCACCCTGAGCGAGATTCCCGCCTCAAGCCACGGTCTCTTTGCTGAAGCGATCGACTTCAACCCGACTCCACCGGTGCTACGAATCGGCCTGCAGGTGCTCTGGGACGAGGAGGAGCGCGAGCTGCGCATGAACCATGGCTTCCCCGACGACGGCTGGCGGCAGGTCTCGCGCGCCGCCCGCGAAGCGATCCCGCTGATGGAGCTGCCGAGCTGGCGCGACCCGGCTCGCCTGCTCGCCCTGGTCGGCAACCGCAGCATCCTCGCTGCCCTGATCGACGAACTCCCCCTCCACGACGACCTCGAGCAGGCCGTCGAGGCGATTGCCGCAGCCGGGGAGGAGCTCGCCGCCGCCGATGAGCTGCGGGCGCTCCTCAGTGAGGGCCGCGAGCAGCTAGCGGGCCTCCTTCCGGGCGTAGCGGAGAATGCCTTTGCGCTGGGGCGCGAGACGAGCGACTCCCGCGAGGCGCTGCGCCAACTGCACCTGCTGCTGGCGCTCGGCTCGGGCCGCCTGGCGCTCGGCAACCAGAGCGGTGGCCTCGGTCAGGCGTCCATCTTCGCCTTTTTGCTTCACCGGATCGCCGGCGCCCCCAACTCGATCGTGCTGGTCGATGAGCCCGAGAACGCCCTCCACCCCCACGCCCAGCGAGCGCTGGTCTCCGCGCTTAGCGACGGCCCCGCCCAGACCCTCCTCACCACCCACTCCGCCGCCGTGCTCGATCGCCGGGACCCGCGCGAGATAGCCCGCATCGCCCGCAGCGGCGGGGCGGGCGCCGAGTTTCACCGCGCCACCGGCCTCTCCCCAAGCGAGGCCAAGGCCCTTTCGCGCTACTCGACCGCGCTCAGCGCCGAGGCCTACTTCGCCGAGACCGTGATCCTCATCGAGGGCTACAGTGACCTGCTCGCGATCCGCGTCCTAGCCCGCACCCTCGATGTCGACCTCGATGCCCGCGGAGTCTCGCTGCTCTCCCTCGACGGCGCCGGCTCGATCGTCCACCACCTCTCGCTCTTCGGCCCCGCCGGCCTCGGCCTTACGCTTCGCGGTCTCTGCGACGCAGACCACGAGAAAACCTGGCGTGCCCGCCTGCAGGACGCTGGCATCGAAGCCACCGACCGCGCGGCGATGAACGCCGTCGGCTTCCAGGTCGCTGATGCCGACCTCGAGGAGGAGCTGATCGGTGCCCTCGGCACCCAGCGGGTCTCCGAGTTGATTGAGGAAGGGAACGCCGAGCAGGCCTTCACCAACTTCGCTCAACTGACGACCACGGCGGGGCTCTCACTGGCCGAGCAGCAACACGACTTCCTCCATAAGAAGAATGTCCGCTGGGCTCCTGTCCTCGCCGCCGACCTGTCCGCCGGAAACGTCCCGCAGCCGATCCGCAACTTGCTCGAAGGCCTATGAGCGACTACACCCACGATGACCATCTAGACGACGAGCAGCTAGCGGCGGTCGAAGCTGGTGAGGAGGCGATCAGTGTCCTCGCCGGGCCCGGCTCGGGCAAGACCCGCACTCTCGCCCACCGCGCCCGCCACCTGCTACTCACCCACTCCGGCTCACAGGCCCTGCTTCTTACCTTCACCAACAAAGCTGCCGCCGAAATGAAGAGCCGCGCCCTCGGGGTCGGCGACATCGGCGCCGATCGCCTCGAGGCGACCACCTTCCACGGCTTCGGCGCGATCTTCCTGCGAAGTCACGGCGATCTAGTCGGGATCGAGGCCGAATTTGACATCCTCGATGAACGCGAGCAGGAGGAGTTCGCCGCCGAAGTGGCCCGCTCCGCCGGACTCCCCAACCATGCCGAAGGCTGGTCTCGAGCGCGTTTGCGACGCCAGGAGCCCGGCTCTGCCATCGCCGCCTATGGCAACGCCTATGAGGCCGCCAAGCGCGAGGAGGGCCTGGTCGACTTCGACGACCTCGTCCTCTACACCGCCGAGATCCTCACCGAACGCCCGGAAATCGCCGCCGCCTACGGCTCCCGCTACCAGCACATCCTGATCGATGAGTTCCAGGACACCAACCCGATCCAGTTCGCAATCGTTAGCACCCTCGCAGACCACGTGCGGACGATTAGCGTCTTCGCCGACGACGATCAAGCGATCATGCGCTTCGCCGGGGCCGAGTCGCGCAACGTCTACCGCTTCACCGAGCAGCTCAGGGCGACCACCTACCCTCTGACTTGCAACTACCGCTGCCGCGAGGCGATCGTCGGGTGCGCTAACAGCTTGATCGCCGCCGACGAGAATGCCAGTGGCCGCCAGATGCACGCCGAGAAGGACGGCGGGGAGGTCGAGGTGCGTTCGTTTGCCAGTTTCGCCGAGGAGGCGATGGGGCTCGGTGCCGAAATCTCCGATCTGATCGACAATCGGGGCATCAAGCCCGCCGAGATCGCCGTCCTGGTTAAGGGCGGACCGCGCGCCCGCGACATCGCCGACGTCCTCTCCCAGCGCGGGGTGCCACTCACCGACTGGCGCGGCACCGTCTATGAAACCAAGGAGCGGCGGATGATGATCACCTGCTTCATGTGCATGCGCCCTAGCCTGCGCGCCCGCCACGCCACCCGCCTTTCGGAGCTGATCGGGGTCGAGCTGATCGAGGAGCGAGACACCCACACCTTTCTCGAGGCCCACGCCGGGCACCCCGTCGCCCAGGAGCTCCTCGCCCTCCGCGAGAAGGCCTTCGATGGCTGCAGGCCCAGTGAGCTCGCAGCCTGCGCCCATGCCGCTGTCTGCACCGCCGACCCCGAGGCCGACGAGGGCGCTCGCGAGCTCCTCGAGGCGGTCGAGGACTTCGAGCGTTTCGACCCCACCTTCAGCATCGACAAGCTGCTCTCCGAGCTGGCCCTGAAACGCGGTGGCCGCCCCCCCACCCAGGGCGGTGGGGTCAAGATCGCGACCCTGCACGGGACTAAGGGCCTGCAGTGGCCGATCGTCTACATGGTCGGCCTCGAGGAGGGCCAGCTTCCCTTCTACCTCGCCGATGAGGAAGGCACCATCCCCGACGAGCGCCGTGCCTGCTTCGTCGGGGTCTGCCGCGCTGAAGATCGCCTGATCCTCTCCTACTCACGCTACTTCCGCAGACACCGCAAGGACCCCTCGCGCTTCCTCGCCGAGATGGGCCTCGCCACTTAGCCAGTGAGGCAGGCTTCGAGCATGGAAGCCACCCTCGCGCACATTGACGTTCGGCTGGCTCGTTCCGACTCCTCCGCGCCGCTTATAAGGCGGCTTGCCGGATAGAGCTCCCCGCGATGGCACCCCAGATGGCCGGCGAGCGCCGTGCTGAATTTCCGCCATCGCTGAGATCGAGACCGGGGCGGGGAGCATCGGGCTCGAGTTGCCTGTGAGGGCGGTCCATCACCGCCCCGACGAGCCCTGGAGCTGATCTTGAGAGTCATCATCGGTCCCAACCACAAGGATCGCCTTGACTGGGAGTTGGAGCCAGGCGGCGGCGATGCCGCCTCACGCGCCTGTCGGGACCAAGTCTTCCCGGTCGCAATCTGCCTCGCAAACGCCGCCTGGACGCTCGATGGCAATCCAGGCGCCGCTCAAACCTACGACCGGCTGGACAGCTTCAACTGGTCCAGTTCCGACCTCATTCGCTCATACTCCTGCTGCATCACGTAGGTCGCCGCGATCTGGTGAAGCTGTCGCCAGAAGGGGCGGTTCTTCCCTACGGCAGTTGGGTTGTAACCGGCGGCCTTGGAGACGTCCTTCGCCGTCATCATCATCTCGCCGCCGATCGCCTGCCAAGCCGCAAGAACCTGCTCGAAGCCGCCGACCCATTCCACGTTGTCGGTGTCCTCATTCACCTGGACGATGGAACGGAATGCTGCGAGCATTGCGAATCGCACTCCCTTCGCGAGCCTGTAGGTGGACCGGACCACCTCGGGCTTTCCCTCCGAGATGAAGGGAAAGGTCCAAACATCGGCGATCGCGTTGTTTTCACGATCGACCCGCTTCTCCATGATCGCGAGGCTACCCGGACTTCCATCAGGCACCGCGTCCTTGTAGCGATCCCAGGCGTCCATGCCGATCCAGTCATAGAGATACAGAGCGTCGTTCATGATTGGAATCATTCGATTGAACGAGGTCATCTTGGATTTGTCGGCCAACTCGTTGCCAAACGCATGGATGGTGCGCCCCTGTTTCTCGTAGCTCTCGATCGGGTGACGATCCTTGTCGTCGTTCGGATACCTGATCACGTTCAATGCATTGAGGATTGAGAACACGTCGCGGGCGTCGTACTGGCCACCCTCATTTTCGTGCCATCCGACCTCTTTGGCGTAATCCTTGGAGGACATCGCCTCCTTGAAGGGCTCAAACGCCCCCCCGAGATCGATAATCGACTCTTCGGCGACCTGAATGTTGGTGTTCTGCCCTTCTCCGATGTACGGGACGAGGCTGGCATCGACGTTCTCGATCAGGGTGATCGTCACATACTGGCCGCGAGGGATTTGGCCATCTTCGAGCGCCTTCTGAATCACGGCAATCGTGTGCAACCCGTTCGCGATACCGTCGTCCTGCGCTCGCGTGCCGGTTTCAACCTCGAAGGTCGCCTTATACGTGTTCTCGTTGATCCGCTCGAACGACTTGACTAGGCCACGAATTCCCCCGTGCGCCAGATGGAACGAGCCGATGGTCCCGGGGTCGGACCCTTCGAGGCTCTCGCGTAGTCGACGCGCCGCGGTTTTTCGAGTGTTCGGGGTGCGGGGGTTTGGGCCATCGAGGTCGAGGAGCACTCCGGGGGACAGCATCCCGGCGGGAACATCGAAGGTGTGGCGGACGATTCCGCGTTTGATGTCTTCGGCGTTCTGAAGGCGTTTCGGCGTCTCCACACCTTTGAAAACGACCTCCACCTCTTCGGGTCCGGGCTTAGGGTTAGGCGGCGTCTTGGACGCGCCCGATTCGGCTTGAACCATGTTAATTCCTTCCTCCGAAGGCATTTGCTCCGGGGACTCGCCCCACTCGAAGGTGTGGGCCTATTTTGCGCCTGCCACCAGTTGGTGTGCAAACGGAGCCGTCAACTCGATCGACTCGCCGGCGAGATTAGCATGCCCCGCCGGATACCAGAGTGGACGAGCACCATTCAACCGCCCCGGTCAAGGCATGAATGTGAAAATGAGGTTCAGCGGCTTCTCGGGGGCCGAGACACCCGGACGGCCCCCACGCCATCATAGGAGCGTCCGGGTCCCTGCGAAAGCCTCGGCCCCCGAAAAGCCGCTGTCAGCTCCAGGCAGACCAGCCGTCGCGCTCGCTCAGGCACTTGACGTGAAGCGCCGACCGGCTGGGCAAGACGATGAAGCCATTGCTGTGCAGAAGCCCCGCCACGACGAGATCGCGGACGGCACGCGCGAGCGCCATGCCGCCGATCAGATCGTCGGGGTTCTCGAACAACTCACAGCGATGGGCCGGATAGGTCAACGGCACCGGGTATTCGCGCAGGATCACGTCGAGAACGACGCGCTGCAATTTCTCGTCGGTCATGGCGCTGAGTGAGGGTGCGCGGCGCAGACGGCGACGCCATGCGCCGCCGCCGCTCCGCCACATCAGCTCGCCTCCACGGTGAGCGCCGCGAGCAGCCCGTGCAGCGCGTTGTGGCTGGCCACGACCTCCCCCGTAGTCACTCGCGTCGTCATATGCATTCGCCTCGGCGTCGATTGCGACTGGCGCCGTCTCGTCGAGGACGAATACGCGACCTTGCTCCGCTGCTAGCGCGAAGCGATCGAAATGCCTCCGCCTCGCGCCGGGTCCGCGGATACGTTTCGCCGATGGCTGATCCGTTCACCCGCGCACTCGCTCACGACGCGCGCATCCTGGTCGACTTCGAGGGCCGTCCGCTGGAGCGCTACGCGATCATGCTCCAGCTGCAAATCGACGGCCGCTGGCAGACGATTCGCCTGTTCGACAATGCCCACGGTGACCACGACATGCACCGCTACACTGGAAGCGAGAAGCAGGCCGCAGAGCGGTTTGCCGAGGGCGCGGTCAACGAGGTCGCGCCTCAAGCCATCGACTACCTGATCGAACACTGGGAAGCAATCGCGGACTTATGGAGAAGCTAGAGCGCAGCAAGTTCACCCGGGCAGGCGAAATCGCCAACGAGCGACTGGTTGAGGCCGTGCTCGATCCTGATCGCTATCCCGAGGGAACCACTTTCATCGCCGCCGACCAGCAGGGCTTCGATTCGATCCTCGCCGAAGCTGTGGAAAACCATCGGCCGCTCGCGATCATCTATCCCGATGGCCGTGAGATCGTCGCCTCTCCCCGCGGCGGCGCTCTCGCCTTCTTCGAGCACCTTCTTACCCGCCACCGCGAGCCCAAGCACGGCACTCCTTCTGTCCCGCTGCCTGCCGATTATCAGGTCGAAATCCGGCGCGGACAGGCGCTCGCCGCAGCCTGACGGTTTTTCAAATGGGGCGGGAAGGACTCGAACCTTCGACCGACGGATTATGAGTCCGCTGCTCTAACCAGCTGAGCTACCGCCCCGTCGCTGGCGAGGGTAGCGGGCGGGGCGCGTCAGGCGCTGAACAGCTGGGCCAGCGAGCGGCCCACGTCGGGGGGCTCCTCTTCGCCCTGGGCGGCCGCGTTGGCGCCTTCGGAGAGGGCCTTGGCGGCGTCGGCGATCTGGTGGGTGCGGCCGCCGCGCAGCTCGCCTGACTTCTTCGCTTCGGCCAGATCGGATTCCATCAGCCCGGCGAGCTCGGCGAGGCGGCGCAGGCCGACGGCGCCCGCGGTGCCCTTGACGGCATGGGCTTCGGCGCGCAGGGTCTCGAAGTCTTCGGTCTCGGTCGCGAGGCCGGCGGCGATCACGTCGCAGCGCCGCCGCGCCTCCTCGGCGAAGGACTTGAGCAGCTCGGGGTCGGGTGCGGTCTTCTCGCTCATTCTCCGATCACATCTTCCACGACCCTGGTCAGGCGGTCCACCCCGAAAGCGCCCTCGATCTCCGCCTTGATCACGCCGTCGCGGCCGATCGCGAACAGCCACGGCTCGCTCGGCAGGTGGAAGGCCCGCACCTGCGGCCTCACGCCTTTGCTCGGGTCGTTTTCGTTGTAGATCTCCATATGGATGAACGCGGCCTTGTCGCCGAACTGGTCTTTGACCTGCTCGGCCACGTCGACGACGGGCCCGCATACCCGACTCTGGCAGAACTGGGGGGTCGCAAACAAGAGGAAAATCGGTTCTTTGCCGAGAGCTGCGGCGAAATCGACCCGGTTTTGCGTGTCCGGCGGCACCCGCGTGGTGATCTTCGAGAGGTCGCCGCCGACGTCCGACGGGGTCGGCGTGTGGATCTTCGGCGGCCTTTCCCCCACCCGCGGGACGTCGTTGAATTCACCCACGGTGACGCTCGGCAGCAGCGTGGCGACGGTTTCGTCCCCCTGCTTGATCAGCGCCGCGATCCGCCACTCGCCGTCGCTGGTGAAATCGATGCTCGAGTTGTAGACGATCGTCGCCGCGTTGGGGTCGCTGGTCGTCGTCTGGGCGCGGTAGGCAGGCTTCGTCTCGAGGCTTTCGATCGAGGCGGGATAGGGACCGCGCGCGGGCTGTTCGAGGGCTTCCTTGCGCGCCCGCGCGACGGCGCCCTTCTTCGGTTTGCCGTTCTTGCCGGTGCCCCTCCCGCTGCCCGTCGCGGCCGGGACCCTGGAGACGTAGAGGGCGACCTTGGCTTCGTCCACCTGGCTGCGATCGGGATGGAAGACGCCGAACGGGACGCGGTTCTCGCCCTGGTGGAAGACGAGCGCGGCCGGCGAGAGGACGAGTTCGGCATGCCCGTCCGCCCCTTTGACGATTTCTTCGAGGCTCTTGCCTTCCGGCTTGGGGAATTCGCTCTTCGGCGGGGCGGGCCGGTTGGAGGCGCCGGCCGCGGTCGAGCCGCTGGAATCGGAGCCGCCGCAGCCGGCCACCACGAGCGCGGCGGCGAGCAGGCAGGCGAGCGCGCTTATGAGGTGGCGCCGGGGCATGCGCGGCCCATGTTATTCAGGCAAGGCCGACGAGCGGTGTATAGGGTGCCTCGCGCCGACAACGAGCGTGAGGAGGAGGGCTTTTGGCTGGGCGAGCTGCACTGATCACTGGGGCCTCGAGCGGGATCGGGCTGGCGATCGCCCGCACGCTCGGCGAGGAGGGCTACGCGCTGACCGTGTCCGCGCGGCGGCCGGAGAAGCTCGAGGCGGCAGCCGCGGAGCTGCGCGGCGCCGGCCTCGAGGTGCAGAGCGTCGCCGCCAACATGACCGAGGAGGAGGACGTCGTCGGCGTCTTCGCCAAGCACCGCGAGGCCTACGGCCGGCTCGACGCGCTGGTCAACAACGCCGGCGTCGGGATCGGCGCCCCGATGGAGGAAATCCAGACGAAGCACCTCGACATGCAGCTCGCGGTCAACCTGCGGGCGCTGGTCATCGGCACCCGCGAGGGGCTGCCGATGCTGCGCGAGGCGGGCGCCGAGCACGGCAAGGCGCTGATCGTCAACACCGCCTCGATCGCCGGCAAAGGCGGCCAGGCGTGGCTCTCCGTGTATGCCGCGACCAAGGGCGCGGTGATCAACTTCACCCAGTCGACCCATCGCGAGGTCGGCAGCGCCGGCGTCCAGTGCACGGCGCTGGCGCCGGGATTCGTCGACACGCCGATGACCGAGTTCGCCAAGGGCCAGGTGTCGGCGGAGGAGATGATCCGGACCGAGGACATCGGCGAGGCGGTGCGCTTCCTGCTGCGCACCTCGCCCAACTGCCACGTGCCGGAGATCGTCTTCAACCGACCGAGCGAGGGCTTGGACACGCCCTGACGGGCGCCCCGGCGCCATGCGGTTCCTCGTCGCGGCGTTCGGAGATCCGGGGCATGTGTTCCCGGCGATCGCGCTGGGCCGGGCGCTGGTCGGGCGCGGTCATGAGGTGACGATCGAGACCTGGGAGGAGCGGCGCGCCGCGGTCGAGGGCGCCGGTCTGGGCTTTGCCGCGGCGGAGGAATACCGGATGTTCCCGCCGCCCGACCCGGACTCGCCGGAGGGCGCGCATGCGGCGGAGGCGGCGCGGGCGCTGCTGCCACTGCTGGAGGAGATGCGCCCGCACGTCGTGGTCAGCGACATCCTCACCCTGGCGCCGGCGCTGGCGGCCGAGCTGGCGGGGGTGCCGCGGGCGACGCTGATCCCCCACATCTACCCGGTGGTCGAGCCGGGGCTGCCCTTCTTCGCGGTCGGTCTGCGGCCGCCGCGCACGCCGCTCGGGCGGGCGGTGTGGCGGGCCGGGCAACGGGCGCTGGACGTCGGGCTGGAGCAGGGACGCGACGACCTAAACAAGCAGCGGGCGCGGCTCGGGCTGGCGCCGACCGAGCGCTTCCACGGCGGCATCAGCCCCGACCTGGCGCTGGTCGGGACGTTCCCCCAGCTCGAGTACCCGCGGCGCTGGCCCGAAGGCGTCGAGGTGACCGGGCCGATGACCTTCGAGGTCCCGCATCCGGAGATCGAGCTGCCGCCGGGAGACGAGCCGCTGGTGCTCGTCGCGCCGAGCACCGCGCACGACTCGCGCAACCACCTGGTGCGCACGGCGCTCACCGCGCTCGCCGACGAGCCGGTGCGCGTGGTGGCGACGACGAACCGTGTGGTGCCGCAGAGCCCGATCGAGGTCCCGCCGAACGCGATCCTCGTCGACTGGCTCAGCTACAGCCAGCTGATGCCGGCCGCCTCGCTGGTGATCTCGCACGGCGGCCACGGCACCGTCTGCCGCGCCCTGGCGGCCGGCACGCCGCTGCTGATCAGCCCCTTCATCGGCGACATGAGCGAGACCGCGATGCGGGTCGGCTGGGCGGGCGCCGGCCTCTCCCTCCCCTGGCGCCTCTGCCGCCCCGCCCCCCTCCGCTGGTCCGCCAGGCGCATCCTCGACGACCCCTCGTTCGCCGCGAGGGCCGGCGAGCTCGCCGCCTGGGCGAAGGACCACGACGGCGCCGAGCGAGGCGCGGAGCTGGTCGAGCGGTTCGCGTCCGTAAGTGCAACCGCCACGCCCACCACCAACTGAGGGACGATCAAGCTCCGGGGGTGGGATTCGAACCCACATTGGGCGCCTTAACAGGGCGTTGCCTTACCAGTCGGCCACCCCGGATTAACACGTCGCGCTAATCCAAAGAGCAACCTCGGACAGCAATCGACTCCGGAGACTCTACCGGCAGCGCAGCGAGTCCGGCCTCAACCTCAGCGTGGCATTTGGCGCAGAGCAGGACGCACTTCGATGCCTCCTCCCGCAGGCTGGCAATCGACCGTGTAATACCGACCCGGCTACTCCCTTCGTACCTATCGAGGACGGGTGACTATTCGTCGCCCACGAGGATGAACCTTTTCATCCCTCTCACACCCGCTCGGTGCGGGCTATTCGTTCCACCAGGGCGGCGCGGTCGCGGCTCAGGGCGGCGCGGCGCTCGTAGTCGCCGGCTTCGCCGGCTGCGGCTATCTGGGACTCGAGGCGGCGCTGGTCGAGCAGGAGGAAGTTGAGCTCCATCGCCTCGGCGGAGGCCGGCTCGTCGTGGGCGAGGATGACCAGCTCGGCGATCAGGCTCGCCAGCTGCTCGTCGTCGTGCGGCAGGCTCGAGGCCGGGTCGCTCGGGATGCTCGCGCAGCCAGGCGGCGGCGCGGGCCCCGTTCGGCGAGAGGTGCTCTTCGGTGAGCCGGCCCAGGTAGTCCCTGCCCTCGTCGGGCAGGGCGATGCACATCGCCAGCAGCGCCCGCTCGCGCCGTTCGCGCGAGGTCAGCTCGCCGCCGCTGCGCACCGGCGGCCCGGCCGGCGCGGCCGCAGCTCCCCCGCGCCGGGGCGGTTCCGCGGAACCGCCTCCGCTGAGCGGCCGCGCCGCCGTCACCCGCCCCATCACCAGCGCCGGCTCGAGGTCGAGCCGCCCCGCCACCCGCCGCACGAGGTCGTCGCGGCTCGCCGTCTCCCCCATCCCGGCGAGGATCGGCGCCACCTCGCCGAGCGCCCGGTCGCGCTCGGCGGGCGAGGAGACGTCGGTGCCGTCGAGCACCAGGCCGACCTGAAAGGCCGGCAGGTCGACGGCGCCCTCGGCCAGCGCCCGGAAGCGCTCGGCCCCTCCCTCCGCGGCCATCATCTCCGCCGGGTCCTCGCCGGCCGGCATCGCCGCGACCCGCAGCCGCATCTTGCGCCCCGCGGCGACCCGCTGCGCGCGCAGCATCGCCTCCTGGCCGGCCGAGTCGGCGTCGAGCGCCAGCACCACCTCGTCGACCATCCCCGAGAGCGCCGCCACCTGCTCCTCGGTGATCGCCGTGCCCATCACGCCGACGACCTCGGCGATCCCCGCCTGGTGCAGCGCCAGCACGTCGGTGTAGCCCTCGACCACGACGGCCCGGCCGCTCTTCGCGATCGCCTCTTTCGCCAGGTCGATGCCGTAGAGCATCTGGCTCTTGTGGAAGAAATCGGTCTCGGCCGTGTTGACGTACTTCGCCCCCTGGTCGGAGCGCATCGCCCGGCCGCCGAAGCCGAGCGTGCGCCCGCGCCGGTCGCGGATCGGGAACATGATCCGCTCGCGAAAGCGGTCATACTCGCCGCCGCTGCGGCCCTTCTGCGCCAGGCCGACGGCGCGCATCTCCTCGACCTTGAACCCCGCCCGCTGGCCGCGCAGGAGCATCGTGTCCCAGGCGCTCGGCGCGTAGCCGACGCCGAAGGCGCGCAGCGTCTCCTCGCCCAGGCCGCGCTCGGCCAGATAGGCGCGCGCCTTGCCCGCCTCCTCGGCGTCCCAGAGGAAGTGCGCGTAGAAGGCCGCGGTGCGGTCGAGCAGCTCGCCGAGCCGGCGCCGCTGCTGCCGCCGCGCCTCCGCCCGCGGGTCCTCCTTCTCCCGCTGCAGCTCGACCCCGTAGCGGTCGGCGAGCAACTCGACCGCCTCGGCGAAGCCGAGCCCCTCCTTCTCCTCGACGAACTTGATCGTGTCGCCGCCGACCCCGCAACCGAAGCAGTGGTAGAGCTTCTCCCCGGCGTCGACCGAGAACGACGGCGTGCGCTCCTCGTGGAACGGGCAGAGGCCTACCCAGCGGGCGCCCTGGCGGCGCAGGTCCGTGTGCGCCGAAATCACCTCGACGATGTCGACCGCCTGCTTGACCCGCTCGAGGCTCTCCTCGGAGATCAGCGCCATCAGAACCTGGCCGCCTCGGGCACGGTGAGCTCGGCGAAGCGGGCGATGCAGAAGCGGTCGGTCATCCCCGCCAGGTAGTCGGCGACGCGCTGGCACTCGCTCGCCCCCGGCTCGCCCGGCGGCACCTCATCCGGATGCTCCATGTAGTGGTCGAAGAGACCGCGCACGGCGCGCAGCGCCCGCTCGTGCTCGTCGCGCGCCGCCTCGCCCAGGTAGACCCGGTCGAACATGAACTTGCGCAGCCGCAGCATCGCCCCGCCCACCTCCTCGCTCTGCTCGATGTCGCCGGCCGCGGCGGAGCGCTCGACGATGTCGCGCACCAGCGTGTCGATCCGCGCCGAGCCGGTCGGGCCGAGCAGCTCGATCTCTGCCGCGGGCAGGTCGTCGGGGCGCAGGATCCCGGCCCGCAGCGCGTCGTCGATGTCGTGGTTGATGTAGGCGACGCGGTCGACCAGCTTGACGATCCGCCCCTCCAGCGTCGCCGGCCGGTCGGCGCCGGTGTGGTTGAGGATGCCGTCGCGCACCTGCTCGGTCAGGTTCAGCCCCTGGCCATCGCGCTCGAGCACCTCGACCACGCGCAGCGAGTGCTCGTTGTGACGGAAGCCGCTGCCGCAGCGCTCGCGCAGCGCCGCGTCGAGCGCCTGCTCGCCGATATGGCCGAAGGGCGGGTGGCCGAGGTCGTGGCCGAGCCCGATCGCCTCGGTCAGGTCCTCGTTGAGGCCGAGCGCGCGAGCGACCGTGCGGGCGATCCCGCAGGCCTCGAGCGTGTGAGTGAGCCGCGTCCGGTAATGGTCGCCTTCGGGGGCGATGAAGACCTGCGTCTTGTGCTTCAGCCGGCGGAATGCCTTCGAGTGGACGATCCGGTCGCGGTCGCGCTGAAACGGCGTCCGCAGCGGGCTGTCAGGCTCCTCGACCCGCCGCCTCGCCGGATAGGAAGGCGTCCCCAGATCCGAAAGGAACTCGGCCTCCCAGGCTCTGACTCGGTCCTCGAACACAGCAGTGGCCTCCACGGCCACGATCCTACGCCGCGGATCGAAGCTGCACGTGCGCGTGGTGCTCGAGAACCGCGCCGACGGCTCGCTCTGCCTGGCGCAGCTCGCGCTCGCCGGCCTGCGGCGCCTCGGCCAGCGGCCGGGCGATCGCCTCGACCATGAAGCGGTGCGCCTCCTCCGAAAGCGGGAAGGCGCCCGCTTCGCAGCTCGCGCAGACCACCCCGCCGGCGGCGCCGGAGAAGCCGACCAGGTGCTCGGCCTCGCCACAGCTCGCGCAGGAGGCCAGCTCGGGCGAGAAGCCGGCCGCGAGGGCGAGCTTTAGGCGGAAGGACAGCGCAGTCGACAGCGACGCGGCGGTCGGCGCACCCGGATCGTCGAGCAGCGCCAGGTAGCGACAGAGCAGGTTGTAGGCGGCCGGGTTGGGCTCGGCCGAGTCGAGCAGGCGCAGCACCGCGTCGCAGGCGCGGGCACCGGCGCTCAGCGCCGCGCCGGAGGCGCGCAGGCGCGGGTAGCCGTCGACCGTGCCGGCCTGGGTCACCGTCATCAGCTCCCCCCTGCCTTCGTGCAGCAGCAGGTCGAGGCGGAAGAAGGGCTCCAGCCGCCCGCCGAAGCGCGACTTGGTGCGGCGCACGCCCTTGGCGATCGCCCCGACGCGGCCGCGCTGCGCCGTGTAGAGGTGGAGGATGCGGTCGGCCTCGCCGTAGCGGATGCCGCGCAGGACGACCGCCTCGGTTCGCAGGGTCTTGCCGCGCATAACCGACCTAAGGTGAACGACGCGCCGGACGGCTCCGACGCCGTGGCCTGCGGCGCAGCTTCACCTGGCAGCCCAGGCAGAAGTAGGTCGAGCGGCCGGAGACGACGATCCGCTCGACCGTGCCGTCGCAACGCGGGCAGGGCTCGCCCTCGCGGGTGTGGACGAGGAACTCGTCCTGCATCCGTCCCTTCTCGCCGCGCCCGTCGCGGTAGTCGTCGATCGAGGCGCCGCCGCCGTCGATTCCGGCTTCCAGCGCGGCGACGACGCCGTCCCTCAGCGCCTCGAGATGCTCCGGCTTCATCGACTCGGCCGGCGAGAGCGGGTGCAGGCGCGCCCGGAAAAGCGCCTCGTCGGCGTAGATGTTGCCGATCCCGGCGATCCCCTTCTGGTCGAGCAGGAAGGACTTCAGCGGCGCCCGGCGCCCGGCGGCGATCTCGCCCAGCAGCTCGGCGGTGAACTCGCCGGACAGCGGCTCGACGCCGAGCCGCGGCGCGAAGTGGGCGTCGAGCGCGACGTCGTCGAGCAGCAACGCCTCGCCGAAGCGCCGCGGGTCGGTGAACCAGAGCTCGCGCCCGTCGTCGAGCGTGAAGCGGGCGCGCACGTGGTCGAGCCTGTCCTCACCCTCGACCAGGACCAGGTTGCCGGTCATCCGCAGGTGCATGACCAGCGTGCGACCGTCGTCGAGTCCCAGCAGCAGGTACTTGCCGCGCCGTCCCAGGCCCTCGATCGTGCGCCCCGCAACAGCGGCTTCGAGCTCGGCCGGCGCCGTCGGTCGGCACCAGCGCGGGTCGTAGACCTCCAGCCGTTCGATCCGCCGCCCTTCGAGCTCCGGCTCGAGCTGCCGGCAGACGGTCTCGACCTCGGGCAGCTCGGGCATCCACCGAGTTCTACTCGGTGGCGCGCGGGTGCGCGTCGAAATAGACCTCCTTGAGGCGCTCGCCGGAGAGGTGCGTGTACATCTGCGTCGTCGCGATGTCGGCGTGGCCGAGCATCTCCTGCACGGCGCGCAGGTCGCAGCCGCCCGACAGCAGGTGGGTGGCGAAGCTGTGGCGCAACGTGTGCGGGCTCATCCGGCCCGAGAGCCCGGCCTCGCGGGCGTGGCGCTGGACGATCTTGTAGAGGCCCTGGCGGCTCAGCGGGCCGCCGCGGAAGTTGACGAAGAGCCGCGCCTCGTGGCGTTCCGGCGGCACCAGCTTCGGCCGGCCGCCGCGCAGGTAGGCGGAGATCGCGGCGATCGCCTTGCGGCCGAGCGGCACGATCCGCTCCTTGGAGCCCTTGCCGCGCGCCCGCAGCAGGCCCTCCTCCAGGTCGATGTCCGACATCTCCAGCCCGATCGTCTCCGAGGCGCGCAGCCCGCACGCGTACATCGCCTCGAGCAGCGCCCGGTCGCGCAGCGTCGTCGGGTCGCTGCCGCGCGGCGCGGCGAGCAGCCGCTGCACCTCGGCGTAGTTGAGCACCTGCGGCAGCTTCTTCGCCCGGCGCGGCGCGCTCAGCGAGGCGGTCGGGTCGTCGCCGATCAGCTCGTCACGGCGCAGGTGCTTGTAGAAGGAGCGCAGGCAGGCGGTCTTGCGGTGCACGGTCGCCGCCGAGCAGGCCGGGCGGCCGTTGCCGGTCGCCAGGTCGGCGAGGAAGTCGCCGATGTCGGCCGGCCGCGCCGCCAGCGCGTCGAGCTCGTGCTCGCTGAGGAACTCGCCGTACTGCAGCAGGTCGGTGCGGTAGGCGTTGAGCGTGTTGCGCGACAGGCCGCGCTCGAGCTCGAGGTAGGAGAGGAAGTCGAGGACCAGACCCTCGAAGCGGGCGTCGATCTCGCTGTGCGTCGGCTCTACGGCGACTGCCATGCGGGACCGTTCTCCCGCGGCGGCCTCATTCCTCGCGGCGCAAGGCGGCACCCGCGGCGAGAGGCGCGGCGAAGAAGAGCGCATCTTCGTCGAGCGAGCGGCCCATGGTTCGCGTCGGCAGCCCGGAGGCGGTGTAGCCGGCTAGGTCGGGCTCGGCTTCGGTGAGCTTGTGGCGGGCGCCTGCTGCCTCGGTCAGCTTCGCCGCGATCTCGGGATTGGCGCTCGGCGCCGCAATCGTCACTCCACCCAGCAGGAGCTCGAGCACGGTGAGCGTGTGATGGCTTACGCCGCGGTGACGCTCGCGAGGGTCTGCTTCGGAGAGACGTGGGGACAGCATGGTCGAGAGACCCAGAGACAGGGCGGCATGGGCGTTGTCGAGGGCGGCCATGCCGCCGTGGCCGAGGCGGGTGTCGGAGCCGATGATGCCCGGGCCCGGGCCGACCAGGGCGGCGTCCCAGCCGAGGCCGCTGGCGGCGGCGTCGAGGGCGCCGGCCACGGAGAGCGCCTCGTGCTCGGCGCCGTAGGCGGGCGCGGCCGCGATGTGGCCGCAGAGCAGGCCGCGCTCGCGCAGCTCGGCGACGTCGCGGCTCAGCGAGCCGGGCAGGGCGCCGCCGGCCGTCTGCACGTAGCCGAGCTTCAGGTCGGGCGAGGCCTGGGCGGCGGCCCAGGCCGCCGGCGCCAGATGCCCGTGCAGCGGCAGCACGAGGACCGGCATCGTCCGTTCCGGTGCGCCTTTTGCCGGCATATCGAGCAAAAGGCGCACCGGAAGCTCGACCGGCTCGACCGGGTGCTGGAGCGAGGTGTAGTTGAGCTTCATCACGTGCTCGCGGCTCTCGCCGCTCGCGTCGAGGCCG
>CAWIFA010000004.1:0-10293 GCA_963835315.1 uncultured Solirubrobacterales bacterium | reverse complement strand
CATCCCGACCGGGTGGTGATCGGCGCCGACGCCGGCGACGAGGCGGCCGGCGACGCGGTGGCGGGGCTGTACGAGCCGCTGGGCGGCGACCTGGTGCGCACCGACGTCGCCAGCGCCGAGATGATCAAGCTCGCCTCCAACGCCTTCCTGGCGACCAAGATCTCCTTCGTCAACGAGATCGCCAACGTCTGCGAGGAGGTCGGCGCCGACGTCGGCGAGGTCGCCCGCGGGATGGGACTCGACCAGCGGATCGGCCCTGCGTTCCTGCGGGCCGGCATTGGCTATGGGGGTAGTTGTTTTCCAAAGGACCTTAAAGCGCTCAAGCAACTTGCTGGCAATACCGGTTATCACTTCCAGCTGTTGACCGCGGTGATCGAGGTGAACGAGCTGCAGAAGCGCCGCGTCGTGCAGAAGCTGAACAGCCACCTCGGATCGCTGGTCGGCAAGAAGATCGCCCTGCTGGGGCTGGCGTTCAAGCCCGACACCGACGACATGCGCGAGGCGTCGAGTCTCGTGCTGGCGCCGCGACTGCAGGGCGAAGGCGCCGAGGTGGTGGCCTACGACCCCGTGGCGATGGAGGCGGCGCGCGAGCTGCTCGAGGGGGTTGAGCTGCGCGACTCGGCGATGGCGGCGCTGGAGGGCGCCGACGCCGCCGTGCTGGTCACCGAGTGGAGCGAGTTCGCGGCGCTCGACTGGCCCGAGGCGGCGGCCCGGATGGCGCGGCCGCTGCTGATCGACGGCCGCAACTTCCTTGACCCGAAGGCTCTGACGGACGCAGGCTTCGAGTACGAGGGGATCGGCAGAGCGACCGAGAGCGCTCCCTCGACGGCGACGGCCGACTGATCGATGCAGGCGATCGTCCTGGTAGGCGGTAAGGGGACGCGGCTGCGCCCGCTGACCGAGCGGGTTCCGAAGCCGGCGCTGACCCTGGTCGACCGGCCGTTCCTCGCCTACATGATCGAGTGGCTGGCGGGGCACGGGGTGACCGAGGTCGTGCTCGCCTGCGGCTTCCTGCCCGACGTGCTGCGCGAGGCGCTGAGCGGCGAGGAGGAGCGGGCCGGGGTGAGCATCCGCTACGCGGTCGAGCCCGAGCCGCTCGGCACCGCCGGCGCGATCCGCTTCGCCGCCGAGGAGCTCGGCGAGGAGCTCGACGAGCGCTTCCTGGCGCTGAACGGCGACGTGCTCACCGACCTCGATCTGACGGCGCTGCTGCGGGCGCACGAGGAGTGGGGGGCCGCGGCGACGATCGGCCTGCACCCGGTCGAGGACTCCGCGGCCTTCGGCCTGGTCAGCAGCGGCGACGGAGGCGAGGTGCTCGAGTTCCTCGAGAAGACCGGCGAGCGCAGACCGGGCGAGGTCAACGCCGGGATGTACGCGCTGACCCGGCCCGTGCTCGACCTGATCCCGCCCGGCGAGAACGTCTCGATCGAGCGCGACGTCTTCCCGCGCCTGGTCGGCAGCCGGCTGCACGGGCTGCTGCTCGACGGCTACTGGATGGACATCGGCACCCCCGAGCGCTACCTGCAGGCGAGCTGGGACATCCTCGAGGGCCGGGTGGCGACGCGGGTCGAGCCCTCCGGCCCCGACGTGCTGGTCGACCCGGCGGCCCGGGTGGACGACGCGGCGACGCTCGGGCCGCGCGCGGTGGTCGGTCCGGGCTGCCGGGTCGAGGCGGGCTCCGTGGTGACCGGCTCGGTCCTGCTCGACGGCGCCAGCGTCGGCGAGGGCGCGCGCGTGGTCGACTCGATCCTCGCGCCGGGCGCCGCCGTGCCCCCGGGCGCCGAGGTTGCAGGAGCCGTGGCCGCCGAAGGCGAAACACTCCCTGTCTGACCCGTGCTCGACGACGTCCTCGCCATCCCCGATCACCTGCGCGACGCCCTCTGGCGGGTCGAGTCTGCGCGCCTGCCGCGCGGCGAGTCGGCGGGCCTGCTCGTCTGCGGGATGGGCGGCTCTGCGGTCGGCGGCGACCTGGCGGCGGCCGCGCTCGGGGAGCGCCTGACCGCGCCGCTGCTGACCGTGCGCGGGTACTCGCTGCCGAGCTGGGCGAACGACGAGTGGACCGCGCTCTGTTCGAGCTACTCGGGCGAGACCGAGGAGACGCTCGCCTGCTTCGCCGCCGCCGACAAGCTGGGTGCGCGCCGCGTCGTCGCCAGCACCGGTGGCGCTCTGACCGAGCGCGCTCGCGCGGCGGGCGACCCGGTGATCGGCCTGCCCGGCCTGCTGCCGGCGCCCCGCACCGCCGTCGCCTACATGCTCGTCTGCGCGCTCGAGGTCGCCGCCGCGTCCGGGATCGCGCCCCGCCTCGCCGCCGAGATCGAGGCGGCGGCCGCCTTCCTCGAGGGCGAGCGCGACGAGTTGCGCCACCTGGCCGGCGAGATCGCGGGCGCGATCGGCGTCCGCCTGCCGGTGATCTGCGGCGCCGGCCCGACGGCCGCGGCAGCACGCCGCTGGAAGACCCAGGTCAACGAGAACGCCAAGCTGCCCGCCTTCTGCTCGGAGCTGCCCGAGGCGAACCACAACGAGATCTGCGCCTGGGAGGGCGAGCCCGCCGCCTCGCTGGCCGCCGTCCTGCTCGAGGACCGCAACCAGCACCCGCGCGAGCAGCTCCGCTTCGACCTCACGGCGGCCGAGGTCGAGCGCGACGGCCTGCCCGCGATCCGCATCGAGGCGGCCGGCGAGACCCGCAGCGAGCGCCTGCTCTGGACGGTCATGCTCGGCGACCTCGTCTCGCTCGACCTCGCCGCAGCCCGCGGCGTCGACCCCCTGCCGATCGAAGCGATCGACCGCCTCAAGGCCTCGCTGGAAGGGGACTGAAGGTCAGGCGGCGCGCTGCGAGCTCGCCGGCGAAGCCTCGTCATCCCGCACCGGCACCAGCGACGTCACGGGCGCCGTGGGATCCACGATGCGGACCCCGAGCTTGCGAAGCCCTGCGATCAGATTCAGGTAGCGATCTCTTTGCGCGACTGCCTGAGCAGACGGATCATCCGCCCGCTCGGCGATGATCCGCGCATGGAACTTCGCGTACCAGGTCGCCGCGCTGCGGATCTGAACGAGCTCCTCTTCGGAGAGCTCGGTCACGCGGTCCGAGATATCCATGCCGCGCAACCTAGCGAGGCCGGAAGACGCTCCAACCCGTCTGTCTGGCCGCCGTCCCGCAATTTGCGATGAAGGCGGAGAAGCCCTCAACCGAGGCCCTCGGTGCGCTTCGCACCGGCTCGACCGCCGCCCGGGGGTCTATCGCGATCTCGCGGACGCGGCGGACTTCGGCGCATACCTCGATAACGGCGCACGCCAGGACGACGAGGAGCTGCTTACCGAGGGAATCCTACGGGAGGTCATGAACGGGTTCTCGGGTTTCCCGCCGACGCCTACTTCCCGCAGCTGAGCAAGAGCGGGCTCAAGCCCGACTTAGCCGATGGACCTGATCGCGCACCCGTTCGTGCTCGACGCGAAGAGCTCGCGCCAGCGGCTCGCCGACCATGAGGATCAGATTCGAACCTACATCGATCAGCGTCGCCTCGACTTCGGCGTTCTCTTCCATCTGGTTGAACTCGGTCTACGACGGGCGGCCGTGGGCACGATCCGGCTCTCTCCTTCTCGTTGCTGCCGCTCTTGCGCTCGACGGCGAAGCGCAGCCCGGCCCCGATTTGAGGCCTTCAAGCGCTTTCTCGACCTCTTTCGTAAAGCGGGTCGATCTCGAGGCGAAGGTCGAGGCGATCCGGGAAGCGGCTCCCTGGGAGGAGCGCGGCAAGGGCGATGAGCTGCGCGTCGACATCGATCTCCTGGTCGAGCAGCTTCGCCGCCTGTCCGCTGCTCGCCGCGATGCCGCCCAGCCGAGGCGCCGGATTTGCGTTTGCTGGACCCGGGCTCGAGAAGCGCCTGCTCTCCGAGCTGGCCGCGATCGCCCAGGACATCCGGCCCAGCACCGACGAGAAATCTTTGCCGGGGTCGGTGGCCGAGTACCGGACGGGCCAAAAGTTCGAACAGCGCGTGTGGCGCCAGTACGCGCTGGGGTCGCCCAGCTGACGCTTGCTCCATTCTTTTCTACCGACTGGAGGACACAGGCTTCATCCGCGAGCAGTTGTGACGCCGGTTTTCCCGATCTCTACGACGATCTTGGCGAAGAAGCCCGGGAGGTGCTCATGAGCGCTTCGCCACGGCGCAGCGCTCCTGTCTTCGAACGCAGACGACCTACGACTGTATGCCCGCGTGAAGATCCCCTTGTCGAGGTTCTCTACTCATTCACGCAGTTCCCGTTGGATCGGCTCTACGCGGACGTGCTGGGCGGCCTTATGATCTACATGGACGAGATCGACCGCGACCGCTGGGGCAGTTCTATACGCCGCGGGAGGTCGTCCGGCTGATGCTCGACCGAGCCGGTTTCGCGGCCGGAGGAGCGCTGATGCAGCTTCGAAGGCGACGATCGGCTGCCGGTAGGAGCTTCGCTTGCCAGGGCCCGGCTGCTTCATGATGAGATCGCTCCCCGCTCGCCGACTGGCCGCTCGGCGATGCGAGCTAGTTCGATGCTCTCGGCGATCGCCCCGCATCCTCATCGAGGTCAGCCCGTTCCCGTATTACCTGACCGAGATCAACCTGTTGCTTCAGGTTTCGCGCCTCCTGGGAGCGCTGGCCCACGAGGGTCGCGAGGTTCCTTCGTTTGTGCTCAGCGTGGTGCACGAGGACGCGCTCAAGGCTAAGCCGACTGCGGCAACGAGCCTCGAGGGCCTCGCCCCCGAGCAGCGCGCCGACCACGCGCTTTGAAGCCGGATCGTCGTTTCGTCCTCGAGGGCCCTCGGCCCGGAGAAGAAGGCGGCGTTGACCGCCTCCGCGCACGGCGGCTTCGACCTCATGTCGGATCCACGCCCTTTGTGGCGGAGGCGAACACCGGCCGCTGTTCGAAAGGCTCGAAGCAGATAGATGCGTGGAAGGGCATCTACCGCGGAAAGAGCGACTATCTCTACTACTTCCTCTTCATGGCCACCGAGTTGTTGGCGCCGGGCGGCAGGCTCTGCGTGATCGTTCCCGCTGGCTGGATGAACGCCGGCAACGCCGACTGGTTGAGGGAGAAGCTGGCCGCGAACCTTCGTTTGGACGAGTTGTTCCTGTTCGGCAGCTATCGCCTGTTCGCGCCCAGCGAGGAAGCGCGCATGCGTCGTCGCCGCGCGCCGACTCCCTCCGTCGAGAGCGCAATCCTCGTCGCAAGGCCGAGCGAGCAAGCCAATGAGTGGTCGGCTGGAGGACGAATCGCTTGCCGCCGAGGCCCTTGACGGCAACAGCGAAGTGAAGATGCCGAGCGCGCGCCTGCTCGCCGAAATCGTCGGCTCGCGATAGCCGACAGGGCCGCAAAGCCAGGATCACGTCCATGACGTCAGAACAGAGCGTCTGGTGCCAACGCCTCTGGCGATCAACACGGTCGAAGTCGGGTCGCGGTTGTGGCCCATCTCCAGGAAGGGCTCGATCGGTCAAGTATGCCAGTTGAGGGACTCACTGATCGATGGGCGATCTTCATGGGTATTGAGACCCTGCAGATACCTTTGCACCAAAGATGAAGACCCGTATCGAACGGAATGCGCCAGTCATAAGAGAAGCTCGATCGAGTTCGGTGCGAGGTCGGGGAACCAATTATGGAGCTGCAGCCCGGGGACGAAAGACCATCCGAGGTCTGCTTCCCAGTATCTGCGCGGAGCATTGAGCCCACTGGGATTCTGTACGGCGCTTTGGATGAGCGGAGATCGAAGCCTGGTTTGGCTCGATCGCACCGATACCCCTCCATCCGAGGTGCTTGACGAGTTGGCCAGGTGGCAGCCGCTGCTCGAAAATCGCGCAGAGTTTAGGAGGAATCAGCGCCGGGTTTGGTGCGAATGTGCGTGGGCTCGAGATGCAGAGCAATGGCAGCCCCGGTGATTGGTGTCGCAGCCCGTGACGGATCGGGGCCGGTTTGCGGTAGACGACACGGGAGCGTGGCAATCCGGCAAGGGTGGAGTAATCGTTGCGGCAAGAAATCGAGAACGAAGCCGCTTCCGTTCGTCTCCTTCCGGCTATCTGAACTCTGAGTTGCTTGATCTTCGGTCCGCCCTACTCGTCGAACGCCCAGGGATATATCGACGTGCTATGAGCCCAAACCGATGTTCGCGATCCCATATCGGCACGTCGAGCTCGCGGGCGCCCCCGCCGGCAAGCGTCCGGCCGCGCTTCGCAAGGCGCTCGAAAATGGGGATGCCGACCGGGCCGCTGCCCTCGCCGCCGAGACCGCCGCCGACCTTCGCGCGGCCGGCGATTCGGCGCTCGTCGCCGACGCCCCGCCTGCCGTCGAGGCCGCCCAGGCGCTGGAGATTCTGGTGCGCGGCATCGCCGAGAACCGTCGGGCTCTGCTGCCTTACCGCGACCGGTTCCCTGCTCTGTCCCGCGTAGTCAAAGACCCCTGGTCGACCGCCTTGGTCGATCCGGCTCCGAATGCGTTCGTCGATGCGCTGCCGAAAGCGAAGCGGGTGTCGGTCCGTGTCGATCCCGAGCTGGATGCGACGGTCGAAACCGACGGGACTCTCGGCAGGCCGGTCTACGACCACGGACTACTGACCTTCACCTATCGACGCAAGGTGGTCGCAAGGGTCACCGGCCCCGCCCCCAAGCTGATGCTGCTGGCGGAGCTGCTCGCGGACCGACAGAAGCTGATGCCCGCCGCGCTCCTGGCAACGGAAGTGCCGCGTGACGTCGACAGCTTCAAGGCGGACGTTGAGAGTGCACAGGCGGAGATTGCCTCGCTCCTGTCGCAAGGGCGGTCCCTGGTCGAGGCCGCAGAGCGCCTCGTCTGCGCCCTCTACGCGGTGCCGTCCGAGCTCGAGGACGAGGTCGTCGCACACGCCGTCTCCCGCGCCGATACGGCGGCCGCGAACGCGGCCTAGCTGCCCGCCACGCGCCGCAGACGTTTCTTCGTATCCTTGTCGCGAACGGAAAAGACGAAAGGAACCATGGCAACCGCCACCTCACCCGCCACCGCTGATCACAAAGTCGCCGACATCGGGCTCGCCGAGTTCGGGCGCAAGGAGATCTCCCTCGCCGAGGTCGAGATGCCCGGCCTGATGCAGACCCGCCAGGAGTTCGCCGCCGAGCAGCCGCTGAAGGGGGCGCGGATCACCGGCTCGCTGCACATGACGGTGCAGACCGCCGTGCTGATCGAGACCCTGATCGCCCTCGGCGCCGAGGTCCGCTGGGCGAGCTGCAACATCTTCTCGACCCAGGACCACGCCGCCGCCGCGATCGCCGCCGCCGGCATCCCCGTCTTCGCCTGGAAAGGCGAGACCCTGGAGGAGTACTGGTGGTGCACCGAGCAGGCGCTGCTGTGGCCCGACGGCGAGGGCCCGAACATGATCCTCGACGACGGCGGCGACGCCACCCTGCTCGTCCACAAGGGGGTCGAGTTCGAGAAGGCGGGCGCCGTGCCCGACCCGGCCTCGGCCGACTCGGAGGAGTTCCGCGTCGTGCTCGAGACCCTGCAGCGCTCGCTCGAGTCCGACCCGCAGCGCTGGACGACGATCGCCGAGGGGATCAAGGGGGTCACCGAGGAGACGACCACCGGCGTGCACCGGCTCTACCAGCTGGCCGAGACCGGCGACCTGCTGTTCCCGGCGATCAACGTCAACGACTCGGTCACCAAGTCGAAGTTCGACAACCTCTACGGCTGCCGTCACTCGCTGGTCGACGGGATCAACCGCGCGACCGACGTGATGATCGGCGGCAAGGTCGCCGTGATCTGCGGCTACGGCGACGTCGGCAAGGGCTGCGCCGAGTCGCTGCGCGGCCAGGGCGCCCGTGTGATCGTCACCGAGATCGACCCGATCTGCGCGCTGCAGGCGGCGATGGAGGGCTACGAGGTGCGGACGCTCGAGCAGGTCGTCGAAACGGCCGACATCTTCGTCACCGCGACCGGCAACAAGGACATCGTCACCGCCGAGCACATGGCGCGGATGAAGCACAATGCGATCGTCGGCAACATCGGCCACTTCGACAACGAGATCGACGTCGCCGGGCTCGAGGCGTCGCCGGCCGAGAAGGTCAACATCAAGCCGCAGGTCGACGAGTGGCGCTTCCCCGACGGCCACTCGATCGTCCTCCTCTCGGAGGGCCGTCTGCTCAACCTCGGCAACGCGACCGGGCACCCGAGCTTCGTGATGTCGAACTCGTTCACCAACCAGGTGATCGCGCAGATCGAGCTCTACGGCCAGCCCGAAGGCTTCACGGCCAAGCAGGTCACCGTGCTGCCCAAGCACCTCGACGAGAAGGTCGCGCGGCTGCACCTGGCGGCGCTCGGCGTCAGCCTGACCGAGCTGTCGGAGGAGCAGGCCGCCTACCTCGGCATCCCGGTCGAGGGCCCCTTCAAGGCCGACCACTACCGCTACTAGGAGAATCAGCCGCCGCCTCCTCTGCTTCGCAAATGTCGAAAAAAGTGGATATGGAGGGACATTTGCTCTCGCGTCCGGGGGCGGCGGGCCAACTATGAAAGCGATGATTCTGGCGGCAGGATTGGGCACCCGGCTGCGCCCGATCACCCACGCGATGCCGAAGCCGATGGTGCCGGTGCTGAACCGGCCGGTGATGGAGCACGGCGTGCGGCTGCTCGCCCGCCACGGCTTCGACCAGGCGGTCGCCAACCTGCACTGGTTCCCCGAGCTGATCGAAGGCCACTTCGGCGACGGCTCGGAGTTCGGCTTGAAGCTCTCCTACAGCTACGAGGAGCAGCTGCTGGGGACGGCCGGCGGGGTTCGCAACGCGGCGCAATTCCTCGGCGACTCCTTCCTCGTGCTGGCCGGCGACGCGCTGACCGACATCGACCTCGGTGCGATGCGAGAGTTCCACGAGTCGCACGACGGGCTGGTCACGATGGCGACCAAGCGGGTCGCCGAGACCGACCAGTTCGGCGTCGTGATCGCCGGCGCCGACGGCCGCATCCAGGGCTTCCAGGAGAAGCCCGACCCGGCCGAGGCGCTCTCCGACCTGGCCAACACCTGCATCTACATGTTCCGCGCCGAGATCTTCGACCACTTCCCGGCGCCGGGGACGAGCAACGACGCCGGCCCCGACGACCCGCCCGAGTTCGCCGACTGGGCCAAGGACGTCTTCCCGGCGCTGCTCGAGGCCGACGTGCCCTTCTACTCGCACGAGATCGACGCCTACTGGAACGACATCGGCAACCTCGGTGAGCTGCGCCAGGGCAACATGGACGCGCTGCACGGCGCGGTCGCGGTCGAGCCGGGGGCGCCGGAGGTCTCCGAGGGGGTGCGCGCGGCGAGCTCGCTGGAGGGGGTCGAGGCGACGCCGCCGGTCCTCGTCGGCGAGCGGGTCGAGCTCGGCGCCGATGTGAAGCTCGAGGGCCCGGCGGTCGTCGGCGACGGTTGCCGCGTCGGCGAGGGCTCGATCGTGCGCGACGCGATCCTGCTCGCGGGCGCCGAGCTGCCGCCGAAGTCGATCCTCGTCGGGGGGATTTTCGCGCGGGTGTAGCCGGTGGGGGCGGGGGCGGGGATGCCCCCTACGAGAACCCGCCGCCGGTTGCGCGGTCAAGGGTCAGACCGTCGGCAGGCTCACAAGTTCTCTACGGGGGCATCCCCGCCCCCGCCCTACAGACGGCGCGAGAACGTGATTGCCGCTACTCGGATGGCTCCGGCTTTGCGTAGAGCTTGGGCGCAGGCTGAAAGCGTTGCGCCCGTCGTCAGGACGTCGTCGATCAGCAGGACGCTGCGCGGGGCTTGGCCTTGAGTTTGGATCACCGGCGGGTGACCGATTCGCTGAGCTCGGCGCTTGCCGACTTGGCGGCCACCCCCGCGACGCTTGAGGCAGGTGGAGAGTGGCAGGCCGCTTTTCGCGGCGAGAGCTTGCGCCAGCTCCGCCGCCGGGTCGAAGCCCCTCGTGTAGGAGCGGAGGCGGGCTGTCGGGACGGGAACGATCGTGCCGCTGAGCAGGATGCCGGGCGCCAGCCACTGGATGCGGTCGGCGGCCAGCTCGGCGACCGGCAGCAGGCGGCGGAACTTGAGCGCGGCGACGAGGTCGCGGGCGACGCCCTCGTGCGGCGCCGAGGACCAGGCGCGGTCGACGCCGGGCGGTCCGGCGCCCTCGAGCGGATCCAGCGAGGCGAGGCGGCGCGAGCAGCGGGTGCAGAGGGTCGCCTCGGGGCGACAGCTTCGACCGCAAGCGGCGCAGAGCGGAGGGACGAGGCCGGTGGCGACTGCGTGAAGGAGCTTCATGCCCCAAGCGTGCGGAGCGCCGACGCGCGCGTGGCGCGCCAAATGTCATTTTTCCGTC
>CAWIFA010000003.1:0-6251 GCA_963835315.1 uncultured Solirubrobacterales bacterium | reverse complement strand
TGGGGCATAGCTAGCGCTCCGTGACCCACGACCCGATCCGCGAGTTCATCCGCGCGTTCAACGAGCGCGATCTGGATGCGTTTGTTTCCGTGCTCGATCCGGAGGTGGAGCTTCATTCCATGAAGGGGTTGAGAAAAGGGAGAGAGGCCGCGCGAATGTGGGCTACGCGGAAGCCCGGGGGCGTGCAGCAGACGATCGAGGTCGAGGAGTTGCACGAGGAGACGGACAGGGCTGTGGCGCTGATCCGCAGGGTCTGGCACTGGGAAGAAGACGGGTCGCACGCGTCCACCGACGAGCTGGCCTGGTACTTCGAGCTGCGCGACCGGCACATACGAAGCTGGCGCCCCTACGAGGACCGTGCCGAGGCGCTGGATAAGCTTCGCTGATGGCCGATGCCGCCCAGACCGAGTCGGTTCCGGCGCGGCTCGCCGAGATCCGCGGACAGTTGAAGCTGCTCGCGGACTACCTTTGACCCGGCCTCGCTGCGGGACGAAGCAGAGCGCCTGGAGGAGGAGATGGGCCGGCCCGGCTTCTGGGACGACCAGGATGCCGCTGCGCGCACCGCGGCCGCGCACGCGCGCGCGCAGCGCCGGCTGAAGACCTTCGAGCAGTTGGAGGCCGAGGCCGGCGACCTCGACGAGCTGGCCGAGATGGCGGCCGAGGACGAGGAGATGGCGGCCGAGCTGGCGACCCAGCTGGGCTCGGTCGAGTCGCGGCTCGCCGAGATGGAAGAGGCGCGCCTGTTCAGCGGTCAGTACGACGCCGGCGACGCGGTCGTCTCGGTGCACGCGGGCGCCGGCGGCACCGACTCGCAGGACTGGGCGGAGATCCTCCTGCGGATGTACCTGCGCTGGGCCGAGCGGCGCGGCTTCGAGGTCGAGATGAAGGAGGCCTCGCCGGGGGAGGAGGCGGGGCTCAAGTCGGCGACCTTCCTCGCCCGCGGCGAGAACGCCTACGGGCTGTTCGCGGCAGAGCGCGGCGTCCACCGGCTGGTGCGGATCTCGCCGTTCGACTCCTCGGCCCGCCGCCACACGAGCTTTGCCCAGGTCGACGTCGGCCCGCTGGTCGACGAGGGGGTCGAGGTCGAGATCGACGACGCCGACCTGCGCATCGACACCTACCGCGCCTCCGGCGCCGGCGGCCAGCACGTCAACAAGACCGACTCGGCGGTGCGGATCACGCACCTGCCGACCGGCGTCGTCGTGCAGTGCCAGAACGAGCGCTCGCAGACCCAGAACAAGGCGGTGGCGATGCAGCTGCTGCGCTCGAAGCTGATCGAGCTGGAGGAGCGCAAACGGGCGGAGAAGCTGGCAAAGGAGCGGGGCGAGGTCAAGGACGTAGCCTGGGGCTCGCAGATCCGCAGCTACTTTCTGCACCCCGACCAGCGGGTGAAGGACCATCGGACCGGGCACGAGGCCGGCGACGCCCAGCGGGTGCTCGACGGCGACATCGACGACTTCATCCGCGACTACCTCAACAAGACGGCGGCGGGAGCGGGGGGGCGCCTCCCGCCCGGACAAACGCCGGCCTAATGAGGCCGGCGTTTTGAGTATCCGCCCGCTCGGGAGGCGCCCCCCGCTCCCTCCAGTTGCAGGAGAGCGCGCTTCATCTCGAGGCCGCCGCCGTAGCCGCCCAATGCGCCGCCGCTGCGCAGCACGCGGTGGCAGGGGACGACGATCGGGATCGGGTTGGCGCCGCACGCGGTGCCGGCGGCGCGCACGGCCCGCTCGTTGCCGGCGCTGCGGGCGATCTCGGTGTAGCTGCGGGTGCGGCCGTAGGGGATGCGGTCGATCGCGCGCAGCGCCCTCAGGCGGAAGCCTTTGCTGAGCTGCCAGTCGAGCGGCAGGTCGAACTCGTGCAGGCGGCCCTCGAAGTACCCGTCGAGCTGGCGGCGCGCCTCGTCGAGCCGCGCCGGCGCCTCGAGCACGCGCGGCGAAATCCGCGCCGCGAGGTCCTCCAGCGCCTCCTCGGCGTCGTAGTTCGGCAGGCTGAGCTTGACCAGCCCGCGCGGCGTGGTGGCGACCAGCAGCGGGCCGAAGGGCGAGTCGACGGTGGCGTAGGCGACGTCCAGCAGGCCCTCGTCGGCGGCGCGCTCGCCGAGTCTTTCGAGGCTCGACTTCATGCTGGCTCCTTTCCCGGCTCTTCTCCGAGGTCGGATCGGAGCCGCTTGATTCCCTCGTGCAGGCTGCGCCGCGCCGCGTCGGGCGAGCAGCCGAGCGCGGCGGCGATCTCGGTGTGCGGCAGGTCGCAGGCGTAGCGCAGCGCCACCGCCGCCCGCTGCTTCGGCGGCAGCGCGCCGACCAGCGCCCAGAGCCCGTCGTCGAGCTCGGGCTCGGCGGTCGCGCCGCCCAGCTCCTCGGGCTCGGCGACCGGCAGCGGCCGTCGCCCGTTCGCCCGGTGGTGGTCGATCGCCTTGCGGTGCGCGATCGTCAGCAGCCAGCCGCGCAGGTTGCGGTCGTCGTCCAGCCGCGGATAGGCCCGCAGAGCCGCCAGAAACGTCTCCTGAAAGCAGTCCTCCGCATCCGCCCTCCCGACAGCCCCCCGCAGCACGGCCATCACGTCGGCGGCGTGGTCGTCCAGCAGGGCTTGAAACGGCGGCAGCACGGTCACTTACGGGATTAAACGCCCAAGGGGCAGAGGATGTGAGAGAGACGGGGTGGCCCTCCGCCGGAAGCCGTCGCGCAGCTGGAGCCCGGTCAAGGGTTCGGGTCGGGTTTCTTGAGCTTCCGTCGGAGGGCCACCTGCCTCTCTCATGGGCCCGTCGTCGCCTACTTGAAGGCTACATGCAATACTTGCAAGTAAACTGCATGGGAACGATCGCCGTCGAAAATGCGCTCAGCGCACCGCCTGGCCAGGTTGGCGCCCAGCTCGCGTCGCTGCGAGAGGATCAGTGGCTGGAGAGAAAGTCGAGTCGGGTTGCGCCAAAGGATCTCGCAAACGCACTGATCGGCTTCGCCAATGCGGATGGAGGCGTCCTGATCGTTGGCTTGTCCGACGGTGAGGTCGAGGGCTCCTCGACCCCCGAGCGTCGCAACGCGCAGCTCCAGGCGAACATCGACTTCTGCGTCCCCCCGGTGCGAGCCAAGCATCGTCTGGTGGATTGCGTCGACCGCACGGACGAGCCCGGCCAGCTGCTGGTGTTCGAGGTCGAGCCCGGCGATGCCGTGCATGCCAACCAGAAGGATGAGGTCTTCCTGCGGGTCGGCGACGAGAATCGCAAGCTCAACTTCGCCCAGCGGCGGGAGCTGCTCTTCGACAAGGGGCAGGCCAGCTATGAGGCGGGTCCCTCCGGCGCGTCTCTCGATCTGGTCGACGAGCCGTTGCTCGAGGGCTATGCGATCGCCATGGGCGCGCCGGACTCGAAGCGTCTCCTGCACGCGCGCGGTCTGGCGGCCGGCGACCAGCTCACGATCGCCGGCTGCCTTCTCTTCGCCCGGGAGCCGCAAGCATTCCTTCCCGAGGCGCTCATCAGGGTGTTGCGGTACCGGGGACGGGAGCGCGGCACCGGGGCCCGGCAGCAACTACTGGAGGACGTGAAACTGGAAGGGCCGATTCCATTGCAACTCCAGCGGGCGAGGGAGGAGGTCGAGCGACTGCAGCCGACCCGCAGGGCGCTCGGCGGCGGCGGGGCCTTCGAGGACGTTCCGCTGGTCCCCCCCGACGCCTGGCTGGAGGGGATCGTCAACGCAGCCGTGCACCGTTCATACAGCATGGTCGGTGACCACATCAGAGTTGAGATCTTCGACGACCGGATCGAGATCTCAAGCCCGGGGCGCTTCCCCGGCCTGGCGGACCTCGATCATCCGCTGGAAACCATGCGCTTCGCCAGAAACCCGCGGATCGCGCGCGTCTGCGCCGATCTCAACCTCGGTCAGGAGCTGGGCGAGGGCATTCGCCGCATGTTCGACGAGATGCGGCAGGCGGGACTGAACGACCCGATCTACCGCCAGACGTCGGGCAGCGTCGAGCTGCAGTTGCTGGCCGAGCCGGTCGACCGGCGGCTCGACGAACGCCTGCCCGAGCACGCGCGCGCGATCGCGCGGATGCTGCGATCGGAGGGCCGGATGAGCACCGGCGAGGTCAAGGAGGCGCTGGGCATCTCGCGGCCGCTCGCCCAGAAGGAGCTCAGGACCCTCGCGGGCGCCGGGGTCGTCGAGTGGGTCGGCAAGTCGCCGAAAGACCCGCGTGCATACTGGCGGCTGAAAAGCGGATAGCGCCTACTTGCATCTACTTGCAACTACTAGCAACAAGACTTGAAATATCCCTGCAAATTGGCACATCTACTTGAAATCGAGCCGCTTGTCGAGCGGGCCTTGGCGGAGGATGTCGGCGCAGGCGACGTGACTTCCGGGGCGACGGTGCCGGAGGGGGCGCGGGCTCGGGCGCGGATCGTGCAGAAGGAGCCTGGTGTCGTCTTCGGCTTGGAGGTGGTCGCCGAGGCGATGCGGCAGTGTGGGGTGGAGGACGTCGACAAGCTGGTGGTCGAGGGGCAGTGGCGCGACGGGGCGCCGGCGGAGGTGGCGCTGGCCGGCGGGCCGGCGGCGGGGCTGCTGGCCGCCGAGCGGGTCGCACTCAACTTTCTCGGCCACCTCTCCGGCGTGGCGACGCTGACCGCGCGCTTCGTCGAGGCGGTCGCTGGGACCGGCGCACGCATCCTCGACACGCGCAAGACGACGCCGGGCCTGCGGGCGCTGGAGAAGGCCGCGGTCGTCGCCGGCGGCGGGGTCAACCACCGGATGGGCCTTTACGACGCGATCCTGATCAAGGAGAACCATGTCGCCCTCGCCGGCGGTGTCGCCAAGGCGATCCACGCGGCCCGCACGGCGCAGCCCGAGATGCCGCTGGAGATCGAGTGCCGCAACATGGACGAGGTCGCCTACGCGCTGGGCGCCGGCGCCCAGCGCCTGCTGCTCGACAACATGGACCCGTCCACACTGCGCGAGGCGGTGAAGCTGCGCGACGACCAGGGCTCCGGCACTCCGAAGCTGGAGGCCTCCGGCGGCGTGACGCTCGAGACGGTGCGCGGCGTCGCGGAAACCGGCGTCGACTTCATCTCCGTCGGCGCTCTGACCCACTCGGCCCCGACGCTCGACTTCAGCATGCTGCTCGAGCGGTCCCATGCCTGAGCTGCCGGAGGTAGAGATCACTGCGCGGCGGATCGACGCCGCGGTCCGCGGAGCTTCTGTCGAATCTGTCCTGGCCCCTGGGATGAACGTGATGAAGACGTTTGATCCCCCGCTCGAGCAGCTGGCAGGGCGCGAGGTGACGGGAGTGCACCGGATCGGCAAGATGCCTGTGGTCGAGTTCGGCGACCTGGCGCTGCTGATCCACCTGATGTCAGCCGGCCGGTTGCGTGTCTTCGATAAACGCGCGTCGCTCAAAGATCGAGCATCCCGTGTGCTCGTACGGCTAGACGACGGCCGCGAGCTGCGCCTGCGCGAGTTCGGGACCAAGCAACGCGCTTGGGCGAAGCTGCTGCCCACCGATGCCGTTGCGGAGGACGAGGCCGTGGCGACCCTCGGCCCCGAGGCCTGGCCTCTGCCGCCTCTGGATGCCTTTACCGCAGCGATCGCTCAGTCGCGCCACCTGCACCCGTTGCTGCGCCACCAGCGCGACATCGCCGGCATCGGCCGCTCCTGGGTCGACGAGATCCTCTGGGAGGCGCGTCTTTCGCCGTTCAAGCAGGGTGCCGAGCTGAGCGACGAGGAGGTCGAACGCCTGCACGCCGCCCTCCACGTGCTCGGCGACGCGATCGAGCATTACGAGCGGACGATCGGCCCGGAGCTTCCCGACAAACTGCCGATGCCGCTGCAGGTCCACAAGCGCGAGGGCGAGCCCTGCCCCCGCTGTGGCACGACGATCGAGGCGGTCTACTTCGCCGAGCACCAGACCAACTACTGCCCCAAGGAGCAGACTGGCGGCAGGGTGCTCAAAGATCGTCGCCTCTCCCGCCTCCTGAAGTAGGCGTCTGCAGCTCCCGCTCCTCCCGCGGGAGGCGGTGGGGTGGGGTGTTCTCCTGACGCGGCGGTCTCTTTTTCGCAGCGCCAGCTCGACGAGAGGTGCCAACGCGCCCGGCGAAAAAGGCAGCGTCAGGAGGACACCCCACCCCGGCGACAGGACCCGCGGGCCAGAGCGCATGGTCCCGAGAGAGTAGACTTGTCCTCAGTTCATTCGACTGGACTCAGGCCAAGGCCATGCCAGCGAACATACGACCGACAAGGCCCATCAGGGGTCTTTCGAGGCAACCGAAA
>CAWIFA010000002.1:0-16259 GCA_963835315.1 uncultured Solirubrobacterales bacterium | reverse complement strand
AGGTTCCAGTGCGCCTTTTGCTCGCCATGTCATCAAAAGGCGCACCGGAAGGAGGAACGATGATGAGTCGGTTCGAGGATCCGGTGGTGATTTCTTGCTCGATCTCTGGCGTGATCGCGAACAGGGACCAGTGCCCGGCGATCCCCTACACGCCGGAGGAGTACGCGGCGGAGGCGCGGCGGGCGGTCGACGAGGGGGCGTCGCAGATCCACATCCACGCCCGCAAGCCAGACGGCACGCCCTCCTATGAGGTCGAGGACTTCAAGGCGATCACCGAGGCGATCCTCGCCGAGGTCGGCGACGTGATCGTCAACTACTCGACCGGCGCGATCGGGATCCCGATCGAGAAGCGGATCGAGTACCTGCGCGAGTGCGGCCCCGACGTCGCCGCGCTCAACATGAGCTCGATGAACTACGCCAAGTACAGCTCGCGGCGCAAGGACTTCGTCTTCAAGGCGGTGTTCGAGAACAGCTTCGACACGATCATCGAGTTCCTCACGGCGATGCGCGAGCTCGGGATCAAGCCCGAGCACGAGTGCTTCGACGCCGGCCACGTCGCCAATCTCGACCCGCTGATCGACATGGGGCTGCTCGACCGCACGCCGCTGCAGGTCTCGCTCGTCATGGGGGTCAACGGCGGCATCCGGCCGACCCCGCGCAACGTCGGCTTCATGGCCGACCAGGTGCCCGGCGGCGCCGCCGGTGAGAACCAGTGGCAGGTGATCGGCATCTCCCGCGACCAGTGGAAGCTGCTCGGCGCGGCCCTGGTCCTGGGCGGCAACGTGCGCGCCGGGGTCGAGGACAACCTCTACCTGCCGGACGGCGAGATGGCGAAGTCGAACGGCGAGCTGATCGCCAAGGCGCGCCAGATGGCCGAGGACGTCGGCCGCCGCGCCGCGAGCGTCGCCGAGGCGCGCGAGCTGTTGGGGGTCCCGAAGCGTGACCGCGCTTCCGCTTAGCGACGTCAGGGTCCTCGACCTGACGCGGCTGCTGCCGGGGGGCTTCTGCTCGCTGCTGCTCGCCGACCTCGGCGCCGAGGTGCTGAAGGTCGAGGACACCGGGATGGGCGACTACATCCGCTGGGCGCCGCCCTATTACGGCGACGAGTCCCAGCAGGAGCTGGGGACGCGCTCCTCGCTCTATCTGGCGCTCAACCGGGGCAAGCGCTCGGTCCGCCTCGACCTCAAGAGCGACGCCGGCCGCGAGGCGCTGCTGCGGCTGGTCGAGCAATACGACGTGGTGCTCGACGGCTTCCGCCCTGGCGTGCTCGACAAGCTCGGCGTCGGCTACGAGCGGATGCGGGAGGCCAACCCGGCGATCGTCTTCTGCGCGATCACCGGCTACGGCCAGGACGGCCCCTACGCGCAGCGCGCCGGCCACGACATGAACTACCTCGGCCTGGTCGGGCTGCTCGGCCTGACCGGGGCGAAGGACGGGCCGCCGGTCCAGTCGGGCGGCCAGATCGCCGACCTCGGCGGCGGCGCGCTGATGGCGGCCTTCGGGGTGATGGCGGCGCTGCACGAGCGGCGGCGCTCCGGCGAGGGCCAGATGGTTGACATCTCGATGGCCGACGGGGCGCTCTCCTGGCTGGCGCTGGTCGCCGGCCGCTACTTCTGCGACGAGGAGTCGCCGCGGCGCGGCGAGCAGCAGCTCGCCGGTGGCCTGCTCTGCTACCTCCCCTACGAGGTGGCCGATGGCTGGGTCACCTGCGGCGCCCTGGAGCCGAAGTTCTGGGCCGCCTTCTGCAACGGGGTCGCGCGCCCGGACCTGATCGAGGTGCAGTTCGAGGCCCCCGGCTCGGAGGCCTGGTCTGCGGTCGCCGAGGTCTTCCGCGGCCGCACCCGCGCCGAGTGGAAGGCGTTCAACGACGAGCACGACTGCTGCATCGAGCCGGTGCTTGACGTCGATGAGGCGCTCGACTCCGAGCTCGTGCGGGCGCGGGGGATGGTCAGCGCGATCGAGCAGCCGGGTCTCGGCACGGTGCGCCAGCTCGGCCTGCCGGTGAAGATGAGCCGCACCCCCGGCGACCCGACCCGCCCGGCTCCCGCCTTCGGCGAGCACACCGACGAGGTCCTGCGCGAGGTGGGGTACGGCGACGAGGAGATCGTCGCGATGAAGGCGTCCGGCGCCGCGGCAGGCCCCAGCGCCGATGCTGCCACGACCTTCCGCGCATGACCGCCGACGGGACTGAAACGTCCGCATATCGGACGGATGAGGCCCATCGGCAGATGAAGATCGGGGAGCTGGCCGAGGCCTCGGGGGTGCCGGTGCCGACGATCAAGCACTACCTGCGCGAGGGGCTGCTGCCGGAGGGCGTGAAGACGAGCCGCAACATGGCCTATTACCCGCCGGATCTGGTCGACCGGATCAAGCTGATCAAGCAGCTGCAGGAGGAGCGCTTCATGCCGCTGAAGGCGATCAAGTCGGTGCTCGACGAGGGGCCCGAGCGCGCCCGCGCGCTGGTCGAGCTCGAGGACCGGATCCTCGAACGGGCGCTGGGGGAGGAGCGCACCCGGACCAGCGCCGCCGAGGTGCGCGAGCGCTACGGCGTCCCCAAGGACGTGCTCGACCGGCTCGAGCAGATCGAGCTGCTCAGCCCCAACAGCCGCGGCTACTCGCCCTCCGACGTGAAGATCATCGAGGCGATCTCCCGCTTCCGCGCCGGCGGATACGACGAGCAGATCGGCTTCACCGTCTACGACACCCTGCGCTACAAGAAGGCCCTCGAAGAGCTCGTAGCCCAGGAGGTCGAGATGGTCATGGACCGCCTCGCCGGCGAGGTCCCGCCGGAGCGCGTAGTGGAGATGCTCGAATCCGGCGCCCAGCCCCTCCAGAACCTGATCGCCGCGCTCCACACCAAGCTGCTGGTCGCCGAGCTGGAGCGCCACCGTGGCAGACGTCGCTGAACAACCGCTGCCGTAGAGGTTTTGATCGCTATCCGGCAAAAACCTCTACGGCGCTAGGGTGAATGGGGTGAGATCTGCGCTGGTCACCGGCGCTTCGACCGGCATCGGCCGGGCTACGGCGCTGCGGCTGGACAGCAACGGATGGCGGGTGTTCGCAGGGGTGCGCCGGGAGGAGGATGCGGACTCGCTGCGTGGCGAGGGCTCGGAGCGGCTGACGCCGCTGATGCTCGACGTGACCGAGCCCGAGCAGATCGCCGCGGCGGCCGAGCGGGTCGGTGAGATCGTCGGCGACGCGGGGCTCGACGCGTTGGTCGACAACGCCGGGATCGGCGTCATGGGGCCGCTGGAGACGATGCCGATCGAGGACTTTCGCAAGCAGATCGAGGTCAACCTGATCGGCCAGGTCGCGGTGACCCAGGCGATGCTTCAGCTGATCCGGCGCGCCAGGGGTCGGGTCGTCCTCGTCAGCTCGGGCGGCGGGCGGATGGCGCTGCCCTTCGGCGGCGCATACCACGCGGCCAAGTTCGGCCTCGAGGGCGTCGCCGACTCGCTGCGCCAGGAGCTGCGCCCCTGGCGGATCGAGGTGATCGTGATCGAGCCCGGCTCGATCGACACGCCGATCTGGGAGCGCGCGGTCAGCGGCTACGAGGAGATGGAGGCGCGCGCCCCCGCCGCCCAGCGCGAGCTCTACGGCAAGCGGCTCGCCAAGCTGCAGGAGGGCGCCCGCCGCACCGCCGCCCGCGGCATCCCGCCGGAGAAGGTGGCCGAGGCGATCGAGCGCGAGCTCACCGCCAGGCGCCCCCGCACCCGCCGCCGCGTCGGCCTCGACGCCCAGGGCCAGATCCTCCTGCGCCGCCTGCTCCCCGACCGCGCCCTCGACCGCCTCGTCGCCATGTTCCTCCGCGTCTGACCGCCGACGGGCCTAAAACCCACCCATATCGTGGGAAATCGTCCCGTCGGCCCTAACGGGCGCCGGCGGCGAGTTCGGCGCGGGCTTCTTCGATCGACTCCAGGGCCTGCAGCGCCCCGATCCGCCCGGCCAGCTCGGCGGCCTCGTCCAGCGCCTCGGGCGCTCCCTCCAGGCCGGCCGCCGCCCGCGCCAGGGCGAGCGCCCTCATCGCCACCGGCAGCGACCAGAGCATGCCGCGCTCGCGAGCCACCTCGCTCGCCCACTGCGCCAGCTCGGCGGCCTCCTCGGCGCGGCCGACGCCGAGCAGCGCTTCGGCGCGCAGCGACGCCCGCCAGGCCTCCTGCTCGCCGCCGCCCCCCATCGCTTCGCGGTACACCCGCTCGGACCGCTCGATCGAGGCGAGCGCATCCGCGTATTCCCCGGCCGCGAGCTGGGCGCTGCTGAGGCTGGAGAGCGCCACGCTGCGTGAGAAGACGTCGCCGAGGCGCTCGGTCAGCTCGCAGTTGCGCCGCGCCAGCGCCAGTGCTCCTGCGATGTCCCCCTGCACGGCCAGCAGCAATGCGAGGTTGGCGCGGGTCCAGCTGGCGGTCTCCGGGTCGCCGTCCTCAGTGGCGATCCTCAGCGCCCGGTTGAACAGCTCCTCCGCCTCCACGAGGCGGCCGCGTTCGCGAGCCGCCAGCCCCTTGCCCCAGTTCACCCAGGCGATCGGGCTGGCGATCACGATCCCGGCCCCGGCCGTGCGATCGGCGCCGGCCAGCTCCAGCACCCGGTCGAGCTCGCTTTCGAAGCCGTCGAAGTCGCCCGCGCAGAGGAGGGCGTAGGAGCCGGCGGCCCGCAGCGAGATTCGCAGCGGCAGGTCACCCGACTCGTCGGCCAGCCGGTTGACCTCGCGCGCCGCCGCCAGCCACTCTTCCGCCCGGTGGTCGAAGCCGGGCCGCACCGCGGTCGCCATCTTCAGCATCGCCAGCGAGCGCAGGTCGCCGGTCCGCGTCGCGATCTCTTCCGCCTCGGCGGCAAGCCGCGCTTCCTCCCCGGCGTCCATTCCCAGCCGCCAGGCGTACTGCAGCTGGAGCAGCCGCGAGGCGACCGCGAGCGCATCCGCCTCCTCGCCCTCCGGCAGCTCGCCGGCCAGCTCCATCGTCCGCCGCCAGAGGCGCAGCGCATCGGCGGGGTGGCTGCTGCCGGCCCAGAAGGCGGCCCGCGCCGACCAGCGCGCCGCTTCCAGGGCCTCGCCGCCGGCCTCCATGTGGCTGGCGACCAACGCCGCCAGCTCGTCGCCGCGCTCCGGGTTGAGCTCGATCGTCGCCCGCGCCACCGCCGCGTGCGTCGCCGCCCGCTGCTCGCCGAGCTGCGAGCCGTAAGCGACCTCGCGGGTCAGCGGGTGGCGGAAAGCCAGCACCCGCTCCGGGTAGAGCTCCGCCTCATAGAGGAAGCCCGCCTCGATCAGCTCGCGCAGCAGCGTCTCGCACTCCTCCGGCTCGCGTCCGGAGACCAGCGCCAGCTCGCGCTCGCTCACCTTCTTGCCGGCGACCGAGGCCTCCTGCAGCAGCAGCTTCGCCTCCGCGCCGAGCCGGTCGATCCGCGCCGCGAGCACCGTCTGCACGCTCGCCGGCACGCCGCTGTTCTCGACCGGGCGCGCCAGACGGTAGGCGCCGCGCTTGCCCTCCAGATACCCGGACTCGGCCAGTTCGCGGATGATCTCCTCGATGAAGAAGGGGTTGCCCGCCGTGCGCGCGTGGATCAGCTCGGCCAACCCGTCGAGCGAGGGGTCCTCGCCCGCCAGGTCGCGCAGCAGCTCCGCCGTGTCGGCCGGCCCGAGCGGCGCCAGGGCGATCTCGTGGTAGTCGGGCGGTCCCGCCCAGGGGCGTTCGTATCCGGGCCGGAAGTTGACGACGACGAGCGTCGGCGTTCCCTCGGTCGCGGCGAACAGCTCGCCCAGCATCGCCGCACTGCCCTCGTCCAGCCAGTGCAGGTCCTCGAGCACGACGACGACGGGCTCGCGTCGCTTCGGGGCGCTGACCAACCGGCAGACGACCGAGCGCAGCGCCCGCTGTCGCGCCTCGGCGCTCAGCTGCGGCGCCGGCTGGGCCGGGTCGGGGACGCCGAGGAAGTCGAACAGCACCGGCAGCTCCTCGGCGAACCCGGAATCGAGCAGCAGCGCCCGCCCGGCGACCTTCTCGCGCACCGCGCGCTCGCCGTCGCCGTCGGCGATCCCGAAGTAGGCGCGCAGCATCTGCAGCACCGGCATGAAGGGGATCTCCTGCCCGTGGGACAGCGCCTGCGCCTCGAAGACCTCGACCCCGCCCGCCCGCGTGCGCTCGACGAACTCGTGGCAGAGGCGGCTCTTGCCGACGCCCGGCTCGGCGACGATCCCGACCACCGCGCCCTCGCCCGCGCGCGCTCGCTCCAGCCCCGCCTCCAGCGTCGCCATCTCCTCCGCGCGGCCGACGAAGCGCGAGAAGCCGCGCTCGCGCGAGCGGTCGAGCCGCGAGCGCGCCGCGCCGACGCCGGCCAGCTCGAACACGCGCACCGGCCGGCTCGCCCCCTTGATCTCGAACTCGCCCAGGTCCGCCAGCTCGACGAAGCCGCGGGCGAGCTCCGCCGTCGCCTCGGTCAGGTAGGCCTTGCCCGGCTCGGCCAGCGCCTCCATCCGCTGCGCGAGCCCGACCGTGTGGCCGATCGCCGTGTACTCGCCGTCGCCGCCGGGCCCGATCGCTCCGGCGACCACCTCGCCCGAGTTGATCCCGATCCGGGCGGAGAAGTTGAGCCCGTGCTTGCGCCGCAGCTCGCCCGCGTAGCCGGCGATGTCGTCGAGCATCCGCAGGGCGGCGAAGCAGGCGCGCTGCGCGTGGTCCTCGTGGGCGAGCGGCGCGCCGAACACGGCCATGATCCCGTCGCCGGTGAATTTGTCGACCGTGCCCTCGAAGCGCCGCACCTCGTCGGAGAGGATCGAGAAGAACCCCTGCATGATCCGGCGCCACTCCTCCGGGTCGTGCTGCTCGGCCAGGTCCATCGAGCCCTTGACGTCGGCGAACAGCACCGTGACCTGCTTGCGCTCGCCGTCTGACTCGATGCGATCCGGACCGGACACCTTCACGCAATCGTACGCCCCTTCCCCAGGGGCGCCGTAGAGGTTATGCCCGCATAGCGAGCAAAAACTCTACGGCGGTGGGTTCGGGGACTTGCCCACCTATACTGGCGCGACCGAAACCGATTGACTGGTCAGTCAGCCGATGGCCTCCAACCCGAAAGCCCCCACCGCAGACAAGCGCCGCCTGATCCTCGACGCGGCGATCCGCGTCTTCGCCCGCCAGGGTTTCCACTCGACCCGTGTCGCCGACATCGCCGACGAGGCGGGCGTCGCCTACGGGCTCGTCTACCACTACTTCAAGTCGAAGGAGGAGGTGCTGAACGAGCTGTTCAGCGAGCGCTGGTCGCTGCTGCTGACGGCGATCGAGCAGGCCGACCGCAGCGAGGCGAGCCCGCGGGCCAAGCTGGAAACGGTCGCCGGCTTCATCTTCGAGTCCTACCGCCACGACCCCGAGCTGATGAAGGTGATCATCGTCGAGGTAACCCGCGCCGCCAACTCCTTCGGCCGCACCCACCTGTCGGAGATCCGCCGCGCCTACGACTCGATCGCCAAGATCGTCGCCGAGGGCCAGGCCTCCGGCGCCTTCCGCGGCGACATCGACGCCGACTTCGCCTCGATGTCGTTCTACGGGGCGATCGAGCAGCTGCTCTCCGGCTGGATCTTCGACCTGATCCCGGCCGCCGACTCCGACCTCGAGCAGGCAAAGACTCTTGTCACGGCGACGATCTGCGACGGACTCGAGCCACGATAGGTAAGGTCGGGACCCGATGGAGAACGAGATAGTCAAACGCCTCGTCTGGAGCGGCATGGTCGCCGGCCTCAGCGCTCTGGCCAGCATCGTCGCCGCACGCGCCGCCGGAGTCCTCTACCGGCGCGTGTTCGAAGAGGACCCGCCGGAGTAGCCGCCTCAGTGGCCGCCGACCCCACCCAGACCCCGCCGCCGCCCGACTCCGACGAGCGCTCGGTCACCGAGCTCGTCTTCGACGTCTCCGAACGCGCCTCCTCGCTGGTCCGTGAGGAGATCGAGCTGGCGAAAGCGGAGATCGGCGAGAAAGTCGGCAAGATCCTGCGCGGCTCGGTCGTCGGCGTCGCCGCCGGCGCCTTCGCCTTCCTCGCCCTGATCCTGATCATGGAGGGCGTCGCCTGGCTGCTCGCCGAAGAGGTCTTCGGCGGCAACGCCTGGCCGGGCTTCTTCGTCGAGGCGGGGCTCTTCCTGCTGATCGCCGCCGGCGCCGGCTACTTCGCCTACCGCTCGGTCCAGGCCGGCGCCCCGCCGCTGCCCGAGCAGGCGATCGAGGAGGGCAAGAAGATCAAGAGCACGCTGGAAGGTGAGAGTGTCGACACGGTGCCGAGCGCCGGTCAGGAGGAGTCGAAATGAACGCCGAGCCGGCCCGCCCCTCGACCGCCGGCCTGCCGGGTCGCAGCGCCGAGCAGATCCGCCGCGACATCGAGGCCCAGCGCCACGACCTCGGCCGCTCGGTCGAAGCCCTGCGCGGCCGCGTCACCGAGCTGACCGACTGGCGCCGCCAGGTCGAGGAGCACCGCAGCCAGCTGATCGCGGGCGCCGCCGTCGCCGGCTTCGCGCTCGGCAGCCTGATGATGCTCAGGCGCCGCCGCAGGCGCCGCGGCTAGCGGTACTCAGCTCAAGACGTCCCAGGAGACGCTGCCGATCCCGAGCAGTCCCGGACCCACGTGGGCGCCGAGGACGGGGCCGACCTCGGAGACGAAGGCGGGCTCGCAGCCGAAGATCTCGCGCGCGTCGCCGGCCAGGCCGGCGGCGGTCTCGTCGTCCTGGATGTGCTGGACGACCCAGGCGTCGAGGCCGGACTCGTGGCGCTCGCGGGCGTACTCGCGCAGGCGCTCGATCGAGCGGGCGCGGGTGCGGACGCGCTCGACCGGGGTGATCTCCTCCTCCAGCGTGAGGATCGGCTTAATCTTCAGCGCCGAGCCGATGAAGGCGCTGGCGCCGCCGATCCGCCCGCCGCGCCGCAGGTACTCGAGCGTGTCGATCGCGAACCACATCTTCAGCTCCTCGCGCGTCCTTTCGGCCCGGGCCAGCACCGCCGCGCCGTCGCCGCCCGATTGCGCGGCGACGGCCGCGCCGAGCGCGCAGAGGCCCATCCCGCCGGCGGCGGAGCGCGAGTCGTAGACGCGGATCCGCTCGCCCCCCTTGCCCTCGTCGACCAGCCGCTGCCGCGCCTGCTGAGCGGCCTCGCAGGTGCCGGAGATGCCGGCCGAGATGTGGACCGAGACGACCTCGCGGCCGGCGTCGAGCAGCGGCTCGTAGACCGCGACGAAGTCGCCGACCGAGGGCTGCGAGGTGGTCGCGCCCCCCTCCGAGGCGCGCAGCCGGTTGAAGAAGGCGGCGTAGTCGCCGACCTCGGTCTCCTTGCTCTGGTCGCCGTCGATCGAGACGTAGAGGCTGACGACCTCGATCTCGCGCGCGGCGATCAGGTCGGCGGGGAGGTAGCAGGTGCTGTCGCAGACGACGGCGGTGGCGGGGGTCGGGCTCACGGGGCGTCTCTAGTTTGACAGCCATCTGCCGAAACCGGCAGTCGTCGACCTGGGTTGACAGCCGCACGCCCGGACGCGCAGCGGAGGACGTGCGGCCTTGGTGGACCCCCAACCCACTCGCATCCATATCTGATTCTCTGCGAGTGGGTTGGGGGTGGGGGTCATCGCTACACTTTGTGAAGTGACCGATACCGCTGAGACTCCGAAGGACGCGATCACGCTCACCGGCAAGGCGGCCGAGAAGATCGGCGAGCTGCTGGGCGGCCAGGAGGGCTCCGACGAGCAGGCGCTGCGCGTCGCCGTCCGCGGCGGCGGCTGCTCCGGCTTCCAGTACGCGCTTGCCTTCGACCGCGCCAAGGACGACGACCACGTGTTCGAGGTCGACGGCGTCGCCGTCATCGTCGACAAGGTCAGCATGCAGTTCGTCTTCGGCTCCGAGGTCGACTACGTCGAAGGTCTGCAGGGGGCGGGCTTCCAAGTCAATAACCCCAACGTAGTGGCTGCCTGTGGCTGTGGCTCCTCTTTTCAAGTGAAAGAAGACGCGACGCCCGCCTCCGTGTAGCGCCGGCGCTGCAAACCGGCACCATCTCGGCGGCCTCAGTCGCTCGGATCGGGTCACGCACTAGAAGTGCGCTCCCCTCACCTCGCTCCCTGCGGCCACCAACCTGCTTGGTTTTCGCGCCGGTGGCGTTGTTCGAACCGCAACAACGTGTAGCACGCTCTGTTGCGGGTAGTAGCAACCGAACCCCTGTAAGCAACACAGAGGAGGCAGGAGAGGTATGCGTTTTCGGCTCGTCATCGGAGCGGCGATGGTCTGCGCCCTTGTCCTGGCGGCGGAGGGAGCCCCGTTCGCCGGCGCAGCGCCCAAGCGGCTCTACAAGGGAAAGACCGTCCAGAAGCGGCCCGTGCGGATCACCAAGCGCGCGAACACGATCAAGATGCGCCACTTCACCGCGGCGCTGCGCTGCCGCAACGGCGCCAGATTGATCGTCGGCGAGAGCGGCTTCCAGCGGACCCACCTGCAGCACGGGAATCGCTTCAGCGACGTCCAGGTCGGCAGCACCGACGAAGTCTTCTTCCGCGGCGCCGTCCGCGGCAAGGTCGTCGTCGGGCGACTGCGCGTCAAGGATCACCTGCGGGGCAAGCACAGCCCGCGGTGTGCGTCCAAGTGGCTGAAGTTCCGGGCCCCGCTGCGCGGCGGGAGGCGATAACCCCTATTCGATCTGCAGCGGCGGCGACTGCTGCGGCGGGGACGCGGGCTCCTGTCGCGGCGCCGTCGCCGGCTGCTCGACCCCGAGCGCCTCGGAGAGCTCGCCGGAGGCGAACATCTCCTCGACGATGTCGGCGCCGCCCAGCAGCTCGCCGTTGACGTAGAGCTGCGGAAAGGTCTGCCAGTCGGAGATCTCGGCGGTCACCTCGCGCAGCGGCTGCAGCGCCGGCAGCACGTCGACCGCGCCGTACTCGACGTCCATCTGGTCGAGCACCTGAACGACCCGCATCGAGAAGCCGCAGCGCGGCATCTCGGGCGTCCCTTTCATGAACAGCAGCACCGGGTTGCCGGCGATCAGCTCCTCGACTTTCTCCTTCAGCTGTGGATCGGCCATAGCGACAGGGTAGCTATCCCGCGACCTCGGTCCTGATGCTGAGCGCGTGGATCGTGCCGTCATCGAAGCGCTCCTTCACGGCGGCCCTGACCAGCCGGTGCTGGTCGATCCGCGAGAGGCCCTCGAACTGGGGCGCCTTCACGGTGGCGCGCAGATGCTGGCCGCCGCCGTCTTCGTCCTCGACGGCGACCTCGGCGCCCGGCAGCGCCGCCTCGATCATCGACTTCAACTCGGCGAGGTCGACCACGGCCGTAGGCGCTTACCCGGAGACCCGCTCGCCCAGCGTCTCGAGCATCTCCTCGACGCGGACGAACTTGACGCGGGGGCGGCCGTGCGGCTCGCCGCGGCCGACCTCGGCCTGGTCGATCGCCTGCCAGTCCTCGAAGCTGACGTAGCGGACGTTGCGCTCGGCCAGGAGATCCTCGACCGCCGCGGGGTCGGGGCTCGCCGGCTCGAGCAGCGTCTGCGACTCGACGTCGGCGAGCAGGTGGCGGACGGTCTCCAGGGCGTCTTTCTTGTTCGTGCCGATGACGCCGGAGGGGCCGCGCTTGATCCAGCCCGCCGTGTAGTGGCCGACCTTGTGGCCGGAGTCGTGGGAGTCGAGCACGCGGCCGCCCTCGTTGAGGATCAGGCCGCGCTTCTCGTCGAAGGGCACGCCCTCGATCGGCACGCCGGTGTAGCCGACCGAGCGCAGCACCAGCCCGCACTCGAGCTCTTCGCGCTCGCCGCTGTCCCTGGCGCGCAGCGTGCCGCCCTCTTCGACCAGCTCGTTGCGGCCGATCACGATCGACTCGACCCTGCCGTCGCCCTTGATCTCGACCGGCGAGGCGAGGAAGCGCAGGGCGATCCGCTGCTTCTTGCCGGTCGGTTCGCGCTGGGAGAACTCGCGCAGCGTCTCGACGTTGACCCTGGTCGTCTTGTCGGCCTCGTCGGACTCCAGGTACGCGGCGCTCGCCGGGTCGAGCTCTACGTCGGCCGGGTCGACGATGACGTCGGCGTCCTCCATCTCGCCCAGCTCCTTGATCTCCGGGTTGGTGAAGGCCGCCTGCGCCGGGCCGCGGCGCCCCAGCACGACGATCTCGCGGATCCCCTTGCGGTCGAGCACCTCGATCGCGTGGTCGGCGGTGTCGGTCTGGCGCAGCTCGTGGTCGGTCAGCGCCAGCATCCGCGCGACGTCCATCGCCACGTTGCCGTTGCCGATCACGACCGCGCGCTCGCAGCTGAGGTCCCATTCCTCGTCGGCGTAGTCGGGGTGGGCGTTGTACCAGCCGACGAAGGCGGTGGCGGCGTGGCTGCCGGGCTTCTCTTCGCCGGGGATGCCGAGCTGGCGGTCGGTCTCGCAGCCGACCGTGAAGACGATCGCGTGGTAGAGCCGCTCGAGGTCCTCGACCTCGATGTCGTGGCCGACCTTGACGTTGCCGAAGAAGCGGAAGCCGTCGCGCGCCGCGGTCTTTTCGTAGACGCGGATCACCGACTTGATCTTCGGGTGGTCGGGGGCGACGCCGCCGCGGACGAGGCCGAAAGGCGTCGGCAGTCGGTCGAAGAGGTCGACCTGGGCGTGCACGTCGCCGTCCTTGAGGACGTGCTCGGCGGCGTAGAAGCCCGAGGGGCCGGCGCCGACGATCGCGACGCGCAGGGGGTTCTCTTCGGTTCCGATCTGAGTCATGGGTGCATGGTGCCTAGTAAGCACTAAGCGGGGCGGGAAGAATAGGGAACCGGCAGCGGCACCCGTCGCTTCGCGTCACGCCGCGAGCATCTGCCGGTTGCACTGCGGGCAGATGCTGTGGTCGAGCGGCGGCATCTGGGCGCGGCGGAAGAGCTGCAGGCGCCGCGCCGCCTCCTCGACCTCGACCCACTCGCCGCTGACCAGGAAGCGGTCGCACCAGGCGCACATCGTGAGGAAGTCGCCTTCGCTGCGCGGGACCTCGACGTCGTACAGCGGCTGCGGCTCCTCGCGGTCCTCTTCGTAGGTCAGCGTCGCGGTGAAGAGCACCACCCGCCGGCTGCCCGTCGCGTCGATGCGGATCTGCATCTCGCGAATGAACTCGGGCGCTTCGCAGCGGAACGGCAGCGAGACCTCGCGAGTCCCTTCGCGCACCCGCCTGACCAGCAGCCGCTGCACCTTCTTCACCTGCTCGCCGGCGACGAAGTCCCACAGCGTGCGGCCGAGGCAGTCACCGGCGCCGTCCCAGCCGTTCTCCTCGGCGAAGCGGTAGAAGCCTTCGTCGACGCGGACCAGCCGGTCCTCGCCGTCGATCGCGTAGCTGAGCGACTCGACCATCGTCGACCATTATCGGTCATTTCCCGGTACGGCTGAAGGGCCGTCCGCTCAGCCGGCGGACGCGGCGGCGACGTTGGCGGTGCCGTCGAGCGCGTCGAGCGCCCGCCGCACCGACATCGCGACGCAGGTGAAGATCGGCGTCTCGCGCTCGGTGTACTCGCTCGACTCGGTCGGGCGCAGCTCGTTGACCAGGTCGAGGAACATGCCCGGGTCGTCGCCCTCGAAGGCGACGACGAACTCCTGGTCGTCGAGGCCGAAGGAGTAGGAGGTGTTGATCGTGATCTCCGGGTATCGGCGGCCGACCTCGATGTGGCTTTTCATGATCCGCCCCCGCTCCTCCGCCGGCAGGCCGTACCAGCGGCGCTGCTTGACCATCGGGTAGAGGAAGAGGTACTTGCGTTCCGAGACGCAGATCTCCGGCCGCGCCCGCTCGTCGCTGTAGGGGGAGCGTTTGGTCATCGAGAGGAAGGAGTGGGGGGTTTCGGCCCATTTGGCGAGCCCGCTCTGCCCGAGCACGACGTGGAAGGTGTGGAGGTCGTCGAGGTTTGGGCTCTGGCTGAGCACGAGGAGGTCGACGTCGCCGCGCGTGCCTATGGTTGAGTAGGCGCGCAGAGAGCGGTCGAGGGCGAAGTCGTCGCAGGCCGCGAGGAACTCCTGCTTGTCGGCGGCGCGCAGCTCGGCGTCGCGGCGGCGCCACTCGGGGTCGATCTTGAAGAAAGTGAACTTGGCGAACGTGCGGTCGGCCATCGCGCTCACGATAGCGCCGGCGGCGCTCGTGGCGGGCGCGATCGCCCTGCTGCTGGCGCTGCATGCGGCGGGGGCGGGATTCCAGGGCGACCCGCACGCGGTGGTGCGAGGCGCGGCGCCGGGGAGCCGCTTGTTTGAGGTCGCCGACAGGCGCGCGCCGGTGATCGGCGTGACCCTGCTCGTCTGGCTGGCGGTCTTCGGGGCGGCGTGGGCGTTCGAACGCCTGTCAGCCCGTTCCGGTGCGCCTTTTGCCCGTATGGGCAGCAAAAGGCGCACGGGAAGGATCGCGGCGCGCCTGCTGGCGCTGGCGCTCGTCTACCTGCCGCTTGTCTGCCTGGCCTGCGCGGCGCTCGAGCCGAGCGTCGGCGCCGAACGCTGGCTGGCCATGCTGGGCTCGCCGGCGCTGGCGGCGCTGACGCTGGCGGCGCTCGACGGCTACGCGGCGCTCGCGCTCGCCTGCGCCGCCACGGCGCTCGCCTACGCGATCGACCTGATCGGCGGATCGGCCCTGACCCAGCTCTCGATCGTCGGCCCCAATCCGGCCGGCGGCCACCGCTTCTACGGCATCGGCAACGAGCTCGAGGCCTGCCTGGTCGTGCTGATCCTGGTCGGGACCGGCGCCGCCCTGTCCGTTCCGGTGCGAGTTTCGTACCGCAGGGGTACGAAAGTCGCACCGGAAGCACGGGAGACGCCGGGGCGTGGGCCCGCCGCGTTCCTCGTCGTCGCCATGATCTTCACCTTCGTCTTCGCCTACGGGCGTTACGGGGCCGACGTGGGGGCGGCGATCAGCCTGCCGCTCGGCGCCGCGGTCGCCGCGGCGCTGCTGGCGGGGCGGCGCGACCTGGCGCTCTACGCCGTACTGCTGCCGATCCCGGCGCTGGTCCTGCTCTCCGCCGCCGACCTGATCAGCGGCGCCAACGCCCATCTGACCAAGACGGCGCTCGACGCGAAGAGCGGTGGCGACCTGCTCGGCGTCTTCGGCCACCGCATAAGCGAGACCGTCAGCAGCTTCGGCCGCCCGGTGCTGATCGCCGGCCTTCCAGTGGTCATTGCCGCCGCTGCGCTCACCTGGCTGCGGCGCGACATCCTCGCCGCCTGGCTGCGCGGCCTTCCAGCGATGCGCGCCGCCCTGCTCGGCGCTCTTACCGCGACCGTCGTCGGCACGCTCGCCAACGACTCGGGCGCCCTGCTGCTCGAGGTCGGCGGCGCGTACCTGCTGGCGTTCCTGGGATTCGCCTGGGCCGAAAGCGAACGCCCCGATTCGGCCCGCCGCATCGTCTAGGCTTAGAGCTTCGTGCGAATCGCCCTTGTCTCGCCATATTCCTGGAGCTATCAGGGCGGCGTGAACCGGCACGTCGAGGCGCTCGCCGAGGAGTTCCTCGGGCGTGGCGACGACGTCCGTGTGCTCGCCCCCGTCGACCCGCCCGACCGGCTGAGCCGGGCGCTGCACCGCGCTCCGGCGGAGCGGCGCGAGCTGCCGGACTACCTGATCCCGCTGGGGCGCACGGTGGGGATCGGCGCGAACGGGGCGGTGTCCAACCTCTCGGCCACCCCCGGGGGTGGCTTCGCCCGCGTGCGGCGCGAGCTGCGCAACGGCGGCTACGACGCGATCCACGTTCACGAGCCGCTCGTGCCGCTGGTCGGCTGGAACGCCGTGCTCGGCGGCGGCGCCCCCGTCGTCGGCACCTTCCACGCCTACTCGACCAGGGCGCTGCCCAACCACATCGCCAGCGGCCTCGGGGCGCGCCGCGTGTTCAACCGCCTCTCGGCGCGGATCGCCGTCTCCGAGGCCGCCGCCTGGACCGGCCGGCGCTGGTTCGGCGGCCGCTACGAGATCGTCCCCAACGGGGTCGACGTCGGCGCCGCGCCGCAGGGGCCGAAGCCGCCGAGCGGCGAGCTGCGGCTCGTCTTCGTCGGCCGTCCCGAGGCGCGCAAGGGCCTGCCGGTTCTGCTGTCCGCCTTCGAAGCGCTGGTCGAGCACGTGCCGAGCCGGCTGACCGTGATCGGCGCCGAGGCCGACGACGTGCGGCGCTACCTCGCCGACCGCGAGACGATGCGCTGGATCGACGTCCGCGGCCGCGTCTCCGAACCCGACCTGTGGACGGCCCTGCACGGGGCCGACCTGCTCTGCGCGCCCTCGCTCTCCGGCGAGAGCTTCGGCATGGTCCTGACCGAGGGTTTCGCCGCCGGCACCCCGGCGATCGCC
>CAWIFA010000001.1:0-75432 GCA_963835315.1 uncultured Solirubrobacterales bacterium | reverse complement strand
CCAGAAAACCCTGAGCTAGTCGCAGCGAAGCGTCGCCGGCACCGCCGTCGCCGCTTCCAGGCGGCGGTGCAGCAGGGAGAGCAGCGCGCAGATGTCGAGCGCTTCCTGCTCTGGCATCTCCCAGGCGATCTTCTGCTCGTGCGCGGCGGGGTTCCTGAAGACCCTGACCACGCCCAGGCAGAGTTGGGTGAGCCCCGCGGTGCTCGGAACGATCGGTCGCCGATTCCAGCCTGTTCCAGGCAAGCACCGGCAGTCGGTCCTTCTCGAACTCGAACGCCTCGTTGACTAATATCGCACCGTCCGCCTCCAGGCCGCTGAGCCGGCGGATCTCCGCCGCCAGACCCTTGGTCGCCTCGAAGACCAGGTGGAAGAAATTCTCGTCGCTGATCTCCTGCGGGCAGGCCGCCATCACCTTCGGATGCACGCCTCGGTCCTCGAGCAGCCGCCGCAGCCGCTTGGTTCGTCTCCTCGCATCAGAGACGCTCGTGGCCGGGGCGGCGGCGTGGATCTTGCCGCCATCGTCGAGCTGGAGGCCGGCATGCAGCAGTCGCTCGTTGAGCTCAGCCTGTCGGCTGGAGAACAGCGCGGCGCGCCCCGATAGCTGACCGGGGCCATCGCGATCTCGATGCACCTCAGCAGCGCGTTGGCGCTCTTGTCGCGCTCCTGGCGGGCGGCGAGTGCGTTGAAGAGACGGTCGCGCTTGCTGATCCGGATATAGGTCCCCGGCGGTGCAGCCGTCGTGGGGTCCTCGATTCCGGCCTCCGTCAATAGTTCGTTGATCTGCCTGTTGGAGAGCCCTTCGTCGGTCTCGGCAAGCACGTCGCAGACCCCGCGGAGGACCGACGGGCTCAGAGCTTGAGAAGTCACGAGGCGACCCTACGAGCCGCGACGGCGGGTGGCTCTGCCTCATCTGGGGCTTGTTTCATGGTTAACCCGCAGAAGACGATGCGTGTGCTCCATCTGATCGCGGCGCGATGAGGGAAAGGCAGTCGCTCTTAGAGGGTCGGCTCCCAATCGCCGAGCTCGAGGTTGCCAGGCTCGCCAGTCAAATAGGCCCGCTGGACGTCGGGATACCGACCGGCTCGGAGAGCAAGACCTGCGCAAGCAGCTGCCGTTGCGTGCCAGGGGCGGCTTCGTCGGGGACATGCGTGACGAAGGCGGAAGAGGTCGCGCCTTGATCCAGGTGGGAAGCCTGGACGGCGGAGACATCCATTCCGTGCGTATCGTCATCCAGGCGGGTGACGGTGCTCCCGCTGTCGTCAACGATCAGCATCCAGTGACAGAGCTTCTCGGCCCCTATGCCTTCACTTTCCAGTAGAGGCAAGATCTGCTCGCCAACCAAGTCGTAGAAGTCCACTTTCGCGTCCATGCCGCCAGCCTAACCTGAACCGCTGTCCAGAGCGCCGTTTGACTCCTATACCCTCTGGCCCTGTCGTATTCGCCCCAACACCGCTTTCGCGTCCGACCAGCGCGGCAAGCTGGCCCAATGGAGAGCCCCTCGCTTTGTTGTGGTCTGGAAGACCCTCCATGAATAGTTCTGAGCCCCGCAAACCGCGTATCCCCGCCTACGACGCCTTCTTCCGACTCGTTCTGCAGCGCTTCGATTCCGAACGCGCCCATCGCTTCGCCGAACGCTCGATGCAGTTGCTGGCCCTTCTGCCCGGAGCCCTGACGCTGATCGACTGGATTCTGCGACCTCGCGAGGAGGGTCTGCGTGTGCGGGCGATCGGCTCTGAATTTCGGACCCCACTAGGCGTTGCTGCCGGCATGGACAAGAACGCCAAGTGGTTCGACTCGATGGCTCTTGGCTTCGGCGCCGTAGAGGTCGGAACGGTCACTGCGGGCCCGCAGGAGGGCAACGAAGCACGGCCGCGCGTCTCTCGCCTTCCCCGCGACCGGGCTCTTCTCAATGCGCTCGGCTTCCCCAGCGACGGTGCCGAGGTGATCGCCAAGCGGCTGCGCAGGCGCGGCACCGAGGGGGTTATCGGTGTCAACATCGGCAAGAGCCGCTCAGTCAAGATCGAGGACGCGGTGCCCGACTATCGGCACTCCGTCCGTCTCCTCTCCTCGCGTGCCGACTATCTCGTCCTCAATGTCAGCTCCCCCAATACGCCGGGGTTGACTTCGATGCAGACGGTGGCTCAATTGAGAGGACTGATCGACGGCGTCCGCGCGGAGCTCGCCGAGAGCCCCGCTCCGACCAGCCCTCCGCTGCTGCTGAAGCTCGGGCCCGACCTGCCTGATGAGGAGATCGAGCGCATCGCCGATATGGCGGTGCAGATGGACTTGGACGGAATCGTCGCGGTCAACACCACGATCGACACCTCAATCGCGACCCGCAGTGAAGCCTGCCTCAGCGCCCAAGATCACGGCGGGGGCCTCTCCGGGCCGCCGCTGCAAGAGCGCGCTTTCGAGGTCCTGCGCCTTCTGCACGCCAGGGTCGGCGGAAAGATCGATCTCATCTCGGTCGGTGGTATCGAGTCCGCAGCTGATGCCTGGGAGCGCATTCTCGCTGGAGCCACTCTGATCCAGGCCCATACGGCGTTCGTCTACGGGGGGCCACTGTGGCCCCGGCGCTTCAATCGCGATCTGGCCAAGTGCCTACGCGAGTCGCAGTGGTCCTCGATCGCAGAGGCGGTCGGCCGGGGCGCATCACCGGTCTCGATGGCCAACGAAAGCTCGCCAAGCTCACAGGCGAGCAACGGCACGATCACCGCCCGCCAGGGCGCCCCCGTCTAGCCGGGCAACTCTCCAAGATCGCCGCTCTGCGCCAGGCAACGGCTCCGGGGTTCGCGCTCAGTCTCTGCGCGCGCCGCTACCCCGATCCTCGCACGCATCCGCGTGCGGATCTGAGGGCACCGGCTCCCGCATTGGGCGGGGCCCCAGGTACAGAAGTCAGCTATGCACCACGCTCCCGGTCTCCCCAGCGAGCGTTCGCCCGCCTCCGACGATCACGCCCGTCCCTAGGCCTTGGTCATCCCTCATTGGAGATCCTCCCCCTGTTCTTCCTGAGATTTAGATGGAGAGGCCGAGCGAAGCGAGGCCGCCGCAGAATCCCGGGAAGCACAGAGAGGCGGCCTGAGTCGACCAAGTAGCGCCGGTCGAGGAAGGAGCCGATCGAGACGTGGAGGTGGGTTCTACTCGGCCTTGCCGAGCAGCGCCTCTTGGCGAGCAGCCTTGATGTCCGGCGATCTCGATCGGCGGGAGCTTGTCGGCGAGCGCTCCGACCGGCCAGGGCACGGCATTGCTGCCAGCGGCCGGGTGCACATCGACCTCACCGCCGACATCGAGTTCGGCAGCGTCGGCGGCGGGCACGACGATGACGGTGGACCCGTCCGGGCGCTTCTCGGTGACCTTGGCCATGTCCAAAGGGTATCTCGTCTCGGCTGCTATCCAGCGGCGCAGGCATTCTTTTGGCCAGTTGGTACCCAAATGTGGTACCCATGAAGAAAATTGGTGAGAATCCGGAAGTGATGAAAGGGTGGAAACCCGCACTGGAACTAGGTTTGCATGATACGGGAGCGACGGGACTCGAACCCGCGACCTCCGGCGTGACAGGAGCGGTCCGGAGGACGGTTCAGACGGCCAGATTTCGCTATTTGATGCGGAATGAGGGCGATGCCGGCGACTCAGCTGCGGTCCGAGGAATAGCCGTACATTGCGCCCGATTCCCCGCCGTTTGGGCACTGGTGCCCAATGGAACCTTGCGGGAGCCGGCAACGTTCGCGCCGGACGCTGCGGCAGGATGGCCGCCGTGCCGGAAGACCCGACCGCCATCAAGGAGCTGAACCTGCTGCTCCAAACCGCGATGATCGCCCATGAGTCCATCTTCGAGATTCGGCGTGAGCTGATCGCAAGCGATCGAGGCAATCCCGAGCAGGCCCAGCTCCTCGAGGAGTCGGCGCGAATCGCGACGATCGAGCTGCCCGGTCTTTCGGCCACTGCTCGCCGGCTCTCCAAAAAATGGCGGGATCAGGCCTTGCTCGACGCCGAGGGCGCGGCGGAGACGCTCGCTGAGCTGGAATCCGAGCTGGCGCGCATCAAGGTCGACGCCGAGTCCCTGCTCGACCGGCAGTTGGAGATCGCCGCCCGGATGGACTCGATGGGGAGGCAGTAGGGCTACGCCGAAGCGAGGCGCGAAGCCGCCGCCTGCTCATAGCGGTCGGCCAACATTAGGGCCGCATCGCGATAACCATCGATGTCGGTCTGCGCCGCCTGAGCGCGAAGCTCCTCGGCGCGCGCGGAAAGCTCCCTCGCGGGCTGGGTGGTGTTCTCCAAGCGCTTTTCCATCAACTCCAGCGCCCAGCGGTGCTTGTCAGGAAGGTCCGGCCACACACGAGTCTCCATAGATGAAAATTGTAGCCCGCCCGCAAGACCCCGCAAGACGGGCGTCCACTCGTCGCCCGCCATCGCAGCCGGATCTTCCTCAACGCTCGATCAGCTCGCCGCGCCGCCACCCGCCGGGAGCGTGACGGGGGTTGCGACCCAGAAACCTGCACCCACGCAAGAGCGGAAACGCGGTGCAGGCCTGTTCGGGCTCCTGCTTCTCGTCCAAAGCGGGCACGCGGCGGGCCCGGATCGGGCGCTCGCATCCGCGGCGGGCTTGACTGCGGTTTTCTCGGCTGCGGCGGCCATCTACGCCACCTCATCGTTTGTTGGACTTCGCGCCCACGCCGCCCTACCCTGCAAAGGTCCATGACGCCGCTCGGCCTCCCCTCCTTCGATCGTCTCTCAGTACTGCCTGCCGATCTGGTCGCGGCACTGCGGCTGATCCCCAAGATTGCGGAGAACACGGCCTTGCTGCGCGAGATTGCTCGCACGCTGGAGCGGGTCGCCGGGGACACCGAGGTCCTCCCCTGGGTACGTGAGGACATGGCGCGCGTCGCCGAGGCGACGAGCGTTCTGGGGGCGATGGACGGCAGGATGGCGGCCATCGAGGAGGCCATGCCGGTGCTGGTCGAGGTTCAACGCCACCTCGCACAGCTGCCGGAGACGATGGGCCGGCTCGACGACGGCCTCGATCGCCTCAGCGGGCTGATGGAGCGGCTGATGACGACGCTCGACGGGCTCAATCAGAGCGTTGACACGCTTCATGGGGCGGTGGCGCCCGTGGGTCGCCTTGCTGGCCGGGTGCCCGGCCAGAAGAAGGGGAAGCCGGCGGGCAGATAGCTGCGGCTCACCGATCCTCGTTGCTCAGAGCGGGCACTTCGCGGCTGCGCGGACATACCCGGTGACCGCCGCTCTCGCGTGGTTGCGGGCTCGTCGGCAGACGCAGGCCGGGCTTCCGCCTTGGACGATGCTCGATCGGCCGCGCCCTGAGGGGCCGAAGAAGGGGACCCACACCACCACGGACGGTCAGTACCGAAACACGCGGGCACAGTGCCGAGTCAGCCTGAAGGCCCTCCTCGGCGGGGTGTCGGCCCGCGATCTGGGCAGTCGCCGCTGACGGCGAGACCCGCAATCGCGATTCGAAGCAACGCTTCAGGTCTTGACAACTCTGAAGCGCTTGGCCCTGCACTTGCGCCTTAGGCGATCCTTCTTGTCGATCCTCCCCCGGTCCTTCCGGGAGTCACAGAAGATCCAGTCCCTCTTGCCGTCAACGGCGTTGTAGGTGTTCTTGCCACCGCCGCCGTACATCCGGTCGTGGCCATCGTTGCCGATCAGCTTGTCGTTGCCGTCGCCGCCGAACAGACAGTCGTCGCCCTTGGCGCCGTTGATCTTGTCGCCCTTCCCGAGGCCGTAGATGGCGTCGCTCTTCTTCGAGCCCTTGAGCTTGTCGGGCTTCGGGGTGCCGGTGATCACATTCGCGACGCGGCAGCCGTCGCGGCGCACCTTGATCTCCGCTTCGCTGAAGTTGTTGAAAAGGTCGGGGTCGGTTGGCGCGGCCGATTCGACGGCGGCGTAGTTGCGCACGACCTTGGACTGGACGTCGAGCGGCAGCGGGCCGGCCTCGAAGTAGAAAGGGGCTTCGATCGATTCGCCCGGCTTCATGTTGCCGATTGGGCAGCGGAGCACCGTGCCGGCGCCGAACGGGACGGCGCCCCCGATCACCGGCCTGAACCACAGCGTCGGGGGCAGCGCCACAGCCGGGGTGCAGATTTCGGCCCCGAAGAAGCCGGGCCCTTCTTCGAAGATCAAGTCCGGTTCGTCGAATGTGTCGTAGAAGACGACGCCCGTGGCTTCGTCCGGGCCGAGGTTCTTGACCAGGACGTTGAAGTCGGCATTGCCGCCGATCCCCGGCCGGCGCTTGGTGATCCGGGTCTTTGCGATCGAGACGTCCGCCTGCTTGAGCGGCGGCGGCGCCGGCGGTGGGTTCGGCGGTGGGGCCGGGACCTTCTTTTCGAGTTCTATCTGGAAGGCCGGCAGGTACACGGGGAAGTTGTCGTTGGGCGCTGCGGATTCGCCCAGGCCCGGGGAGGGGTCCCAGCCGAGCACGCCGTTTTCGCCGGGCGCTTCGATCAGCTCGAACGAGCCGGTTTCGTCGTCGACCCGCAGGCCGAGGCCGGCGCCCGGCGCCACCGTGATCGGTGGGTCGATCGGGAATGTGGTGATCGGTCCCACGCCCGTTTCCCCGACCGGGAAGAAATGTTCGAAGGCCGCATTGCCGCCGGCCAGGTTGAGCTGGACGATTTCGATCGGGATTTCGGTCTGGCTGCGGACCTTCAACTCGACGATTTCAGCTTCGAAGGGAGCGTGGAAGATGGTGCTGGGCGAGGGCGGGCCGCCGGTTACGCCTGTCACAGCGCAGGGTGGTTCCGAGCACGGAAAGCCCGCGAACGGTCCGGTGTTGAGGTCGGGAGCCCCTATCGTCACCGTTTCCGCCCGCGCTGCGGGCGCGGCCAGCGCCATGGCCGTCACCACGGCCCATGCCGCCAGGGAGAGCCTCTTCCCCATTTCCAAATCTCCTCCCGTCATTTCAACCCTCTCCCCATCGGAAGGATGCCGGGCAATCCCCACTGGCGAGGGGTGGTGGCTCTTGGGAGGCTGATCAGCTCTGGCCCGGCATCCATGGAAGCCGGCCGAACCTACATCGGGTGGGGGTTTGATGAAATGGGCAGATCGTCCCAACTTTTTGCCCAGCGGGTTCAGGAGAGCCGAAGGGAGAGATCGATGGCTGAGCCCTCCAACGCAGACCTTCTGGCGGCGCTGGCGCTGATCCAGGCGGTCCAGTCGGCGCCGAACCTCGATGCCTACCGCCACCGCGTGCTTGGCCTGCGCGATTTGATCCTCTGCAACGCGATCGGCTACAACGAGCTCGACCTAGAGACTGGTGAGCTCTACCTCGTGATCGATCCTCCCAAGGCCGCCTTCCCGGGTGTGGAGGAGGTCTTCGGCCGTTTCGCACACCAGCATCCGGTGATCGCCTACCAACAGGAGACGGGCGACCCGAGTCCGCGCGCGATCTCCGACTTCCTGAGCGAGGAGGAGTTCCACGGGCTCAATCTCTACCGAGCCGTGTACGGGCCGATGGGCGCCGAGGATAACCTCAGCTTCCTCCTCCCCGCGCCCGAAGGGACTGTGATCGCGATCGCGATGAACCGCCCCAGCCGCGGCGTCTCCACCGAGGATCGCGAGCTGATCGAGCTGGTCCGCCCGCACCTCATCCAGGCCTTTCGCGACGCGCAGATGCGAGGCAGGCTCGATCCACTATCGGATGCCCGCCTCGGCGAGCTGGGTCTCTCGGGGCGCGAGTCCGAGGTGATCAGGCTGCTGGTGGAGGGACTCTCGACCCCGGCGGTGGCGGAGCGGCTCACGATCTCGGCCCACACCGCCCGTCATCACGTCGAGAGCATCTACGAGAAGCTCGGCGTCTCCAGCAGGGCAGCGGCGGTGGCCGCCGTCCTGCGCGCGCCTAGCCCAGTCGACGGTCCGGGCCCTGCTCCTCCCGACCCCCTTCCTGAGTGAGCTCCGGGCCGAGGGAAGTCTCCGACCCGAACCAGGTTTCACAGGTCTCTGTCAAGCTTGGCCCGGCTCATTGATCTTCTCCGGCCTATCGGTCGTCGCGCCAGCCAGGCCTCGCTTTGCCCCGGTCCGGCGAGATGCGGGCAGGGCTTGGAGTTACCGAAGCCTCTTCCTAACATGACGGCTCTTGCCGTCCTGACGCTCGGTGATTGACCCGTTACAGATAGCCGCCAGACGGCCTGCGTACGACTCTGAGCGACTCCAACTCTCTCGTGCAGTGCACACACGGGGGCCGCCCATCGAATGGCCCGGCCTTCCAGAAGGCTCAAATCGCGCCGAAGAACGGGGCACCCCCTTACGCGTGGTTGCGAGCGCGTCGGCGCATGTCGCCCGCGCTCTCGCTCCGGACGAACTGCAAGCGCGCAGGCGGGAGGGCGGCACAAGCTCGCTCCCACTACCGATTGCGGGAGCGAGCGTAGACGAACACGCTACGACGCCCGCTGCTGCCGCGGGGCAGTCCAAAGGGAAACGACTCCGCGTTTGCTACTCCCGACTGCTACTCCGTCGGATTCGGCCGCTAGGATAGGTGGTGACAACCAGCAGAAAGCGGCTGATTTGCAGGTGATTCGGTGAGCGGGAGCGACGGGACTCGAACCCGCGACCTCCGGCGTGACAGGCCGGCGCTCTAACCAACTGAGCTACGCCCCCGAGGGAATCGGATGGGCCGGTGGTTGCGGCCCGGGGGTCAAATCTACCGGGTCTCGACGCGGGCGAGCTCCGGGCGTTCGAGCTCGGGGACGGCGTCGGGGGCCTCGGCGGCGGCGATCTCTTCGAGGGTCTCGCGCAGCCGGGCGATCTTGTCGCGGCCGTAGCGCTCCATCCAGCGTTCTTCGACCTCGCCGAAGAGGCCGAAGCCGTGGGCCTGGGCTTGCTCGCCGCGCTCGGTGAGGCAGATCAGCTTGGCGCGGCGGTCGGCGGGGTCGGGGACGCGCTTGGCGTAGCCGCGCTCGACCAGGTCGTCGACGATCTCGCCGGCCGACTGCTTGGTGATGCTCGCCAGCTCGGCCAGCCGGGTGAGCCGCATCCCCTCGCCTTTGACGAAGCGGAAGACGCAGCCGTGGGTCGGCCGGATGTCGGCGAACTCGGAGCGCTCGAGCGCGACCCGGAACTCGGCCAGCATCGACTCGAGGGCGACGTCGAGCAGCCCCGTGAGCGGGATACGGGCGGCGGGTCTGTTCGGGTCGGAAGTCATTTCATCAGGGAGCCTGATAAGGTCGTCTGGTCAAAGCGCCTGACAAGGCGTCCTTACAAATTGTACTCGCTGCAAAGGAGGCTGCCAATGCAAGCCGACGACACGAATCGCAGGTGGTGGACGCTGGGCGCCGTCTGCGTCGCCACCTTCATGCTGCTGCTCGACATCACCGTCGTCAACACGGCGCTGCCCGCGATCCAGCAGGACCTCGGCGGCAGCTTCGCCGACCTGCAGTGGGTGATCGACGCCTACGCGCTCTCGCTCGCCGCCCTGGTGCTGACCGCGGGCTCGCTGGCCGACCGGCTCGGCCGCCGCCGCGTCTTCGCGATCGGGCTCGGCGTCTTCTCACTCGCCTCGCTGCTCTGCGCGCTGGCGCCCGACCCGACCTTCCTCAACCTCGCCCGCGGGCTGCAGGGCGTCGGCGGTGCGGTGATGTTCGCCGTCTCCCTGGCGCTGGTCGCGCAGGAGTTCCCCAGCGGCCCCGAACGCGGCATGGCGATGGGGATCTACGGGGGGACGATCGGGATCGCCGTCGCGATCGGCCCGCTGGTCGGCGGCCTGCTCACCGACGGCCTCGGCTGGGAGTCGGTGTTCCTGATCAACGTGCCGATCGGGATCGCCGCCCTCGTCGTCACCTTCTGGAAGCTCGCCGAGTCGCGCGACCCCGACGCCACCGCGATCGACTGGGGCGGCCTGCTGAGCTTCTCGACCGCGCTGTTCCTGCTCGTGCTGGCGCTGGTCCGCGGCAACGCCGAGGGCTGGGGCAGCGCGCCGATCCTGGCGCTGTTCGCCGCCGCGGCGCTGCTGCTGGTGGCCTTCGTCGCGGTCGAGCGCCGCGTCGCCGAGCCGATGCTGCCGCTCGGCCTGTTCCGCCGGCGCGCCTTCACCGGGGTGCAGCTCGCGGCCTTCGCGGTCTCGGGCTCGATGTTCGCGCTCTTCCTCTACCTGACGCTCTACCTGCAGAGCTTCCTCGGCTTCTCGCCGATCGAGGCGGGGGTGCGCTACCTCCCGATCACCCTCGGCGCCTTCGTCGTCGCGCCGCTGGCCGGGATGGCGCTGGCGCGAATCCAGGCCCGCTACCTGATGAGCGCCGGGCTGGCGCTGACCGGGGTCGGCCTGCTGCTGATGGGTGGCCTCGACATGAGCTCGGAATGGACCGCGCTGCTGGCCGGCTTCCTCGTCGCCGGGATCGGCGTCGGCCTGATCAACCCGGTCGTCGCCGACGTCGCGCTCAGCGTCGTCCCCAAGGAGCAGAGCGGCATGGCGGCCGGGATCAACGACACCTTCCGCCAGGTCGGGGTCGCGGTCGGGATCGCCGCCTGGGGGGCGATCTTCCTCGGCGCCGGCGCCTCGAAGACCGAGCAGCTCGCCGGCGGCACGCTGAGCCACGCGGGCGCCCGCGGGCTGGTCGAAGCGACGTCCTCCGGGGCGCTGCCCAAGGCCCTGGCCGGAGTTCCCGCCGGGGCGCGGGAAGCGACCCGCAACGCAGCCGAACAGGGCTTCCTGCACGGGCTCAACGAGATCCTGCTGCTCGGCGCGGTTCTCTCGCTCGCCGGCGCGGTGCTGGCGCTGTGGCTGGTCCGCGAGGGCGAGATCGAACGGGAGACGCTGACCGGCACGGCGCTCGAGCCCGAGGCGCAGCCCGAGCCCGCCCGGGCCTGACACGCGAGCCGCCCGCGGGGCCTTCAGGGTCGCTGAACCTGCAGCCTGAAGGCCTCGCCGCGGCGCTGGGCGGCGCGCAGGGCGACGCGCAGCCGGGGCTGGCCGCAGACGGTGTAGTTGAGCCGGTGGGGGAAGACGAGGCTGTGGCGCGCGCGGAGGACACGGCCGGCCGGGCTGAGCAGGGCGAGGCTGTAGCGGGGACGGCCCGCGGGGCGCAGGCTGACCAGGCCGTCGAGCGGTGTCTCGAAGGCGCGCAGGGCGGCGCCTTCCTGCCGCGGCGGCACGCGGCCGCGCAGCTGCAGCGTCCTCCGTCCCGGCCAGGGACGCAGCACGTCTTCGCGGATCGCCTCGAAGGCGCCGGCGTCGGGTTCGAGGCTGCGCACCCAGCGCCAGGGGACTTCGGCTTCCGGGAAGCGCAGGTGCGCGTAGCTCTCGGCGAAGGCCTCGCCGGGGTCGCGGAAGTAGTGCAATCCCTCGTTGCCGGGGAAGAGCGCGCCGGCGCGCGAGCGACGGCAGACGTTCTCGTAGCTCGACCAGCGCGCCGTGCCCCAGTCGAGCGCCACCGGGAAGGGCGGCGGGCTTTCGCGGTGGCGGGCGATGTGGTGCCCGTACTCGTGCGCGAGGACGAATTCGCGGCTCGCCCCGTCGTGCGCCGAGGAGCTGTCGCCGCTGAGCGTGATCTTGTTTTCGCCCCCGTAGTAGCAGGCGTCGGCGCCGTAGCCGCAGTCGAACTCGATCTGACCCGGGGTGTCGAGCTGCACGGTCAGCAGTTCGATCTCCGGGCCGTGGAGCAGCGTGCCGAGGAAGTCGGCGACCTGCTGCGGGTCGGCGGCGTTGCAGCTCGCCTGGCAGGCGGCGGTGACGGCGATCGCCACCGTCGCGCCGCTGCCGTCGTTCAGCGGGTAGCGACTCGCTTCCGCGGTCGCCGAGATCCGCGCCGAGCCGGTGCTCGGCGCCTCGATCAGCGTGTCGCGCCGGACTTCGCCGCTCGCCGGAGCGGCGAGGAGGAGCGTCATGGCCATTCCCGCAAGCGCCCCCGCCGGGCGCTTGCTCAAGGGGCGGGCCCAAGGGTGCGGATATCAGCCACAATTCGACACGGTAGCTCGGAAGGGTCGAGCCGCCAACCTCTCCATCCCCCAGCTCTGTACCGAGCTCTGGACACAAGTGTCTGACCGGTACGGGAGGGGTGCGCCGCGGGGCTAGTATGAGGGCGTCCGCCGCGAAGCCCGTCCGGAGCGCCTCCATCTCCTCGACTCGTAAGACCCTGTGCATCCTCGCCCTCGCCGCGGCGCTGCTCGGCGTCGTCGTCGCGAGCGCCGGCGCGGGCGGCGGCGGCTCGCGCGGCGGCGACGGCGACCTCGTGCGGGCAAAGCTCTCGCAGGCGGGCCGCGAGCTGATCCTCAGCCTGCGCACCGCCTCGCCGGTGGCGCTGTCAAAGCTCGACCCTCGGCCCGGCGGCGGCGGCGGTTCCCGCTACCTGTGCCTCGGCCTCAGCCGCGCCGGGCGGCGCGGCGAGCGGCTGCTCTGCTTCGGCGGCGCGGGCGCGCACAAGCGCGTCGGCCTGGAGCGGCGCAACGCGCGGGGCGGGGTGATCGAACGGGCGACCGTTCCGGCGCGGCTGAAGCGGCCCACCGCAACCAAGCTGGTGCTCGCGATCGACCCGACCCTGGCCGGCCTCGCGCCGCACCGCTACCGCTGGCGCGTGGTCGAGAACCGGCGCGGCTGCACGGCGGCCCGCTGCGCCGAGGCGCTCCCCGCCCGCGGCGCGAAGGTCTTCCGCCTGCGCCCGGTCCGCCCGGTCGGCTGCACCGGCGGCGGCGCGAGCGAGCTGCGCAACGGCCCGCGCGGCCGCGACGTCGTCGCCCTCACCTTCGACGACGGGCCGAGCGAATACGCCGACGGATTCCTCGATGTGCTGCGCGCCAAGCACGCCCACGGAACCTTCTTCGAGATCGGCCAGGAGATGGGCGGCCGCGAGGACACGATGCGGCGCATCCTGCGCGAAGGCGATGAGATCGGCGACCACACCGTCAACCACGTCGAATACCCCGGCTACTTCCAGATCGCCGGCGCCGCCGCGCGCATCCGCTCCTCCACCCACTTCGAGCCCTGCCTCTTCCGGCCGCCCGGCGGCGCCGTCGACTCCTCGGTCGTCGCAACCGCCGGCGCGCTGGGGATGCAGACGATCCTCTGGGACGTCGACCCGGCCGACTGGACCAACCCCGGCAGCGACGCCGTCTACAGCCGCATCGTCTCCGCCGCCCGGCGCGGCTCGATCATCCTCATGCACGACGGCGGCGGCGACCGCAGCGGCACCCTGGCCGCGCTGCCGCGGATCATCGACACCCTGCGCGGCCGCGGCTACCGCTTCGCCACCGTCAGCGAGCTGCTCGGCCAGCGGCCGATCTACCGGCCCTATGGCTGAGCGTTCGCTGTCTGTCTGCTGCGCAATGGAGGATCGATGCGAATCGCGATCGTAGGCACGGGCGTATCGGGACTCCTCGCCGCCCACCTGCTGCACCGCGAGCACGAGATCGCGGTCTTCGAGGCGGCGCCGCGGCTCGGCGGCCACACGAACACCGTCGAGCTGGAGGGCGAGGACGGGCCGCTGGCGATCGACACCGGCTTCATCGTCTTCAACGACCGCAACTACCCTCGCTTCGAAGCGCTGCTGCGCGAGCTCGGCGTACCGACGCAGCCCTCGCAGATGAGCTTCTCGGTCTCCGACGGGCGCGGCGGGTTCGAGTACGCGGGGACGCCGCGCGGCCTCTTCGCCCGTCCCGCCCACCTCGTCAGCCCCGACTTCCTCGGCATGCTGCGCGACTGGCGCCGCTTCAACCGCGAGGCGCGCGAGCTGATCGGGCTGAACGGAAGCTCGCCCTCGCTCGGCGAGTGGCTCGAGCGGCGCGGCTTCTCGCGTCACTTCATCGAGCGGCTGATCGTGCCGCAGGCCGCCGCCGTCTGGTCGGCCGACCCGCAGCAGATGTGGAGCTTCCCGGCCGCCTTCATGGCCGAGTTCTTCGACAACCACGGCATGTACAGCCTGCGCGGACGGCCGCGCTGGCGGACCGTGAGCGGCGGCTCGCGGCGCTACGTCGAGGCGATCTCGGCGCCGTGGCGGGAGCGGGTGCGGCTGGAGGCGCCGGTGCGGCGAATCGAGCGTCTCCCGGGGGGCGTCCGGGTCGAGGCCGAGGGCTGCGAGAGCGAGCAGTTCGACGAGGTCGTGCTGGCGGTCCATTCCGACCAGGCGCTGGCGCTGCTCGCCGACCCGAGCGAGGCGGAGCGCGAGATCCTCGGCGCGATCCCCTACCAGCGCAACGAGACCGTCCTGCACACCGACCGCTCGCTGCTGCCGCGCCGGCGCGCCGCCTGGGCGAGCTGGAACTTCCACCTCGGCGAGCGGCCCGCCGGACGCAGCACCGTCACCTACTGGATGAACAACCTGCAGCGCCTGCGCAGCGACCGCGAGTACCTGGTGACGCTGAACCGCGGCGCGGCGATCGACCCGGCGAAGGTGCTGCGACGGCTCGTCTACGACCACCCCGTCTATACCAGCGAGGGCGTGCGGGCGCAGGAACGGTACGCGGAGATCGGCGGCCTGCGGCGGACCCACTACTGCGGCGCCTACTGGGGCTGGGGCTTCCACGAGGACGGCGTGCGCAGCGCCGAGCGCGCCTGCGCGGCGATCGCGTCCCCCACCGGAGCGCCGTCGAGGTTTTCACCGCTATCCGGGCACAACCTCTACGGCGATCCGGTGGCGTGACGGCCTCCGCCATATACGAGGGCCGGCTGCGCCACCGGCGCTTCGCGCCGCTCGAGCATGAGTTCAGCTACCGCCTCTACATGGCCTACCTCGATCTCGACGAGCTGCCGGGGGTGCTCGACCCGTTCCCGGGCTGGTCGGCGCGGCGGCGGGCGCCGGCGCGCTTCCGCCGCGCCGACTACATGGGCGACCCGGCGCGGCCGCTGGCCGAGTGCGTGCGCGACACGGTCGAGGCGGCGGGAGCGCCGCGGCCGGCCGGGCCGGTGCGCCTGCTCGGCAACCTGCGCAGCTTCGGCCACGTCTTCAACCCGGTCTGCTTCTACTACTGCTTCGACCCGGCCGGCGAGCGGGTCGAGGCGCTGGTCGCCGACGTCACCAACATCCCCTGGGGCGAGAGCCACCCCTACGTGATGACGCGCGGCGAGCGGGGCGGCGCGGGGCTGGACGGGGAGTTCGAGAAGCGGCTGCACGTCTCGCCGCTGATGGGGATGGACCACCGCTACGAGCTGCGGGCGAGCGAGCCGGGGGCCGGCCTGACGGTCCAGATCGACTCGCGCCGCGCCGGCGAGGACGGCGGCGAGAAGGCCTTCGACGCGACGCTCTCCCTGCGCCGCCGCGAGCTGAGCACGGCGACGCTGACCCGCATCCTCGTCCGCTACCCGGCGCTCTCGCTGCAGGTCGTCGGGCGGATCTACCTGCAGGCGCTGCGCCTGAAGCTGAAGGGCGCCCGCTGGCACCCCCACCCCGAGCGCCGTAGAGGTTCTGGTCGCATACCGGCCAAAACCTCTACGGCGCAGAGGGGGTCGGGGCGAAAGCCGGGTAACTTCATCTCACCATGAGCAACCGGATAGCGCGCCTCGTCGTCCTGGTGCTGCTGGGCCGCCTGCGCGGCGGCCGGATCGAGATCGCCGAGGCGGGGCGGCGACGCGCCTTCGGCCCGGCGGACGCCGAGCTGCGGACGACGCTGACGGTGAACGACCCCGCGGCCTGGCGCGGCGTCCTGCGCGGCAGCCTCGGGCTCGGCGAGGACTACCTCGAGGGCCGCTGGGAGGCCGACGACCTGGTCGCCCTGCTGCGGATCGCGGCGCGCGAGCTGCAACGGCCGAGCCGCCTGCGCGGCGCGCTCGCCCGGGCGCGCGGCCTCAGCCACCGCCTGCGCCGGCTCGTCCCGGAGAACAGCCGCCGCGGCGCCCGCGAGAACGTCTCCGCCCACTACGACCTCGGCAACGAGCTGTTCTCCGCCTTCCTCGACGAGCGGATGATGTACTCGTGCGCGCTCTTCCCGGCTGCGGGCACGAGCCTCGAGGAGGCCCAGCTGGCGAAGCTGAAGCGGATCTGCGCGAAGCTCGAGCTCGGCCCCGACGACCACCTGCTGGAGATCGGCGCCGGCTGGGGCGGGCTCGCCGTGCACGCGGCGCGCGAGCACGGCTGCCGGGTGACGACGACGACGATCTCGCGCGAGCAGCACGCGCTGGCGGTCGAGCGGGTGCGCGAAGCCGGGCTCGAGGACCGCGTCACCGTGCTGCTGGAGGACTACCGCGACCTGCGCGGCACCTACGACAAGCTGGTCTCGGTCGAGATGATCGAGGCGGTCGGCTGGCGGCACTTCGACGAGTTCTTCCGCCGCTGCGACGAGCTGCTGGCGCCCGACGGGCTGATGTTCCTGCAGGCGATCACGATCGACGACGGCCTGTTCGAGGCCGAGAAGGCGGCGCGCAGCTTCGCCAACACGCACGTCTTCCCCGGCGGCTGCCTGCCCTCGAAGGCGACGATCGCCGCCTGCCTGGCGCGGGCGACGAGCCTGCGCCCGGTCTGGTCGGCCGACATCACCGCCAGCTACCCCCCCACCCTGGCCGCCTGGCGCGAGCGCTTCCTCGCCGCCTGGGGGCGGCTGCGCCCGCGCGGCTACGACGAGCGCTTCCGCCGCCTCTGGGTCTTCTACCTGACGCTCTCGGAGGCGGGCTTCCGCGAGGGCCGGATCGGCGACGTCCAGGCGCTGCTGGCGAAGAGTCCATCCGAAAACCAGCGTGTGCGGCTGGCGAGCGCCGGACCAAGCGGGGCAAGGACGCAGGGAGGCCGAATAGCAGCGCTATTTGGCCGACCGAGGACGCCGCGACGCGCAGTGTCCGCCGCCGCCAGACGTGCGCGGGGGTTCTCGGATGGACTCTGAACCGCGATACTCCGCGATGGCGTGATCGTCGAGCGGACCGAGAACCCGATCTGGCTGTCGAACGCCTACCTGGTGGCCGACGAGGCGAGCGGCAGGGGCGTGCTGATCGACGGCAACGACGAGCTGGGGCCGCTGCTCGAGCGGATCGAGCGCGACGGGGTCGAGATCACCCACGTGCTCGTCACCCACCCGCACGGCGACCACATCGCGGGGCTGGCGGAGGCGCGGCAGAAGCTCGGCGACCCGCCGCTCGTCGCCCACGCCGAGTGCGCGGCCGAGCTGCCCGACGAGGTCGCGGTGACGCTCGCCGACGGCGAGAAGCTCGACGCCGGCGGGATGGAGATCGAGGCGATCCTCACCCCCGGCCACGCCGCCGGCCACCTCGCCTTCCTCGTCGAGGGCTCCGACGTCTTCACCGCCGACGTGCTCTTCAAGGGGACGGTGGGCGGGACGATGGCGCCGGGCGGCTCGGGCTTCGCCGACCTCAAGGCCTCGGTGATGCGGCTGATGGAGCTGCCGCCCGAGACCCGCGTCCACCCCGGCCACCGCGAGCCGACGACGATCGGCGAGGAGTGGGAGCGCAACCCCTTCGTGCGGATCTGGCGCGGGCTGGAGGAGACCGGCGACGAGCAGGTCACCGTCTGGGACCGCCCGGCGACGCTGAAGCTCTGGGCACCCGACTACGACGGCGGCAACAAGGCCTGGATCGTCTTCGCCGACGACGGCCTGGAGGCGATCGTCGGCGGCTCGCAGGTCGTCCGCGGCTAGGCCACGGCCGGGCCTGTCCCAGTCCCAGAGCCAGATTCCGCGTCGCGGACGGATGTGCGATAGGAGCGGTGGCCGTTTGGCCTGACACTCCTTCGATGCTCCTGCCGCTGGCGCTCACCGCGACCGACATCAAGAGCTTCTTCTTCGACTGGTACCCGGTCTTCGGGGTCTTCTTCATGTTCGGCCTGCTGCTGGTCTTCGTCACCCTGCTGCGCGGGACGCTCGGCGCGACCAAGCCGGAGACGGTCAAGGCGAGCAAGACCGAGCCGGTGCTCTGGGAGGAGGTGCAGGGCGTCGACGCGGCCAAGGACGAGCTGATCGACGTCGCCGAATGGCTGCGCGAGCCGAAGCGCTTCGAGGCGCTCGGCGCGCAGGCGCCGCGCGGCGTGCTGCTCTTCGGCCCGCCGGGGACCGGCAAGACGATGCTCGCGCGGGCGGTCGCCGCGCAGGCGGGAGTCGACTTCTTCTCGGCGTCGGGATCGAGCTTCGTCGAGATGTTCGTGGGGAGGGGAGCCGCCCGCATCCGGCGCCTGTTCAAGGAGGCGCGCAAGTCGGGCCGGGCCGTCATCTTCATCGACGAGCTGGACGCGGTCGGGGGGGCGCGCAGCGGCGGCGGTGGAGATGGCGGCTCGAGCGAGCGCGAGCAGGCGCTGAACCAGCTGCTGGTCGAGCTCGACGGGTTCGAGAAGGACCCGGGGACGGTGATCGTGATCGCCGCCTCCAACTACGTCGACAAGCTCGACAGGGCGCTGCTGCGGCCGGGGCGCTTCGACCGCCAGGTGCTGGTCTCGCCGCCAGACCGCGACGGGCGCGAGGCGATCCTGCGCTCGCACGCGAAGGGCAAGCCGCTGGGGCCGGACCTCGACCTGACCGACGTGGCGCGCAAGACGACCGGGATGACCGGCGCCCAGCTCGCCAACGCGCTCAACGAGGCGGCGATCATCGCCGGGCGGGCGGGCCGCGGCGCGCTGGCCCGCGAGGACCTCGACGAGGCGCTGCTGCGCCAGTCGGTCGGCTCCCAGCAGGCGCGGCGGCTGACGCCGGAGGAGCGGCGGATCGTCGCCTACCACGAGGCGGGGCACGCGCTCTGCCGGCGGCTGCTCGGGCTCGACCCGCCGGAGATCCTCAGCATCGTGCCGCGCGGGCCGGCGCTCGGCTTCGTCGGCCACTCGCCGCAGGAGGACACCTACCTGAAGTCGCGCGAGGAGCTGCTCGACGAGCTGGTGACGCTGCTCGGCGGGCGCGCCGCCGAGGAGGAGGTGATGGACGCCTCCTACTCCGGCGCGGTCGACGACCTGCAGCGCGTGCACATGGTCTGCCGCCAGATGGTCGCCGAGTTCGGCATGGGCGTGGCGCTCGACGCCGACGGGGCGCCGCCGATCGCGCTGCCGACCGGCGACTACGCGCTCTCCGACCGCACGCGGCGCGACGTCGACGTGGCGGCGATGACGCTGGCCCGCGAGGCCTACCGGCGGGCGCGGGCGCTGCTGGCGGCGAACCGCGAGTGCCTCGACGACCTGGCGGCGGCGGCGCTCGAGCGCGAGACGCTGACCCGCGAGGAACTGGACGACGTCTTCGCCGCGCACGGGCTGCCGGCGAGCAGGCGCGTCAGCGCCGGGCCGCCGGCGGCGACCGGCGCGGCGCTCTCGTCCGAGCAGGCCGAGCCGCAGTAGCCTCGGCGGAGGTGAGCAGCCCTCGCGAGAGCAAGACCCGCACCAAGGTCGCGCCCCGCTGGTGGTCGATGCGGCCGGCGCAGAACCGCAAGCCGGCGACCTACCGCTGCCCGCTCTGCGGCAACCACCTGCCGGCGCTCAGCGAGCACTTCCTGATCGCCCCGGAGGGCGACATGGACCGGCGCCGCCACGCCCACACCGGCTGCGTGCTCGCCGCCCGCAAGCGCGGCGCGCTGCCGACCGAGGACGAGTGGCGCCGCACCCAGCCGCGGCCGCCGTCGCTGTGGGAGCGGCTGCGGGCGCGGCTGTCGCGCTAACGCGTTTCCGACTTTTTCCACACCCTGGTGTGGAAAAAGTCGAGATCGCGTTCGGAAGGATCGTTCATGCACCGCCCTCGACGCGGGACTTCAGCTCGCCGGGGCGGGCGTTGACCAGCATCGCCCTGGCAGCGGACTCGACCGGGCCGCGGATCAGCATCCCGAGGACGCGCCCTGGGTCGCCGTCGAGCGTGTAGGTGGCGCGGGTGCGGCCCCCGCCCAGGTTCTCGAGCTCCCACGAGCCCTCGACCGACTTCAGGTCGCCCTTCTCCTGCACCCAGGAGAGGCGGGTCGGACCGCCGTAGCTGAACCGCACGTGGGTCGTCACCTGCCTCACCTTGATGTCGCTGACGCTCTCGACCAGGGTCGGGCGCCCCGCGGAGTCCCGCTCCAGAGCGGTGAGGGCGACCAGGCCCCCCTGCCACTCGGGCGCCGTGAGCACGTCCTCGACCACCGCCCAGACCAGATCGATCGGCGCCTCGATCTCGGCACTCGCGGTTCCGCCCATGTGCGCCATCGCCACGCAGGCTAGACCAGACCCGCACGCCGCAACGTCTCCCAAGCCCGGAAATGGGCGGTACTGGGCTCGAACCAGTGACCCCCTCCTTGTAAGGGAGGTGCTCTCCCAACTGAGCTAACCGCCCGGGATGTCTCGATTATGGCGCGTGGGTGGGGTCGTGGGCACCGCAGTGCGACCGCCTGCGAGAATCGCGGCCGTGGACCTGGACTCGGCGATCCTCTGGCGCGTGGCGGTCGTGCAGGCGGCGGCCGTGGCGGTGCTGTCCGTGCTGCTGACGCTGGTCTTCTCCCACGGCTTCTTCGAAAGCTGGGGCTGGCTGGTCGGCCCGCTCGCCTGGCTGGCCTGCGCCTGGCTGACCGCCCGCATAGTCGGCCTCCCCGAGCCGCCGGTGCTGGCACGCGCGGTCGGCGCCGGGATCGTCAGCGTCCTGTTCGTCCTCGTCGGCCTGCACTGGCTGGGCGCGATCGTCGCGATCGCGATCTTCGCCGCCTGGTGCGCGCGGATCCCGCGCCCGGCCGGATCCGCGCCTCCGGCGAGCTGACGTTGGCCGGGCGAGTGGACCGATCGCAGCGACTCCTCGCGGGGTTCTTCGTCTTCACCGGAACGATGCACTTCGTCGTGCCCCGCGCCTTCGAGGCGATCGTGCCCCCGTCGCTGCCCCGCCGCCGTGAGGCGGTGGTCGTGAGTGGCATCGCCGAGATCGCCGGCGGCCTGACCGTGATCCCACCCCCCACTCGCCGCTTCGCCCGCTGGTGGCTACTCGCCCTGCTGCTGGCGGTGTTCCCCGCCAACGTCCACATGGCCGTCAACCCCGAGCAGGTCCCCAGCCTCGACCTGAGCCGCATCCCTCGCTGGACCCTCTGGGCCCGCCTCCCCCTCCAGCCGCTGGCGATGCTCTGGGTCTGGCGCGCGACGCGACCTTCGGCTTGAAAGGACGAGGGGCGGTGGCTTGAGGAGCGGGTTTGCGGCTGCGATGCGACCGGAATGAGACAGCCAGGCGCTACTGCTGCTTCATCCCTCTTCTTCCTCGACTCGTCTGACAGCCGCCGCGAAATCGCGTAGGTCGTCGAGGTGCTCAAGGGCCTCCCATACCTTGTCATCGTCTACGTCGAGGTAGGCGTGAACCAGGACGTTGCGCATCCCGGCCGCCGCGGAGAGCCCCTCCACCAGCTCGGGGGAAAGCCCGAGAGGCTCGCGAAGGGCCGCAAAGACGCCTTTGTAGTCGTCGGGCATCCTCGGTCCAAGTTCCGCGATCAGGTGAGCGCCGATGTCAACGCAAATCTGGATGGCAAGTTGGATCGCATGCTGTGCAGCGAGTCGATCGCGAAACGCCGCGTCATAGGCGGCGCGGCCACCGGCCCGTATCCGCTCCGACTCCGCGAGCAGCTCGGAGAGGCGCTCAAGCCGCGAGTCGATGCTTTCAGGGTCGACCAAAACGACCCTCCCTGATGCGCTTTCGCAGTCCTCTTGATATCTCCGCCCGCAACGGCTTGGTGTCGAGATAGTCGAGCAGCGCTCGTGCATCGAGCCGAACCCGCGCGACCGGGTCGCGCTCGACCAGCAGCTTGGCATCTCGAACCGCCCGGTGGCGCAGCAACGGTGGCGCTTGATTGAGCATGACGATGTCGACTTCGTTGGTGCGAAGCGTTTCCCCGGCAAGACGAGCCAGTTTGAGTTGCAGCTGCAACCGGCCGGCCGGATCGAGACCGGGCTCGTGCCACACGGCGATGTCGACGTCCGAAAGCGGACCCGGGGTCCCATGTGCCTGAGAACCAATCAGCATCGCCGCGATGACCCCCTCGCAGTCGAGCACATGACTAAGTCTCTGCAACGCAGCGTCGTCGAGCGGCGGCACTCGTTCTCTCTCGTCAATGACGACCATCGCTCACATCGTCGCCGATCGACCGGATCGACGTCCGCTGGCTGAAGCAGGCCTACGCCGCTGACCGGTTTCCTCGAACGTCGCCGGCCGACAATGTCGGCCGAGCAAGCACGCGAAGTGGCCGAGCGACTGGCGAGCGCGGTCGCCTAGCCGAGGCGGTCCCCCTTGCTCTCCCAACCTATGCGCCCGACGAGAATCGAACTCGCGACCTTCGGCTTGAAAGACCGACGCTCTTTGGACCCCGTGAAGGGTCCGTTGACCACTGAGCTACGGGCGCCCTGCGCGTGTACTTTATCGGCGTGAAGCTGTTGGAGCATTGCGGGCGGGCATGGACCTGGGGCTGAAGGGGCGCGTCGCCCTGGTCATGGGCTCCAGCTCGGGGATCGGGCTGGGGATCGCGGAGGCGCTGGCGCGCGAAGGGGTGAGGGTCGCCGTCGTCAGCCGCTCGCAGGGGCGCGCCGGGGAGGCGGCGGAGACGATCGACGGCGAGGCCGCGCCGTTCGTCGCCGACGCCACCGACCTCGAGCGGCTCGAAGCGCTTCCCGCCGACGTCGAGGCCGCCCTCGGCCCGGTCGAGATCCTCGTCGCCAACACCGGCGGGCCGCCGCTCGGCCGCTCGCTGAGCAACGACCTCGCCGAATGGGAGAGCGCCTACCGCTCGCTCGTCCTCGCCCCCCGCGTGCTCGCCAAAGCGGTCGTCCCCGGGATGCAGGAACGCGGCTGGGGGCGGGTCGTCAACGTCGGCTCCAGCTCGACCCGCGAGCCGATCCCCGGCCTCAACCTCTCCAACTCCCACCGCATGGCCGCGGTCGGCTTCCTGAAGACGCTCGCGCGCGAGGTCGCCGCCGACGGGGTCACCGTCAACACCGTCGCCACCGGCCGCTTCGCCACCGAGCGGCTCGCCGACAACTACGGCTCGCTCGAGGCCGCCGCGGCCGCCGCCGAGCGCGACGTGCCCGCCGGCCGCCTCGGACGGCCCGAAGAGTACGGCGACCTCGTCGCCTTCCTCTGCTCCGAGCGCGCCGCCTACATCACCGGCGCCGTGATCCCGATCGACGGCGGCATGCTCCACGCCGCTTTCTGAGATCGCCGCCGCCTGCTAACGATGGGTCGGCGATGAGCCACTCGCACGGTCACCCCCACGCCGGCCACACGCACGGCGCCGGCGCCGGCGCCGACCGCGGCAAGCTGGCGATCGCGCTCGCGCTGATCCTCGCCTTCATGGCGGCCGAGGTCGTCACCGGGATCATCGCCAACTCGCTGGCGCTGCTCTCCGACGCGGCCCACATGCTCACCGACGCCGCCGCGATCGGCTTCTCGCTGGTCGCCATCGACCTTGCCCGGCGCCCCGCCGAGGGGCAGATGACCTTCGGCCTCAAACGGGCCGAGATCCTCTCCGCCCAGGTCAACGGCATCACCCTGCTGGTGCTCGCCGCGATCATCGCGATCGAGGCGGTGCGGCGGCTCGTCTCGCCGCCCGAAGTCGAGGCGACGCTGATCCTCGTCGTCGCCCTGGCCGGCATCGTCGTCAACCTCGCCGCCACCGCGACCCTCGCCAGGGCCAACCGCCAGAGCCTCAACGTCGAGGGCAGCTTCCAGCACATCCTCACCGACCTCTTCGCCTTCGTCGGCACGGCGATCGCCGCGACGGTCATCCTGCTGACCGGCTTCAACCAGGCCGACGCGATCGCCTCGCTGCTCGTCGCCGGCCTGATGCTGCGCTCCGCGATCGGCCTGCTGCGCGACTCCGGCCGCATCTTCCTCGAGGCCTCACCGAAAGGAATCGACCCAGACCGCATCGGGCGCGAGATGGCCGCGCAGCCCGGCGTGGTCGAGGTCCACGACCTGCACGTCTGGGAGGTGACGTCGGAATTCCCCGCCCTCTCCGCCCACGTCACCGTCGAGGCCGACGCCGACTGCCACCGCGCCCGGCTCGAGCTCGCGGAGCTGATCGAGCGCCAGTTCGACATCCACCACACGACCCTGCAGGTCGAACACGAGCCCGAACGACTCGTCCAGATCGAGAACTGACCGCCGACGGGCCGATTTCCCACCATATAGGTGGGTTTTAGGCCCGTCGGCCCCTCAGTCCTCGGCGACCTCGCGCATCGAGGGGAAGAGGATCACGTCGCGCAGGGTCTTGGCGCCGCTGAGGATCATCATCAGGCGGTCGACGCCGAGGCCCGAGCCGCTCGCCGTCAGCATCCCGTATTCGAGCGCCCGCACGAACTCCTCGTCGTGCTCGTGCGGCGTCTCCTCCGCCCCGGATTCCTGGCGTTCGCGCTGTTCGACGAAGTGGCGGCGCTGTTCGATCGGGTCGTTGACGTCGGTGCCGCCGCCGGTGATCTCCATCCCGGCGACGATCCCGTCGAAGGCCGCCGCCAGCAGCTCGGCGTGCTCGGGCACCGGCTTGACCAGCGGCCAGATCGCCAGCGGCAGGTCGATGATGAAGGTCGGCTGGAGCAGCTTCGGCTCGACCAGCTTGCCCTGCAGGGTGTCGACCAGCGCCGCCCAGTCGTCGTCGGGCTCGGCGTCCTCGCCGGCGATCTCGGCCAGCTCGTCGCGGCTCGCCCTGGTGATGTCGACCCCGGTCTCTTCCTGCAGCAGGTCCTGCAGCCGCAGCCGCGGCCAGGGCGGCTTCAGGTCGATGACCTCGCCGTCGCGCTCGACCTTCGTCGTCCCCAGCACGCTTTCGGCGACGTGGCCGACGATCCCCTCGGCGACGTCCATCACGCCGTGGTAGTCGACCCCGCTGACGAACCACTCGAGCATCGTGAACTCCGGGTTGTGCTGCGGCGACATGCCCTCGTTGCGGAAGAACTTGCCCAGCTCGTAGACGTTCTCGAAGCCGCCGACGATCGCCCGCTTCAGGTACAGCTCGGTCGCGATCCGCAGGTACAGGTGGCGGTCGAGCGCGTGGTGGTGCGTTTTGAACGGGCGCGCCGCGGCGCCGCCGGTCATCCGCTGCAGCACGGGCGTTTCGAGCTCGACGTAGGCGCGCTCGTTGAGGTACTCGCGGATCGCCGCGACGACCTTCGCCCGCATGGCGAAGACCCGCCGCGACTCCTCGTTCGCCATCAGGTCGAGCTCGCGCCGGCGGTAGCGCACCTCCGGGTCGGAGATGCCGTGGAAGAGGTCGGGCGGGTCGCGCAGCGCCTTCGCCAGCAGCACGCACTCGGCCACGGCCACGGCCAGCTGGCCGCGCTTGGTCACGTGCAGGTGGCCGTCGACGCCGACCAGGTCGCCGATGTCGAGGTCCGCGATCCGGTCGAACGCCTCCTGGCCGAGCGCGTCGACCCGCGCGTAGGCCTGGATCGTCCCGGTCAGGTCGCGGACGTCGAAGAAGAGCGTCTTGCCGTGGCCGCGCTCGCCAACGACGCGGCCGGCGATCCGGCAGCTGTGCTCCGGGTGCTCGCCCTCCCCCAGCTCGGCGGGGTCGTGCGCGGCGAGGACGTCCCCGATCCGGTCGCGATCCGGAAATGAGAACGGGTAGGGGTCGATCCCTTCGGACCGCAGCCGCTCCAGCTTCGCCAGGCGCTCCTCGGCGCTCAACGGACCAGCCTCAAGGCGCGACGCCGACGGTTACCCGCTCATCCCCCATGTAGTCGCGCATCGTAGTCGCATCGCGCAGCATCTCGCGCATCGCCGGGCCGTGGTGCGTGTCGTGCTCCATCGCCAGCTTCCAGCCGCTCGGCGTTTCGGAGATCAGGCCGCGGATCACGCCGAGCCCGTCGGCGCCGCAGGCGCCGGTGACGGCGATCCGCGGCTCGCGGCGGATCTCGGGCGAGCGGTCGAAGATCGTCTCGTCGGTGACGTAGGGAAGGTTGGCGATCACCATGTCGACGCCCTCCAGGCCTTCGGGCAGACCCTCGGCGACGGCCACCTCGAGCTCCAGCCCGAGCCGCTCGGCGTTCTCGCGCGCCGCTTCCGCCGCTTCCGGCGAGAGGTCCGAGGCGGTGATCCGCAGGTCCGGCCGCTCCGACATCAGCGCCAGGGCGATCGCGCCCGAGCCGGTGCCGACCTCGTGCACGCGCGCGCCCTCGGGCAGCTCGGTCGCGACCTCGACCAGCAGCTCGGTCTCGCGGCGCGGCCAGAGCACGCGCGGGTCGACCCGCACCTCGAGGCTGCGGAAGGGCGCCCGGCCGAGGACGTAGGCGAGCGGTTCGTGCTCGGCGCGGCGCGCCGCCGCCGCTTCGACCGCGGCGACGACCTCGGGCGAAGCCTCCCCCGTGCCGTCGCGAGAGAGCTCCTCGACGCCGATGCCGAGCGCGTCGGCGAGGAGCGCTTCGGCGTCGCCGCGCGGCTCCTCGCATTCGGCCGCGGCGATCGTCGCCGCCGCCCGCTCGAGCAACTCGCCGACCGTGGCGGCGCCCGCAACACCCCCGCCGCCGGTCTCCACTGCATCCACTCCGCTCGCCTCCTAATTTTCGCTCGAAAGATTCTGTGCAACAGTACCAGCGGCAGAGCGTGACAGGGTCCCGTATCGCTGCCGCACCGCATACAGCCAGCCCAGGCCGACCAACATCATTGCAAGGCTCTCCAGCTGGGCGCCGGTCAGCCCGAGGAGGACATGATCGTTGCGGCGGATGAACTCGACCAGAAAGCGCTCGGCGCCGGCGTAGACGAGGTAGATCGCGAACAGCACGCCGGCGCGGTAGCGGTCGCGCAGCTGCCAGAGGATCCAGGCGCCCAGCCCCATCGCCAGGGTCTCGTAGATCGGCGTCGGGTGGACGGTGCGGTCGGTGGGCACGGTGCCGTCCGGGTAGGACATCGCCCACGGCCCGCTCCAGGGCTTGCCGTAGTCGCCGTCGCCGGAGAGCTGGCAGCCGATCCGCCCGACCGCGTAGCCGAGCGCCAGCGCCGGCGCCGCCAGGTCGAGCAGCGCCAGCCTGAGGAAGTCGCGGTACCAGGCCCAGGCGAGCACCGCGAGCGCGCCGCCGATCGCGCCGCCGTACCAGACCAGCCCCGAGCCGCCGAAGAGGTTGCCGAGCAGGTCTTCCTTGACGCTGTCGTAGTTCTGGATCACGAAGTAGACGCGCGAGCCGACGACCCCGCCGATCAGCGCCGAGAAGCCGATCTCATAGGCCCAGTCGACCGGCTTGCCGAGCTCCTTCAGCCGCTTGCCGACCAGCGCCCCGGCGGCGAGGAAGGCGAGCGCGAACATCAGGCCGAAGGTCTGCAGCGTCAGCGGGCCGAGGTGGAGCTCCGGGTACATCCCTACTCCGCGAGCAGCGTCAGCAGCAGCGCCTTCTGCGCGTGCAGGCGGTTCTCCGCCTGGTCCCAGACGGCGGACTGCGGGCCGTAGAGGACCTCGGCGGTGATCTCCTCGCCCGGGTGGGCGGGCAGGCAGTGCAGGACGACCGCGTCCCCGGCGGCCGCGGCGAGCAGGTCGGCGTCGACCCGGTACGGGGTCAGGTCGGCGCGGCGGCGCTCGGCCTCCGCCTCGTCGCCCATGCTGACCCAGACGTCGGTGTAGATCGCGTCGGCGCCGGAGGCGGCGTCGCGCGGGTCGTCGGTCAGCTTCACCCCGTGGCCCTGCTCGAGCTGGTAGCCGTCCGGCGCGGCGACGGTCAGCTCGACCCCGGCGAGCTCGCAGGCGATCGCCAGCGAGCGGGCGACGTTGTTGCCGTCGCCGACGTAGGCGAGCCGCAGCCCGTGCAGGTCGCCGCGCCGCTCGCGCAGCGTCTGCAGGTCGGCCAGCGCCTGGCAGGGGTGGTGCAGCGGGGTGAGCGCGTTGACGACGGGCACCTCGGCGGCCGTGGCCAGCTCGGCGACCTCCTCGTGGGAGCCGGAGCGGATCGCGATCGCGTCGAGGAAGCGTGAGAGCACCCGCCCCGTGTCGCCAGGCGACTCGCCGCGCGAGAGCTGCAGTTCGTCGCCGCGCAGGATGATCGGCGTCGCCCCCAGCTCGGCGACCCCGACCTCGAAGGAGATCCGCGTCCGGGTCGAGGGCTTGACGAAGACGAGCCCGATGCTGCGCCCGGCGAGGGGCTTCTCAGAGGTCCCGCGCTCCGCTTTCAGCTCGGCCGCCAGGTCGAGCAGCTTCGCGAGCTCGAACGCGCCGAGCTCTTCGCCGGTGAGGAAGTCGCGCTTGGACATCAAGTGTTCACATTCCGCTCAGTCACGAAGAATCAGATATGGACGTTCCTTCGCTTCACGTTCACGGCGACGGATACTACGACGGTGCGATTCACGGTCCTCTCCTGGAACATCTTCCACGGCCGCGACTTCCCGCCCGACCCGGCGCTCTTCACCTGGGGCTCGCGGCTGCTGGGGACAAGCGAGCGCAACGAGACTCACGTCCAGGTCAACCGCGAGCTGCTCGACGAGTTCGCGACGCTGCTGGCCGGCGCCGAGTGGGACGTCGCCCTGCTGCAGGAGTGCCCGCCCCGCTGGTGGGGGCCGCTCGCCGCCGCCTGCGAGGCCGAGCCGCACGGCGCGCTCACCTCGCGCAACTCGCTCGGCGCGGTCCGTGCCTACTTCGCCGCCCAGAACCCCGACCTGCTCGCCGCCGGAGAGGGCGGCTCGAACCTGACCCTGCTCCGAAATTCCTTCCGGTGCGCCTTTTGCTCACATGGCGATCAAAAGGCGCACCGGAACAGCCAGGAGGCCCGGGTGGAGCGGCGTGAGATGGCAATCCACGAGGGGCGGCCGGAGCGGCGGGCGATGGCGTTCACGCGGATCGCTGCGGGCGACGCGGGTGACGGGCCGAGCGCCGCCCAGCTCTGCGTCGCCAACCTGCACGCGACCAACGACCGGCCGGCGATGGCGAGCGAGGACGTGCTGCGGGCGGCCGAGGCGGCGACGGAGTGGGCCGGGGACGCGCCGCTGGTCTTCGGCGGCGACCTCAACCTGCGCCCGGCCGAGAGCCCGGCCGTCTTCGAGGAGCTGCGCGAGCGCTTCGGCCTCGCCGCGCCGACCGCGCCGGACGCGATCGACCACCTCCTGGCGCGCGGGCTGGAGACACTCGAGCCGCCCCGCGCCTGGCCGCCCGAGCGGCGCGAGGTGCGCGCGGACGGGCTCGCTCTGCGACTCTCCGACCACGCTCCCGTCGAAGCCCGTTTTGCAATCGAGGGCCGGCGGTAGTGAAATAGTCACACCGAAGTCCCCCTACCAGTCCATCCCGCGAGACAGGAGGCACCAAGAGAATGGCCGCAAAAAAACAGTCTTCCGGCAAAGCGACGAAATCAAAGGCGAAAGCGAAAGCCGGGGCCCGCGCCAAAAAAGCGTCCGCTCGCAAATCGGCGCCGAAATCGAAAGCCAAAGGCAAAGCGAAAGCCAAACCGAAAGCGACGAAAAAATCGGCGTCGTCGGGCGCGACCGGCCTCGACAAGAGCGTCGAGCAGCTCCGCGAGAACCTCGAAGAGAGCGTCACCCTGAGCCGCGAGCGCCTGCAGGAGGTCGTCGACGACGCGGTCAAGCGCGGCCGGATGACCCGCGGCGACGCCGAGAAGATGGTCTCCGACCTGATCAAACGCGGCAAGCGGCAGACCGACAGCCTGCTGAAAGAGCTCGAACGGCTGGTCCAGCAGGCGCGCAAAGGGGTCGGCGGCCGCACCGCGCCGGTGCGCAAACAGGCGACGCAGGCGGCGCGGCGCGCGCGCAAAAAACTCCGGTAGCACCGGTGGCGCAGACGGCGACCCGCCCGCATAAAGGGGAGCTGCTCGAGGCGGAGATCGACTCGCTCGCCTTCGGCGGGCGCGGCGTCGCCCGCGTCGAGGGCTACGTCGTCTTCGTCGCCGGCGGCCTGCCGGGCGATCGCGTCCGCGCCGAGATCACCAAGCCGAAGAAGCGCTTCGCCGAGGCGCGCGCGGTCGAGCTGCTGCGCCCCGGCGCCGACCGCGTCGCCAACCGCTGCGAGCACGAAGGCGAGCCCTGCCCGGGGGCGCCCTGGCAGGGGCTCGACTACGAGCGCCAGCTGGTCGAAAAGCGCAGCCAGGTCGACGAGGCGCTGCGGCGGATCGGCGAGCTCGACGGCTTCGAGCTGGAGGAGATCGAGCCGGCGCTGGAACAGTGGCGCTACCGCAACAAGCTCGAATACTCCTTCGGCCCGGGCGAGGACGGGACGCTGCTCGGCTTCCACGCCAGCGGCCGCTGGGACCTGGTGGTCGGGGTCGAGGACTGCCTGCTCGCCTCCGAGCGCGGCAACGCCGCGCGCAACGCCGTGCGCGAATGGGCGCGCGACGAAGGGGTCGAGCCCTACGACCGCCGCGGCGGCGCCGGCACGCTCTGCAACCTCGCGGTGCGCGAAGGGCGCCGCACGGAGCAGATCCAGACGCGCCTGATCACCACACCGAAGCGCATCCCCAAGCCGCCGGTCGACCTGCACACCGTGGTCGAGGACGGCTCGGGCGGCGGCGAGGGGCCGACAGGCGCGCTCGGCTCCGAGCGGCTGCGCGAGCGGCTCTGCGGGCTCGAGTTCGAGATGTCGCACAACGCCTTCTTCCAGACCAACACCGAGATGGCCGAGCGGCTCTACGCGATCGCCGCCGAGTACGCGGGGCTGAGCGGCGGCGAGCGGCTCTTCGACCTCTACTGCGGGATCGGCACGATCGGGCTGACGATGGCGGCGCGGGCGGGCGAGGTCTGGGGGCTGGAGATCGTCCCCGAGGCGATCGCCGACGCGGAGCGCAACGCGGAGCTGAACGGGATCGGGAACGCGCGCTTCGTCGCCGGCAGCGCGCGCACCGGCATGCGGCCGCTGCTCGAGCAGGCCGGCAAGCCCGACGTCGTCCTGCTCGACCCGCCGCGCGCCGGCCTCTCGCAGAAGATCGTCCGCCGCGTGCTCGAGTGCGAGGCGCAGCGGATCGTCTACGTCTCCTGCAACCCGACGACGCTGGCGCCGAACGCGGCACAGCTGGTCGAGGCGGGCTATGCCCTGCGCCGCGTGAAGCCGGTAGACATGTTCCCCCAGACGCCGCACATCGAGTGCGTGGCGGAATTCGACAAGGGTTGACGGCGGGAGAGGGACGGGGTGCCCCTCTCCCGGAAGCCGTCGCGCAGCTGGGTCGTGGTCAAGGGTTCTTGCCGGGTTTCTTGAGCTTCCGTGAGAGGGGCACCCCGTCCCTCCTACGGTGACGTGATCGATGCGCCATATGTAGTGTGAACGCGATGGCACGGGGATTCGGAGTGGCTGCCGGACTCGATCCGGAAGTGGCGCGGCCGCTGGCGGCGCGCTGCGTGGAGCTCAGCTATGACTCGGTGTGGTCGAACGACCATCCAGGGGCCAAGGGGCTGGAGACGCTGGCTGAGTTTGCGGCTGCGGCGCCGGAGCTCGATCTCGGGGTCGCCGTGGTCGCGCTCGATCGGCAGTCGCCGGCCGAGATCGCCGCGGACATCGAGCGGCTCGGGCTCGACCGCTCGAAGCTCTGGCTCGGGGTCGGAGCCGGCTTCTCGAAGAAGCCGCTGACGCGGATGCTCGAGACGCTGCCCGAGCTGCGCGAGGCCCTGCCGGGAGTGCGCCTCGTGCTCGCCGCGATGGGCCCGAAGATGTGCGCGCTGGCCGGAACCGAGTTCGACGGCGCCTTCTTCAACTGGATGACGCCGGAGTTCGCCGCCCGCGCCCGCAACCAGGTCGAAGCCGGCGCCAAGCAGGCGGACCGCGAGTGCCCCCCTGTATTCGGCTACGTCCGCACCGCCGTCGGCCCCGACGCCGCCGACCGCCTCGCCAAGGAGGAGTCCTTCTACCGCGACCTGCACGCCGGCTACCGCAACCACTTCGACCGCCTCGCCGAGCCCGAGGGCACCGTAGGCGTCGCCGCTTCGACTCCCGATGAAGCTCAGAAACGCCTCAACGCCTACACCGCTCTCGACGCGGTGGTCGTTCGAGGTCTGGCCTCGGCAAACGTGGATGCGATGACCTCCATCGCAGAGGCAGCGTCACCGTAGGAGGGCCGGGATGCCCCTCCCAAAAAGCTCAAGAAACCACGCCTGAGCCCTGGCCCAACGACCCAGCTGCGCGACGGCTTCTTTGGGAGGGGCATCCCGGCCCTCCTCAACCGCCACCCGCTCAGTACGGCGGCAGGTCCTCGTACCAGTCGCCCAAGACCTTGAACGACCGCCAGAAGCGCTGCTTCGCTCCCTCTTCGTCGAGCGATTCGTCGATGTCGGGGGTGTATAGGGCGTCGATCGTCGGGGTGAAGGCCTGGATCTCGCCCTCGCGCGGCTCGACCTCGCGTGCCAGCGGCACCCGCAGCCCGTTGAGCACGCGCAGCGCCGGCTCGCCCATCACGACGAGGATCTTCGGCTGCACGACCGCGAGCTCGGTGACGAGGCGGCGCACGCACTCCTCGGCGGCGAGGTCGGGCTCGGCGATCGGGCACTTGACGCAGAGCGTGCCGTAGACGACCAGCGGGTCGATCCCCAGCCGCTTGAAGCTTTTCATCAGCGCGTTGCCGGCCCGCCCGTAGAAGGCGACGCCCTCTTCGATCTCGGCGACCCCGGGGGCGTGCTTGATCATGAACACGTCGGCCTGCGGGTGGCCCGAGCCGAGCACCGGCATCAGCTTGCCGCGCGGGCAGTGCGGGCAGTCCTGCAGCTCGTGGGTCAGCTGGTTGAGCTCGCGGATCGCGCGTTCCAGGTACTTCTCTCTGATCTCGTCGTCGGTCGCGGGCACGCTGGCCGATCTCTTTGACGGCTCGCCCGCGCTTCCTCTCGCCCGCGCCTCCTGCATCAACCCTTGCTCGCCCGGCCCCCCGCCGAGCGCCGTTTGCGCGGCCGCCCGCCGCGCACCGGCTTCGCGTCGGGCACGCTGCGTTTCGCCGCCTTCGGCCGCCCGGTCGTCTGCAGCAGCTTCAGCGTCTGCACGTAGACGAGGTTCTTGTGCTTGCGGGTGATGTCGGCGTCGCGCATCGCCTCGAGGAACTCGGCCGGCCCGTCGAAATCGCGGACCCGCTGGCGCACGCTGCCCAGCCCCTGCGCGACGTGGCTGTCGGAGCCCGCCCCGGGGACGATCCGGTACTTGCGGGCGAAGCGCTCCGCCTCCTCGTTGAACGAGGTCAGCGCGACCCGCGGGTTGAAGACCTCGAGGATGTCGATCTCCTCGACCATCTCGAGCAGGTGCTCGTAGTCGGGCACCGAGTGGAAGCGGTCGAAGGGGTGCGGCACGTAGACCAGGCCGTCCTGCGCGCGGATCGCGGCGATCGTCTCCGCCATCGTCATCCCCCTGGGGATCTTCTCCTCCAGGAAGAGGCCGATCACCTCGCCCTGCTCGGCGGTCTTCACCTCCTCGGCGACGATCACCTTCAGGTCGCCCATCCGCTCGGCGATCCGCCGCGCCTCCAGCGCCCCGGAGACCTCGTTGTGGTCGGTGATCGCGATCGCGCCGAGGCCGCGGTCGCGCGCCGTCTCCAGCAGCACCTCGACCGGCGTAGCGCAGTCCGGCGAGTGGTCGGTGTGCATGTGCAGGTCGACCTCGATCAGCGGCCGCGCGGCGATCCGCGCCCGCACCTCGGGGTCTCCGCCGGGATCGTGCCGGCGGGCCAGCAGGCGGCGGTAGATCGCTTCCAGCTCGTCGGCTACGGCACCCCAGTCGCGCTGCTCACCGGCCGGCTCGACCAGCTCGTAGGCGCCGGGGAAGTAGCGCTCCAGCAGCTCGCCGGTCGCCGGCGCGGCGACGGTGCGGGCGTCGAGCCGGCCGAAGAAGATCTCGACCAGCGGCCGCGCCACCTGGGTCGAGAAGAGCCGCTCCTGCGGGCGGTGGAAGGTGGCGACATTGAGCGAGTGCGAGTGGCGCAGCGCCGCCGAGGAGGCGCTCGGCGCGAACGGCTCGTGCACGTGGACGACGTCGGGCGGCTCGGCCGCCAGCCGCCGCTTGGTCGCGTCGCCGGAATGCAGCCGCAGCACCTCGTGCCCGCGCCGCTCCAGCTCATCGGAGACGCGCCCGGCGAACTCCGTCACCCGGTTGGCCGTGCCCCGCCGGTGGGGCGTGACCTGGGCTATCGAGAGCGGCTTGGAGTCCTCGCCGGGCACAGGCTCGGCGCAGCTCAGGCCGCGGAGACCTTCGCCCCGTCCGGCGCCGGCGCCTTGCCGCGCGCGTACTTCGCGATGAACTCCTCGGTCTGCTCGCGCGCCTCGTCGTCGGGCCGCTGGCTGTGCGGCGACTTCATCAGGTAGCTGGACGGCCCGTCGAGCTGCCCGGCGATCCCGTTGTCGATCGCCAGTTTGATAATTCTCACGGCGTCGATCACGACCCCGGCCGAGTTGGGCGAGTCCCAGACCTCGAGCTTCAGCTCGACGTTGAGCGGCACGTCGCCGAAGGCCTTGCCCTCGAGCCGGATGTGCGCCCACTTGCGGTCGGTCAGCCAGGCGACGTAGTCGGAGGGGCCGACGTGGACGTCCTCGGCGGGCAGCTCGTGGCCCATGATCGAGGTGACCGCGTTGGTCTTCGAGATCTTCTTCGAGTCGAGCCGCTCGCGCTCGAGCATGTTGTAGAAGTCCATGTTGCCGCCGACGTTGAGCTGCGAGGTGCGCTCCATGCGGACGCCGCGGTCGTGGAACAGCCGCGCCAGCTGGCGGTGGACGATCGTCGCCCCGACCTGGGACTTGATGTCGTCGCCGATGATCGGCAGGCCGGCCTCTTCGAAGCGCTTGTCCCAGTAGTTCTCGCGGGCGATGAAGACCGGCAGGCAGTTGACGAAGCCGACGCCCGCCTTCAGCGCCTGCTCGACGTACCACTTGGTCGCGTCCTCGGAGCCGACCGGCAGGTAGCAGACCAGCACGTCGGCCTTGGTCTGCTTGAGGATGCCGACGACGTCCGCCGTCTCACCCGGCGCTTTGACGATCTTCTCTTTCAGGTACTTGCCCAGCCCGTCGAGGGTCATCCCGCGCTCGACCTTGACCCCCAGCTCGGGCACGTCGGCGAACTTGATCGTGTCGTTCTGGCCCGACCAGATCGCCTCCGAGAGGTCCTTGCCGACCTTCTCGCTGTCGATGTCGAAGGCGGCGACGAACTCGATGTCGCGGACGTGGTAGCCGCCCAGGTCGACGTGCATCAGGCCCGGCACTTCCTCCGCCGGATCGGCGTCCTTGTAGTACTGGACGCCCTGGATGAAGGAGTTGGCGCAGTTGCCGACGCCGACGATCGCGACGCGGACCTTCTCGTCCGTGCGGGCGGCGCCGTTGCTTGCTCCGTTGGTCTCACTCATCAAGCTCTAAGTCCTCTCTCGATCTTTTGGTCCGCTGGCTGACTGGCAAAGCAAACCTGCGGCCGCGCCGGGTTACAGGCCCGGCGGCTCCGCGGCGTCCTTCGAAAGCTGTTTCTTCACGTGCCATACACGCTGGATCGTGGTGACGATGGTCAGCGCCGCGATCACATAGACCGCCGGGGCCAGGAGCTCGAAATCGCCGATCCCGGCGCCCTTGGCGAAGACCAGGCCGATGGAGAGTATGACTACCCGCACGGGGCGCGTCGCCAACCCGACCTTGCACTCGACCCCGAGCGCCTCGGCGCGGGCGCGCGTGTAGGAGACCATCAGCGAGCCGAGCACGGCGACCACGCACATAGCGGCGGCGAAGTCGTCGCCGGTCGCGGCGAAGTAACCGGCGACCGCGGCGAGCACGATCCCCTCCTCGATCCGGTCGAGGGTCGAGTCGAGGAAGGCGCCGAACAGCGTCCCCTTGCCCGACATGCGCGAGTAGCGCCCGTCGAGCGTGTCCATCACCGAGCCGAGGACGAAGGCGACGCCGGCGAGGAAGAACAGCCGCTGGGTGACCAGGGCGGCGGCGACCAGGTTGCCGACCAGGCCGGCGACCGAGATCGCGTTCGGCGTCAACCGCGACTCGATCAGCCGGTCGCGCGCGTAGGCGCGCAGCTCCTGCCCGTTGCGACGACTGCTCGGGACCCTCGGAGGGGCCGACGAATCCATTCGCGTGAGGCTAGACGATCGGGGCCATTCCTAGGCCTCGGCCTCTTGCGGCGAATTGGTGCGCCAAGACCAGACGTGGGGCCTGGCCCGAGCCAGTAGCCGCTGGGCTATGAGAGCTGAAGTGAGGGCGACACCCCAGCCGAGGGCGACGTCGAACCAGTAGTGGTTGGCGGTGACGATCACGACCCAGGCGATCAGCAGCGGCCAGGCGGCCCAGAAGGCTTTCGGGATCCAGTGGCGGCAGACTTTGACCCCGGTGCCGCCGATCATCAGCGCGAAGGCGCAGTGCATGCTCGGCACCGCGGCGTAGGGGTTGATGAAGATCTTCGCCAGGGTCGAGTCGTGGTTGACGTTGGAGAAGTCGACGATCGTGTCGACGTAGCCGTGTTCGGGGAACATCCGCGGCGGCGCGGTCGGGTAGAGCGTGTAGCCGACCAGGGCGAGGCCCATCGAGACGACGAACATGTTGCGGACGAAGTAGTAGGACTCGTTGCGGAAGAGGTAGAGCCAGACGAGGAAGCCGAGGGCGATCGAGAACTGGGCGTTGAGGTAGACCTGGTTGGCGAGGTCGATCAGCCAGTGGGCGGGCATGAAGAAGGCCTGCAGCGACGGTTCGAACAGGGTGTGGGTCGACTGCTGGAGGTCGATGATCGCCTGGCCGTGGGCGATCGCCTCCGAGCGCTGGCCGTCGGCGATCCCGCGGACGAGCTCGTAGGCGACGTCGACGCCGACCAGGATCGCCAGCTGCCGCCCCGCGTCGCCCCAGCCCTGGGGCAAGCGCGAGCCGAGTGCGCTGATGGCACGAGACATCCGCCAATTGTAATCGGGCAGTTAACGACGGCGATTAGGGTCTCCGGCCGTGAGCTGGAAAAGGCCGGACAAGCGGCGGGTGCGAGCCATACGCGATCGCCTGCGGGAGATGTATGGGGAGCCGGTGAATGAGCCGCATGGGCATCCGATCGCCGAGCTTGTCAAGACGGTGCTCTCGCAGCACACGAACGACCGCAATCGGGATCGGTCGTTCGCGCGGCTGCGCGAGCGCTATCCGAGCTGGGAGGAGGTTCGGGACGCGCCGGTCGGCGAGCTCGAGGAGGCGATCCGGCCGGGTGGGCTGGCGCGGCAGAAGGCGCCGCGGATCCAGGCGATCCTCGAGCGCCTGGGCGAGCACCCCGACCTCGACTGGACGCGCGACGCGCCGCGCGAGGAGGCGCTGGAGTTCCTGCTCTCACTGCCCGGCGTCGGGCGCAAAACGGCGGCCTGCGTGCTGATCTTCACCTGGGGCATCCCCGAGATCCCGGTCGACGTCCACATCCACCGGGTCGGCGGCCGGCTCGGGCTGTTCCCCGAAAAGGCCTCGTTCGAGCGCGCGCACGACGAGATGCTGGCGGTCGTCCGGCCCGAGGACGCCTACGAGCTGCACATGAATCTAATTCGCCACGGGCGCGAGGTCTGCCGGCCGAAGCCGCGCTGCGGCGAGTGCGCGCTGCGGCGCATGTGTCCCTGGGCTCGCGCCCACCGCGAGCGCGGTTAGTATGCCCGGCGCAAATGAGCAAAAAGGTCTTCATCTCCTTCGCCGCGCTGGTCGTCGTCCTGGCCGCGCTGATCCCCTGGCTGGTCTTCCGCGCCGACGGCGACGAAGTCGCCGAAGCCTCGGTTCCGGCGAGCCTGCAGGAAGGCAAACACCTCTTCGACATCAACTGCGGCACCTGCCACACGCTCTACGCGGCGGGCACCGACGGCAATTTCGCCCCTGACCTCGATGAACTGCTGGCGCCCTCCGGGCCGCCCGAAGGCCCGAACGCGGAGGCGACGATCGAAGCGACCGAAGGCCGGGTGCTCAACGCGGTCGAAAACGGCGTCGACAGCAGCACCACGCCGGGCCGCATGCCCGCCGGCATCGTCAACGAGGCGCAGGCCGAAGCGGTGGCCGAATTCGTCGCCGCGACGGCTGGACAGGGTTGAGAAGCAGCCCCGGTAGGGGTTTCACTTAACTTTTTTGAAGATTTGGGGTTGGGCTGGCGCCCGGTTCGCTCGACAAAAAAGTACAAGACGTTTCACCCCTACCGGGGCTGCTTCTGACGGTTCCCGCCGATGGGCCGTCGCGGCGACCCATCGGCGGGGGAAGCTTGTCAGGGGAGGTGTAGGACGCTGACCACGCCCGCGTGGTCGGAGGGCCAGAACGGGGGTTCCGCCTGGAACGGCGCGTCGCCGATCAGTTCGGCTTCGTGCCCGTTCGAGCGAGCGGCGCCGCGGCTGAGGATCAGGTCGATCCGGGTCCGCAGCGTCGAGACCGGGTTGTTCAGCTGCCCCGGCGCGAGCTGCGGTATGACATCCGATTCCTGGCAGCACGAGTTGCCGGGGCCGAGCTGTGACTCGTCCCAGGAGTCGCGGAATTTGCCCGGCGCGGTGAGTTGGGCGTATGACGTGGTGGTCGAGCCGTCCGAGGCCGAGTTGAAGTCGCCGGTGGCGACGATCGTCCCGCCGTTGCCGGGGCCGGCGAGGAATTCGGCCGCCTGTTCCTGCTGGACCAGCGGCGATTCCTCGGTTTCGAGGTGGGTATCGACGAAGCGGAACGGCAGCTGCTTCAGCGTCGCGTCGATGCTGGCCCAGCCGCGATCGAACGACAGCGGGCCGACCGGCGAGGCGATCGTCTGCTGGGTGGCGTACCGGCCGCTCTGCGGGTTGCTCCAGCTCAGACCCGACGTTTCGTCGTTGACGAGGATCACGTCGCGGTCTTCGAGCGTCACGTAGCAGGTGAACACCGGACCGGGTTCGACGCAACCGGGGAAGGCGAGTGGCGCGGGGCCGATGTTCGCGTTGTGCGAAATCGACGCCGCCGTGTAGTGCAGGCCGCGCGCTTCGAGGTCGCTCTGCAGGATCGCGAGGAAGTCGTAGCCGGCCGGAGCGTTTGCGCCGAGGGTCGTCCAATTCGTCACCTCCTGCAAGCCGATCAGGTCCGGTCCCTTTTCCTCGACCTCGGCGGCGATCGCTTCGGCGCGCGCCGGGAAGTTCGTGTACTGCACCGTCGCGTAGATCTGCGCGACTGCTTCGATGAACCCCTGCTGGGTGGTGGCTTCGAGCGCCGGCCCGAGGCTGGAGCCCAGATAGAGGTTCTGCGTCATCACGGTCAGGTCGCGCCTGTCTTCACCGTGATGACCGTGGCCATGATGGTGCCCGCGGCCGTGGTGGTGACCCCGGCCGTGCTTGTGGCCATGGTGCTTGCCGTGATCGCCGTGGCCGCGGCCGCGGTCGTGTCCATGTCCGTGCCCGTGCGCGGCCGTCGTGGCCGGCAGGAGTGCGAGGGCGAGGGCTGCCGCGAGCGCCGCCAGCCAGATGCGCCGGGTCGGAGCGTGAGCGTGACTCAAGATGATCCTCCTCATTCCGTGATTGGTCGAGGCGCCTCCCCCAAGTGCCCGCCGTCACGATGCGCGAAACCAATATACGCAGATCGATTTGACATCGAGTGAAGATCTGCCACACTCCGACTCAGATTTTTAGAGTCCGCACGGCGGCTCTCGGCCAGTCAAGACGAAACCCCTGGAGGTAGGCAAGAAGTGGCGAAAACGATCGGCATCGACCTGGGCACGACCAACTCATGCGTGGCGGTGATGGAGGGCGGCGAGCCGACCGTGCTCGAGAACTCCGAGGGCGGCCGCACGACCCCCTCGGTCGTCGCCTTCGCCGACTCCGGCGACCGCCTCGTCGGCACCGTCGCCAAACGGCAGGCGGTGATGAACCCCGAGAACACGATCTTCTCGATCAAGCGCTTCATGGGCCGCAAGGAGGCCGAAGTCAAAGAGGAGGAGACGATCGTCCCCTACAAGGTCGAGGCCGGCCCGAACGGCGACGTGCGGGTCGACGTGCGCGGCAAGCAGTACAGCCCGCCGGAGATCAGCGCGATGATCCTGCAGAAGCTGAAGACCGACGCCGAAGCGAAGCTGGGCGAAACGGTCGACAGCGCCGTGATCACCGTCCCCGCGTACTTCAACGACGACCAGCGCCAGGCGACCAAGGACGCCGGCAAGATCGCCGGGCTCGACGTCAAGCGGATCATCAACGAGCCGACCGCCGCCTCGCTCGCCTACGGGCTGGAGAAGGAGGAGGCCGACCACGCGATCCTCGTCTTCGACCTCGGCGGCGGCACCTTCGACGTCTCGGTGCTGGAAATCGGCGACGGCGTGTTCGAGGTCAAGTCGACCGCCGGCGACAACCACCTCGGCGGCGACAACTGGGACAAAGCGATCGTCGAGTGGCTGGTCGCCGAGTTCAAGAAGGACCAGGGAGTCGACCTGGCCGCTGACAAGAACTCGCTGCAGCGCCTCTACGAGGCGGCGGAGAAGGCGAAGATCGAGCTCTCCTCGGCGCAGGAGACGCAGATCAACCTGCCCTTCATCACCGCGGTCGAGGGGCAGCCGAAGCACCTCGACATGAAGCTCAGCCGCTCGAAGCTGAACGAGCTGACCGGCGATCTGCTGGACCGCATCGTCGGCCCGGTCAAACGGGCGCTCGACGACGCCGACGCGAGCATCGACCACGTCGTGCTGGTCGGCGGGATGAGCCGGATGCCGGCGGTGCGCGACAGGGTCAAGGAGCTGACCGGCAAGGACCCCCACCAGGGCGTCAACCCGGACGAGGTCGTCGCAGTCGGCGCCGCGATCCAGGCAGGCGTGCTGGGCGGCGAGGTCAAGGACGTGCTGCTGCTCGACGTCACCCCGCTGACCCTCGGGATCGAGACCAAAGGCGGCGTGATGACGAAGCTGATCGAGCGCAACACGACGATCCCGACGAAGAAGTCGGAGGTCTTCTCGACCGCCGACGACAACCAGCCCTCGGTCGAGATCCACGTCCTGCAGGGCGAGCGCGAGATGGCGAGCGGCAACAAGAGCCTCGGCAAGTTCCAGCTGACCGGGATCCCGCCGGCGCCGCGTGGCCTGCCGCAGATCGAGGTCACCTTCGACATCGACGCCAACGGCATCATCCACGTCGCCGCCAAGGACCTCGGCACGGAGAAAGAGCAGAAGATCGAGATCAAATCCGGCTCCGGGCTCTCCGAGGAGGAGATCCAGAGCATGGTCTCCGACGCCGAGTCGCACGCCGAGGAGGACAAGCGGCAGCGCGAGCTGGCGGAAGCGCGCAACATCGGCGAGAACGCCGCCTACCAGTCCGAGAAACAGGTCGAGGAGCTGGGCGACAAGATCGACTCCTCGAACAAGGAGGAGATCGAGGCGGCGATCAAGGAGCTGCGCGAGGCGCTCGGCTCGGAGAGCAAAGAGGAGATCGAGTCGAAGACCGAGGCGCTGACCGCGGCGATGACCAAAGTGTCGGAGCAGATCTACGCGGCGGCGCAGGAGGAAGCGCAGGCGGCCTCCGAGGACGGGGCCGGCTCGGCCGGCGACGAGGAGGAAGTGGTCGAGGCCGAGGTGGTCGACGAGGGCGATGAGTCGTGAAACCCGACGAGAAAGGGACCGACGAGTCCCGGCCGGCGGGTCCTGTCGGAGAGGCGGATGACGTCGAGCACGATCTCGATGCGCTACTCAAGGAGCGCGACGACTATCTCGACCTCGCGAAGCGGACCAAAGCCGATTTCGAGAACTTCCGCAAGCGGATGAGCGCGGATGTGCTCGCCGCCTCCGGGAGGGGGAAAGCTGAAGTGCTGCGGGACGTCCTGCCGGTGCTCGATGACTTGGAGCGGGCTATTCAGGCTGCGGGCCTGGATCCGGAGGGGGATTCGGACGACGGGCTGGCGCACGGGGTCATTCTGGTCTTTCGCAGCCTGCGCGAGTCGCTGAACAAGCACGGGATCGAGGTTGTGGAGCCGAGTGGGGAGAAGTTCGATCCGCAGCTGCACGAGGCGCTCTCGATGCAGGCGGCCGACGGGGTCGAGTCCGGCACCGTGGTCGAGACGATGCAGAAGGGCTACCGGCTGGGCGAGCAGCTGCTGCGGCCGGCGCGCGTCGTGGTGGCGGAGTAGGAGGGACGCTTGGCGGACGACCTCTACAAGGTGCTGGGCGTCTCGAAAGGGGCGAGCGACGAGGAGATCAAGAAGGCGCACCGCAAGCTGGTGCGCAAATACCACCCCGATCGCAACCCCGACGACGCCGCGGCCGAGGAGAAGTTCAAGCAGGTGCAGGGCGCCTACGACACGCTCTCGGACCCCGAGACGCGCAAGCAGTACGACGCGGGCGGCGCCGGCCCGTTCGAAGGGTTCGGCGGCCGCGGGCCGTTCACCGCCGGGCCGGCGGGGCAGGGCGGCTTCGTCGACCTGGGAGACCTGCTCTCGTCGATGTTCGGCCGCGGCGGCGGGGGCGCCCCCCGCGGCTTCCCGCAGCAACCCGGCCGCGACCTCGAAACCGAAGCGCAGCTGAGCTTCCGCCAGGCGATCGACGGCGCCCGGGTCACCGTCCCCGGCGCGGAAGGCAAGCGCGTCCGGGTCAACATCCCCGCCGGGGTGAAGAACGGGGCGCGGATCAGGATCCCCGGCAAGGGCGAGCCCTCGCCGGGCGACGGGCCGCCGGGCGACCTCTACGTGACCGTGCGGGTCTCCCGCTCGCCGGTCTTCAAGCGACTCGACGGCGGCAACCTCGAGGTGACGGTGCCGATCAGCGTCGCCGAGGCGTTGCGCGGCGGCACGATCGAGGTCCCGACCCTCGACGGGACGAAGAAGATCAAGGTCGCGCCCGGGACGGGGCACGGCACGATCCAGCGGCTGCGCGGCGAGGGCGCGCCGAAGCCGGGCGGCGGGGGCCGCGGCGACATCCGCTACCGGCTGGAGATCGAGCTGCCGAAGCAGCTGAGCGAGGAGCAGCAGAGGATCGTCGACGAGCTGGCCGAGTCGCTGAACGGCAGCGACCCGCGGGCGGACCTCCTGCGGAGGGCCACCCGATGAGCGTCTTCACGATCTTCCACACCATGGTGTGGAAAAAGTCGAAATCGGTGGCGCGGCGATGAGCGCCGTGCGTCGCGAACAGGTCGAGATCTCAGTCGAGGACGAGCGTGGCGTCTTCATGATCTCGGTCGCCGCCGAGCTCGCCGAGATGCACCCGCAGACGCTGCGCATGTACGAGGCGCGCGGGCTGATCGAGCCGCAACGCTCGGCGAAGAACACGCGCCTGTACTCGCAGCGCGACGTCGAGCGCCTGCGCCACATCCAGCGCCTCACCGCCGCCGGCCTCAACCTCAGCGGGGTCGAGATCGTGCTCGAGATGGAAGCCGAGGTCGAGAGGATGAAGGCCAAGCTCGAGCGGATGCGCCGCCACGCCGCCGAGCTCGAACGCCGCATGGCGAGGAAAGGAATCTGATGCAGCCGGACCGCTTCACCGTCAAGTCCCAGGAAGCCGTCGCCGCGGCCCAGGCGCTGGCGGCCAAACGGCGCAATTCCGAGGTCGCGCCGGCCCACCTGCTGCTGGCGCTGGTCCAGCAGGACGACGGCCTCGTCGCGCCGATCCTGCGCAAGACCGGCGCCGACCCGGCGACGGTCGGCACGGGCGCGAACGAGGCGGTCGAAGCGCTACCGAAGCTGAGCGGCGCCGAGCAGCCCGAGGTGCGCCCGTCCTCCGCCTTCCTCGCGGTCCTGCAGGGGGCGGAGCGCGAGATGGGCAAGCTCGGCGACGAGTACATCTCGACCGACCACATCCTGCTGGCGATGACCGACGAGGGCTCGGGCGTCGCCGAGCTGCTGCCCGACGCGACGGCGCTGGAGAAGGCGATCGGCGAAGTCCGGCCGCAGCGGGTCACCACGCCGGAGCCGGAGACGACGGCGCAGGCGCTGGAGAAATTCGGCCGCGACCTGACCGCGGAGGCGCAGAGCGGCAAGCTCGACCCGGTGATCGGGCGCGACGAGGAGATCCGCCGCGTGATCCAGGTTCTCTCGCGCCGGACCAAGAACAACCCGGTGCTGATCGGCGACCCGGGCGTCGGCAAGACCGCGATCGTCGAGGGGCTGGCGCAGCGGATCGTCAACGGCGACGTGCCGGAGAGCCTGCGCGACCGGCGCGTGATCGCGCTCGACATCGGCTCGCTGCTCGCCGGCTCCAAATACCGCGGCGAGTTCGAGGAGCGGCTGAAAGCGGTGCTCTCGGAGGTCCAGGAGGCGGAGGGGCAGATCGTCCTCTTCCTCGACGAGCTGCACACGATCGTCGGCGCCGGCGCGGCGGAAGGCGCGGTCGACGCCGCCAACCTGTTGAAGCCGATGCTGGCGCGCGGCGAGCTGCGCGCGGTCGGCGCGACGACGCTCGACGAGTACCGCAAACACATCGAGAAGGACGCGGCGCTGGAGCGGCGCTTCCAGCCGGTGCTCGTCGGCGAGCCCGACATCGGCGACACGATCGCGATCCTGCGCGGGCTGAAGGGACGCTACGAGGAGCACCACGGCGTGCGGATCGCCGACTCGGCGATCGTCGCCGCGGCGACCCTCTCGGAGCGCTACATCGCCGACCGCTTCCTGCCCGACAAGGCGATCGACCTGATCGACGAGGCGGCCTCGCGGCTGAAGATCGAGATCGACTCGGTGCCGACCGAGATCGACGAGGTGCAGCGGCGCACCCAGCAGCTGGAGATCGAGCGCGAGGCGCTGAAGAAGGAGAGCGACGAGGCCTCGAAGGCGCGGCTGGAGGCGCTGGAGGCCGAGCTGGCCGAGCTGCGCGAGAGCTCGGGCGAGATGAAAGCGCGCTGGCAGAACGAGAAGGACGCGATCGAGGAGATCAAGTCGGCGAAGGCGCGGCTCGAGGAGGCGGGGCGGGAGGCCGAGCGGGCGGAGCGCGAGGGCGATCTGGAGGGCGCGGCGAAGCTGCGCTACGGCGAGATCCCGGAGCTCGAGAAGACGGTCGGCGAGGGCGAGCAGCGGCTCGCCGCGCTGCACGCCGAGCACGGCTCGATGCTGGCCGACGAGGTGACCGAGGAGGACGTCGCCGAGGTCGTCGCCAAATGGACCGGCATCCCGGTCAGCCGGCTGATCGAGGGCGAGGTCGAGAAGCTGATCCAGATGGAGCAGCGGCTGCACGAGCGGGTGATCGGCCAGGACGAGGCGATCGCCGCGGTCTCCAACGCGCTGCGCCGCTCGCGCGCCGGCCTCGCGGACCCGAACCGGCCGATCGGCTCCTTCCTCTTCCTCGGCCCGACCGGGGTCGGCAAGACCGAGCTGGCGAAGGCGCTGGCCGAGTTCATGTTCGACTCCGAGCAGGCGATCGTCCGCCTCGACATGTCCGAGTACATGGAGAAGCACACGGTGGCGCGGCTGATCGGCGCGCCGCCCGGCTACGTCGGCTACGAGGAGGGCGGCCAGCTGACCGAGGCGGTGCGGCGGCGGCCCTACGCGGTGGTCCTGCTCGACGAGATCGAGAAGGCGCACCCCGACGTCTTCAACACGCTGCTGCAGCTGATGGACGACGGCCGGCTGACGGACGGCCAGGGGCGCACGGTCAGCTTCACCAACACGGTCCTGATCATGACCTCCAACGTCGGCAGCGACCGGATCGTCGCCGAGTCGGTCGACGAGAAGATCCGCGAGCAGATCGAAGAGGTGCTGGCGGCGACCTTCAAGCCGGAGTTCCTCAACCGGATCGACGACACGGTGATCTTCCACCGCCTCTCCAAGGCCGACATCGGCCGGATCGTCGAGCTGCAGGTCGAGCAGCTGGTCGGCCGCGTGCGCGAGCGCGGGATCGAGGTCGAGCTGAGCGCCGACGCCCGCACGCTGCTCGGCAACCTCGGCTACGACCCGACCTACGGCGCCCGGCCGCTGAAGCGCGTCGTGCAGAAGCAGCTGGTCGACAAGCTGGCGCTGAAGATCCTCGAGGGCGAGTTCGCCGACGGCGACACCGTCCGCGTCGACGCCGCCGACGGCGAGCTGGCCTTCGAGCAGGCGGCCGAGCCGGCTGTTCTTTAGCCCGAATCCACCGATCCACCCTGACGGGCACAGCATTTCCCGCGAAGACTGCGGATCGAGCGAGATCGCCCTCCCCGAGCCGTTTCATGCGCTCAGCTGACCGACGGGCGGCTCCGGAGAAGCGGTTTCGCCACCGATTCCCGGCAGCCCATAGCCGCCGGATGTCCGGATGCGCTGAGTGAAGCGGCAGCTGGGCTCAGGCCGTCGCCGGCAGCGCCCTGATCCTGGAAAGCGCCTCGGCGAACGCCGTCCGCCAGGGCCAGAGGGACGGCAGGTGCAGGGTCCAGCCCCGCGCGTGCCGGGTGAGGCGACCCGGCAGCGCGATCAGCCGGCGGCGCAGTGTGCGCGCGGCGCGCACGGTGGTGTCGGAGAGCCCGAGCAGCTGCGTCCACCTGAGCAGGTTGTGGGCAAGGCAGGCGAGCACCGCCCAGGCGCCGTTGGCGTTGAACTGCCCGGAGGGGAAGTGGGCGAGCGCCTGGTCCTTGAGGTCGGCGATCACCTGCTCGACGACGGCGTGCTCGCGGTGCTCTGCCTCGACCTGGGCGATCTCCTCCGTGCGGTTGGTGAGGAAGGCGAAGTGACGCCAGTCGGGCCACAGCTCGGCCTGCGGGCCGAGCAGGCGCGTGCGCCTGACGATCAGCCGCCGGCCGCCGTAGGTCGTCTCGGCGATCTGCGCCTCGCCCGCCTCGGGGTAGTCGATCGCCCGCCAGTCCTCCTCGGAGATCGCTTCCACCACCTCGCGAATCCCCTTCTGCATCCGCACCCCGATCGAGTAGCGCCAGCCCTTCTTCTCGAGGTACTCGAAGACCTTCGTGTTCCAGAACCCCGAATCGGCGCGCAGGAGCTTCTCCCCGGCGGCGCCGGCGCGCTCGACCCGGGTGACCAGCTCCTCGATGAAGCGCTGGGCGCCCTTCTGGGTGTTGGCCGAGCCCTTGCGCAGGCGGATGTGCAGGGCCTAGGCGGCGCCCTGCTTGAGCCGGCCGCAGACCTCCCCGACGAAGCTGTCGACGTCGACCACCAGGCGTCCCTCGCCGGGTCCCGCACCCGCCTGCCATGCCCGCTCCAGCGCTTCGCCCAACAGCTTGTCGAGCTGGCGCACATGGCCGAAGGTGAAGGCGCGCAGGAAGGTCCCCAGGGTCGAGGGCGCGGGTATCCAGCCGCCGAGCAGCCGGCGGGTCTGCCCCGCCCGCAGCACGTCGGCGTCATCGATCGAGTCGGCGCCGAGCACCATCGCGTAGAGCAGCGCCATCACCTTGCGGCCTGCGTTGGCGGCGCCCGGCAGATCGCGCGGCAGCCGCACCACCTGCCCGGCAAGAGCCTCGAGCCCGAGACGCTGCGCCAGTGTCGCCACCAGCGCCACTCCGGCGCCCGAGACCGCCCGCTCGTCATCGAAGGCGACCTTCAAACCGTCCAGTCCGACAGGCCCGTCATCGTGCACCATGAAGGTGACCTCCTGAGTTCGGGCCGCGGCTGGCCTAAACAGCCGCTATCAAGCCCTTTCAGGAGGTCATTCTTCGTTCAGGGCCGGACGGGATCGGTGGATCGGGGTTTAGCCAAGGCTCAAGAACCGCTGCTAATCAGTGCCGGGGCGGTTATCTGGGATACGCAACCCAGCTGGCCGGACTTCAGGTTTCCGGGGGAAATTCCGACGTAAGCTGTGCGTGGGCTTCGTACAGATGTTGAGACAACGACGACGGCATATCAACGGCGATCCGGGAGGGCGCGCTAGGCGCCTTGCCTCTGGCGCCGCCGAGGTCGCGCGCTGGCCGTTCGAGCGGCTGGCTTGGGCGGCCGAGCGGCGGGTGCTGTGGCCGCTGCAGCGGCGCTTCGCCGGTTGGAGCCCGCCGGGGCACCGGGCCGGCACCGCAGCGGGGCTGGCCGCAATCGGCGTCGCCGCGATCCTGGCGGCCGTGCTGATCCTGCCGGGCGGAGGCGAAGCGCCGACGGAGCGCGTCGCCAGGCCGGCGCGCGTCGCGATCGTCCCGCCGAGCGAGCCGCAGCCCCAGGCCGGCGAATCGCAGGGGCCGACGCTGCAGGGGGTGCGCCCCCACTTCGGCGTCGGCAAGGGAGTCGCGAAGAGCGGCGGCAGCGAGGAAACGAGCGTCGAAGGCCCCGGATCCGAAACCGGCTCCTCGACCGCCGGCTCCGCGGAACCGGAACCGGCCGTGGACGCCGAAGACGCCGGCGGAGAAGAAGCGGCCGCCACCGCCTCCACCGCCGCCAAGCCCGTCCCCGCCGGTCCGGTGGCGATGAAGACCGCACGCCGCTTCTCCGAGGCCTTCGTCTTCTACGAGATCGGCAAGAGGCCGGCGCGGGCGAAGACCGTGTTCGGCGAAACGGCCACCGAACAGCTCGCCGAAGCGCTCGAGGAACGGCCACCGCGGCTGCCCTCGAACGGCAAGGTGCCGAAGGCGAAGGTGCTCAACCTCGTCGCCGGCCCGCGCTTCGGCAAGCAGTACACCGTCAGCGTCTCGCTGCTGCGGGTCGGCGTGACCAGTGAGCTACGGATCACCCTGCAAGAGGAAAAGGACGGCGAGTGGCGCGTCGCACAGATCCTCGGCTGACGAGGAGGACCATCTTCGAGGCTCCTCGCACGCGTCTGGCGGCGGCGGACGCGGCGCGGCGCGGCGTCCTCAGTCGTCCGAATAGCGCTGCTATTCGGCCTCCCTGCGTCCTTGCTCCGCTTGGTCCGGCGCTCGCCAGCCGCGCACGACTAGCCTCTCAGCTGGCCCTCCTCGTTCTGGTTTCTTACTTCTGACTGCAGGCTCGGCCGTGCAGCCGAAGGCGTTAGACAGGGTGACGCCATCGTCGCGCCGTCGATCGAACCGCAGACCGGCGGCACCGCTGCCGAATCGGAAGAAGAACCGTCGAACCGTCCACTTCGTCCGTGACGCCCCCGTCCGAACCGGCAACCGAAACGCCCACCGCCCCGCCATCGGCGAGCCTGCTGATCCCCTCGGTGCCGAGCTCGAGCTGCGCGACGTCGGGCGTGCCGCCGGTGCTGGTGCCGATCTACCAGCGCGCCGCTAGCGCCTACGCGCTCGGCCCGCAGGGGCCGGCGATCCTCGCCGGGATCAACGCGGTGGAGACGGCGTTCGGGACCAACCTCAACGTCTCCTCGGCCGGCGCCGAGGGCTGGATGCAGTTCATGCCCTCGACCTGGGCGACCTACGGGGTCGACGCGAACGGCGACGGCAAGGCCGATCCCTACGACCCCGAAGACGCGATCTTCGCCGCGGCGAGCTACCTGCACGCCGCCGGCATGCCGACCGACACCTACGGAGCGATCTTCGCCTACAACCACGCCGACTGGTACGTCGCCGAGGTGCTCGCCGACGCCGCCTGCTACGCCGGCGCGGTCGGCGTCGAATCGCCCGTCTCCAGCCTGCTCGAACCGCAGCTGCCGGTGCTCGAGTGCGAACCGGCGAAGTCCTGGCGCAAGCGCATCCCCACCGCCTACCTGAAGGCCTTCGAGGACGCCGCCGGCCGCTACGAACTCGGCCGCCGCGGGGTCTGGGCGCTGGCCGCGGTCGCCCGCCTGGAGTCGAACTTCGGTCGCGGGATGACGGCGGGCGAACTGCACCACGCCGGCCCGCTCGGGCTCGAACCGGGCGAGTGGAAGCGCTACGCCGTCGACGGCGACGAAGACGGCCGCATCCGACACGCCGACCCCGCCGACTCGGCGGCGACGCTGGCGCGGCTGATCTGGTCGCGCAAGAGCCTCGGCGCCGGCCTGTTCACCCACAACCACGCCGAGTGGTACGTGCACGAGGTGCTCCAGGAAGCAGGCAAATTACGCGGCAAGTGCAAGGTCTCCTACGTCGAATGGAAGATCGCGCCGCTGCCCGCCGGCCTCGAAACCGCCGGCCCGACCTCGGTCCTCGCCGGCAACCTGGCGAGCGCGCCGCGCAGCGCCCCGCCGGCGGTCAAGGCGGCGATCGCCGCGGCCAACTCGATCTCCACCACCCCCTACATCTGGGGCGGCGGCCACGGCGCCTGGATCTCGCCCGGCTACGACTGCTCGGGCGCGGTCAGCTTCGCCCTCTACGGCGCCGGGCTGCTCGACCGGCCGCTGACCTCGGGCGAACTGGAGCGCTACGGCGAACCCGGCCCGGGCCGCTGGATCACGATCTACGCCAGCCCGACCCACACCTACGCCGAGATCGCCGGCCTGCGCTGGGACACCGTCGGGGATGCGTCGGGCACCGGCCCCCGCTGGCACGTGGAGCCTCCCTACCCGGAAGGCTTCGTGGTCCGGCATCCGACTGGGTATTAGAGGGGACGGGGTGGCCCTCCCCAGAAAACCGTCGCGCAGCTGATCCGGGGAAAGGGTCTGGGCGTGGTTTCTGGAGCTTTTTGGGGAGGGCCACCCCGTCCCCATATCGAGCGCGTTTGTGGCGGACGACGAAGGCTTCCTCCCCTTTGCTTGAAGCAGTACCTTTGTCGTGGCCGTCGACTCGCTAGCCGAAGGGGGACCTGATGCCTACTTACGTGATGCTGACCAACTTGACCGCTGAGGGTGTGCGGACGTTGAAGAACAACCCTGCGCGGGTTGCCGAGGTGAACAAGGAGGTCGAACAGATCGGGGCGAAAGTGCAGGCGCAGTACGCGACGCTCGGCCAGTACGACTTCGTGACGATCGTCGAGGCGCCGGATGAGAAGACGATGGCCAAGGTCTCGGTCGAGCTCGGCTCGCGCGGGACGATGACCAGCCAGACGCTGGCGGCGATGCCCGCCGACGAGCTGGCCGGCGCGCTCTGATCAAGACGCCGCCTCCTCTGCTCCCGCGAATGCCTGAAGAATCAGATATGGACAGGCATTCGCTCCCGCGTCCGGGGGCGGCTTAGCCAGATATGCGCGTACTGATTGTCGGAGCCGGCGGTCGCGAGCACGCGATGGTGCGGGCGCTGGCGCGCTCGCCGCGGGCGCCGCAGCTGCTCTGCGCGCCGGGCAACGCCGGGATCGCGGCTGACGCCGAGTGCCTGCCCGAGGTCGGCGCCGAGGACGTCGGGGCGATCGTCGCCGCGGCGCGCGAGCGGGCGGTCGACCTGGTCGCGGTCGGGCCCGAGGCGCCGCTGGTCGACGGCCTGGTCGACGCGCTGGAGGAGGCCGGGATCGCCGCCTTCGGGCCGCGCGCCGCAGCCGCCGAGCTGGAGGGGTCGAAGGCCTTCGCCAAGGGGGTGATGGAGGCGGCGGGCGTGCCGACCGCCGCCCACGTCCTGCTGCGCGACCGCGACGAAGCGCTGGCGGAGCTGGCGCGCGCCGCCTACCCCCTGGTGCTCAAGGCCGACGGCCTGGCGGCGGGCAAGGGTGTGATCCTCTGCTCCGGCGAGGAGGACGCGCGGGCAGCGCTCGATGTCTTCTTCGGCGAGCGGCGCTTCGGCGCGACGACGGTCGTCCTGGAAGAGTTCCTCGAGGGCGAAGAGCTCTCGCTGCTGGCGCTCTGCGACGGCGAGAACGTCGTGCCGCTGGCGCCGGCCCAGGACTACAAGCGGATCTTCGACGGCGACGAGGGGCCGAACACCGGCGGCATGGGCAGCTACTCGCCGGTCCCGGGTTTCGGCCCGGCCGAGGTGGAGGAGATCGTCGACGCGGTGCACCGGCCGGTCGTCGCCGAGATGGCGCGGCGCGGCACGCCGTTCCACGGTGTCCTCTACGCCGGCCTGATGGTCGGCCCCGACGGTCCCAAGGTGCTCGAGTTCAACACCCGCTTCGGCGACCCCGAGACGCAGGCGGTGCTGCCCCGGCTGCGCTCCGACCTGCTCGAGCTCTGCCTCGCCGCACGCGATCCGGGCGGGCTGGCGGGGGTCGAGGCGGAGTTCGGCTCCGACTGGGCGGTGACCCTGGTGCTCGCCTCGGCGGGCTACCCGGAGTCCTCCACGAAGGGCGACGTGATCCGCGGCCTCGACGCCGCCGCCGAGCTCGCCGAGGTGACCCACGCGGGGACCGCTGCGCGCGACGGTGAGATCGTCACCGCCGGCGGCCGCGTGCTCAACGTGACCGCGCTCGGCCCGACGCCGGCCGCGGCGCGCGATCGGGCGTACGATGCCGCCGGCCGGATCTCCTTCGACGGGATGCAGATCCGCTCCGACATCGCCGCCCGCGCGGTCGATCGGGTGCCAAGCTGACGTGACCAACCTAGAACCGAGAGAGGAAGGGATGAGCGAGATCTCAGAGGAGCCGCAGGCGAGCGGGCCGGCGACGATGCCGGCGGTGGAGGAGGCGTTCGAGGAGATCGAGGTCGACGCGCCCCACGTCGGGATCATCATGGGCTCGAAGAACGACAAGCCGAAGATGCAGCCGGCCGGCGCGGCGCTGCACGACGCCGGCATCCGCTACGAGGTGCGCGTGATGAGCGCCCACCGCGACCCCGAGCTGGTGCGCGAGTACTGCCACAACGCGCGCATGCGCGGGCTCAGGGCGATCATCGCCGGCGCCGGGATGTCCGCGGCGCTGCCCGGGGTCGCCGCCGCCCACACCGACCTGCCGGTGATCGGCGTGCCGATCCTCGGCAAGAGCCTCGGCGGCCTCGACGCGCTGCTCTCGGCGGTGCAGATGCCTCCAGGCGTCCCGGTGGCGTGCGTGGCGATCGACGGAGCAAAGAACGCAGGGTTGCTGGCGGCGAGAATCATCAACTCGTGATACACACCGGCACCTCCTCTGCTCCCGTGACGGGCAAAAGAATCAGATATGGATTGCCCATCACTCCCGCGTCCGGGGGTGCCGGGTGATACCTCGATACACCAGAGACGAGATGGGCGAGGTCTGGTCCCAGCAACGGAAGCTGGAGACCTGGCTGGAGGTGGAGCTGGCGGCTACTGAAGCGTCGGCGGAGCAGGGCGTCGTTCCCTTGGTAGCTGCGGAGGCGTGTCGGGCGAAGGCCGCGTTCACGGTCGAGGCGGTGAACGAGCGCGAGAGGGTGACCGACCACGACGTCGCCGCCTTCGTCGACGTGGTCGCCGGGTCGGTCGGCGAGCACGGGCGCTGGATCCACTACGGCCTCACCTCCTCCGACGTGCTCGACACGGCGCTCGCCGTGCAGCTGCGCCAGGCTGGCGAGGTCGTGCTCGCCTCGGCGCGCGCCTACCGCGACGCGCTGGTCGAGCGGGCGCTGGAGCAGCGCGACACGCTCTGCGTCGGCCGCACCCACGGCGTCCACGCCGAGCCGACGACCTTCGGCCTGCGGCTCGCCGGCTTCGCCTTCGAGGCCGACCGCAACCTGACCCGGCTCACGGAAGCCTTCGAGCAGCTGCGCTTCGGCAAGCTCTCCGGCGCGGTCGGCACCTACGCCTCGGTGCCGCCGGCGGTCGAGGCGCGGGTGATGGAGCGGCTCGGGCTGGAGCGCGAGGACGTCGCCACGCAGGTCGTCCCGCGCGACCGCCACGCCGTCCTGACCTCGGCGATCGCGGTCGCCGGCGCCGGCCTGGAGCGCTTCGCGACCGAGGTCCGCAACCTGCAACGGACCGAGGTGCGCGAGGTCGAGGAGCCGTTCGCCGCCGGCCAGAAGGGCTCCTCGGCGATGCCGCACAAGCGCAACCCGATCCGCACCGAGCGGATCACCGGCCTCGCCCGGGTGCTGCGCGGCTACGCCCAGACCGGGCTCGAGAACGTCGCCCTCTGGCACGAGCGCGACATCTCCCACTCCGGCGCCGAGCGGGTGATCCTGCCCGACGCGACGATCGGCCTCGACTACATGCAGGACCTGGCGGCGAAGGTGGCGAGCGGGATGACGATCCGCGCCGACCGGATGCGGGAGAACCTCGAGCTGACCCACGGCGCCCTGTTCAGCCAGCGCGCCCTCACCGCGCTGGTCGAGTCCGGCCTCAGCCGCGACGACGCCTACCGCGTCGTCCAGGAGAACGCCCAGCGCGCCTGGGACAGCGGCACCCACTTCCGCGAGCTGCTCGGAGAGGCGGCCCCCGACCTCGACCTCGACGCCGTCTTCGACTACGACGCCTACCTCGGCCACATCCCGACGATCTTCGAGCGCCTCGAAGCGCTCCGTTGAGCTTCCGGTGCGCCTTTTGCTCACATAGGCAGCAAAAGGCGCACCGGAGCGGCTAGGGTCAACGGACGATGGTCCTTTACACCTGCGGGCAGAAGAAGAGCGGGCCGGCGTTTGCGCATCCGTGCGCGAAGGCGGGCAAGGCGCTCGACGCGGCCGGGTACACCTACGAGCTGCGGACCGTCGGCGGCTACCGGATGGCGCCCTGGACCTGGGGCAGCCGCGACGCGGAGCGGGCCGAGGTGAAGAAGCTGAGCGGCACCAACGAGGTGCCGATCCTGGTGCTCGACGACGGCGAGGTGGTCTCGGGCTCGAGCACGATCGCCCGCTGGGCGAGACAGCATCCGGCGGAGACGAAGCCATCCCGGTAGGGATTCCACTTAACTTTTTCGAAAATTTGGGATACGGCTGGCGCCCGCGGCGCTCGACGAAAAAGTACAAGACGTTCCATCCCTACCGGGACGGCTTCTACGCAGGGACGAGATCGCGAGAGGGACGGCGAGCGTGCACGATCACCGGCGTTCCAGATTTGGGCGAGAGGGTGATGTTGCGGCGGCCGATCTTCTCGGGGCGGGGGTCGGCCTTGCGCAGCTCGCAGCGGGTGAGGACGTCGCGCAGGACGATCCGCATCTCGAACTCGGCGAAGGCGGCGCCGAGACAGCGGCGGATGCCGCCGCCGAAGGGGATCCAGGCGTAGGTGTCGGGCGGCTCGTCGAGGAAGCGCTCGGGGCGGAAGGCAAAGGGCTCGGGGTAGACGTCGGCGTTGGTGTGGGCGAGCCAGATCGCCGGGGTGACGTCGGTGCCGGCGGGCAGGCTGAGCCCCTCGACCTCGAGCTCGGCGTTGAGCCGGCGGCCGGCGAGCGGGACGACCGGGCGCAGGCGCAGCGACTCGGAGATCGTCGCCCGCAGGTACTCGTCCTCCCCCGCTTCCAGCGACTCGCGCAGGCGGGCCAGCTCGCGCGGGTGGCGCAGTAGCAGGTCGAAGGTCCAGGCGAGCGCCGTCGCGGTGGTCTCGTGGCCGGCGAGCAGCAGGGTCATCAGCTGGTCGCGCAGGTCCTCGTCGCCCATCCCGGAGCCGTCCTCGAAGCGCGCCTGCATCAGCAGCGAGAGCATGTCCTCGCGCTGCTCCAGGTCCTCGCGGCGCCGGTGCTCGGCGATCTCCTCGTAGAGCAGCTCGTCGACCGCGCGCAGCCGCTGCTCGAAGCGCGCCCAGGGGCGGCCGCCGAAGCGGCGCGTGGCGAGGCCGATCAGCTGCGTGAACGGCGAGGCGGTCTCCTCCAGCACCTCGGTCAGCAGGACGCGCAGGCGCTCCAGCCGCGGGCCCTCGGCGACGCCGAAGACGACGCGCAGGATCACCTCGAGGGTGATCGCCTGCATACGCGGGTGGATCGCGAAGCGCTCGCCGAGCGGCCAGGAGTCGATCTCGGCCGCGACGATCTCCTCGACCAGCGGCGCGTAGGAGCGCATCCGCTCGCCGTGCAAGGCGGGCAGCATCAGCTTGCGGTGGGCGAGGTGGTCGGCGCCCTCGATCACGAGCACCGAGTGGGGCCCGACGATCGGCGTAAGCACGACCTCGCGGCCGGGCGGCAGCCCGTGGGCGCGCTCGGTGTAGAGGGACTTGATCGCGGCCGGGTCGGAGATCATCACCATCGGCCGCTCGAAGCTGACGAACTTGACGCTGAACGCGTCGCCGTAGCGTTCGCGGCACTCCTGCATGAATGGCAGCGGCCGGAAGCTCCAGCGCAGCGTCTGCGAGAGCGGCGAGTACTTCGGTTCCGGCGGGAGCATGCCGAACAAGCATCGCAGGCCGCGGCGCAGATGCTCGCCGCTGCCGGGATGGTTAGCATCGGCTTAATGACCGCGGTCGCAGACCTGCAGCTCCACTCGTCCGGGAAGGTGCGCGAGATCTACGAGTGGGAGGACGACCTCTTGATGGTCGCCTCGGACCGGATCTCGATCTACGACGTGGTGATGCCGACCCCCGTCACCGACAAGGGCAAGGTGCTCAACCGGATCTCCGAATTCTGGTTCGAGCTGACCGGCGACATCGTCCCCAACCACTTCCTCTCCGCCGACGTCCCCGAGGAGGTCGCCGAACGGGCGATGCGGGTGCGGCGGCTGGAGATGTACCCGGTCGAGTGCGTCGTGCGCGGCTACCTCTCGGGCTCGGGCTGGAAGGAATACAGCGAGGGCGGCGCGGTCTGCGGGATCGAGCTGCCGAGCGGGCTGCGGGAGTCCGACAGGCTGCCCGAGCCGATCTTCACCCCGGCGACCAAGGCCGAGATCGGCGACCACGACGAGAACGTCGACTTCGACCGCGCGGCGGAGATCGTCGGCGACCCGGCGCTGATGGAAGAGTTGCGGCGAGTCTCGATCGACGTCTACCGGCGCGGCGCCGAGCACGCGGCGGAGCGCGGGATCATCCTCGCCGACACCAAGTTCGAGTTCGGCCGCCACGCCGGGGCCGAGATCGTGCTCGGCGACGAGGTGCTGACGCCGGACTCGTCGCGCTTCTGGCCGGCCGACCGCTACGAGCCCGGCAGCACGCAGCCGTCCTTCGACAAGCAGTACGTGCGTGACTGGGCGACGACGAGCGGCTGGGACAAGAAGCTGCCGGCGCCGGAGCTGCCGGCCGACGTGATCGAGCAGACGCGGGCCAAGTACGTCGAGGCCTACGAGCGGATCACGGAGCGCTCCTTCTAGTGGCGAGGGCCCGGGTCCTGATCCGTCCCAAGGAGGGGATCCTCGACCCGCAGGGCAAGGCGGTCGAGCGGGCGCTGCCGGCGCTCGGCTTCGAGGGCGTCGGCCACGTGCGGGTCGGCCGGATGGTCGAGCTGGAGGCAGACGACCCGGCGCGGCTGCCGGAGCTCTGCGAGAAGCTGCTCGCCAACCCGCTGATCGAGGACTTCGAGATAGAAGAAATTGATGCCGCCTCCTCTGCTCCCACGAATCCCTAAAGAATCAGATATGGATAGGAATTCGTTCCCGCGTCCGGGGGCGGCATGAGGTGGGGAGTTCTGCCAGTTCCCCGGCTCCTGCGACGAGCGGGACGCCCTGCACGCCTGCGAGCTGGCCGACGGCGAGGCGCGGCTGGTCTGGCACGAGGAGCGCGACCTCGGGGACGTCGACGCGGTCGTCGTCCCCGGCGGCTTCTCCTACGGCGACTACCTGCGGGCGGGAGCGATCGCCCGCTTCTCGCCGGCGATCGAGGCGGTCGCCGGGTTCGCCGCCGCCGGCGGCCCGGTGCTGGGGATCTGCAACGGCTTCCAGGTGCTCTGCGAGGCGGGCCTGCTCCCCGGCGCCCTGCTCGTCAACGAGGGCATGCGCTTCGTCTGCCGCCAGGTGGACCTGATCGCCGATGGGCCGATTTCCCACGATATGGGTGGGAAATCGGCCCATCGGCGGCTGTCGATCCCGGCCAAGCACGGGGAAGGCAGGTACTGGGCGCCGGATGAGGTGCTCGACGGGCTGGAGGCGAACGGGCAGGTGGCGTTCCGCTACGCGCCGGGGCAGAACCCGAACGGCTCGGCGCGTGAGATCGCCGGGGTGCGCAACGAGGCGGGCAACGTGCTCGGCCTGATGCCGCACCCCGAGCACGCGGTGGACGCGATGAGCGGATCGACCGACGGATTGCGCGTGTTCAAGGCCGTTGCTGGAGTCCTCGCATGACCCCCGCCGGCGCGGACGCGGGAGTGGACGGCAATCCATCTCTGACTCCTTTGCCGTCCACGGGAGCAGAGCAGCCGGCGGATTATGAGGTACTCGGCCTCACCGAGGCCGAGTACCGGTTGATCGTCGAGAAGCTCGGGCGGGAGCCGAACGGCGTCGAGCTGGCGATGTTCAGCCTGCTGTGGTCCGAGCACTGCGCCTACAAGCACTCGCGCAAGCTGCTGCGGCGGCTGCCGACCGAGGGCGAGCGCGTGGTCATGGGCCCGGGCGAGAACGCCGGCGCGGTCGACGTCGGCGGCGGCCACGCGGTCGCCTTCAAGGTCGAGTCGCACAACCACCCGAGCGCGGTCGAACCGTTCGAGGGCGCGGCGACGGGCGTCGGCGGCATCCTGCGCGACGTCTTCGCGCTCGGCGCGCGGCCGATCGCGATCCTCGACTCGCTGCGCTTTGGCGAGCTCGACTCGCTGCGCTCGCGCCACCTGCTCGACGGCGCGGTGCGGGGGATCGGCCACTACGGCAACTCGATCGGAGTGCCGACGGTCGGCGGCGAGATCTACTTCGAGGGGCCCTACGAGCACAACTGCCTGGTCAACGCGATGTGCGTCGGCCTCGCAAAGCGCGACGAGATGGTGCGCGCGGCGGCGTCCGGGGTCGGCAACGCGCTGGTGCTGATGGGCGCCTCGACCGGGCGCGACGGGATCGGCGGCGCCTCGGTGCTCGCCTCGGCAGAGCTCGGCGAGGGCGACGCGGCGAAGCGGCCGACGGTGCAGATCGGCGATCCGTTCGAGGAGTCGAAGCTGCTCGAGTGCTGCCTCGAGCTGCTGGCGAAGGGCCTGCTGGTCTCGCTGCAGGACCTCGGCGCGGCCGGGCTGACCTCCTCGGCGAGCGAGATGGCCTCGGCCGGCGGGGTCGGCGTCGACATCGACGTCGCCCGGGTGCCGCTGCGCGAGGCCGACATGGAGCCGTTCGAGATCATGGTCTCGGAGTCACAGGAGCGGATGCTCGCGGTGGTCGAGCCGGCGAAGGTCGCCGAGGTCGTCGCCGTCTGCGAGAAATGGCAGACCGGCGCAGCCGAGATCGGCGCGGTCGCCGGCCACGGCTTGGTGCGGGTGCTACGCGGAGAGGAGGTCGTCGGCGAGATGCCGGTCGAGGCGCTGGTCGACGGCTGCCCGCTGTATGACCTCGAGCCGACGGCGCCGGAGGGGTGGATCTACGGCAACCGGGCGACCCTCGACGGCGGCGCGAGCGCGGCCGAGACTCTGCCGGCGCTGCTCGCCGCGCCCAGCGTCGCCTCGAAGCGCTGGGCCTTCGAGCAGTACGACTCGATCGTCGGCTCGCGCACGGCGCGGCGGCCGGAGAGCGCCGACGCGGCGGTGCTGGCGATCCCCGAGGCCGACACGGCGATCGCGATCTCGATCGACGGCAACGGGCGGCGCGTCGCCTGCGACCCCTACGCCGGCACGGTCGAGGCGGTGCTCGAGTGCGCCCAGAACCTCGCCTGCGCCGGCGCCGAGCCGCTCGGCCTGACCAACTGCCTCAACTTCGGCAACCCGGAGAAGCCGGCGCCCGCCTGGCAGCTCGACCGCTCGGTGCAGGGGCTGGCCGACGCCTGCGAGGCGCTCGGCGTGCCGGTCGTCGGCGGCAACGTCTCCCTCTACAACGAGGGGCCGGAAGGCCCGATCTACCCGACGCCGGTGGTCGGCATGGTCGGCGAGCTGCCCGAGGCGGGACTGGCGGCGCCGAGCGCCTTCGCCGAAGAGGGCGACGCGATCTGCCTGGTCGGGCCCTTCGAACCGACCCTGGAAGGGAGCGAGCTGGCGAAGCAGCGCGGCGAGCTCGGCCCGGGCCTCCCGCAGCCCGATGTCGCCGCGGTCGCCGCGGCCTGCGGGGCGGTGCGCGACGCCGTCCGCGCCGGAGCGCTCGCCTCGGCCCACGACGTCAGCGACGGCGGCCTCGCCTGCGCGCTCGCCGAGTGCGCGATCGGCGCCGGCCGCGGCTGCCGGGTCGACCTCCAGCACCTGCGCGAGCGCGGCTGCACCCCCGAGGAGGCGCTGTTCGGCGAGGGGAGCGGCGGTTTCGTCGTCAGCGGCAAGCGCGAGCGGCTCGAAGCCCTGAAGAGCGACCGCGTCGCAGTCCTCTACCTGGGCAAGGTCGGCGGCGACACGATCGAGATCGCCGCCGGCGACCGCAGCCTCTCACTCCCCCTCGCCGACGCCGAGTCCGCCTGGCGCTCGCTGGGAGAGCGGCTCTAGTCGCAGCGCCGAACCCCGCTCCTTTCGGGCCTTGTTTGATATTTTGCGGGTTCAATTTCTTATTTTTTGCTGGTTGAAATCCTTATAAACTGCCCATTGAAAATCTTGCAATCTGGGGATTGGGCACAGAATTGGCTTATTTAAAGCGAATCATCGAGACACAGCTAGAGCAAAAGCTCGGCGCGCTGGGTGGCGTCGTGGTCGAAGGGCCCAAGGCATGCGGCAAGACCGTCACTGCCCAACGATTCGCGGCGAGCGAAGTGCGCTTTGACGTCGATGAAGACAGCTTGCGGGCGGCGGCGCTCGATCCAGACTCGATACTCGAAGGCCCGACGCCGCGCTTGCTCGACGAGTGGCAACTGGAGCCATCGATCTGGAACCACGTGAGGCGAGCCATCGACGACCGGAGAGAGCCAGGGCAGTTCATTCTCACCGGTTCCGCCGTCCCCGCTGACGACGCCACCCGCCACTCCGGAGCAGGTCGGCTCACCCGAATACGCATGCGCCCGATGAGCCTTTTCGAGAAAGGTCGAAGTACGAACCGCATGTCCTTGAGGCGCCTGCTGGATGAAGACAAGGAGGGATCCCCCCAGGCAAAGATGACGATTCCCGAGATCGCGGAGGAAATCGCGCTGGGGGGATGGCCTGGATTCGTAGACATGGCGAAGGACCAAGCTTTGGTGGCGGCGGGCGACTACCTGGAGGAGATCAGGCGGCTGGACGCGAGCGCCACAGGCGGGATCCGCCGCAATCCGGACAAGGTCGGCCAGCTGCTCCGGAGCATCGCTCGCAACGTCTCCACACAGGCCTCAATCGCGACACTCGCCCGCGATACGCGCGGCCCTGAAGAGCCACTGGATCGTGCAACGGCCAGCATCTACCTCGACGAGTTGCGACGGCTCAGCATCGTCGAGGATCAGCCGGCGTGGGGTGTCCACCTGCGAACCACGTATGCCCTGCGCAAAGCTCCCAAGCTTCATTTCGTCGACCCGTCGCTGGCGGTGGCCGCCTTGCGCACCGGCCCCGAGCGGCTCGTCCGAGACCTCAGTCTGCTCGGCCTTCTATTCGAGTCGATGGTGATCCGCGACTTGCGGATCTATGCGCAAGCCGCCGATGCGGAAGTCCTCCACTACCGCGATAGCGACGGGCTCGAGGTCGATGCGATCGTCGAAGCCCGCGACGGCCGCTGGGCGGCCTTCGAGATAAAGCTCGGCTTCAACCGGATCGATGAGGGGGCGGCCAACCTGCATAAGTTCGTCAAGCGGATCGACACCAGCAGATGCGGGCCGCCGGCCGCGCTCGGCGTGATCGTCGGAAGCGGTTACGGCTATAGGCGAGAGGATGGTGTTCACGTCATCCCGATCGGCGCCCTCGGGCCATAGGAGACGAATACGCTGCGAACTTTTTTGTCTGCTAGACTGGCGCCATGATCGTCGGAGAAGCGCTCAGTCGTCGGGCCGACCTGCAGAAGCGGGTCGGGCAAATTCAAGACCGGTTGCAGGCAAGTGCGCTCGTGCAGGAGGGGGACGAACCGCCCGAGAGCGCGGACGAGCTGCTGGCGGAGCTCGGCGCGGTGTGCGACGAGCTGGAGGAACTGATCGCGAGCATCAACCACACCAATGCGGGCACGCGGCTGCCCGGTGGGGAGACCGTCACCGAAGGTCTCGCCCGGCGCGACGTCCTCGACCTGCGTCAGGGAGGGCTGCGGGGCGTCATCAGGACGGCCACGAGCGAGGGCGGCAGGGGCCTGTTCCGCTACGGCCGCTCGGAGATCCGCATGGTCCGCCAGGTCTCGGTCGGCGAGCTGCAGTCGCAGCTTGACCAGCTGGCCATGCAGCGGCGCGAGCTGGACACCCAGCTTCAGGCCCACAACTGGACAACGCCGCTGATCGAGTAACGGCAAGTCGGTAGTCCCGATGGGCGAGCGCCAAGGCCAGGCCCGGCCAAATGGGCCGCATCCAAGGGATCGAAACCCCTACCGGTTGCGCCGGGGCAGCGCAATACGTGCACCGTCAGCCCAGCATCGGGCAACGGGCAGCGTGCACCCGGCACCGAGCACTACCTGGCGCTGACTTCCGGATGAGGGTGGGTCAGGGGATCAAGAGCGACCGCGGCCGGTAGCGTTGGTACCCTCCCGGGGTAGGCAGTCCGCCTGCGCGTCACGTCCTTTTCCAACGCGAGGAACACGCGCTTTGACTCCGCCCCAGGGGCAGCCGATAGATCGCGATGGCCCGCGCGAGGAATGCGGGGTGTTCGGCGTATACGCGCCGGGGCACGACGTCGCCCGGCTCGCCTACTTCGGCCTCTACGCGCTGCAGCACCGCGGCCAGGAGTCGGCCGGGATCGCCACCTGCGAGGGCGGCCACATCACGACGATGCGCGACTCGGGCCTCGTCTCCCAGGTCTTCGATGAGGAGAAGCTGCGGGCGCTGGCCGGCGACATGGCGATCGGCCACGTGCGCTACTCGACCACCGGCGGCGGCTCGTGGGAGAACGCGCAGCCGGTCTGGCGCGACGACGGGCGCGAGCTGGCGCTCGCCCACAACGGCAACCTGACCAACGCGGTCGAGCTGTGGAACGAGCTGAAGGAGGACGGCGTCGCCTTCCGCGGCACCTCGGACTCGGAGATCATCGCGGCGCTGATTTCCTCGCATGAAGGGCGCTTCGTCGAGGACGCGGTGGCGGCGGTGATGCCGCGGCTGGAGGGCGCCTACTCGACCGTGGCGATGACCAAGCACGCGATCGTCGCCTTCCGCGACCCGCACGGGGTGCGGCCGCTCTCGCTGGGGCGGCTCGGGCAGCGCTTCGTCGTCGCCTCGGAGAGTTGCGCCTTCGACATCGTCGGCGCCGAGCTGCTGCGCGAAATCCGCCCCGGCGAGATGGTCTCGCTGACCGAGCGCGGGCTCGACACCCGGCAGGTGGTCAAGGCCGGGCGGCCGGCGCACTGCGTGTTCGAGCACATCTACTTCTCCCGCCCCGACAGCCGCCTCGAGGGCAGGGTGCTGCAGGAAGTGCGCGGCCGGATGGGCGAGATCCTCTGGCGCGAGGCGCCGGTCGAGGCCGACCTGGTGATCTCGGTGCCCGACTCGGGCAACCCGGCGGCGGCGGGATTCGCGCGGGCCTCGGGGCTGCCGCGTGACGACGGCCTGATCAAGAACCGCTACGTCGCCCGCACCTTCATCCAGCCCGGGCAGGAGCTGCGCAAGCGCGGCCTGCGGCTCAAGTTCAACCCGCTGCCGGAGATCGTCGCCGGCAGGCGGCTGGTCGTCGTCGACGACTCGATCGTGCGCGGCAACACGACGCGGCAGATCGTCGGCATGCTGCGCGACGCGGGGGCGAGCGAGGTGCACCTGCGGATCTCGGCGCCGCCGATCCGCCACCCCTGCCACTACGGCGTCGACATGTCGACCCGCGAGGAGATGATCGCCCACGAACGGACGATCGAGGAGATCGCCGACGAGCTCGGCGCCGACTCGCTCGCCTACCTCTCGATGGAGGGCGTCTACGAGGCGGTCGGCACGCGCCCCGAGGACCACTGCGACGCCTGCTTCACGGGGCGCTACCCGCTGGGAGATCCGCTGGACGCCAACGGCAAATTCGCCCTGGAGGCGACCCTCCCGGCATGACCGCGGCCCGGATGAGGCCGAATGACGCTGCGCGGAAAGCGGCCCCTCCCCGAGATCCCGCCATCGGAGGCACCGCGGCGCGGCGCATCTCGGCGTCCTCGGTCGCTCGCGTGCAGAGCACGCCACGCTCCCTGCATCCTTGATCTGCTTGACCGCAATGCCTCCGATGAGCCGATTCCGCATTACGATCCTCGCTTCGGGCACCGGTACCAACCTGCAAGCGATCCTGGACAAACTGCATGGCAAAGAAGGGATCGAAGTCGTCGGCGTTGCTTCGGACAAGGCCGGCGCGAGGGCTCTGAAGCGGGCTGAAGGGGCGTCGATCGCTACTGCAGTCTTCCCTGCCGACGATTTCACCGATCGGGCACAGCGAGATACCGCGATGGCTGACTGGATCGACTCCCTCGGCGCCGACCTGATCGTTCTTGCCGGATACATGCAACTCCTCAGTGCGCCCTTCGTCCAGCGATTCCGGAACCGGATAGTCAACATCCACCCGGCGCTGCTGCCGGCGTTTCCGGGGCTCGACGCGATCGGGCAGGCGCTCGACGCCGCGGTCGAGACGACCGGGGTGACGGTGCACTTCGTCGACGAGGGCGTCGACACCGGGCCGCCGATCGTTCAGCGCGAGGTGGCGGTGCCCGCCGACCGCGACCGGGCGCGGCTGGAGCAGGCGATCCACGCGGTCGAGCACGAGCTCTACCCGGAGGCGATCCGCATGATCGCGGCCGGCCGGGTTAGCATCGACGCCGACGATCGGCGAGCGGTCGTCATCAGCGATGAGTGAGGCCCCCGCAGACACCAGACCCGAGGCGCTTAACGGCGCCGCGATCCGGGTGCGCCGGGCGCTGATCTCGGTCTCCGACAAGACCGGCGTCGCCGATTTCGCGCGGACGCTGGCGGGGCACGGGGTCGAGATCCTCTCCACCGGCGGCACGGCGGCGGCGCTGCGCGAGGCCGGGCTCGAGGTGACCGACGTCTCCGAGTTCACCGGCCAGGAGGAGATCCTCGACGGCCGGGTCAAGACCCTGCACCCGCGGCTGCACGCGGCGCTGCTGGCGCGGCGCGACGAGCCCGAGCACATGGCGACGCTGGAGCGCGAGGGGATCGCGCCGATCGACCTGGTCTGCGTCAACCTCTACCCCTTCGAGCAGGCGGTCGCCGCGCACGAGGTCGACCCGCGGGTGGCGATCGAGAACATCGACATCGGCGGGCCGACGATGCTGCGCGCCGCGGCGAAGAACCACGAGGGCGTCGCCGTGGTCGTCAAGCCCGAGGCCTACGACGCGGTCGGCGCCGAGCTCGAGGAGAGCGGCGGCGAGCTCTCCGCGGCGACCAGCCACTGGCTCGCCAACGAGGCCTTCACCCACGTCGCCCGCTACGACGCCGCGATCAGCCGCTGGTTCTCCGCCTCCTACGAGGACTTCCCCGAACACCTGACGGTCTCCTACGAGAAGGAGCTCGACCTCGCCTACGGCGAGAACCCGCACCAGCGGGCGGCGCTCTACTCGGAGGTCGGCGTGCGCAGCCACATCCTCTCCGGCGTGGCGAAGCTGCACGGCAGGGCGCTCTCCTTCAACAACGTGCTCGACCTCGACTCGGCGCGGCGGCTGAACGAGGACTTCGAGCCGCCCGCCTGCACGATCGTCAAGCACAACAACCCCTGCGGGGTGGCGATCGGCACCGACGCGCTCGACGCCTACCGCAAGGCCCTCGCCTCCGACCCGGTCTCCGCCTACGGCAGCGTGATCGCGATCAACAGGCCGATCGACGTGCCGCTGGCCGAGGCGCTGCACGAGAACTTCGTCGAGGTGCTGCTGGCGCCCGGCTTCGAGGAGGGCGCGCTGGAGGTGCTGCAGCAGAAGGAGTCGATCCGCATCCTCTGCGACGAGGAGCGGCGCCAGGCCGACCCGGCCGAACGCGACCTGAAGCGGGTGCGCGGCGGCCTGCTGATCCAGGACCGCGACGGCGACCCGGAGCCGCGGCAGATCATGGAGACGGTGACGGAGACCGAGCCGAGCGAGCAGCAGTGGGACGACATGCTGTTCGCCTGGACGGTGGTGCGCCACGTGCGCTCGAACGCGATCGTGATCGCCAAGGGCGGCGCGACGCTCGGCATCGGCGCCGGCCAGATGAGTCGCGTCGACTCGGTCCGCCTCGCGGTCGAGAAGTGCCGCGACGCGCGGGGCGGGGATGCCGGCGCCCTGCTCGCCGGCTCCGCCGTCGCCTCAGACGCCTTCTTCCCCTTCGCCGACGGCCCCGAGGCCGCGATCGACGCCGGCGCCAACTGCGTGATCCAGCCCGGCGGCTCGAAACGCGACGCCGAGGTGATCGAGGCCTGCGACGCGGCGAGCATCCCGATGGTCTTCACCAAGCACCGCCACTTCCGCCACTAGACGCCTGCAAATCGGCGCATCTCGGGGTCCTCAGTCGGCTTCGTCGGGTCACGCACTGGTAGTGCGCTCCCCTCCTCACCCTCCCTGCGTCCCCCGACCTGCTTGATTTTCGGCGTCTAGAAGGTCTCGTTGCGCCTCGCTCGCCCGGCGGACGTGGTTGCAGACTTCCTCGACCGTGTCGGCGGTGACGAGCAGGCGCATGTCGGCGCGGTCGATCAGGCCGCAGTCGTCGAGGTCGGCGTCGATCCAGCGCAGCAGCGGCGCCCAGTGCTCGCTGTCGACGAGGATCGTCGGGAAGTGCTCGATCCGTTCGGTCTGGATCAGGGTGATGCTCTCGAACAGCTCGTCCATCGTGCCGAAACCGCCGGGGAAGATGACGAAGGCGCGCGCGTAGCGGACGAACATCAGCTTGCGGGCGAAGAAGTAGTGGAAGTCGAGCGACCGGTTGACGTAGGGGTTGACCCGCTGCTCGCGCGGCAGCTCGATGTTGAGGCCGACCGAGACCCCGCCCGCCTCGGCGGCGCCGCGGTTCGCCGCCTCCATCAGCCCCGGTCCGCCGCCGGTGATCACCGTGAAGCCCTCGGCGGCGAGGCAGGCCGCGGTCTGGCGGCACAGCCCGTACCAGCGATGGTCCTCGCGAACCCGGGCCGAGCCGAAGATCGAAACCCCCTCCTCGACGTCGCGCAAGGCGTCGAAGCCGTGGTCGATCTCCTCCTGGATGCGCTCGAGCCGCCACGCGTCCTGCTCCTCGACATCGCAGGGCTGGCGCAGCAACTCGATGTCGCGACGAGCGCCGGTCATCGCGAGTTGATGGCCTGAACGACCACCGGCTACGGGAGCGTCCCCGCCGGCGCCAGCCAAATCGACTCGAACTCCAGGAGATCGGCAAGCGTGTCGTAATCCCGGTCGTAGTGGATCACGGCCGCTCCCAGCTCCTGCGCGGCGGCGGCCACCAGGTAGTCGACAATCGGGAGGCGCTGCGCCCCGGCGGAGCGATGCGCCAGCGCACGCATCGCATGCTCGGCGGCGCGGATGACCGAGGCGTTGAGCGGCGCGACCCGGAGGGCCGAAAGACGCTCGGCGAGCGTGTCGAAACTTTGGCCGTCGCGAGCACTGAGCAGGATCTCGAAGCGAACGACAGGAGAGATGCGCAGGCGACGGCCAAGCAGCGCCTCCTTCCAACGCTCACGGACCTCCGGGTGATGGGCGCGAGCCCAGGCGGAGGTGTCGACGACGAGCGGCAACGCCCCCCAAGCCGGGTCACTACCGAACTGGCCAGGCACGATGCTTGCCGTCGCGCAGGAGATCCCAGTCGATTCCCGCCGTCCCCGGTTCCTCGAAGCCCTGAGCCAACTGCTCCAGGAGCTCCTCGCGCCGGCTCTCCTCCAGCGGCTCGCCGCTGAGGTGCCGCGCTCCCGCGATCGCCAGCTCGCGCACCTGGCGCGCGCGAGGTAGGCCGGCGGGAAGATGCGGGGACGCCGCGCGCAGCGCGGCGGCCAGCTCGCGGTCTTCGGTCACCTGAATGCGAGAGTGACGGGTCGGCATCGGCGAGAGTGTACCACCTGGGTACCACTGCCAGCGAGTGCCCCCGGCGGGATTCGAACCCGCGCCGCGCGGCTTAAAAGGGGCGGCCACCACCATCTGTAGGGGATCGTGCCTAATCCGGCACGGCGAAACGCAGTTTAGATCAGCCTGGGTCGGCAACATCGGTACCCAAAGTGGTGCCCATATAGCCGGCCCTGCGAAGCTCGGCCAGCGTCACCATCAACGTCTTCGGCGCAGTGCCAAGACTGCGGAAGCCGAAGCGTTCATAGAAGTCCGCCGCGCTTTTGTCTAGCGCATGCACGACGACCGCTCTTACGGCGACCTCCTGTGCGGCCCGGCATATCCGCTCGAAGGCATCGTTGAGGAGAGATGAGCCAAGCCCCTGCCTCTGGCTGCGCTCGTCGACGGCGAGGCGGGCGAGGGCCGCTACCGGAATCGGGAAGTGCTGCGAGAGGCCCTTGCGCACCGCCTCGGTTGCCTCGACATGCTCGAGCTGGCCGGCCACCAGCGTGTAGTAGCCGCGGACGGCGCCATGCTCGTCGGCGGCCACGAAGGTGCGAGTCGCATCCCGGCGCTCGCCCTGACCTGCGTAGTGGTAGAGCCAACGGTCGAGTGACTCCTCACCGCAGGAAAAATCAGCCACCTCGTGGCTGGTCGGGTCGTAGCGCTCGATGACCCTGACCGGCTTGCTCACGCGCGACGGCGCAGATCTTCGAGCCGGGCTACCGTGCTCTCGTCAGGACGATCAAGAGCCTCGAGAAAGCGGACCGCCTCCACCTCGCTGAGCGCGATCGCCCGCTGGTCGGCCAACACCTCTTGCGCCCGCGTCTGAGCAGCGCGCCGGAAGAAGTCGCTCAGGCTCTCACCCAGCGCCGAGGCTGCAGCCGCGTCGAGCTCGCGCTCCTCGTCGCTCACGCGAACTTCGATCCGGCGGGTCTTGGGAGTTGTGGTCGGCTCCATCCCGGACATTGTACGGAAAAGTGCCCCCGGCGGGATTCGAACCCGCGCCGCGCGGCTTAAAAGGCCGCCGCTCTAACCAACTGAGCTACAGGGGCGCGCGGTCAGGATAGCTCCGGCAGGCCGTCCTCGGGAGTCGAGGCCTCGGCGTGGGTGCGGCGGGGGATGCGGCCGGCGCGGCGGGCGGCGTGGCCGGCCTCGACGGCGCCGCGCAGGGCGCGGGCCATCGCGGGCGGGTCGGCGGCGCCGAAGATCGAGCTGGCGGCGAGAACGGCGTCGCAACCCAGCTCCATCGCCAGGGCGGCGTCGGAGGCGGTGCCGATGCCGGCGTCGAGGACGACCGGGACCTCGGCCTGTTCGGTGATGATCGCGATGTTGTAGGGGTTGCGGATGCCGGCGCCCGAGCCGATCGGCGAGCCGAGCGGCATCACCGCGGCGCAGCCCGCCTGCTCGAGGCGGCGGGCGAGGATCGGGTCGTCGTTGGAGTAGGGGAGGACGGTGAAGCCCTCGCCGACCAGGGTCTCGGCCGCGTCGAGCAGCTCGACCGCGTCCGGGTAGAGGGTGCGGTCGTCGCCGATCACCTCGAGCTTGATCCACTCGGTGCCGAAGGCCTCGCGGGCGAGCCGCGCGGTGCGGACCGCGTCGCGGGCGGTGAAGCAGCCGGCGGTGTTGGGCAGGGCAAAGAGGCCGAGCTTCTCGATCACCTCGAGCACCGAGCCCTGGGCGCCGGGGTCGACGCGGCGCAGGGCGACGGTGACGATCTCGGTTCCCGCCGCGGCCAGCGCCTCCTCCATCTGCTCCAGCGAGCGAAAGCCGCCGGTGCCGGCGATCAGGCGCGAGGACCACTGGCGGCCGCCCAGCTGCCAGGTTTCCGCGCCGCCCTGGATCGCCGCAAGGACCTCGACGCCGGCGCCCTCGGCGAGCGGCGTCGAGTCCCACTCGGCGCGGGGCACGACCTCGCCGTCGAGCGCGACGGCGACGCCGCGCGCCTCCGCGTCTGCGCCGCTGGCGCGCACCGCGTCGGCGAGCGTCGCCCCGGCCGCGAGCTCGCGCGGGTCCCCGTTCAGCTCGATCCTCACCGGATGGCCTCTCCCTTCGCGGCGCGGTCGAGATTTGAGTCGCTATGCGGTTCAAAACTCGACCGCGCTGCGGGGTTTCCGGCCAGGGCGTCGACTATCGCGTCCGCAGCGAGCGGGGCGAGCAGGATGCCGTTGCGGTAATGGCCGGTCGCCCAGAGCAGGCCGTCGACGGGCGAGGGGCCGACCAGCGGCAGGTTGTCGGGCGTGCCGGGGCGCAGGCCGGCCGCCGCCTCGACCAGCTCCATCTCGGCGACGTCGGGCAGCAGGCGGTAGGCCTCGCGCAGCAGCTCGTGCACACCGCCCGCCGTAACGGCGGTGTCGAAGCCCTGCTCCTCGACCGTCGCGCCGGCGATCAGCCGGCCGTCGGGACGCGGCACCAGGTAGACGCGCTCGGAGGCGACGATGCGGCTGCACGGAGCGGCGCCGTCGCGGCGCGCGCAGCTCGAGGATCTGGCCCTTGACCGGACGCACCGGGGGCCGCCCCGCCTCCGGCAGCCACTCGGCCTGTCCCGACCAGGCCCCCGCCGCGAGCACCGTCGCAGCGGCGCGCAGCTCCTCGCCCGACTCGGTGCGCACGCCGGCGATCCGTTCGCCGTCGAGCAGCGCCGCCTCCGCCCCGTTCTCGGTCCGCAGCTCGGCGCCGTCCTCGCCGGCGAGGGCCGCCAGCAGCGCCGCGCTCAGCGCCCGCGGGTCGACCGAGCCCTCGCCCGGCGCGTGGACGCCGCCGTTGAACGACGGGGTGAGGCCGGGCTCGAGCTCGCGGCAGCGGCGCGGCGGCAGCCACTCGGCGCCCAGCCCGAGCGAGCGCTGCAGCTCGTGCACGCGGTGCAGCTCGGCCGCCTCGTCGCGGTCGAGCGCGACGTGCAGCGCGCCGTCGCTGCGGTAGCCGGCCTCGAGGCCGCTCGCGGCCTCCAGCTCGGCGACGAAGCCCGGGTAGAGCTCGGCGGCCTCCAGAGTCATCTTCAGCAGCTCCGGCTCGCCGAAGGCGAGCTCGCCGACCGGCGCCAGCATCCCGGCGGCGACCCGGGTCGCGCCCGCCGGGGGTCGCGAGCGCTCGACCAGCGCCACGCGGGCGCCGCGCCGCGCGGCGCGCCAGGCACAGGAGAGGCCGATGACCCCGCCGCCGACGACGACGACGTCGTAGCTCGGGGAGGTGCCGGAATGCGCCATGCAGGACAATTTAGAGCCATGAGCCTGGCTCCACCCGAGGCACGCGGCCCGTTGCGGCGCGAGCGGCTGCGCACGGCGCGGCTCTACCTCGTCTGCGAGGCGATGCCGGGCGGCCGCGATCCCGAAGCGCTGCTGCATGCCGCGCTGAGCGGCGGCGTCGACATCGTCCAGCTGCGCGAGAAGCAGCTGGGGCGCGAGGAGATCGAGCGCGCGGCGCGCACCTTCCGCCGCCTCTGCGACACCCACAGCGCCCTCTTCATCGTCAACGACGACCCCTGGCTGGCGCGGACCTGCGACGCCGACGGGGTCCACGTCGGCCAGGACGACACGCCCGCCCGGCGAGGCGCGCGAGCTGCTCGGACCCGACGCGATCGTCGGCCTCTCGACCCACTCCGAGGAGCAGCTGGCGGCAAGCGCCGCACAGCCGGTCGATTACGTCAGCGTGGGGCCGATCTGGGAGACGCCGACGAAACTGGGGCGGCCCGGGGTCGGGCTCGACCTGGTCGAGCACGCCGCGGCGAACGTGCCGCACCCCTTCTTCGCGATCGGCGGCATCGACCCCGGCAACGCCGCCGAGGTGGTCGCCGCGGGCGCGCAACGGCTCGGCGTCGTGCGGGCGATCCGCGACGCCGAGGACCCGGCCGCGGTGGCGGAAGCGCTGCGCGGCGCGCTCGCCCCGCTCGGCGAGGCGGCGCCCGGTGCCTGAGTCGCCCGCCGACCCGGCCCCGCGCAAGCGCAAGCGCCGCGGCGCCGACGCGCCCACCCCGCGCGAGCGGATGGAGAAGGGCTACGCGCGCGCCGAGCAGCGCAACCAGGAGGTGCGCGAGAGCCTCGAGCCGCTGGCCGAGGGGGAACGCCCGCTGGTGGTGACGGTCGGCGCCGTCGTCGCCGGCCTGATCGCGCTCTCGATCGTCGCCGGCTACGTGACCGGCGTGAAGGTCGAAGGCGAGAAACCGCCCTTCGCCCAGGTCCTCGCCCCAGCGCTGCTGATGGGGCTGATGTCGTGGGGCATGTGGCGCGCCCGCTACTGGGCGGTGCTCGGCTTCCAGCTGCTGCTCGTCTTCCTGATCTTCAGCGCCGTCTTCGGCCTCGCCGTCCAGGCCTCGACCGTCGCCGAGTTCGCCGCGACGTTCGGCCTGCTCGCCGTCGCCGGAACGTTCTTCTTCTTCATGGTCAAGGCAATGGCGAGGATCCAGATGCCGAACCGTGGGTAGTTCCGTCGCTTCCTCCCTGGGTGGTCACGCGCATCGGAACGCCGCTTTTCGGTCTTCTATAGGCTGACGCTACTTGGCTGAATCCTTCGACACGATCGTCATCGGCGGCGGCCCGGGCGGGTACGTCGCCGCGATCCGCTCGGCGCAACTGGGCCGCAAGACCGCCGTGGTCGAGCGCGACAAGCCCGGCGGGCGCTGCCTCAACTACGCCTGCATCCCGGCGAAGACGGTCCTCCGCACGGCGGAGATCTACGACCAGGCGCGCGACAGCGCCGAGCTGGGCGTCGTCGCCAGAGACGTCGAGCTCGACTGGGACAGGCTCGGCAAGCGCCGCGCCGCGGTCTCCGAATCTCTCTCGAGTGGCGTAAAGATGCTCTGGGACAAAAACAAGGTGACTTGGATCGAGGGCGAGGGCTCGCTGACCGCCGAGGGCAACGTCCAGGTCGGCGACGACGTCCACGAGGCCGGCGCCGTGATCCTCGCCACCGGCTCGACCGCGCTGCCGATCCCCGGCGTCGAGTTCGGCGAGCGGGTGCTCGACACCTGGGGCGCCTGGTCGCTGCCCGAGCGGCCGGCGAAGATCGCCGTGGTCGGCGCCGGCGCATCGGGCTGCGAGATCGCCTCCGCCTACGGCCGCTTCGGCGCCGAGGTGCTGCTGATCGAGATGCTCGACCAGATCCTGCCGGCCGAGGACAAGGACATGGCGCGGGTGGTCGAGCGGGCGTTCAAGAAGCAGAACATCGCGATCTCCACCGGCGCGCCGGTCGAGAACGTCGAGGCAGGCGGCGACTCGGTCAAGTTCACCTACGGCGGCGAGAGCGCCGAGGTCGATTACCTCTGCGTCGCCGGTGGCCGCGCCACCGACGTCGAGGGGCTCGGGCTCGAGGCGGCGGGCGTGAAGCTGACCGACCGCGGCAAGGTCGAGGTCGACGAGTACGGCCGCACCAGCAATCCCAAGGTCTACGCGATCGGCGACCTGGTCAACGCCAAGGCCCTCGCCCACAAGGCCTCCGAGGAGGGCGTGGTCGCGGCCGAGCACTCGGCCGGAGCAGAGACGCACCCGGTCGACCAGAACCTCGTCCCCGGCGCCACCTTCTGCCACCCGCAGGTCGCCAGCGTCGGGCTCACCGAGGCGGCGGCGAAGGAGGCCGGGCACGATGTGAAGGTCGGCAAGCTGAAACTGGGCGGGGTCGGCGGCGCCACCGTCTACGACGACAAAGAAGGCATGGTCAAGCTCGTCGTCGATTCCAAGTACGGCGAGATCCTCGGCGCCCACATCGTCGGCAACCGGGCCTGCGACATGATCGCCGAGCTGGTGGCGACGATGGCGCTGGAGGGCGGCTACCAGGAGCTGGCGCGGATCGTTCACCCCCACCCGACGATCTCCGAGGCGATCTTCGAAGCGGCCCGCGCCGTGGACAAGTGGGCGACGCACGCTTGACCGGCGCGCGCGCGACCTTCTACTTCGACCTCGGATCGCCCTACGCCTACCTGACCGCAGAGCGGGTCAGCGGCCTGTTCACCGACGCCGAGCTGGAGCAGCCGGAGTGGCAGCCGATCCTGCTCGGCGGGCTGTTTCAGCGCTTCGGCCGCGACTCTTGGGGCAACGGGCCGGGGCGCGAGAACGGGATCGCGGAGGTCGAGCGGCGCGCCCGCGAGCACGGGCTGGCGCCGCTCGTCTGGCCCGAGCCGTGGCCGGGCAACATGCTCTTCGCGATGCGCGTCGCGACCTTCGCCAAGCAGACCGGCCGCAGCGTCTCCTTCGCCCTCGCCGCCTTCCGCCAGCAGTTCGCCGCCGGGCGCGACCTGAGCGAGCACGACAACGTGCTGATCGCCGCCGCGGCCTGCGAGCTGCATCCCAACGCGGTCGGCAAGGCGGCGGGCACGCAGGGGGTGAAGGACGCGCTGCGGGCGGCGACCGACGATGCCGCCGAGCGCGGGGTGATCGGAGTCCCCTCGATCGTCGTCGGCGACGAGGTGTTCTGGGGAGACGACAGGCTGGAGGAGGCAGTCGAGGTCGCCAGATCGTCCAGCTAAGGTGAGGTCGATGCCCGACCTCCCCGACGCCGGCACCTGTTACGAGCTGCTCGCGCGGATGACCCTGATCCGGCGCTTCGAGGAGGAGGCCGGGCGGCAGTACCAGCGGGCGAAGGCGGGCGGCTTCCTGCACCTGGCGATCGGCGAGGAGGCGACGATCGTCGGCACCACCTCGGTGATGCGCGACGAGGACTACCTGATCGGCACCTACCGCACGCACGGCCACGCGATCGCCCGCGGCACCGACCCCGAGCGGGTGATGTCGGAGCTGTTCGGCCGGGTCGGCGGGACGAGCGGCGGGCGCGGCGGCTCGATGCACATCTTCGACCGCGAGAAGCGCTTCATGGGCGGCTACGGGATCGTCGGCGGAAACCTGCCGATCGCGGCGGGGCTGGCGCTCTCCTCCGAGTACAAGGGCGAGGACGCGGTGACCGTCTGCATGTTCGGCGACGGCGCCTCCAACACCGGCAACTTCGGCGAGACGATGAACCTGGCGGCGCTCTGGAGCCTGCCGGTCTTCTTCCTGGTCGAGAACAACCTCTACGGGATGGGGACCTCGGTCGAGCGGCACTCGGCGCAGACCGATCTGTCGAAGAAGGCGGAGGGCTACGGGATCCCCGGCGAGCGGATCGACGGGATGGACGTAGTCGCGGTGCGCGAGGCAGTCGCCGAGGGGATCCGCCAGGCGCGCGAGGAGCGGCGGCCGACCCTGCTCGAGGCGTTCACCTACCGCTACCGCGGCCACTCCGCCGCCGACCCCGAGGTCTACCGCAAGCGCGAGGAGGTCGAGGAGTGGCAGCGCAAAGACCCGATCGAGGCCTTCGCGCGGCGCTGCGTCGAGGCCGGCGTGCTGGGCGAGCGCGAGGTGCAGGAGGTGCGCGAGAAGGCCGAGCAGCGGGTGACGGCGGCGGTCGCCGCGGCGGACGAGTCCCCCGAACCGGCGCTCGACAGCCTCTACGAAAACCTCTACGTGGTCGACCAGGCGGGCGGCTGGTACGCGGTCGACGAGCGCAGCCCCGAGCCGCACCGCGGCGAGCGCGAGGAAGAGGAGATGCCGGCGGCGGCGCGCGAGCTCGCCGAGGCGGGGGCGGCTTACGCGGGGCAGCCGGATGGGCCGCGCCCGAACCCGGCGGAGAGCGGTGACGTCCAGGAGGGCGTCGAGCCGGAGGTCGCCGGAGAGGCGGAGGAGCGCGACGTCACCGAGGAGGCCGAGCGCTGATGGCGACGACGCTGCGGATGCGGGAGGCGCTGCGCGACGCGATGGCGGAGGAGATGCGGCGCGACGAGGCGGTCTTCGTGATCGGCGAGGACGTCGGCGTCTTCCAGGGCGCCTTCAAGGTGACCGAGGGGCTGCTCGAGGAGTTCGGCGAGCGGCGCGTGCGCGACACGCCGATCTCCGAGAACACGATCGTCGGCGCCGGGGTCGGCGCGGCGATCGGCGGGCTGCGGCCGGTGGTCGAGCTGATGACGGTCAACTTCGCCCTGCTGGCGCTCGACCAGATCGTCAACCACGCAGCCGCGATCCCCTACATGTTCAACGGCCAGGCGCGGGTGCCGCTGGTCATCCGCATGCCCGGCGGCGGCGGCCACCAGCTCGGCCCCACGCACTCGCACAGCTTCGAGGCGCTCTTCCTCCAGGTGCCGGGCCTGCTCGTCGCCTGCCCCTCGACGCCGGCCGACGGCAAGGCGTTGCTGAAGGCGGCGATCCGCGACGACAACCCGGTCGTCTTCATCGAGCACGAGAGCCTCTACGGGACGCGCGGCGAGGTGCCCGAGGACGGCGAGGCCGAGCCGCTGCGCTTCGGCGAGGCGGCGGTGCGGCGCG